>NZ_SNWS01000002.1:0-652441 GCF_004362255.1 Kribbella sp. VKM Ac-2571
ACGACCGCTGCCAACCCTTCACCTGGACCAAGACCGCCGACGACATCCTCGACCACGCCACCCCAGGTCAAAGAACATCATTTACGCGACACTAGGGTTTTTGTTCTTGAAGGTCTTTAGTATTTCAAAATAACCCTCTCTTTCCCTCCCTGGTCCTTCCCTCTTTCTCTCCTTCGAGGTTTCCGTGGAGCATCGTGAGTTGGAGTTGTTTCTGCATTTGGCGCGGACGCTCAACTACGGGCGGACCAGTTTGGAGTGTCATGTCAGTGCGGCGACGCTGACTCGGACGATCCAGCGGTTGGAGACTCGCGTCGGGGCGCAGTTGCTCGATCGCGGGCCGCGGGGTGTCGTGCTGACTGCGGAGGGGCGACGCTTCACGACGTACGCCGAGCGAGCGCTGGAACTGTGGGCGGACTACCGTTCCGGCTCCGCCGAACCGACCGGCCTCAGCGGCGAACTCCGGATCTTCGCCACTGTCACGGCCTGTCAGACCCTGTTGCCGGATCTGCTGGCCCCGCTGCGCACGGAACATCCGCAGATCCGCCTCGACATCCGCACCGGTGACGCGGCTGCTGCCCTTGCCCGCCTGGACGAAGGCGAGGTTGACGCTGCGGTGGCGGGCATTCCCAAGCGCCTCCCGCAGACCTTGGTGAGCCGGCCCGTCGCAGTCACCGACCTGGTCCTGGTGAAAGCCCGAAAGAGCCCGTCCGAAAGGCGGTCCGGCGCGCCGTCCGGCGGGTTGTCCGACGGGCCGTTTGTTGTGCCTGCCCGAGGGCTTGTTCGCGAGGCCGCGTTTCGGTGGTTTCGGAAGGCTGGCGTGAAACCGGTGATTGCGGCTGAGCCGGATGGGCACGAGGCGCTGCTCGCGTTGGTGGCGTTGGGTTGCGGGACTGGGGTGGTCCCTAGGCTGGTCCTCGAGTCGTCCGCCGTACGCGATCAGCTGACCGAGCTGCCGGCTGACCTGGAGCCGCTCACGATCGGGTTTTGCGCGCGCCGCGCCGACCTGCACCGCCCTTTGATCGCGGCGCTCTGGGACTTGCGACCGTAGCACCGGCGCAGAGCTTGGCGGGGACGAGCTGCGGCGGGAGCGGGTCGTCGCCTTCGAGCTGGCGGAGGAGGGCCTGGGTGCCCAACTGGCCGAGTTCCGGGCCGGGGGTGCGCATCATGGTGAGTTCGGGATCGGCCATCGCGGCGGTTTCGGGGACCGTCAGCAGGGACAGGACGGAGAAGTCGCCGGGGATGTCGTGACCGGTGTGCTTGAGGCCGGCGACGACCCCCAGGGCGGCGTACTCGTTGAGGACCAGGATCGCCGTGGCCTCCGGGTACTCGGTCAGCACTCGCGCGGCGGCGGCCTTGCCGGCCTGGGTGGTGTCGGAGCAGGGGATGATCCTGATCGGCAGGTCGTACGACGCGACGACGCGGCGGTACGCCTCCTCGGTGCGCACCCACGGGCCGTAGTCGTGGAACCGCGGATCGTCCAGGTCGCCGGAGATCAGCACGAGCTCGTGATGCCCGTGCTCGCGCAGGTGCTTGACCGCGTCCTCGACCGTGGTGTCGAAGTCGATGTCCACGTGCGACAACCCGTCGAGCTCCGTCGTACGCCCGATCAGCGCGAACGGCGTACCGGCCTGTTGCAGTACGTCGATCCGCGGGTCGTCCAGCTGGACTTCCATCAGTACGACGCCGTCCACCAGGCCCTGCCCGAGCAGCTCGCGTAGCTCGACGCCGTCGTTGCCGACCGGCCACAGCACCAGGTGGTAGTCGTCCTTGCGCGCCGCCTCGGCCGCGCTGGTGAAGAACTCCGAGGTCGACATCCCGAACCGGTGCTCGAGCGCCGGGTAGGCCATCGCGATGATGTGGGTCCGCCGGCTGGCCAGCGCGCGGGCGACCATGTTGCGGCGGTACCCGAGGTCGAGCATCGCCTGCTCGATCCGCGCCCTGGTCGCCGCCGTCACCGGTTTGGTGTCGTTGAGCAGGAACGAGACGGTCGCGATCGAGACTCCGGCCCGCTGAGCGACGTCTTTCATCGTGACCATCGATCGACCCCCTCCGAACTCTTGACAGCGGTGTGACGTACGGAACATAGTCCTTCAACGCCTCAGTTAAGCGGTTTACCGCACAATCCACAAGCTTCTCCGCAGTCCCCACGTTCCTCGGTTAAACGCTTTGAAGGAGTCCGATGTCATGATCAGCAAGCGGATCGCCGCCGCGCTGGCGGGTGCGACGACGGTGTCGCTCCTGCTGGTCGCCTGCGGTGACAACGGCGGCCAGTCGCCCGCCTCGTCCGGCGACAGCGTCAAGAGCCTCACGATCCTGGACTACTACAACAACGACCCGGACAAGTCCCTTGTGCAAAAGGGCCTTGACTCCTGCGCGTCGAAGCTCGGCATCACGATCCAACGGGAGACGGTGCCTGGTGACACCTTGATCCAGAAGGTGTTGCAGCAGGCCTCGTCCAAGACGCTGCCCGACGTGCTGATGCTCGACAACCCCGACGTACAGCAGATCGCCGCGACCGGTGCGCTCGCGCCCCTGAACGACATGGGTCTGAACGCCGACGGCGTCATTCAGGGCATGGTCGACGCGACGTCGTACCAGGGCAAGCTCTACGGACTCGCGCCGGTGACGAACACGATCGCGCTGTTCTACAACAAGGACATGCTCGCCGAGGCCGGCGTCCAGCCGCCCAAGACCTGGGACGAGCTGAAGGCCACGGCGAAGAAGCTCACCAAGCCCGGCCGGTACGGGATCGCGTTCAACGCGAACGCGACGTACGAAGGTTCCTGGCAGTTCCTGCCGGCGATGTGGACCAACGGCGGTGACGAGACCGATCTGACCAGCCCGCAGGTGGCGGAAGCCCTGCAGTTGTGGGTGGATCTGGTGAAGTCGGGGTCGGCGTCGAAGAGCGTCATCAACTGGACGCAAGGCGATGCGAAGGACCAGTTCGCGGCGGGTAAGGCCGCGATGATGGTGAACGGCCCGTGGCAGATCCCGGCGCTGGAGAAGGTCCCGAACGTCAAGTGGGACGTGGTCACGTTCCCGCTGAACAAGCCGGACCAGACGCCGGTCGCGCCGCTCGGCGGTGAGGCCTGGACGGTCCCGCTGAACAAGGACCAGGCCAAGCAGCAGAAGGCCGCGGACTTCGTGAAGTGCCTGAACTCGGACGAGAACGAGCTGGCCTGGGCAAAGGCCCGGTTCACCCTCCCGACGAAGACGGCGCTGCTGGACCAGTACGCCCAGGAGGTGCCGTCGATGAAGGCGTTCGCCGAGCAGGTGAAGACGGCCCGGGCCCGGACCGGCAAGCTGGGTGACAAGTGGCCGGACGCCGCGAAGGTGATCTACCAGGCGATCCAGCTGGCGCTGACCGGTAAGGCCTCGGCCCAGGACGCCTTCAAGCAGGCCTCCGGCGGCTGACGGCATGGTGACGCTCACACGTACGACGGTGGCCGGCCGCGCGAAGACGCGCGGCCGGCGCCACCGGGGCGAGACCCTCACCAAGGTCCTGTTCGTCCTGCCGGCCGTGGTGGCGATGGTGGCGCTGTTCGGCTACCCGGTGGTGAAGAACCTGCTGATGAGCCTGCAGGACTACGGGCTGAAGACGTTCTTCACCGGGGTCGCGCCGTGGGTCGGGCTGAAGAACTACAGCACGGTCGTGACGGACAAGCTGTTCTCGGACGCCATGGTGAACACCGCGCTGTTCACCATCGGGTCGATCGCGTTCCAGTTCGTGATCGGGCTGGGGCTGGCGCTGTTCTTCCACAAGAAGTTCCCGTTGAGCGGTCTGCTGCGTTCGCTGCTCCTGCTGCCGTGGCTGCTGCCGCTGATCGTGTCGAGCGCGACCTGGCGATCGATCCTCGAGCAGGACAGCGGCATCCTGAACCGCACGCTGCTGAAGCTGCACCTGATCGGTGATCCGGTGCCCTGGCTGAACTCGCCGTCGGTGGCGCTGATCGCGGTGATCGGCGTCAACATCTGGATCGGCATCCCGTTCAACGTGACCCTGCTGTACTCCGGTCTCGCGGAGATCCCCGACGAGCTCTACGAGGCCGGCCAGCTCGACGGCGCCACCGGCTGGCGCGCGTTCTTCCACATCACCTGGCCGAACCTGCGGTCGGTCGCGAGCGTGGTGCTGATGCTCGGCGTCGTCTACACGATCAAGGTCCTGGACATCATCCTCGGCCTGACCGGCGGTGGACCGGCGAACGCGACGCAGACGCTGGCGACCCAGTCGTACGAGAAGTCCTTCGTCGACTTCAAGTTCGGCCAGGGCGCGGCACTGTCCAACATCCTGATCGCGATCTCGTTCGTGTTCGCGATCTTCTACCTGCGCGGCACCCGCCGTGCCGTCGACGAGTAGGGGGAAGAGCATGATGCGACGTACGGCGTACACCGTGATCGGCGTACTGATCCTGTGCGTGATGCTGTTCCCGGTCTACTGGATGCTGAACGCCTCGCTGCAGCCGTCCGGAAACACGCTCACTGCTGGTTTCCTGCCATTGCATCCGACGTTTTCCGGCTACAGACGCGCGCTCGACGAGCAGGGCGGAAACCTCGTCACAAGCCTGATCATCGCGGCCGGGACCGTGGTGCTGAGTCTGGCGATCGCGACCCCGTGTGCGTACGCGTTGTCGCAGTTCCGGTCCCGCTGGGTGTCGGTCGGGCTGCTCGCGATCCTGATCTCGCAGATGATTCCGGGCATCGTGATCGCGAACGCGCTGTACACGGCGTACGAACGGATCGGCCTGCTGAACTCGATCCCGGGGCTGATCGTGGCCAACTGCAGCAGCGGGATCCCGTTCGCGATCCTGATCCTGCGGTCGTTCATGCTCTCGCTGCCGCCGTCGCTGGTGGAGGCGGCGCGGGTCGACGGCGCCGGGTTGTTCCGGGCATTCGTCGCGATCGTGCTGCCGATCAGCAAGAACTCGCTGATCACGGCCGGGTTGTTCAGTTTCCTGTTTTCCTGGAGCGATTTCCTGTTCGCGCTGACGCTGACCACGAAGGGCGGCGTCCGGCCGGTCACGCTCGGGATCTACCAGTACCTCGGCACGCAGGTGCAGAACTGGAACGCGGTGATGGCCACCGCGGTCCTCTCGGCGGTCCCGGCCATCGTGCTGCTGATCGCCGCACAGAAGTACATCGCCGCCGGTGCCATCGGCGGCGCGGTCAAGTAGCCGTCAAACAACCCTTTACACACAAGGAAGAACTATGACGATTCGCGTACTCGTCTGGGGCGAGAACCGGCACGAGCAGGTGGAACCGCACGTCCGGGAGATCTATCCCGACGGCATGCACGAGACCATCGCCGCCGGGATCCGCGAGAACCTCGAGGCGACTGTCACCACGACCACCCTCGACGAGCCCGAGCACGGTCTGACCGAGGAGGTGCTGGCGGAAACCGACGTACTGGTCTGGTGGGGCCATGCCGCGCACGGCGAGGTCGAGGACAAGGTCGTCGACCGCGTGTACCAGCACGTGCTGGCCGGGATGGGCCTGGTCGTGCTGCACTCCGGGCACTGGTCGAAGATCTTCGGCAAGCTGATGGGTACGACGTGCACCCTGCGCTGGCGCAGCGAACGGGACCGCGAACTGGTCTGGACGGTCGCCCCGACCCACCCGATCGCGCAGGGCGTCCCGCACCCGATCGTGATCGAGCAGCAGGAGATGTACGGCGAGTTCTTCGACATCCCGGTGCCGGACGAACTGGTGTTCGTGTCGTCGTTCTCCGGCGGCGAGGTGTTCCGCTCGGGCTGCACGTTCCGCCGCGGGCACGGGAAGATCTTCTACTTCTCGCCCGGTGACCAGGACTACCCGGTGTATCACCACAAGGACGTGCGTAAGGTGATTGCGAACGGCGTCGCCTGGGCCCGTTCCGACCGGCCCGAGCGCGCGGTGCCGACGCTGCTGCGCTACGAGACCGGCGACTTCTTCAACGGACATGGGTACACCGGACCCATCGAGGAGCCTGCCGATGCCTGAACCCTTGCGACTGCTGCAGGTCGGCGCCGGCGGGATGGGGCGCGCCTGGCTGCGCACCATCGCCGCCAACCCGGACGTCGTCCTCGCGGGACTCGTCGACCTCGACGTCGACGTGGCCCGGGCCGCGGCCGACGAGCACGGGTTCGGCGACGTACCGGTGGCCGCCTCGCTCGGCGAGCTGGCCGATCGAGCGGACGCTGTCATCGACGTGACGGTTCCGCTCGCGCACCCGACGGTCAGCGTGGACGCCTTGCTGCGTGGGCTTCCGGTGCTCTGCGAGAAACCGCTGGCCGAGACGGTGCGCGAGTGTCTGCAGATGGTCGCGGCGTCGGAGGTGAGCGGCAAGCTGCTGATGGTCTCGCAGTCCCGCCGGTACTTCCGGGCCGTCGCGGCATTCCAGCGTCAGCTCGCCGAGCTCGGCCCGATCGGGACCCTGTCGTGCGAGTTCTACAAGGCTCCGCACTTCGGCGGGTTCCGGGAGCGGATGGCCGAGCCGCTCCTGGTCGACATGGCTATCCACCAGTTCGACCTGTCCCGCAAGCTGATCGGGTCGGAGCCGGTGTCGGTGTACTGCGAGTCGTACAACCCGTCCTGGAGCTGGTTCGACGGCAACGCGGCCGCGTCCGCGATCTTCAGGTACGCCGACGGCACCCGCTTCTCCTTCACCGGCAGCTGGTGCGCGGTGGGGCTGGAGACATCGTGGAACGGCCGCTGGCGCGCGAGCACCCCCGGCGGTACGGCGACCTGGGACGGAGACAACGGACCGGTCGCCGAGCTGGCGTCCGGCGAGGCACTGCCCGCGGTGATGGCCGACGAACCACAGGAGATCGCCGGTTCGTTGGTCGAGTTCGTCGACGCGGTCCGCAGCTCGACGATCCCGCAGTCCGAGGTGCACTCCAACGTCGTCAGCATCGCCATGGTCGAGGCCGCCGTACTCTCGGCCAACACCGGCGTCCCCGTCCGTGTCGCTGACGTCATCGCCGCCGCCTATAACGAAGCCCTGGCAACCACTCAGGACGCAGCGCTGCACGCGGCACTCAAGGCCTGGCCCAACCCGCTGAAGGCAGTCGGCCTGGAACCCTGATCTTTCAGTTCCTGCAACGGGGCGGTGCGGACATTGCGCTTGCTGCAATGGGCGCGCCGCCCTTTGACTGGTGGGCATGAAGAGTTCGGTGTTTCGGGTTGAGCAGATGCATGTGCCGGGCGGGTCCGAGGACATCGTGCGGGGTGGGCGGGACCTGTTCGGTCTGCTGCCTACGGCGTTGCACGGTGTGGAGCGGATCGGAGTTCTGGGCTGGGGGCCGCAAGGACGCGCGCAGGCGCTGAATCTGCGGGACTCGCTGGAAGGGACCGGTTTGGTCGTGTCGGTCGGTCTGCGGCCGGGGTCGACATCGGCGGAGGACGCACGCAGGCATGGGTTCAGCGAGGACGACGGCACGCTGGGGGACTGGCTCGAGGTGGCCGCGGCTTCGGACCTGGTGATCCTGCTGATCGCGGACGCGGCGCTGGCGGCGCAGCACGAGGAGATCTTCGCGGTCCTGAAGCCCGGGGCGACCATTGGCCTGTCCCACGGTTTCCTGCTGGGTCATCTGACCTCGATCGGCAGCGCCTTCCCTGACGGGCATCCGGTGATCGCGGTGTGCCCGAAGGGCATGGGGGACTCGGTACGGCGCCTGTACCAGCAGGGCGCCACTGTCAACGGGGCCGGGATCAACGCGAGTATCGCCGTACATGCGGATCCGGACGGGCACGCGTGGGACCGGGCGCTGGCGTGGTCGATCGGGCTCGGGTCGCCGTACACGTTCGCGACCACGTTGCGGTCCGAGTACCTGTCGGACATCGTCGGTGAGCGGGCGATCCTCCTCGGAGCAGTACACGGACTGGTGGAGGCGCTGTACCGGTACTTCCGGATCGAGGGCGCGGACCCGGTGACGGCGTACGAGCGGTCCACCGAGGCGATCACCGGGCCGATCGCGCGGACCATCTCGACCGAAGGTCTCGCGGCGGTGCGGGCGGCGAGCGGCGACGAGGAGCGGTTCGACCGGGCGTACTCCGCGGCGTACGGACCGGCCCGTGACCTGGTCGCCGAGGTGTACGACGAGGTTGCCGACGGCACCGAACTGCGCAGCGTGATCCTCGCCGAACGCCGGCTCGCCACCCGCCCGATGACCGAGATCGGCGGCAGCCCGATGTGGTCGCACAGCGCCGAGGCCCACGCCCGGCGCGGGACAGCGCCGGCCGGCATCGATCCACTGACCGCGGGGCTGTTCGTGGCGACGATGACGGCGCAGGTGGACGAGTTCGCGGCCCGCGGTCACGCCTGGTCCGAGATCGTCAACGAGTCGGTCATCGAGGCCGTCGACTCGCTCCTGCCGTACATGCACGCCCGCGACGTCGCCTACATGGTCGACAACTGCTCCCGCACCGCCCGCCTCGGCACCCGCCGCTGGGGCCCCCGCTTCCAGGCGGCGTACGAACAGCTCGCCCTCCCGAACCTCGACCAGCCCGCCAACCCTGAGCTCGTGAAGCGTTTCCTGGAGAACCCCGCCCACGACGCCTTGGCCGCTGCCGCCGAGCTCCGCCCATCCGTGGACATCTCCGTTTAGCCTAGGCGCCATGACGCCCTCTACGACGCGGATGCGGCTGGTTCCGATGCGGCCTCGGGATCCGCATGAGCCTGGTCGGACCGCGTCGTCGTTGGAGCTGTTCTTCGATCTGGTGTTCGTGGTCGCGGTGAGTGTCGCCGCGGCCCAGCTCCACCACGCGCTGTCCGAGAAACACATCGCCGAGGGCCTGCTGTCCTACGGGATGGTGTTCTTCGCGATCTGGTGGGCGTGGATGAACTTCACCTGGTTCGCCACGTCCTTCGCGACCGACGACTGGCTGTACCGGGTCCTCACGATCGTGCAGATGAGCGGTGTCCTGGTGCTCGCCGCCGGGATCGAGCCGGTCTTCACCGACCGCGACTTCACCGTGGTGGTTTTCGGGTACATCGTGATGCGGGTCGCGATGATCGCCCAGTGGCTGCGGGCCTCCCACACGGCAGGGGAGAGCAGGCAGGCGACCCTCCGGTACGCCGGCGGGATCGCGATCGTGCAGGTGCTGTGGCTGACCACGTTGGTGATGTCCGAGAAGATCGTCGTCGTCGCCTGGTTCGTGTTCGTGCTGGCCGAGCTGGCCGTACCGGTGGTGGCGGAGCGACGCTGGACGACGCCCTGGCACCCGCACCACATCACCGAGCGGTACGGCCTGTTCACGCTCATCCTGCTCGGCGAGAGCCTGCTCGCCTCGGCGAACGCGATCTTCGAGGCCGTCCACGAGCACGAGGACCTCGGCAAGCTGATCGCGCTCTCGGTACTCACCCTCGTGGTTACCGCGGCGCTCTGGTGGATCTACTTCTGGCCGCCGCACCACACCGCGATCACGTCGTTCGCCCGCTCGATCCGCTACGGGTACGTGCACTACTTCGTGTTCGCCGCGGCCGGCGCATTCTCGGCCGGGATCGAGGTGGAGATCGACAGCATCACCCACCACACGGAGCTAAGTGAGATCGCCGCGTCCTACACGGTGACGATCCCGATCGCGATCTTCGTCCTGGGCATCTGGTGGATCGCCCTGCGCGACAACGCGGACCGCGTGGTCAACATCGTCGTACCCGTGGGCGCCGTACTCGTCCTGCTCGATCCGCTGATCCCGGTCCCGTTCGCGCTGACCGCACTCTTCATGGCCCTGATCGTCGTCACCCTGGTCCTGCGACCACCGGTGGAGCGGTCAGCCTAGTTCGGCGAGGGCGGTGGCTACCCGGCCGTGAGCTGCCTCCAGGGCGGCTCGGGCGGCGGGGATGGGGGTGCCGGTCAGGAGGTGGACCAGGGCGGGCTTCAGTTCACCGTCGGCTTGGGCCAGGGCGGCTTCGCAGGCGTCGTCGTCGGCGCCGGTGGCCTCGGCGAGGATGCGGAGCATCCGGCCGCGGAGCTTCTTGTTGGTGGCGACCAGGTCGACCATCAGGTTGGACCAGGTGCGGCCGAGCTTGATCATCAGCGTCGTCGAGAACGCGTTCAGGATCATCTTCTGCGCGGTGCCGGCCTTCAGCCGGGTCGAGCCGGCGATCACCTCAGGACCGGTGTCCGCGGCGATCACGACGTCGGCGAGCGGCGCCAGCGGGGCGTCCGGGTTGGACGTGACCAGCACGGTGGTCGCCCCGGCCGCGCGGGCGGCCTTCAGGGCGCCGGCGACGTACGGCGTGCTCCCGGAAGCAGCGAGGCCGACGACGAGGTCCTGACCGGTGACGGCGGCCGCGTCCCGGGCGCCGCCCTCCTCGGAGTCCTCGACGTTCTCGACCGCGCGGAGCAACGCCTCCGTGCCGCCGGCGTGGTGGGCGACCACCAGCCCGTCCGGGACGTGGAACGTCGGCAGCAGTTCGGCGGCGTCCAGGGTCGCCAGGCGTCCCGACGTACCGGCGCCGAAGTAGTGCACCCGGCCGCCGCCGCGGACCGCCTCGACGGCCGCGTCCACGGCCTTGGTCAGCTCCGGGATCACCGCGCTGACGGCCCCGGCGACCAGGGCGTCCTCGTTGTTCAGCATCTGGAGGATTTCGGACGTGCCCACCGCATCGATGGCCAGCGTTCGCGGGTTGCGCTGCTCGGTCGGTGAGGTCACGAGATTATGTTAGTTTTCTACTGAAGGTTTTTCAATTCCGTTCATCGTTGACGGAATTGATCGACCCTCAGTCGGATCCCTTGAGCCGGTGCCCGCGGACCGCGCTGGCGGTCTCCTCGAGGGCCTTCCGCGCGTCCGGCAGCACCTGCTGCGCGACCCCGATGAACAGGCAGTCGATCACCGTCAGTTGCGCGATCCGGCTGGCCATCGCGCCCGAGCGGTACGTCGTCTCGCGCGCGGCCGTGGTGAGCACGAGGTCCGCCGTACGGGCCAGCGGCGAGCGTGGGAAGTTCGTCACCGCGACCGTGGTGGCGCCGTGCTTGGCCGCCTCCTCGAGCGCTTCGACGACCTCGACCGTGGTACCGGTGTGCGAGATGCCGATCGCGACATCGCCCTCGCCGAGCAGCGCGGCGCTCGTCAGCGCGATGTGCACGTCCGACCAGGCGAACGCGACCCGGCGGATCCGGTGCAGCTTCTGCTGCAGGTCAAGGGCTACGAACGCGCTCGCGGCGAAGCCGTACAGGTCGACCCGGGATGCGTTCACGACCGCGTCGACGACCTTGGCCAGCGCGTCCACGTCGATCTGCTGCGCGGTCTCCCGGACCGCCCGCTCGTCGGCGAACGCGACCTTGCTGACCACGTCGGCCAGCGAGTCGCCCGGCTCGATGTCCCCGCCGACCTCCGGCCGGAGACTCTCCGTCGCCGACTGGGCCGCCAGTTGCAGGCGGAGCTGCGGATAGCCGGGGACGCCGATCTGCTTGCAGAACCGGATGACCGTGGTCTCCGAGGTCGACGCCACCTCGGCCAGTTCGGAGATCGTCATCGCCGCCACTCCGCCCGGGTCCGCGAGGACCGCGTTCGCAACCCGCTGCTCGGCCGGCGCCAGCGCGGGCATCACCGCGCGGACCCGGACCAGCAGCGGCCCCGTGGGTTCTGGAGAGGTTGTTGAATTCATGGCAGCCACGGTACGGCGACTATGCACGAGATGGGGTCATCGACGCGAAAGTCTCCAACCTGTTGCGGTAAATGACTCCGGCGTTCGTTCGCCGTCGAGAAGAAGACCAGTCCCGCTCGTGATCTTCACACCGTCGACGTACACCCCGCGGCCCTGGTACAGCGGGTCGGAGGTGTACCGCCAGCGCACGGTCTGCCGGCCGGCCTGCAGCTCGGCGGTCACCTGGTGCCAGTGCCGGTCGCCGGAGCCGCTGATCGAGCCGTCGGTGTCGATCGCCGAACCCCGGTCGCGCACCGTGAACGGAACCTTCGTCCAGGTCGTTCCGTCCGTGGAGGTCTCCAGGTACAGCAGGTCGGAGATCTCGGTGTCGACGAACAGGTCGAACGCGAGCTTCGCGCCTCCGGCCGGTACGTCGACCTTCGCGTCGAGCGTGCTGGTCGCGTTGTCCGTCGTACCGGAGAACCAGGCGTCCTTGCCGTGCCGCGGGCCGACGCCGAGGGCGAGTGCGAGGCCCTGGGCGACCGCGCGGCGGGCCGGGTTGTTGCTGCCCCAGTTGCGGCTCGGGTGCACGCGGTTGGTGAGCAGGATCGCGAACGAGCGCGAGTCGAAGTCGATCACCAGCGACGTGCCGGTGTAGCCGGTGTGGCCGGCGGTGCGGGGTCCGGACAGGCCGCCCATGTACCAGCGCTGGTTCAGCTCGAAGCCGAGGCCGTGGTCGTTGCCGGGGAAGCCCTGGTTGAAGTTCGTGATCATCGCGGTCACCGAGGACTCCTTGAGAATCCGGGCGCCGCGATAGCTGCCGCCGTTGAGGAACGTCTGCGCCAGCACGGCCATGTCGTCGGCCGTGCTGAACACGCCCGCGTGGCCGGCGACACCGCCGAGGGACCAGGCGTTCTCGTCGTGCACCTCGCCCCAGACCATGCCGCGCGGCGGCGAGGCCTGGTACTCCGTGGCGGCGATCCGCTGCTTCTTCTTCGGATCCGGGTTGTAGCCGGTGTCGCGCATCTGCAGCGGTTTGGTGATCCCGTCGGCGACCAGCTTGTCCAGCGTTTTCCCGGTCACCCGGTGGGCGAGCTCACCGAGCGCGATCAGGTTCAGGTCGCTGTAGAGGTACGTCGAACCCGGCGGGTTCTGCAGTTTCGCGGTCAGCGCCATGTGCAGTCTGGACGCGGGATCCGGCTGGGCGCTCCACAGCGGGAGCCAGGACGGAAATCCACTCGTGTGCGTGAGCGCTTGCCGCACGGTTACGGTTTCCTTGCCGTTTTCCGCGAACTCCGGGATGTAGGTCGCGATCGGCGCGTCCAGGTCGACCTTGCCCTTCTCGACCAGCTGCAGCACGACGATCGACGTGAACAGCTTGGACACCGAGGCCATGTCGAAGATCGTGTCGGTGCGCATCGGAATCTGCTGGTCCGGCGGCAGCTCGGTGCCCTGCCCGTCGGCGTACTTCAGCGCCAGGCCGGTCGCCGTCCGGGTGACGATCTTCCCGTTGTGCCCGAGCAGCGTGACGGCGCCGGCGTACAACGGTTTCGTCGCACCGCTCGGCTGCGTCCAGGCGGCGACCTGGGCCAGCGCGGCGTCGATCGGCGCGGGGTCCAGGCCGGCCTTCGCCGGGGTCGCGTCGCGCAGCAGCGTGGTCTTCGGCGCATAGCCGTCGTACGGCTGGTCGAACCGGCCGGAGTTGTTGCCGCTAGCAACAGCAGGGGAAGCCATCGTGAGTATCACCGCAGACGTCGTCGTGACCGCAGCCCACCGCTTCATCGGTGCGCTCCCTTGTAGAGCAGGTACTTCGCCCGCCGGGCCGTCCAGGCGTCGGTCTCGGACCTCCAGGCGGCGACGATCTCGTCCGCGCTCGCATCGGCCAGCAGCATGGTGCGGAACCGATCGGACCCGGTGAGCAGGTCGATCCACCGGCCGGGTGGGGTCTCCGCCCGCCAGGTGAATTCGGGGTAGAGCTTACGGGCCTCGACGATCATGTGCGTCGCCACGGTGATCGCCTCGACCTGGTGCGGGTCGAGGATCTGCACCTGGAGGCCGGCACACAGGATGTTCGCGTTCTTGCTGATCGTCGGGGTGAAGTACGCCTCGCGGAACGCCACGCCCGGAATGTTCCGGGCCTGCAGCGCCTCCGCCCAGCGGTGGTCGACGTACGGCGCGCCGATCAGCTCGAACGGCCGCGTCGTACCGCGGCCCTCGGACATGTTGGTCGCCTCGAACAGGCACAGGCCCGGGTACAGCAGCGCGGTGTCCGGGGTGGGCATGTTCGGGCTCGGCATCACCCAGGTGAGGCCGGTGTCGTCGTACAGCTGGTCGCGCTTGCAGTTCTTGGTCTCGATGACGGTCAGCTCTTTCAGCCGGCCGCCGTTCGGTTCCAGCGGCAGGTACTCGGCGTCGAACATCCGGGCCAGCTCGCCGACGGTCATGCCGTGCTGCTGGAGGATCTCCTTCTTGCCGACGCCCGAGGTGTAGCCGGGTTTCAGCATCGGGCCGCGCGCGTACCCGCCGACCGGGTTCGGGCGGTCGAGGACGACGAAGCGGGCGCCGGTGCGGACCGCGGCGAGCATCGCCTCGAACATCGTCCAGATGTAGGTGTAGAACCGGGCGCCGACGTCCTGGATGTCGAAGACAACGGTTTCCACACCGGACTGGGTGTAGAGCTTCACCAGCTTGTCGGCATTCGCGCCGTACGCGTCGTACACCATGATCCCGGTGCGCGGGTCGACGTGGTCGCCCTCCGAACCGCCGGCCTGCGCGCTGCCGCGGAAACCGTGTTCTGGACCGAACACCGCGACGATGTTCACCTTTCCGGACGCGTGCATGGTGTCCACGATGTGCGTGAAGTCCGGCAGGATCCCGGTCGGGTTGCTGATCACGCCGACCTTCTGGCCGGCCAACGCGCTCCAGCCGTCGTTCGCGAGTACCTCGGCGCCGGTCATCACCTTCCGGCTGGTCACGGCCTGCGCGGCGGGGGAGTCGATCAGCGGGGCGGCGGCGAGGGCGCCGGCACCGGCAAGCAAACTGCGTCGCTTCATACAGGTCTCCTCAGGGACGGAACGAGAGGTCGGCGATCATCGGACGGTGGTCACTGGCGGCCTCGGCGACCGGGACCTCGGCGGGTACTTCTGCGCTCCGCACGGTCAGGCCTTTGCCGACGGTGACGAAGTCGATCCGCTTGTTCGCGGCGACCGCCGGGTAGGTGTTCGGGCCGCCGGTCGTCTTACCGGCAGCGGTCCACGAGTCCGTCAGCCGGGTCCAGAGCCCGGCGAGCTCCGGTGCGGTGGCCTCGGCGTTGAAGTCACCGACCAGGACCTGCAGGTCGCGACGGCTGTCGGCGGCGAGGATCTTCAGGGTGTCGTCGACCTGGGCCCGCCGGACCGACGGGTCGGCGCGGTAGTCCAGGTGGGTGCAGTACACGTGCAGCCGGCGGCCGCGGACGTCCACCTCCACCTCGAGGAAACCGGGTGCCGGCGCGGGTACCGGGTTCGGATCCTGCGTCGACAGCCGGGTGATGGAATGGTTTTCGACCCGCACCAACGGGAAGCGGGACAGCACACCCACGCCGTACTGGCGCCGCGGTTGACCGGCTGCCGGCGGGTCGAGATCGTAGATCGGTGCGAACGCCGGGTACATCCCGAGCTTTCCGGCCAGTTCGGCGAGTGTGTCCAGCCACCGGCTGCGGTCGCCCCAATGGACGTCGACCTCCTGCAGTCCGACGATGTCCGCGTCCAAGGCCTTGATCGCCCGCGCGGTCCGGTCGAGGTCGAAAACGTTGTCCTCGCCGGCGCCGGCATGAATGTTGTACGAGGCAACGGTCAGCCGGGTGACCTCGGGATCGAAGGTGAGCCCGTGGCCGAACGGGTACAGCGTGGGAGCCGGACCGGGACGGTTCGGATCCGGCTTGGCCGGAATCTCGACCGGAAGCTTTCCGGCCGGCGCGATCTCGCCGTACAGGACCTTGGCGACAGCCTCCATCGACACGGCCGCGTTGCCGTACGTGACGAGTGACGTCGCCGGTTCGGTCTGGAAGTACGCGACGTCGTACGGGTCGCGGACCGGGACCACGATCACCGGACGACCGGTGGCGAGCAGCGTGTTGACGAGCTTCTGCTGTTTCGCCAGCTTGTCGGTGACCGTGGTGTCCCAGGCCTTGTTGGTGAGGACGACGGTCAGGTCGGCGTTCGCGGTGGCGGCCACCGCGTCGGCGATCTTGGCGTCGGTCGGCGTCGTGCCGGTGTCCTTCACGATCGCGGTCGCGCCCCGGCTCTGCAGTGCGGTCGCCAGCGTCTTGGGGCTGTATCCCGCGACGACGATCGTGCGGGGCGCGGGGGAGAGCGGGAGCAGGTCCGCGTCGTTGCGCAGCAGCGTGATACTGCGGTCCGCGATCCGCTGGGCCTCGGCGTAGTTGGCCGGCGTACCGACGACGGTGGCGATCCGGGACAGGTCGACGTACGGCGCGTCGACGACGCCGGTGGCGCGCTTGAGCCAGAGGATGCGCGCGACGCTCTCGTCGATGCGGGCCTCGCTGATCCGGCCGCCGCGGACGGCGTTCAGGACCGAGTTGTACGCCAGCCCCGGATCGACCGGCATCAGGAGCTGGTCGACACCGGCCTCGATCGCCCGGAGCGGGATCTCCGCGTCGCCGTACTTGTCGCGGACCCCCTTCATCCCGAGCGAGTCCGTGATCACCACGCCGTCGAACCCGAGCTGCTGCCGCAGGATCCCGGTCAGGATCGGCTTGCTCAGCGTCGCCGGGTCACCGGACGGGTCGAGTGCCGGTACGACGATGTGCGCGGTCATGATGGAGTGGATCCCGGCCCGGATCGCGGCCTGGAACGGCGGCAGGTCGATCCGGGTCCACTCCTCGCGGGTGTGGTGGATCTCCGGGATGCCGACGTGGCTGTCGGTGTCGGTGTCACCGTGCCCGGGGAAGTGCTTCGCGGTCGAGACGATCCCGCCGTCGCGCTGGTAGCCCTTGACCTGGGCGGCGACGAGTTCGGCGACCAGCGCCGGGTCGGACGAGATCGAGCGGACCCCGATGACCGGGTTCAGCGGGTTCACGTTGACGTCGGCGTCCGGTGCGAAGTCGGTGGTGATGCCGACCGACTTCAGCTCCCGGCCGCCGATCCGCCCGGCGGACCGCGCGAAGGCCGCCGACCGGGTCGCGCCGAGCGCCATCCCGCCGGGGAACTGGGTCGCGGGCGGTCCGAAACGGAAGACGACGCCGTACTCCTGGTCGGTGCTGATCTGCAGCGGGACGCCGCTGGCGGCGAGCGAGGCGGCCTGCAGTCCGTTCGACAGCCGGCCGATCTGGTCGGGGTCGCGGACCGAATCGGTCCAGGCGAAGTAGATGACGCCGCCGAGGTTGAACTTCGCCACCACCTCGGCCGGCGTGGCGACGCCGTACAGGCTGGTGTTGCGGGCGTCGGCTGTGTCGGCGGTCGGTCCGTAGGCGTAGCAGACGAACAGCTGGCCGACCTTCTGCTCCAGTGTCAGCCGGTTCAGCGTGTCACGGACCCAGGGGTCGCGCTGGGCGTTTGCGGTCATGGTGCCTGCGACCGTCGATCCAGCGACGGCGGCCGCCGCTAGTCCGAGGGTTTGGCGTCGGGTCAGTTCCATCGGTGTCCCCAACTCAGTTCCGGGCGGGCATGGGCGAGCGTCAAGGTAATTGAATTACAGATACTCCCCCGCGACGCGAAAGTTACCCACGCGCGCACGGTGGGTCAAGAGTCGGTGACCGCCGGCTGACCACCACCTTGCCCGCCGGCGCCGCGACCGCGAGCACGGCGTCCGGCCACCCCAGGTGCGTCACTACCAGCCCAGGCACGGACTCCACCGCACCCCCGTCGAGCGGCATCTCCCGCCGCAACCCCGCCTCCCCAAGCCCAACCCCGAGCGCCTTCCCTACCGCCTCCTTACCGGTCCACAACTGAAGAAACGCGACCAGCTCATCCTCCTGCCGGCTCATCCACTCCAGCTCCCGCACCCCAAACCAACGCCCGGCCAACCCCTCGAAGTCCCTTGCCCGAACCTCCTCAAGATCCACCCCAACCAGCCCGCCGTACGCCGCCGCCACAGCAACCAACCCCTGCGAGTAGGAAACACTCACTGCCAACCCAGGCACGCGTGGTCGTCCGCCCTCGTCATGACTCAACCTGGGCCGCTCAACAAGCGTCCCCGCAAGCTCGAGCAGCAGACCGTGACCCGCGACCCGCGGCTCAACACCGCCCGCCCCCACCCACACGTAAACGCAACTTCCCACCAACCGAAGCTATCGCGCCGCCAGCCGCAGCGCGCGGCCGCCGATGCGTCACCGGGTGCCGCCCGGCGTTACAGATTTTCGGGAATTTGCAGGAAGTTGCAGGTTTGTGGCTGCGCAGCGTCACGTGGTGTTACGTTCTGTCCCGGCGCTGGCGGGGTCGGGGGACCCCAGGCTTCTCGTTCAGGTCGTCCACGCCCCAGGGGGATCCTCCATGGCCAGGTCCAGGCTGTCTTCTCGTGCTGTCCGTCGCCGGGTTCGCGTTGCGAAGTTGGTGGGCGTTTGTGTTGCGTTGGCAGTGCCGTTGGCTGGTATTGGACCGGCGTTGCCTGTGGCGGTTGCTGCGGGTTCGCCGGCGCCGGTGCCCCCGGCGGCGATGTCGGGTAAGGGGGAGGCGAAGGCTCCGGCGCAACGTGTCGGGCCTGGGAAGTTGCCTGCGCCGCTTGGGCCGGGGCAGAACAAGGTCGAGCCGCCGACGTTGCGGGACATGTTCCCGGTGACTGAGGCGAAGCCGGTGGATGCCGCGGCGGAGCAGCCGGCACCGAAGCCTGTGAAGGCGTTGCCGTCGAAGCAAGTCGCGGTGAAGGGTTTCGACAAGCAGACGAGTCGCGAGTTGCCGGAGAAGCGGGATCGTTTCACGCAAACGTTCGCCAACACCGATGGCACGGAGACGAGTGTCTTGTCGCCGGCGCCGTTGAACTTCCAGAAGCCTGATGGTTCGTGGGCGGAGATCGACGCGAATCTGCAGCCGCGGGACGGTGGTGGCTGGGAAACGATCTCGACGGAGGTCTATTCCTGGATCGCGGGGCAGTCGAACGCGGACCCGGTGGCGGGGATCGAGTTGGGGGATGGTCACAACATCGGCTGGGGTGTGGCCGGTGCGGGTGCGGTTGCTGGGCAGATGTCGGGCAGCAAGGTTGTGTTCCCTGAGCTGTTGTCAGGCACGGATCTGGAGTTGGAGTCGCAGCCGCGGGGGATCAAGGAGACGATTGTTCTCAAGTCGACGACGGCGCCGCGATCGTTCGTGTTCCCGCTGAGTCTGAGCGACAACCTGGCCGCGTCACTGGTGGGTCGGGAGATCGTGCTGGCTGACGAGCACGGGACTGAGCGGGCGCGGATTCCGGCCGGTGTGATGGAGGATTCGAACACGGTCGAGGTGCGCGCGACCTCGAGCGCGGTGTCGTACGAGCTGGTGACGGTCGATGGCCGTCAGGCGTTGAAGGTCACCGCGGACAGTGCATGGTTGGACGATCCTGCGCGGGTGTTCCCGGTGCGGATCGATCCGACGGTGATTCCGACGGACCGGTTGACGCCGACGTACGCGGTGAGCGCGGGTGTGAACGGTTCGATCAGTGGTGCGAGTGATCTGCAGGTCGGGTGTCGTCCTGCGGCGGGTACGACGAACTGTTCGTCTACGTCTGGGTGGAACGCGTACACGTCGCTGTTGTCGTTCCCGAATTTCGTGGACGCGTTCAGGTACGACACGATCGTGAGTGCGCAGCTTGAGATGTACAACTACCAGGCGGACACCTGCTCGTCGCGTCGGGTGGACGTGTATGGCGCGATGGAGGGCTGGCAGTCCACTCCGCTGTCGAGTTTGAAGTATCCGGGTCCACAGGTGACGCCGTCGGTGATCGCGTCGAGCAGTTTCTCGCGTGGCTATGTGTCCAACACGACCGGCACGACCGCGTGCCAGCCGATGTACGACGCGTTGCCGTTCAACGCGGCTGGTGTGTCATGGTTGCAGAGCCTGGTCGATGGTCAGCGGTCGAACTTTGGGTTCGCGATGTTCGCGAACCAGCGCACGGATCGTTACTCGTGGAAGAAGTTCGCGGGTATCAATACCGCGAACCCGCCGAGGCTTGCGGTGACGCATTCGCCGTACCACGCGGCGTACGCGTTCCGGGCCCAGAGCCCGGAGGACTACGTCACGCAGGACAAGGCCGGCAAGTTCCCGATGACGATCACGAACCTGGGTGGGTTCACGTGGCAGCCGGGCGACGACTACATGAGCTACCGGATCTATAAGGACGGTCAGCTGCAGAACTGGGCGGTGCTGTCGACGCCCATCACGACATCGGTACCGCACGGCGGGAAGATCAATCTGGATGTCGCGGTCGGCGCGTTGCCGGGTTCGGCCGAGGGGATCGATTATCAGATCGAGTTCTCGATGGTGCACAGAGATACGACAATCCATCGCTGGTACACCGACTGGGGTGTCCTGCCCGCGCCGCGGCTGATCACGATCCAGAACGTTCCGCCGGTGGTCGACTTGTCGCAGGTGTGGCCGTTGAACGGCGCGCAGGCGTATACGTTGACGCCGCAGGTGTGGGCGTCCGGGATCGATCCGGATGCGCCGGAGGACACGCTGAAGTACAGCTTCCGGGTCTGTGAGGTCGTCGATGACAATCCGCTGGTGGGGTGCTTCTTCAGCGGGTCCTACACATCGTCGAAGACGTGGGTGGTGCCATCCGGGAAGCTGGCGTGGAACCGTGAATACCAATGGCAGATCTATGTGCAGGACAACGACGGGCAGCACACGATCGGCGAGCCGATCACGCTGTTCACCGGTGTGCCGCAGCCGGCGATCACCGGGCACATCGCGAACAACGACGGTAAGTCCCAGGACAAGCCGTACGACCCGGCGGTCGGCAACTACACGGCGTCGGCGCTGGACGTTGTCGTGCCGGTGGCGGGCCCTGAGCTGAATGTCGCGCGGACGTACAACAGTCTCGATCCGCGCCGCGACGGCCTGTTCGGAGCCGGCTGGTCGAGCCGTTATGACATGCGGCTGGTCATCGAGAACGACGGCAGTGCGTTGGTGACGTATCCGGACGGCCGGCAGGTGCGGTTCGGTGTCAACGCAAATGGAACGTTCGCGGCACCCCGCGGCGCGAAGACCGTCTTGACGGCGGCGTCGGCGAATGGCCCGTGGACGCTGCAGATCGTGCCTGGCACGAAGTACGAGTTCGCGCCGGGTACGGGAAAGTTGAGCAAGATTTACAGCACCCAGGGCAAGCCGCTCGCGCTGGCCTACCGAACGAACGGGACACTGGAGTCTGTCGCGAGTCTGGATGGCGCGGGGCGGAAGTTGACGTTCACGTGGTCGGCCGACAACAAGCATGTCGCCTCGGTCAGCACCCAGCCGGTCAACGGGTCTCCGCTGACTTGGACATACGAGTACTCCGGCGACGTCTTGACGAAGTCGTGCAATGCGGAGCAGAAATGCACGACGTACGGTGCGGCGCAAGGCTCGCACTACCGCAGCGCGGTGATGGACAGCCGACCCGACGGCTACTTCCGGTTCTCCGACGACGGCACCGATAGCAGTGCGACGAACGAGGCCGCCATGTCGTGGCGCGACGGTTTCGGTACTTACACGAACGTTCAGTTCAACCAGGGCAGCCCATTGACGGGGGTCGGCGACGCGGACAAGTCGGTCTCGTTCAACGGGAACTCCTGGGTCTCCTTGCCGAACGGTCTGGCAACGCGCAGCCGTGACGAGGCAGTCGAGATGTGGTTCAAGACCAGCGGTGCGACGAGCCAGCCACTGCTCGGCTACCAGAAGCAGAGGCTGGGCAGTACGACGACCGGCGGTATGCCGGTGCTGTACGTCGGTGCCGACGGCAAACTTCGTGGTCAGTTCTGGCACGGTGCGGCGGCTCCGATGACGTCGACTAGCTTGGTGAACGACAGCCAGTGGCATCACGTCGTGCTGAGTTCGATGGGAACCCGGCAGTCGCTGTACCTGGATGGTGTCGCGATCGGAACGATCACGCAGAGCGTGGTGGACCACGAGCAGTTCGCGGTGAACGAGATCGGTGCGGCGGTGGCGGCGGCCCCGAGCGCGTGGCCGTCGTACGGAACGCAGGCGCTGCGGTACTTCACCGGTCAGATCGACGAGGTCGCGCTGTACTCCCACCCCCTGACGACCAGGGACGTGATCGCGCACTGGCAGCAGGGCCGCAACGCAGCCGATCAACTGTCTTCGATCAGCACCGCCGGCGGACGCACGACTGCGGAGGTCGAGTACAACCCGGCCAGCGACCGGATCCAGAAGTACATCGACGAGAACGGCGGCGGCTGGACGATCGGTACGCCTGAGATCCTCAACGGATGGGCCAGCAAGGTCGCCAAGTCTCGTGTCGTTCATGTGACTGGCCCGAACAACAGTGACTACGTCTACGAGTACGACCTGCTTGGTGGCTGGTTGCGGCGTACTGGCAGGCCGCTCGGCGAGGACACTCGCCAGCCTCCGACTGCAGGCACGACGCAGAACTGGACCACAGGTACGGGGTATGCGATCCGTAGCTACACCCATGACAAGAGTGGTCAGCTGACGAAGGTCACCAGTGAAATGGGTGGCGAGGTCAGCATGGGGTACGACGATCGCGGAAACGTGACGTCGACGAAGACCTGCCGCGGTGCGGCCGGCACCGACTGCCACACTGCGTACACGACGTACCACCGCGACGATGCGTGGCCCGCGCTGGATCCCCGGTGGGACAAGATGGCGACGTCTCGAGACGGGCGGTCGGCGAGCGCGACCGACGACACCTACAAGCGCTACTCGAACCTCACCGTCAATGGCGACGTCGCCTCGGATGTGAGTCCGGATGGTGGCGTCACGCTCTCCACCTATACCGATGGTGTGCAGACCGGGCCGGACGGGAAGCCGATGCCCCCGGGGTTGCTGAAGACCCAATCGGTGAAGGTCAACGCGTCGACGACGGCGGTGACGCAGTTCTTGTACGACCAGTACGGCGAACTCATCCAGACGACGGCTCCGTCGGGCCTGGTCACGAAGTACACCTATGACGAGATCGGCCGGAAGAAGACCGAGACGCAGATCTCGGACACCTACCCGAGCGGTGTCGTCACGACCTACGACTACGACAACATGTCGCGCGTCACGGCGATCACGGGTCCGGTGACGACGGACGCGGTGACGGGGGAGCAACACCAGCAGAAGGCCGAGATCGAGTACGACGCCGACGGCAACGTGACCAAGACGACGGCGCGGGATCTGAAGACGTCGGACGAGCCGCGGGTCACGACCTTGACCTATGACGACCGCAACCGTCTTGCCAGCACGGTGGATGCCGACGGCAAACTGTCGCAGCAGGGGTACGACGACGCGGGCAACCGGACGTGGTCGGAGGACGCGAACGGGAACCGATTCGAGTACAAGTACTCGGATCTGAACATGCTGACTGAGGTCTGGGACGTGAACCTCCCGGCCGACCCGAACAACCCGCCGGTCGACGGGCCGCGAGAAGGGATCGACTACGCGGTCCGGTCGGAGACGCAGTACGACCTGGCCGGCCGCAAGCGGGCCGAGGTCGACGCGATGGGCCGGCTCGTGACCTACACGTACAACCTCGACGACACCCTCAAGACGAAGAAGCTCGAGGGTTTCCACAACCCCGACGGTTCCACTCGGGCGTACGTACTGGAGGACAACACCTACGACGGTGCCGGCAACCGGACCACGGCAGCCACGGACAACGGCAAGACCACCACGACGTACACGATCGACGCCGCGGGACGCGTCGCGACCCAGACCGTCGACCCGGAGGGCTTGAAGCGTAAGACGACGTACGACCACGACCTGGCCGGCAACATCACCCGCCAGACGAACACGGGCAACTGGTCGAACGCCGACATCGCCGGGCAGACCGCGGTCACCGACGCCATCAATTACGTGTTCGACGCGGCCGGGCGGCGGGTGTCGCAGACCGTGGAGAACACCTCGAGTGCGATGACGACTTCCTGGACGTACGACCAGCGGGGGCTGGCGACGTCGATGACGACACCGCGAGGCAACGCGAGCGGTGCGGTGAAGGCTGACTTCACCTCGACGTATGTGAACGACGAACTCGGGCGGCTCATCAAGACCGTCGCGCCGAAGGTGAAGGTCGAACACGACGGCGGTGCGCCGGCCGATGTTCAGCCGACTGCGATGGTCGGGTACGGCGCGTACGGGCAGGCGACCTCGTCGAAGGACGCGCTCGGGAACGTGGTGAAGTCGACGTTTGACAAGCTCGGCCGGACCGTCGAGGTCAGCGCCCCGTCGTACACTCCGCCGGGTGGTACGGCGATGACGCCGAAGACGAGCTTCACCTACGACGTGGTCGGGAACCTGCTCCAGCAGGTCGACGAGCGCGGCAACGCTACGCGGTTCACCTACGACCACCTCAACCGGCAGATCCAGGTCGACGCTCCCGGGAAGACCAACGACGAGCGGGCGATCACGAAGATCGCCTACACCCCGAACGGTGACGTCGAGTCGACCACTGATCCGTTGGGCGCTGTGAAGAAGTACACCTATGACGACCTCGACCGGGTCATCACTTCCACCGACGTGGAACGAAAGCCGACCGCGGCGAACTTCGTCACCCGGCTGGCCTACGACGACATGGACAACGTGATCAGTGCCCAGTCGCCGTCGGGTGCTGTTGCGCTCAGCAGTTACGACTCGCTCGGGCAGCTCAGCAAGTCCACGGATCCGAACAATGTGGTCACCCAGGTCGGGTACGACTACGCGGGGCGGCAGGTGGTCTCCACTGACGCCATGGGTCGCAGCAGTGTCGCGAGCTATGACAAGGCTGGGCAACTGGTCGCGTCGAAGACCCTGAACGCGTCCAACGTCGCGCTAGGCACCACGGTTCTCGGGTACGACCTGGACGGCAACCTGGTCTCGTCGACGCCCGCCTCGGGGAACCGTTCGTCGACCTACACCTACGATGCCGTCGGCCGACTGATCGGGCAGGTGGATCCGGTGTCGGCGACCGACCAGGTCGCCATCTCCTACGGGTACGACGCCGCAGGAAACCGCACCCGCTACACCGACGGCCGCGGCAACTCGACCACCTACACCGTCAACACCCTCGGCCTGGTCGAGAAGGTCATCGAGCCGTCCACCACCAGCCATCCCGCACTGACGGACCGGACCTGGACGGCTTCGTACGACGCGGCCGGGAACGCGGTCTCGTTGTTGTCCCCGGGTGGGGTGCAGCGGACCCGAACCTTCGACGCCGCCGGAAGGCTCGAGACCGAAAGCGGCGCCGGGGCCGAGGCATCCACCGCGGCCCGCAACCTCACTTATGACCTCGCCGGGCGGCTCGCGACATCGAGTGCGCTCGACGGCGTCAACACCTACACCTACAACGACCGCGGCATGCTGCTCCGTGCCGACGGACCGTCCGGAACATCGACGCAGGGTTACGATCCCGATGGCCAGCTCACCCAGCGCATCGACGCCGCCGGAACCGCCGACTTCACCTATGTGAACGGGCGTCCGGCTACGGTCACGGATCCGGTCACCCGGGTCCTGCAAACCCTCGGCTACAACGCCGCCGGACAACTGGCCACGATCGACTACGGCTCCAGCCGGATCCGCACCATCGGCTACGACGCCTACGGCCGGATGAATTCCGACGTACTCAAGGCCGGCACCACATCGGTGTCGTCGATCACCTACGGGTACGACGCCGACAACAACATCACCGCCAAGAACACCACCGGTGTCGCCGGGGCCGGGAACAATACCTACGCCTACGACCAACTCGGCCGGCTCACCTCCTGGACGAAGGGAACCACCACCACCGCCTACGGGTGGGACGCCAACTCCAACCGCACCAAGGCCGGCACCAAGCTCGCGTCGTACGACGAACGCAACCGGCTCCTGGACGACGGCACGTCCACCTACACCTACTCACCCCGCGGCGCCCTGCTGACGCAAACCACCGGGACAACCACCGAGGCGTTCTCCTTCGACGCGTTCGACCGGATGATCACCCGCTCAGACCGCGACTTCACCTACGACGCCCTCGACCGCCCCGTCCAGGCCGGCACCGCCCGAATGCGCTACGACGGCTTCAGCGACGAAGTCGTCTCCGACGGCACCCAATTCTTCGGCCGCGCCGCATCTGACGGACTGCTTTCGGTCGGCTACGACACCACCAAACGCCTGGTGGTGGCCGACCGCCACGGCGACATCGTCGCAGGCTTCGACCCCACCGACACCACGATGGCCGCCGGTCTACCCGACACCCGAACCTACGACCCGTTCGGCAACTCGACCAGCGCAACCGGTCTGAAGTACCGAGTCGGCTACCAAGGCGACTGGACCGACCCCCGCTCCGGCGACGTCAACCAAGGCGCCCGCTGGTACAACCCAGGCACCGGCACCTTCAACTCCCGCGACACCATCACCCAGAACGCCGGCACCGCAAGCTCACTGCTGAACCTATACGCCTACGCCGGCGGCAACCCGATGACGTTGAACGATCCTGACGGGCACCGCGCAGTCGACCCCGAGCTGGACCGCAGCTGCCGGTGGGTGGTGCTGGTCGAGGACCTGGATGACGACAAGCGACCGGTGAGAGTCTGCCCCGAAGACCCGCCCAAGCCGCCGCCACCTCCGCCGCCACCGATCGACCGCAAGTGCAAGACCTGCGACGACGGCGGTGATGGCGATGGCGGTCATGGCGGTGATGGCGATGGCGGTGATGGCGATGGTGACGGGGGCTGCAAGAAGAGCTGTGATGGCGGCGGCGATGGCGGTTGCAAGAGCCAATGCGGACCTAAGCCGCCGCCGAAGTGCGATCCTCAGTGCCAACTCAACAAGAAGGTCAAGAAGGAACGAGACGATCTCGAGCAGGACGCGAAGACGATCGCTCAGCCACCGCCCGGCGACCCCGTCTGCGCCAACGGCAATCCAGCCCTCTGCCCCGGCGACCCCACAACACCGGCCACCGTCGTCACCTCCGGAGGCGACCTAACCCAAGAAACCGTCGACTGGTCTAACCAGCAATACCAAAACGCCCTCCACACTGCCGGCTCGGTAGTCCACAGCGTCAGCGCCACAGGCAGCTACAACTGGTTCAATGGCATCGCAATCTGCGAATCCGCAGATTGCCTTGGAGGACCCGAGCTTCCCCGCATGACCGGCGGCAGCGTCGGCCGCGGAAGCGTCGAGACTGGCGGTGGGGGACGCGGCGGTCGTGCAGGGAGCGGAGCCGGGGTCGTCAGCGTGCTGCCATGCGGCTGCGTACCACGCGTTGGGCTTGAGGAGCCTCTTCCGCCGGGAGCCCAGTTCTTCGGTGTTCGCGGGTGGCGTGTCGGGGACCCCGTCTACACTCCAACCAGAGCTGGTAATGACCCCTCGTGGACCACTGTGCGCGCACGCTACTGGAAGAACGAGGCCGCAAATCCTGGCGCGGAACAGAAATGGGGAAAGGGCAACGTCGAGCGCATGCAGCGGGGCTCGGCGCCACAACGTTACAACCCCGACAAGGGGGGAACGGAATCGATGGAGTTGAGCCACGAACCAGTTCCATTCCGGATGGGCGGGCAAAATATCGTGCCTCGTTGGCCTCAGGACCATGCCGCCATCGACCCCTTCAGATTCCCAGGATATTAGGGACGGATTCTATGACTTTGGGTGATTGGTTTGTTCGATCTGCGGGGAAGCCAATTGAGTTCGACGGTCAGACGGTGCATATGTCCCACGAATGGGCCGTTCCGGAGGATGCGCAGGGGGCCGAGGTTGCGGTCGTGCGTGCGTCGCCGAGAGTGCGCCACGGTATCAATCTTTCGGCTCGCGATATGACTCTAAGTATCAACGGTCACTTGATGTCGAAGGCAATAGTATGGACTGACGCTGCCCCGTCTCCTTTTGTGGTCGAGTTCGTTCCACCACGATCGCCCGGCGCGCTGGGCGATGTTGCTCGGCGGCGGATCAGAGTTTGGAATAGTTGGGATGACGGGTCGGGCGTTACCCATGCATGGGTTGGGAACGCTGGTATCTTGATCGATCCTCAACCGAATAAAGTCGTCAGGTTGCACTGCAGCGATGGTGGTGGAGAAATTGACTTCGAGTCACTGGTACTCGATATCAAGATGTTTTGAGATGCGCCGTCGACGCCCGAAATCCTGCGTGATCAGACAAGAGCCCGCGATCACGGCTGGTGTAGTGCGACTGCGTGTGTGACAGCCGCGGATAAAGGAAGAACCGACTAACTAATTCGCTGTGGGATGCATACGTCGGTGGCTGGATACCGGCGTCAGGCGCTATGCATGTCGTAGCGCATGACCTGCTCACTAGCCTGGGCTAGTGAGGGTTCCGTGAAGAAGTCACCCATGCGCTGACGATGAACGGGCGGGTTCATGGGGAGGTCAAGGATCCGGTGTTGGCGCCGTGGGAGGTGACCGGGCAGCGGCTTGCTCTCCTCGACGGCGGGGTTCGTTAGTCGCTGAGACTCTGGAGACTGCCCACGGACGCCCCGTTCGATCGTGTCGATCTTGCTGCCTGGCCGCAGCAGTATGTCGAGGCGGCAGGTTCAGCGGGCAGCATGACTGCGGAGGTTGTCGACTGGGGGAGTCTGGGCGGCGTCAGTACGTCGTGGGTCGGGCGGTCCGTGACGTCTCGGGGCCGCCGGTCGAGGGTCGTTGTTTGTGGAACGGCTGTGAGACCAGCGTGTATTCGGCTCAGGCGTTCTCCGCACCGGAGGCGGTCGAGGTGTTCGCGGCGTACGGGCGGCGATCGGGTGGGTCTTGTCGACAAAGTGACAGGCGACGGCTTGTCGGAACTGGTCCTCTCGGCCGTCTCCGAACTGGATCTGTGGCGCGTACCGGTTTGGCTTTAGGTTCTTGGTATGGCCAGCGTGTGTGAGGTTCCTACAGTCCGGGTTAGCCCGCTTCTGAGTCGGCAGTTCGTGCGGTTGTTGGTGATGGTGTTTGGGTCGGGGCTGAGCATGTATCTGCTGACCTCGGTCGTGCCGATGTATCTGGCGGCTAACGGGGCTGGGGGTGTGGGGGCGGGGCTTTCTACTGCGGCGATGATGTTTGCTGCGGTGGGGGTTGAGTTGGTGGTGCCGCGGATGTTGGGGCGGTGGGGGTATCAGGTTGTGTTGGGGTTGGGGCTGGTGCTACTTGGGGCGCCTTCGCTTGTGCTGTTGGTGTCGGCTTCGCTGCCGGTTGTGCTGGCTGTGTGCATCGTGCGTGGGGCGGGGCTGGCGATTCTGGTGGTTGGGGCGGTGGCGCTGGTTGCCGAGCTGACGCCGCCGGCTCGTCGTGGTGAGGCGCTGGGGGTGTACGGCGTGGCGGTTGGGGTTCCTGCGGTGATCGGGCTGCCGCTCGGGGTCTATCTGATCGACGTGATTGGGTTCGGTGGGCTGTTCGTTCTGGCGGCCGTCGCGTCGTTGGCCGGGCTGGTCATGCTGGTTGGGTTGCCGGCGCGGATTGCTGTCGAAGAGCAGCACGTGAAGGTGCTGGGCGGCGTACGGCGGAGTGGGCTGTTGATGCCGACTCTCGTGTTCGCTGCGGTGACTGTGGCGGCCGGGATCAGCGTTACGTTCCTGCCGCTGGCCGTTGCCGGGGACAGGCAGTCGATGGTTGCGTCGGCCCTTCTGTTGCAGGCGATCGCGGCGCCGGCTGCGCGTTGGTTGGCCGGGCGGTACGCCGATCGCATCGGTCCCGCGAAGCTCCTCGCACCCGCTCTCGTGCTCGCCGCCATCGGTGCCGGATCGCTCATCTTCCTGCCGAGCCCGATCGCGATCCTGATCGGCTCTACCTGCTTCGGGGCGGGCTTCGGCGCTGCGCAGAACCTGACGCTGACTCTGATGTACAACCGGGTCGACCGGTCTCGGTTCGGGCAGGTCAGTGCTCTCTGGAACCTCGCGTACGACGGCGGTTGGGGACTCGGCGCACTGGCCTTCGGCGCAATC
Source organism: Kribbella sp. VKM Ac-2571 (assembly GCF_004362255.1). Classification (NCBI taxonomy): domain Bacteria; kingdom Bacillati; phylum Actinomycetota; class Actinomycetes; order Propionibacteriales; family Kribbellaceae; genus Kribbella; species Kribbella sp. VKM Ac-2571. The sequence continues at coordinate 29,576 of NZ_SNWS01000002.1, forward strand.
GTCGGCGGCACCGGCTACCCGATCGCCTTCGCCCTGACCGCCGCAGTCGTCGCGCTGGCCGTCGTACCCGCAGTCAGAGCTTCCGTAGTCTGACCCAGCGGACGGCGTGGTCGGGGCCTTTGCGGAGGACGAGGGTGGCGCGGGAGCGGGTGGGGAGGATGTTCTCGCGCAGGTTCGGGCCGTTGATGCCGTCCCAGAGCGACTCGGCCTTCTTGATTGCTTCCTCGCGGCTGAGTTCGCCGTACCGGACGAAGTACGACTCGGGGTTGCGGAACGCCGTTTCCCACAGTTTGAGGAAGCGAGCCACGTACCAGGAGCGGACGTCGTCGGCGGCCGCGTCGACGTACACCGAGAAGTCGAAGAAGTCGCTGACTGCGAGACCGCTCTTGCCGTCCGCGTGCCGGGGCGCCGGCTGCAGGACGTTCAGGCCCTCGAGCAGCAGGATGTCGGGTTGCTCGACGGTTGTCCGTACGCCTTCCATCCGGTCGTAGTGCAGGTGGGAGTAGACCGGCGCCTCGACCGTGTCCATCCCGGACTTCACCTCGACCACGAAACGCAGCAGGGCCTTGCGGTCGTACGACTCCGGGAAGCCCTTGCGCTGCATCAGGTTGCGGCGTTCGAGTTCGGCGTTCGGCCAGAGGAAACCGTCGGTGGTGACGAGCGCGACCCGCGGGTGCTCGGGCCAGCGGGCCAGCAGTTCGCGCAGCAGTCGCGCGGTCGTGGACTTGCCGACGGCAACCGATCCGCCGATCCCGATCACGAACGGGGTGCGGGTCTCCACCTGCTTGCCGAGGAAACTCTCGGTGTCCGCGTGCAGCGCGCGGGCGTGCCGGACGTACAGCGAGAGGATCCGCGACAGCGGCAGATACACCTCGCGGACCTCGTCCATGTCGATCTCGTCACCGAGACCCCGCAACCGCTCGACCTCGTCCGCCGTCAGCGGGGAGATGGTCGTCTCGGCCAGTTGCGCCCAGGTGGCCCGGTCGAGCTCGGTGTAGGGAGTCACCTCCCGCGACGGCTGCAGCATGTGGCCCATTCTTCCCACCGGCGCCGGATGCACCCACATCGGGAGGGCGTGGCCTTGGTCTCAGAGTGTCCCGGAATGTCTCAGCTACGGTACGGTCTCGAAACTTTCGGTCATCAGGTGGTGACCGTGTGGTGTGTAAGGATCAACCTTCGATGACCGCCGACTCCGCCTGGCTGGGTACGCAACGCCTGCCCGAGGTGACCGTGCACGCGTCGGGCGTGCTCGCGCAGACGATCCGCGCCGAGGTCCGGCAGACGCGTCGTTTCCGCACCGACGTACAGATCGCGGTCTGTACGTTGACCCGCGTCCGGGAGACGGCTCTCTGGCAGGAGGTCGAGGCCGCGGTGCCTGAGCACGGGCTGGGCGTCGAGGGGTTCGTGGTAGTGCGACGGGGCAACGATCTTGTGGTCGCGGCCGAGGGCGGGCACGGCTTGCTGTACGGGTATTTCTACGTGCTGCGGTACTTCGAGTGGATGAGCGGCGACTTCACCGTCGTCGAGCAACCCGCCGTACCGATCCGGATGCTGGACCACTGGGACGAGCTGTCCGGCGTCGTACGGCGCGGATACTCGGGCGGATCGATCTTTTTCCGCGACGGCGCGGTGGTGCCCGACCTCACGCGGGTTCGGGCGTACGCGCGGTTGCTGGCGTCGATCGGGATCAACGCGGTCGCGCTCGCCACCGCCGAGCTGCCCGACGTGGCGCGGTTGGCCGGCGTTTTCCGTGAGTACGGGATCGCGCTGAGCCTCGCGGTCGACTTCGTCGACGACCCGCGCGACGAGCGGGTCGCGCGCTGGTGGGCCGCCACGGTCGCCCGGGTGTACGACGTCGTACCGGATCTCGGCGGTCTGGTCGTGCGGACGGCGCGTGATCCCGAGGGCGCGAACCTGCTGGCACGGGCCGTGGCGCCGTACGGCGGAAGCGTTTTCTGGCGATGTTCCGGCGCGGAGCCCGAACAGGACTGGCGGGATCGGCGGGCGGATCGGGCGCGAGCGGCGTACGACGCGTTCATCCCGCTGGACGGGCGGTTCGAGGAAAACGTTGTCTTGCAGGTCAAACACGGGCCGTTGGACTTCCAGATCCGGGAGCCGGTCGCCCCGCTGCTCGGGGAATTCCAGGAAACCGTTTTCGGTGTCGAGTTGCAGGTCACGCAGGAGTACTCCGGCCAGCAGCAGGACCTCTGCTACCTGGGGCCCTGGTGGCGGGAGATCCTGCAGTTCGACACGACCGGTGGCGGCGGCGTGACCGTTGCCGACCGCATCGGTGCGATCGTTGCCGTGTCCAACGTCGGCGACGACCCCAACTGGACCGGGCACAAGCTTGCGCAGAGCAACCTCTACGCGTTCGGCCGGTTGGCGTGGGACCCGGCCGCGGACCCGGTCAGCCTGCTGCACGAGTGGGCGGCGGCGACGTTCGCGATGGACGACCGGACCCGAAGCGAGCTGGTGACCATCCTGTCCGGCTCGTGGCAGACGTACGAGCGGTACACCGCACCGCTCGGCGTCGGGTTCATGGTGACGCCGGGAACGCATTACGGGCCGAGCGTGAACGGGTACGAGTACTCGGGCGCGGGGAGGTACCACTTCGCGGATCGGTACGGCGTCGGCGTGGATCGGACCGTGAAGACGGGCTCGGGGTTCACGGGGCAGTACCCGGAACCGCTCGCGAGCCTGTACGAGGACATGTACACCTGTCCCGACGAGCTGCTGCTGTTCTTCCACCACGTGCCCTACGATCACGTGCTGCAGAGCGGAAGCACCGTGCTGCAACACATCTACGACACCCACTTCCAGGGGTACGCCGAGGTGGAGGCGATGGTCGCGCGCTGGCAGGTGATCGCCGAGCGCTTCGAGCCGGCCGTCCGCGCGAACATCACCGCCCGGTTCGAGACCCAGCTGTCGAACGCCCGCGAGTGGCGCGACCAGGTCAACACGTTCTTCTACCGGCTTTCCGGCGTACCGGATGCCCACGGCCGCACGATTCATAGGTAGGCTGTTCGAAAGTTTCGGATCGGGAGGCGTCGTGGCCGAGCGGCCGACCATTGCGAAAATTGCGGAGCAGGCCGGGGTCTCGGTGCCGACCGTCTCCAAGGTGCTGAACGGGCGCGCGGACGTGGCGGCGGCGACCCGGGCGCGGATCGAGAGCCTGATCCAGGAGCACGGGTACCGGCGGCGCAGCTCGAGTACGGCGGCCGGCCCGATGATCGACCTGGTGTTCAACCAGCTCGGCGGCGAGTGGGCGATGGAGCTGATCCGCGGCGTCGAGGAGGTCGTACGTTCCGAGGGCGTCGAGCTCGTGCTGTCCGAGTGCGGCGGGACGCTCCGGCCGCGGCAGGAGTGGATCGAGTCGGTGCTGAACCGGCGGCCGCTCGGCGTGATCATGGTGTTCTCGGACCTGGACGCCGATCAGCGCGCGCAGCTGGAGGCGCGGCGGATCCCGTTCGTGGTCGTCGATCCGGTCGGCGACGTGGGCGACGACGTACCGTCGATCGGCTCCGCGAACTGGAACGGCGGCCGCCTGGCGACGACTCATCTGCGGACCCTCGGTCACACCCGGATCGGGATGATCGGCGGTCCGATCGAGACGCTGTGCTCGCGGCAACGCGTCGACGGGTACACCGATGCGCTGCGGTCGACCGGTGTCGATGTCGATCCGGGGCTGATCCGGTGGGCGGACTTCGAGGTCGGCGGCGCCCATCGCGAGGCGCTTGCCCTGCTTCGGCTTGCCGACCGGCCCACCGCGATCTTCGCCGGCAGCGACATGCAGGCTTTGGGCGTCTACCAGGCTGCCCGTGAACTCGGGCTGGAGGTCCCGCGAGACCTGTCGGTCGTCGGGTACGACGACCTTCCGGTGGCGCAATGGGTGACCCCGACCCTCACCACGGTCCACCAGCCCCTGCAGCAGATGGCCGAACTCGCGACCCGCGTCGTACTCGATCTCTCCCGAGGCCGTACCCCCACCGCCCTCCGCCTGGACCTGGCGGTCGACCTGCGGATCCGCCAGTCCACAGCGTCTCCCGCAAGCTAGCTTGGGGAGGGTTTTGTGCCGAATCGGGCGGGAAATCCTCCCCAACCCGGAAGGTGCGGGGCGAAGGGGCCGGTTAGGGTGGGCTGCATGATCGTCGGCGTGGGTATCGATGTGGTCGACGTGGATCGGTTCATGCGGACGCTGGAGCGTACGCCGGGGTTGCGGGATCGGGTGTTCACCGCCGTGGAGGCGGTGAAGCCGCCGGCGTCGCTGGCGGCACGGTTCGCCGCCAAGGAGGCGTTGGCGAAGGCGCTCGGGGCGCCTGCGGGCATGCACTGGCACGACGCCGAGGTGCAGACCGACGAGACCGGGCGGCCGTGGCTGGAGATCACCGGCACCGTCGCGGCGCAGGCGGCCAAACTCGGCGTACAGAGCCTGCACCTGTCGTTGAGCCACGACGCCGGCATCGCTTCCGCGGTAGTCGTCCTGGAGGGCTGACCATGCGTAGCGCGCATACCGTTGAGCAAGTCCGGGCGGCTGAGGCCGCCTTGATGGCGCGGCTGCCGGAGGGCACGCTGATGCAGCGCGCGGCGACCGGGCTGGCGGTTGCCATCAGCAACTTCCTCGGCGGCACGTACGGCGCCCGCGTCGTCCTCCTGATCGGCTCCGGCGACAACGGCGGCGACGCCCTGTACGCCGGGGCGTACCTTGCCCGCCGCGGCGCCCAGGTCACCGCCGTCCTGCTGTCGGACAAGCCGCATCCAGCAGGTCTCGGTGCCCTCAAAACAGCAGGCGGACAAGCAATCCCCGCCACAAAGTCGACCATATCGAACAGCACGGCCGCCCAGAGTGCTGTTGCCGGGGCCGACGTTGTGGTGGATGGGATTGTGGGGATCGGCGGGCGGCCGGGGCTTCGGCCAGAGGCGCTTGCTGTGGTGCAGGTGGCCGAGCGGTACGGCGTACCGATCGTGGCTGTTGACACGCCGTCCGGTGTCGACGTGGACACCGGTGAGACGCCCGAGCCGCACGTGAACGCCGCGCTCACCGTCACGTTCGGCACGCACAAGATCTGCCATCTCGTCGACCCCGCCGCCACAGCCTGCGGCCCGGTTCACCTCGTCGACATCGGCCTCGACCTCCCACCCGCGCAAGTGCAGGCGCTCCAAGCCGCCGACATCAAAGCGCTCTATCCCGTCCCGCACGGCGAGTCCGACAAGTACTCCCGCGGCGTACTCGGCCTGATGGTCGGCTCCACCCAGTACCCCGGCGCTGCGGTGATCGCGACCGCGGGCGCTCTCGCCGGACCCGTCGGCATGGTGCGGTACGTCGGTCCGGACGCGGTGGCGAGCGCCGTCCGCGAAGCTCACCCGGAGGTCGTCGGCGACGGCCGGGTGCAGGCGTGGACCATCGGCTCCGGGCTCGGCGACAACCTCGACGTCCCCCGGATCCGGGAGGTGCTCGACGCCGAGGAGCCCGTTGTCCTGGACGCGGACGGTCTGAAAGCGCTCGACGATTCCGGCGACCACGTCGACGTACTGATCACACCGCACGCAGGCGAGCTCTCTCGACTGCTTGGGGTCGATCGCGCGACCGTCGAGGCCGAGCGGCTGAAGTACGCGCGGCTCGCGGCCGAGACCTTCGACGTGACCGTCCTGCTCAAGGGCTCCACCACCGTGATCGCCGGCCCGGACGGCGAGGTCCGGGTGAACACGAACGCCACTCCATGGCTGGCGACGGCCGGTGCGGGCGACGTGCTCGCCGGACTCTGCGGCGCTCTCCTCGCCGGCGGTCTGACCGCCCTCGACGCGGCGAGCGTCGGCGCGTACCTGCACGCCGCCGCGGCCAGCCTCGCATCCGACGGCGGACCGATCACGGCCATCTCCGTCGCCCAAGCCCTCCCCGCAGCAACCCGCCGCCTCCTGAGCTGAACCCAGCAGAGGACGCGCGGTAAGCGGTTGCGCGGCTCTGTGGTGCGGACGTAGGACTGGAGCGTTGCCTCCGCCGCCTTTGGAGTGTGCACGTGAAGCGATTCGCCGGGTTCGTGATTCTTGTCCTGCTTGCCGTGCTGCCGGTGCCGGCCGTGGCCCAGACCCAGACGGCCCAGACGAGTCAGCCGTACGTGGCTGATCGGCAGACGAAGATCGACGTGATGGGGGAGTGGGCCCATCCGGACGACGACACCAGCATCATCGGGCCGTGCGGTGTCTGGCATCAGCAGTACGGCGTCAAGTGCGGCGTGATCATGGTGACCCGAGGTGAGGGCGGCGGGAACGCGACCGGCCCCGAACTCGGCCCCGAGCTCGGTCTGCGGCGCGAGAACGAGGACCGCGTCGCGCACTACCGCTCCGGCACGGTCGACATCTTCAACCTCGACCGGATCGACTTCTTCTACAACCAGAGCGCGCCGCTGACGCAGTACTTCTGGGACGAGCAGGAGACGCTCCGGAGGGTCACGCGGGTGATCCGTGAGACGCAGCCGGAGATCTACATCGGCTTCACCCCGACCCTTGCGGCCGGCCACGGAAACCATCAGCAGGCCGGCCGCCTGATCTGGGAAGGCGTCCTCGCGGCCGCGGATCCGAACATGTTCCCCGAGCAACTCAAGGGTCCGCACGCGCTCAGCACCTGGCAGGTGAAGAAGGTCTTTTCCGGCGGTGCCACCGCAGGCATCGGCGGTACGACGACCTCGGCGAACTGCACCACCGGATTCACCCCGACCGGCCTGGACACCGTCGCGGGCGTGTGGACCGGCTACAACTCGCCGTACACCTGGCCGGCCGGTAACACGCAAGGGCAGACCGCTGGTACGCCGAAGATCTGGCAGCAGGTCGCGGACGAAGGCCGCGCGGCGTACCCGACCCAGAGCCGCGTGATGTACAAGGGCACGTCGGTTCCCGCCTGTCCGCGGTTCGGCATGACCGAGTCGTTCGTACCGTTCCAGCCGAACAGCAACGCGGCAGCCGGCCGCGACGACGCGATCCTGTTCGGAGCGACCAAACCCGATCCGGGCGGACTGCCGCTCGGAACGCTCGAGTACCTGACCTTCGAAAGGTTCTACCACGTCGCCGGTGAACCCTTCCAGGCCACCGTGCACCTCCGCGGAAAACTTGCCAAAGGCAACGTCGCGCTGACGGTGCCGGCGGGCTGGTCGACCGACGGCCCGAAACCGGTCCGCAAGGGATCGAGCGCCGACGTCACCTTCACCGTCACGCCCGCTGCCACCGCGACCGTCGACCAGAACGCGAAGATTTCCGCGCTCTACACCACCACCGAGCATGCGACCGGCTACACGGAAAACGTTGTACGGATCGTTTCCGCCGCCGAAGGACGCTTCCAGCGCTGGGGGAACTGGCAGGAGTACGACGAGTGGCTGCAGAACACCGCACCGCAGGCGAACCGCCTCGGCCGCTCGCAGGCGATCCAGTCGATGGGGATCGGCCAGACCATCGACGTACCGGTCGTCGTCCACAACTGGTCCGCCAAGCAGCAGACCGGCGCCGTGTCCCTTGACCTCCCGGCCAACTTCACCGTGGACGCGCAGGCCAAGCCGTACGACCTCGCACCCGGCGCGGACGCCACCGTCACGTTCAAGCTGACCAACACCGACACGACCTTGCCCGCCCAGCAGAACGTGGCGATCCCGATCAGAACGTCCTACGGCGGAGGGAGAGGTGGACAGGCCGCCGCCGGTAGCGAGACGCTGACCGTCACGCTCGTCCCGACGACAGTGATCCCGCAGGCGACGCCGGTCGTCGACGGCAAGGCGAACCCAGGTGAGTACCCAGGCCCGACGCTCGACCTCGGCCGCATCTGGCAGGGCGCGAGCACCTGCAGCGGCGTCGACGACTGCGGCGTTTCGTCAACAGGAGAAGGCAATACGGCCAAGGTCAGCTGGTCCGGCGACGCGCTCTACTTCTTCATCCACGTCCGCGACGACTACCAGTCGTACGCCGTGACACCGGAGGAATGCGTCGGTCACTGGCAGGCCGACTCGGTCGAGATCCTGCTCGACCCGCGCGGCACCGCGTCCCAGGACCTGAAAGACACCGCGAACACGTTCAAACTCGGCATCTTCCCGTTCAGCCAGAGCGGCGGCCCGTGCTGGGAACGCGACGCGGACAACCACCAGGGCTACTCGAGCGGTGCCCTCGACACCGGCAACGCGCCCGGCGTGCAGGTCGCGTCGACCGCGCAGTGGGTCGGCAGCAACCAGACCACGGTCCCGCACGCATACGCCGGCGGAGGCTACGACCTCGAGGTGAAGATCCCGCTCGCCGACCTCCCGTCCGCCGTCGACCCGGCGCGGCTCGGGCTGAACATCACGCCGTACGACAACGACGACACCTCGGCTGCCGGTACGACGACGTTGCGGCATATCGACATGAGTACGCGTCTCGGGTGGTCGGCGCTCGGCTCCGTGCAGTCCGACCCGTACCGCTGGGGGCTCGCCACGCTGCCCGGGTATACACCGCCGGCGGACCGCCCCACCACGCCGGCGCCGCCGGACGTGTCGAACCCGAACCTGAACGGCGCCCTGTCGCCGCAAACGATTGCGCAGTCCGCGCGCAACGGCGTACCGATCTCCGGCCGGGTGCCGACCGACGACCTCGAGATCCTGTCCTCCGCCGTGCGTGGCGACGCCGTACACCTCGTCACGTCGTCGAAAGGAAACGGAACTGCTCGCGCTTTCCTGACCAGTGGTCAGCTCGGCGCGATCCCGGTGTGGACGACGTCGTGCACGACCGACCCGCCGCCGGACTACGGGTTCACGCCGTGTGCGATCACCGACGGCGCGACGCCGCCGTGGTCACCGGACATGAGCGGTCATCTGGTGAAGCAGGCCACTCGGCAGGTCACCCGCGGCGTGCAGCACTGGACGATCCCGTTGACGGCGTCCCAACAGCAGCAGCTGAAGGACCGCGGCCACCTGCTCATCTCCTACGAGACGGCGAAGAACGAGGTCCAAGCCTTCGACATCCGCATCGGCTGGCCGGTCAGCGGGCTGCGGTGAAGTCCAGGCCGCCGGCGGCGGAGCGTAGTTGTAGTGTCGAGCCGTCGATCTGGTAGGTCAGCTCGCCCTTCAATCCCTTCAGGACAAGGGATTCCACCGTGGCGGCGTCCCCGGCGCACGCCCGGCGTGTGGTGGCCAGCTCGCCGAAGGTGACCTTGCCGGTGTCGTGCGCGACCACGCCCTGGAACTCGTTGCAACCGGTCGATCCGGTGACGCGTTCGCCGTTGAGTGTCAGCCAGACCTTCTCGAAGCCGGCCTGGTGCGACGCGGATTCGCCGGAGACGACCGTGGTCAGCTTCCACTTCGTGCCGTCGAGGGCGAGGTCGGGCTGCGCGGTCTCCTTGTCGAGCAGCGAGATCGTCGTGCTCTCGGTGCTGAGCACGAGCTTGTCGCCGTCCAGCTTCCAGGTCGGCTTCGCCGAGAGAACGCCGGCGATCCAGGAATCTTGAGCCTGCTGAGCGCCCATACAGCCGATCAATGTCGACATGATCTCCTTGCCGAGGCTCAGCTTGCCCTCGGAGGTCGAGACCGAAGTCTGCGACGAGTTGCAGCCGGCGTCCCACGACAGCCGGCCGTCGGTGGTGAACTCCAGCCGGACCTGGGTCTTCGCAACGAGTGGTCGAGGCTTCTCGTTCTCGGTCACCGACGTTGACAAGAACGTCCGACCGGTCAGTGAACCCCCGGTCCCCGAACCCCCGGTTCCCACGTCGTTTCCGCAGGCGCTCAACAGCAGCAACCCGGTCCCGGCAAGCGCGATCATCCGTTTGTTCACACCTAGAGGACGCCGCCTGGGGCGCTACCGTTGCAAGTGAAGGGTTGGTTAATTCAGGGGGCGGAGTTGGCAGATCTGATCACGGTTCGATAACGTCACGGCCGTACGCGAGAGCGAACAGCACGACAAGGCCAGCCGAACTGGCCCTTCTGGGGATTCGTCCAATCGATCAGTTGAGGGCCGCGCTGGAGTTCTGGGGCATGCAGCGCGACTCGTCGAGCACACTAAGGAACTTTTCGCATGCCCCTCACCCGAACTGCCCGGAGTCGCGCGATTCTGCCCGCGGCCCTCGTCGCTGTCGCCGGTCTGGTAGCGCTACCGATCGTCGTACACGCGTCCAAGGACTCGCCGGTCGCGACCGCGAACGCCGCGGACAGCACGGTGACAGCCCTGCCCAACGTCGGACGCGTGGAGACCTGCGTCCTCGACGCCTCTTCCGGTTGCACCGTCCTGCACGGCTTCGGACAGAAGCCGGTCGCGATCACCGCGACCGCCTCCGGCCCCGCGATGGTGTCGATCGACCCGCGCCGCACCACCGACCAGAGTTACCGGCTGCGCGCGCTCCGCTACGACGGCCAGAAGTATCAGGCCGGCACCAAGGTGACCTACACCGTCCACTACGACTTCGCCGCCGTAGCAGGCCAGCCGACGACCCCGTCCCCGACCACAGCCCCGACCACCAGCAGCACTCCGACGAAGCCCCCGACGTCGAGCACTCCGACTGCGACGCCGACCCAGACGAGCACCACTCCGACGAAGCCGCCGGCGTCGACCCCGACGTCTCCTTCCACCACTTCGACGACACCTACGTCGACGACCAGCCCGAGCCAGACGTGCACGAGCCCGTCGTTCGTCACCACCTCGACGAACAACCAGGGCGACGGGCGGGCGTTCGGTGCGTACTACGTCCACAACAACATGTGGAACAACGACAACGGGACCTACACGCTGAGTGCGTGCAACTACAACAACTGGTTCCTCGACGTCACGCAGCCGCTGCCCGGTGACAAGGGCGTCCAGGCGTACCCGAACGTGCACAAGGACTACAACGACGTACCGCTGTCGAAGATCCAGTCGGCCAAGTTCGCGGCGAGCACGCCCGCCAACTGCCCGGCCTGCATCTACAACGTCGCGTTCGACGCGTGGATCGGTGACGGGCTGAACAACGAGCTGATGATCTGGACCGACAACAAGAACCAGGTCCCGGGCGGCGACAAGGTGGGCACCGTGACGTTCGGCGGCTTCACGTACGACGTCTGGCACGAGAACGGCTACACCGCGTACGTGTCGCAGGTGACGCAGAAGTCCGGGACGATGCCGCTGGCCAGCTTCTTCAACGACATGGCCAAGCGCGGCTGGACCCCGAAGGCCACCACCTGGCAGGTCGATTTCGGCGTCGAGGTGGTGTCTACCGGCAACACCAAGCAGCGCTTCAACTTCACCGACTTCTCCATCCAGGAGAACTGACCCTCCCGCTCTCGCAAACCCGGCGGCCACCGCATTCACGCGGTGGCCGCCGAAGGTGTGTCTCCCGGTCCCACGCCTACTGCGGGGCACTCGGCACGGCACCTCGCCGCACGGGTGCAAAGGCCACGATGCTCCGCATCGAGACCTTCGCCCCCGCACGCCGATGCACCGCACCGAGCACCTCCTCGCGACGGCGTGGAACCGGGAGACACACCTTAGGGTTTCTGTGTGACTGGACTTGTGATTTTCGACAACGACGGTGTGTTGGTGGACTCCGAGCGGTTGGCCAATACGATTCTGGCTGAGCTGCTCACGGAGGCCGGGTTGCCGTACACCTTCGAGGAGACGGTGCGGGACTTCATGGGCGGGTCCATGGCGTCGATGCGCCAGAAGGCGGAGGCCCAGCTCGGGCGGCCGCTGCCCGCGGATCTCGAGGACCGGTACCACCAGCGGCTGTTCGACGGCTTTGCGAACCTGCAGGCGATCGAGGGGGTCGAGGCCGTTCTCGACCACCTGGACGAGCGCGGCGTCAGGTACTGCCTCGCTTCCTCGGGCACCCATCGAAGGATCCGTACGGCGTTGACCGCGGTCGGCTTCCTGCACCGGTTCGAGGGTCGGATCTTCAGCGCCGAGGACGTCGCGCACGGCAAGCCCGCCCCCGATCTCTTCCTGCACGCGGCCGCCTCGATGGGCGTGAAACCGGCCGACTGCCTGGTCGTCGAGGACAGCCCGCTGGGCGTCGCCGCCGCGGTCGCCGCCGGCATGAAGGTCTTCGGGTACGCCGGCATGACCGACCCCGCGAAACTTTCCGAAGCCGACACGGTTTTCCACAACATGACGGCCCTCGCAGCCCTCATCGACGGAGCCTGAGACACTGGAACGACCATGTCTACTCCTGAGTCACGTCCGGTCCGTGCTGAGGCCGTGGTCGATCTGGCTGCGATTCGTCACAATGTCAGCACGCTGCGTGCCCGCGCCGAGGGTGCGCAGCTGATGACCGTGGTCAAGGCCGACGGGTACGGGCATGGGATGGTGCCGGTCGCCCGGGCTGCCCGCCAGGCCGGTGCGGACTGGATCGGCGCCGCGGTCCTCGAGGAGGCGCTCGGACTGCGCGCGGCCGGTGACACCGGGCCGATCTTCTGCTGGCTGACCACCCCGGGCGAGCCGCTGGCCGACGCGATCGAGGCCGGGATCGACCTGTCCGCGGGCGCGCCCTGGGAGATCGACGAACTCGTCGCCGGGGTGCGGGATCGCCCGGCGCGGGTGCACCTCAAGATCGACACCGGGATGTCCCGCGGCGGCGCCGTACCGGAGGAGTGGCCGGCGCTGATCCGCGCCGCCGTCCGCGCGCAGGCGTCCGGGCGGATCGAGATCAAGGGCATCTGGTCGCACCTGGCCTCCTCGGACGAGCCGAAGAGCCCGGCGAACGAGTCCCAGCTGGCGACCTTCACCGAGGCGATCGAGGTCGCCGAGTCGTTCGGTATCGACGCCGAGTTCAAGCACCTCGCGAACTCGGGTGCCACGCTGGCGTTGCCGGAGACCCATTTCAACCTGGTCCGTCCGGGCGTCGCGACGTACGGACTGTCGCCGTTCGGGCATGCGCTGCCGTCGTCCGAGCTCGGGCTGCGGCCGGCGATGACGCTCAAGGCGCGGCTGGCGATGGTGAAGCGGGTGCCGGCCGGCGCCGGCGTCTCGTACGGGCTGACCTGGACTGCGCCGCGGCCGTCGACGCTCGGCCTGATTCCGCTCGGGTACGGCGACGGGCTGCCGCGGCACGCCTCGAACGGCGGACCGGTCCAGGCGTACGGCGTACGGCGTGCGATCGTCGGCCGGATCTGTATGGACCAGTGCGTCGTGAACCTCGAGGACGACCAGGCCGCGGCGGGCGACGAGGTCGTGCTGTTCGGCCCGGGTACGTCGGGCGAGCCGACCGCGGACGACTGGGCCGACGCGGCCGGGACCATCAACTACGAGATCGTCACTCGCCTGGGCGTCCGGATCCCACGCAGGTACATCGACAGCGCCCCAGTCGAAAGGTAGACCGGCATGTCCAAAGCAGGGCGGACTGCTGGTCTGATCGGGGCCGCGGTCGGAGTGCTGGCCGCAGGAGCCGCGGCCGGGGTCGCGGTCGAGCGCCAGGTGATCGGCCGGCGCTCAGGGCAACGCAAGCAGTTGGAGGCCGAGCCGTTCGGGTCCCAGCGCGGGACGCCGTACATCTTCACCGCCGACGACGGCGTCGAGCTGTACGTCGAGGTGGACGAGCTGAAGCGCTCGCGGCGACCCGCACCGCCGCCGAAGCGCCGGCTCGGCCGGAAGCTGCCGTTGCCGCCCGAGGACCTGACCGTGATCTTCGCGCACGGCTACGGCCTGAACATGGACGCCTGGCATTTCGAGCGCCGTGACCTGGCCGGCATCGGGACGATGGTGTTCTACGACCAGCGCTCGCACGGACGCTCCGGCCGGTCCGCGAAGGCGAACGTCAGCATCGACCAGCTCGGCCGGGACCTGTACGGGATCGTCGAGCGGTTCGCGCCGACCGGGCCGGTGATCCTGATCGGTCACTCGATGGGCGGTATGACGATCATGGCGCTCGCCGAGCAGCATCCCGAGCTGTTCGGCGACCGGGTGATCGGTGTCGGCCTGTGCTCGACCAGCGCCGGCGGGCTGGACCAGGTGCCGATCGTGTTCCCGGGCAAGGTCGGCATGCTCGCGCGGGCGCTGGCCACGCCGACGGTCGCCGCGCTGGCCCGGATCCCGGACGTGGTCGAGCGCAGCCGGAAGGCCGGTACGGACATCAGCTACCTGCTGACCCGGAAGTACTCGTTCGGTTCCGAGGTGCCGCCGGCGTTCACCGAGTTCGTCAACGAGATGATCGCGGCGACGCCGATCGAGGTGATCGCGGAGTTCTACCCGATCTTCGCGCTGCACGACAAGTACGACTCCCTGGAGCCGCTGCAGAAGGTGGAGTGCGTGGTCGTCGGCGGCGACAAGGACCACCTGACACCGTTCGCGCACGCCGAGGAGATCGTCCGGCGGGTGCCCGGCGCCGAGCTGGTCGAGGTGAAGAACTGCGGTCATCTGGGCCTGATCGAGCACCACCGTGAATTCACCGCGGCCCTCCTTGGGATGATCGAGCGAGCCGAACAATCTCTAGGACCCTCATGACAGACCTTCACGTCGTCGACGCCACCCAGGAACATGTCGACGACATCGTCAATGTGATCCACCATGCCTTCTCCGCGCGCCGGGTTCTCGACCCGCCGGCGACGGCGTTGTCCGAGAACGCGACGACCGTGGCGGCGGCGATCGCCGAGCACGGCGGGCTGCTGGTGCTGAGCGACGGCGTTCCGCTCGGGGCGGTGCTGTTCGAGCAGGTCGGTGACGTCCTGAACCTGCGCCGCGTGTCCGTCGACCCCCGGTACCAAGCCCGTGGCGTCGCCTCGGCGATGGTCGGTTGCGCCGAGGAGGTCGCCGTACGTCGGGGGCTCAGCCGGGTGAACCTGATCGCGCGGGTCGAACTGCCGGACACCGTGGAGTTCTGGAGGCGGCGTGGGTACTCCGTCGTCGACCAGCAGGCGCACAACCTGACCTTCGCCAAGGCGATGCCCCTCGAGTTGACCGTGCCGACCGCCGACGAGATGCAGGCGATCGGCGAGGAGCTGGCCGGTCAGCTGCGGGCGGGCGACGTACTCGTGCTGTCCGGTGATCTGGGCGCCGGCAAGACGACGTTCACGCAAGGGCTCGGCGTCGGGCTGAAGGTGCGCGGCGCGATCACGTCGCCGACGTTCGTGATCTCGCGCGTGCACCCGTCGCTGTCCGGTGGACCCGCGTTGGTGCACGTCGACGCGTACCGCATCGGCGGCTTCGCCGAGCTCGACGATCTCGACCTGGATGCGAGCCTGGAGGACGCGGTCACAGTGGTCGAGTGGGGTCATGGGCTGGCCGAGGCGCTGGCGCCTGATCGGTTGGACATCGTGGTGACCCGTGGCGACGACGACACCGACGAGACACGGTCGCTGCGGATCACTCCGGTGGGTCCGCGATGGGCCGCCTCCGGCGTCCAGGTATCTGTACTGGAGAAGAACTGACATGTTGCTTGCCTTCGACACCTCGAGTGCCGCTGTCACTGTCGCACTGGCCACGCCGGCCGGCGAGATCGTGGCCTCGTCGACGACCGTCGACGCGTTGCGCCACGGGGAACTCCTCGCGCCCGCGATCGCAGCGGCGCTGGAAACGGCAGGAGTCACGCCGCGCGACCTGACCGGGATCGCGGTCGGCGTCGGCCCGGGCCCGTTCACCGGGCTGCGGGTCGGACTCGTGACGGCTCGGACGATGGGCGAGGTGCTGGGGATCGAGGTGTCCGGCGTGTGCAGCCTCGACATCCTCGCCCGGCAGTCGACGCTGACGTTGCCTGTCGCGGTCGCGACAGACGCGCGGCGCAAGGAGATCTACTGGGCGCTGTACGACGGGCCGGCCGCGGACGGCAGTCGTCGGCGGCTCGAGGGACCTGCGGTCGACAAGCCTGCCGAGGTCGCCCACGTGCTGTCCGGGCTGCCCGTGATCGGCCGCGGCGCGGTGCTGTACGCCGAGGCGCTGGGCGTGACCGCTGTTGAGGTCCCGGAGTACCCGTCGGCCGACGTGCTGGCGACGGGCGTGGCGACCGGGACGCTCGAGGTCGTCGCGCCGGATCCGCTGTACCTGCGCCGGCCGGACGTGACCATGTCCAGCGGCCCGAAGAGTGTGCTGTGAGACCTGCGATCAGAGCGGCACGTTCGGACGACCAGGCTGAGCTGGTCGCGTTGGACGAGCTGTGCTTCGGCCAGGCTGCCTGGGGCACGGGCGCCTGGGCTGACGAGTTCGACCGGCTGAGCGAGGACCGGGTCGTCCTGGTGGCGGACGAGGGCGCGCTCGTCGGGTACGTCGTACTGCTGCTGCCTCCGGTCGCGCTTGATGTGGTCGAGGTGCTGCGGATCGCGGTGACCCCGGCAGAGCGCCGTACCGGGATCGGCGGGCAGTTGCTGACGGCGGCGTTGGACCGCTGTGCCGGGCGGACGGTGTTACTGGAAGTTGCCGCGGGCAACGAATCGGCGATCGGGTTGTACCGGGGCTTCGGCTTCGAGGAGATCAGCCGGCGCAGCGGGTACTACGGCGCCGGCGAGGATGCGGTGATCATGCGGTGGCGGGAGGAACAGTGACTACAGAGCCCCTGATTCTGGGGATCGAGACGTCGTGTGACGAGACCGGAGTGGGGATCGTGCGCGGGCAGACGCTGCTCGCCGACGCGATCGCGTCCAGTGTCGAGGAGCACGCCCGGTTCGGTGGGGTCGTCCCCGAGGTGGCCAGCCGGGCGCACCTCGAGGCGATGGTGCCGACGATCCGGCGGGCCTGCGAGACGGCCGGTATCAAACCGACCGATGTCGACGCGGTCGCGGTGACCAGCGGGCCCGGTCTGGCCGGCGCGTTGCTCGTCGGCGTTGCCGCGGCCAAGGGGCTGGCGCTGTCGCTGGACAAACCCATCTATGGCGTGAATCACCTGGCGGCGCACGTCGCGGTGGACACGTTGGAGCACGGCGATCTGCCGAAGGGCTGCGTCGCGATGCTGGTGTCCGGTGGGCACTCGTCCCTGCTCGCGGTCGAGGACATCACCGACGGCGTCGTACCGATGGGAAGCACCATCGACGACGCGGCCGGTGAGGCGTTCGACAAGGTGGCTCGGGTGCTCGGGCTGCCGTTCCCGGGCGGGCCGTGGATCGACAAGGCGGCGCGGGACGGCGGGGACCGGCTGTACGTGACGTTCCCGCGCGGTCTGACGTCGCAGCGGGACCTCGAGCGGCACCGGTTCGACTTCTCGTTCTCCGGGTTGAAGACGGCGGTCGCGCGCTGGGTCGAGGCTCGGCGGCGGGACGGCGAGGACGTGCCGGTGAACCATGTCGCGGCGGCGTTCCAGGAAGCGGTCTGCGACGTACTGACCCGCAAGGCGATCGACGCGTGCAAGGACCGCGGTTTCGAGCACCTGCTGATCGGCGGCGGTGTCGCGGCGAACTCGCGGCTCCGGGCGATGGCCGAGGAGCGTGCGTCCGCGGCGGGTATCGCCGTACGGGTGCCGCGGCCCGGCCTGTGTACCGACAACGGCGCGATGGTCGCCGCGCTGGGCTCGGAGCTGGTCCGGTCCGGGAAGGCGCCGTCACCACTCGACCTTCCTGCCGACTCGTCCATGCCGATCACGGAGGTACTGAACAAATGAGGTGGACCGGCCCGGACGGCTTCGAGGCGGACGACGACGCCGAGCGGATCGACGTCGACGTGGTGCAGGGCTTCCTGAGTACGTCGTACTGGGCCGAGGGGATCCCGCGGGAGGTGGTGGACCGGGCGATCGCCGGTTCGCTGAACCTCGGCGTATACGGCGCGGACGGTGCGATGGTCGCGTACGCGCGGATGGTGACGGACCGGGCCACGTTCGCGTGGCTGGCCGACGTGTTCGTGCTGGAGTCGCACCGGGGGCACGGGCTCGGGCGGTTCGTCGTGTCGACCTTGCTCGAGCATCCGGACTTGAAGGGCCTGCGGCAGATCCTGCTGGCGACCGCCGACGCGCACGAGCTCTACCGGTCGTACGGTTTCAGCGAAACGCCGCCTGGACGGATGATGGCGATCCGCAGGGAACCGGCCGAGTTGTACGTGCGGCCGTGAGGCGTCCGGGTGTCGATCTCGTCCGGCACCCGGCGGGCGCGACCGAGCTGGTGCTGCTCGCGCACGGCGGGGAGGAGCGCTCGCACTCCGACCCGCACCTGTGGCGCCCTGCGGTGCTGCGGTTGTGGCCGTTCGCGCAGGCCGCGCGGTCGGTCGCGCCGAACGCCGCGATCGGGTTCGTCCGGTATCGCTTCCGCGGCTGGAACGACGCCGGCGACGCGGCGACCGATCTGCGGACGGTTCTGGACGAGCTGCCGCCGGTGATCTCGCGCGTGTTACTGATCGGGCACTCGATGGGCGGGCGAGCCGTAGTCGGCGCCGGCGATCATCCGCGGGTGGCGGGCGTGCTCGCGCTGGCGCCGTGGCTGCCGCGCGACGAGCCGCTCGTCGCGCTTCGGCCGCCCGTCACGTTCGTGCACGGGACCGACGACACGATCACGTCTCCCGAGGGCACGGCGGCGTACGTGCAGAGGCTGCGTGCGGCCGGGACAGCGGTGACGACGTATTCGCTCGCCGGGGAAGGGCACGCGATGCTGCGGCGCGCGAAGAACTGGAACCGGCTGGTAGCCGAGTTCGTGGCGGGGATCCCTGCCGGTGGTGGCGACGAGCACTTGCCGACGGTGCGCGATCAGACGGCGTCGGCGATCGGCGAGATCGCGATCGCCCGGCTCCGGATGGCCGTGAAGGAACGGTTCCGGGCAAGTTAGTGGCGGGTCTCCGGGGAGTTGCGGCAGCGGACGCAGCACCTCGCCCGCCGGCTTGTCGCCCGGAGACCCGCTCGTGAGATCGATCATATGTTCGAATGTGCGGCGAACGCAAGTCCTGATTGTTGGGCGCGATGGCGGCCGGGCGTCGTGCCGACGACAGCGGCGAAGGCTGCGATGAAGCCGCTCGGGTTCGCCCAGCCGCAGGCGTGTGCGACGTACGTGGTGTCGTGGCCGTCCGCGAGCAGGACGAGAGCGTGGTAGATGCGGAGTTGCGTGCGCCATTCGTAGTACGTCATGCCGAGCTCGTTGCGGATGAGACGGCTCAGGGTGCGGGCGCCGGCTCCGGCATTGCGTCCCAATTCGGCGAGGGGCGTGTTGTCCGCGGGGTTCTCGCGGAGGAGTTCGGCGATGCTGCGCAGGCGGTCGTCGCGCGGTTCGGGTAGTTGCAGTGGCTGCTCCGTCGCCTCGTGGAGTTCGTCGACGAGAACGTGTTGGAGGCGGGCACGGGCGGCGGGCTCGAGGTGGCGGCTCGTCAGGGCGAGTACGACCTCGCGGGCGAGGCCGGACGCCAGGAACACGGCCGGACGGTCCGGGATGCTTTCGGCCAGGGGTGCGGGGAGGAACACGATTCGCATGTCGGTCTCGCCGTGGGCGCGGTGCTGGTGAGTGAACCCGGCCGGCGTCCAGGCGATCCGGTTGGCGGGCACGATCGACGTACCCCGATCTGTTTGCACGGCCAGGACGCCGCGGGCGGCGTACACCAGGTGTCCCTCGTCGTGCGTCTGCAGCGGGCTCGTGCCGCCCGAGGCCCAGTGGTGGGCGCCGGCGGACGGAAAGAGTTCCGAGCGGAGAGGTTGGCGGCCAACGGGCATAGCTTGGCATTCTATCGGTGGTCGGCCATGCCAGTCTGCGGCGAGAGTGAAGGCATGAGTGCGACGATGCGTGCCGCGGTGTGTGTCCGGGCGGGTGGCCCCGAAGTGCTGGAGCTTCGCGAGTTGCCGGTGCCGGCGGTTCGGGACGGCTGGAGTCTGTTGCGGGTCCACGGAGCCGGTCTGAACCGGTCGGAGTTGCGGACCCGGCAGGGGCATTCGCCGTCGGTGCGGTTCCCGCGGGTCCTCGGGATCGAATGTGTCGGCGTCGTGGCTACCTCGACCGATCCCGCCGTACCGGAAGGGACGACGGTCGCGGCGGTGATGGGAGAGATGGGCCGGGTGTACGACGGGGCCTATGCGGAGTACGCATTGTTGCCGAACGCAACGTTGATGCCGGTCGGCACCACGCTGCCGTGGGAGGTGCTGGCCGCGCTGCCCGAGACGTACCTGACGGCGCAGGGTGCGTTGGACGCGTTGGGGATCGAGCGCGGCGGCCGGCTGCTGATTCGCGGCGGTACGTCGTCGGTGGGGATGGCTGCTGCGGCGATCGCGGCCGGGTCCGGGGTCGAGACCGCGGTGACGACGCGGCAGGAGAGCAAGGTCGAGGCGCTGACCGCGGACCATGTGGTGGTCGACGACAGCGGATCGCTGGGTGGATCGCTGGGCGGATCGCTGCGGGAGATCTGGCCGGACGGACCGGAGTACGTTCTGGACCTGGTCGGCGCGCGTACGGCGGTGGACTCGCTGCGGCTGGTCCGTCGCGGCGGCACGGTGTGTGTGGCGGGTTCACTCAGCGGGTGGTTGATCCAGGACTTCGAGCCGATCGCGATGATCCCGTCCGGGACCCGGCTGACGGCGTTCCACAGCGAGACGATGAAGGGTCGCGCGGACGTGCTGCAGCGGATCGTGAGCGAGGTCGAGAGCGGCGTCTACCGGCCGAACGTCGACCGCGTCTTCGAGCTGGACGAGATCGTCGCGGCGCACCGGTGCATGGAGGACGATCAGGCGACCGGGAAGCTGGTCGTCACCCTGCGGCACGAGTAGGCGACGGCGTCGCGGCCGATACGCGTGATGATCAGGGTCGCAGACGTGGAGCCCTTCGGTGCGAGCTTCTTGCGTAGCTGGGCCGGGTCGAGATCCACGCCGCGCTTCTTGATCTCCAGGGTCCCTATGCCCTGGTTGCGGACCCAGGAGCGCAACGCCTTCTCCTTGTAGGGCAGCTCTTCCAGCACCTCGTACGCCGAGGCCAGCGCAGTTGGGACGTACGTCGACGCCGTGACGTAGGCGATGCGGGGATCCAGCAACCAGCCGTCGACCGCTGCGGCGACCGCAGTGACCAGACCGGCTCGGACCACTGCACCGTCGGGCTCGTAGATGTACCTGCCGACCGGACCGCTGTCGGCTTCCGGTGCGTCGGTGACGCTCGCACCGCCGGGGAGCAGCGTGGCCCGCCGGGACGTGCCGGGGGAGAGCTGCCCCGACCAGAGGGCGGCCTCTTTGACCTCACCGGAGTCGCTGATCCATTCGGCTTCCACACCTTCGGGGATCGCGTCGTGCGGGATGCCGGGCGCGACCTTCACGCACGCAGTCCGCTGCAGGAGCTGGGTGACGAACGACCACGGCGGCGAGTATGCGTTGTGGTCGAACACCCGCCGTCCGTCGGCCCGGCGCGCGGGGTCGGCGAAAACCACGTCGTACGGCGTGAGGTCGGTGGACTCGGCTTCGCCTACCAGTACCTCGCCGGGTAGTCCCAGTGCGGACAGGTTGGCGCGGGCGGTGGCTGCTGTCTCTGGATCGCGTTCGACACCGGTCACACGCAGTCCGGCGCGTGCGGCGCTGATGAGGTCACCGCCAATTCCGCATCCCAGATCGACCACGGCGGCGCCCAGCAGGGTGGCTGCGAGCCGTGCGGCTCGGTGGGTGCTCACCGTGGTGCGGGTGGCTTGCTCCAGGCCGTCTGGTGTGAAGTACATGCGTTCTGCGTCCGGTCCGAACTTGGCGACGGCGCGGTGGCGCAGTGCGGCTTGGGTGACCGCAGTCGTGACAAGCGTTGCGTCGTACCGGCGTCTGAGCTTCTCGACGAGTTGGAGTTCGTTGCCGGGGCGGTACTCGGCGCAGGCGGCAGCCAGTACCTCAGCGCCCGGTCCGTCGAGCAGCGCGGTAACACTCACCCGGCAACTTTAAAGGGGGCTCGAACAGGTCCTGCTCCAGCTGCGGGTTGCCATCGAGTACAGCCGCCAGTTCATCGCGGAGCGGGTCTTCGGGCCGTAGATGCCGTCGACTACCAGGTGGTGCTTGCGCTGGACGGTCTTGACGACCGCGCGGGTGTTGCTGCCGTAGATGCCATCGACAGCGAGCTTGGAGCCGTAGCAGAAGTTCAGGTTGCGCTGGAGGACCTGGATCGCGGTCTCCGGGTCGCCTGTCCGGCTGGAGCCGCGGTACGGGTCGTCGCCGTACATCAGGTTGCAGGTGGTGCTGGTGCTGCCCAGGATCGACGGCATCGGGATGCCCCAGCTCCGGTTCACCGGCACGAGGCGGGCGGACCTGCACTGCGGCAGAGCGGCTGCTGCGCTCAGTTCGGCGGCAGTGGCGTCGTGGGCGACAGGCTGGTCGGCAGGCGCCTTGGCCGCCGGCGCTTCGGAGACCGGCGCTGTGGACAACGGCTTTGCGGCGGATGGTGACGGGTTCTTCGACGCGTTGGCGGCGACGGCCCCGACGGCGACCGCGCCGACGGCGGCGAGCAGGGCGATCGTCCGCCCGGACAGCTTCGGCAGCGCCGGTACCTTGAACGCCATGGCCTCTCCTCCGATCGCTCTGAGAGAACGGTCGCATGCGCCAGAGGGTTCGGCCCAGCGTTCGGCCACATTCCGTACCCGCCCGATCACCGGGTTGCCGGAGATTGTTTGGCACTCGAGTTGACCGAGTGCTAATCGCGGCCTAGATTCGGTGTTGGCACTCTCGGTGTGAGTGTGCCAACGGTCCGGCCTCCTGACCCCCGCGACGGCAGGGGAGCGCGACCACATGTCACAGACAAGCGAATTCGACCGTGGAGGTCAGCAAGTGTCGGTCACGATCAAGCCGCTCGAGGACCGTGTCCTCGTCGCGCCGCTCGAAGCCGAGCAGACCACGAAGTCCGGCCTGGTGATCCCGGACACCGCCAAGGAGAAGCCGCAGGAGGGCGAGATCCTCGCCGTCGGCCCGGGCCGGATCGACGACAACGGCAACCGCGTCCCGCTGGACGTCTCTGTCGGCGACAAGGTCATCTACTCCAAGTACGGCGGCACCGAGGTCAAGTACGACGGTCAGGACTACCTGATCCTGGGCGCCCGCGACATCCTCGCAGTCGTCAGCAAGTGACGAACGCCCGCTGTTCCTGACTGACACCGCCCCGGAGCCTCTGGCGCCGGGGCGGAGTGGGTCCGGCATCCCGACCGGGGTGGTGGGGCGGAGTTGGACACAGCGCTCGCTCCTGCAACGAGACATACGGAAAAGGACTGGTTTTCTTCATGCCGAAGATCCTCGAGTTCGACGAGAACGCGCGGCGCGCGCTGGAGCGTGGCGTCGACAAGCTCGCGAACACGGTGAAGGTGACGCTGGGCCCGAAGGGCCGCTACGTCGTCCTGGACAAGAAGTGGGGCGCCCCGACCATCACCAACGACGGTGTGACCGTCGCCCGTGAGGTCGAGCTGGACGACCCGTTCGAGAACCTTGGTGCGCAGCTGACCAAGGAGGTCGCCACCAAGACCAACGACATCGCCGGTGACGGCACCACCACCGCGACGGTGCTGGCGCAGGCACTGGTGCACGAGGGCCTGCGGGCGGTCGCCGCCGGCGCCAACCCGATGGGCCTCAAGCGCGGTATCGAGGCGGCCGTCGAGGCCGTGTCGGCCAGGCTGGTCGAGACCGCGCGGCCGGTCGACGACAAGGGCGACATGGCCCACGTCGCCACCATCTCCGCCCGGGACGCCGAGATCGGCGGCCTGATCGCGGACGCGTTCGACAAGGTGGGCAAGGACGGTGTGATCACCGTCGAGGAGTCGAACACCTTCGGGACCGAGCTCGAGTTCACCGAGGGTATGCAGTTCGACAAGGGCTACATCTCGCCGTACTTCATCACCGACGCCGAGGCCGGCGAAGCGGTGCTGGAGGACCCGTACATCCTGATCCACCAGGGCAAGATCTCCGCGATCGCGGACCTGCTGCCGCTGCTGGAGAAGGTCGTGCAGTCCGGCAAGGCGCTGCTGATCATCGCCGAGGACGTCGAGGCCGAGGCGCTGTCGACCCTGGTGGTCAACAAGATCCGCGGCAACTTCACCTCGGTCGCCGTCAAGGCGCCGGGCTTCGGTGACCGCCGCAAGGCGATGCTGGAGGACCTGGCCGCGCTCACCGGCGCACAGGTCGTCGCCCCCGAGGTCGGGCTGAAGCTCGACCAGGTCGGCCTCGAGGTGCTCGGTTCGGCGCGCCGGATCGTGGTCTCGAAGGACAACACGACCGTCGTCGAGGGCACCGGCAAGGCCGAGGACATCGCGGGCCGGGTCAGCCAGATCAAGTCCGAGATCGAGCGCACCGACTCCGACTGGGACCGCGAGAAGCTGCAGGAGCGGCTGGCCAAGCTGGCCGGCGGCGTCTGCGTCATCAAGGTCGGCGCGGCCACCGAGGTCGAGCTGAAGGAGAAGAAGCACCGGATCGAGGACGCGGTGTCCGCGACCCGGGCCGCGATCGAGGAGGGCATCGTCGCGGGTGGCGGTTCCGCACTCGTGCACGCCTCCACCGTGCTGGACAAGGACCTCGAGCTCGACGGTGACGAGGCCACCGGTGTCCGGATCGTCCGCAAGGCGGTCGTCGAGCCGCTGCGCTGGATCGCGGAGAACGGCGGCTACGAGGGCTACGTCGTGACGGCGAAGGTTGCCGAGCTCGAGTCCGGCAGCGGCTTCAACGCCGCCACCGGTGAGTACGGCGACCTGCTGGCGCAGGGCGTCCTGGACCCGGTCAAGGTGACCCGGTCCGCGCTCGCCAACGCCGGCTCGATCGCCGCGCTGCTGCTGACCACCGAAACCCTGGTGGTCGACAAGCCCGAGGAAGAAGAGCCCGCCGCAGCCGGTCACGGCCACGGCCACGGCCACTGATCCCTCAGCACCAGTAGTTCGACAGCACACCAAGCACCGCCCGGCAGGCAACTGCCGGGCGGTGCTCTGTTGTACGGCGGGCATGTGGGCACAGGCCCCGGTGAGTCGGAACAGGCAATTGCACGTCCCCTGTCCCCGACGCCTGTCTCCACCCCCGTACGACGGGGGAGTCGGGGGGATCTGGTGGGATGGGTGGGTGTTGATACGGGCGCGGGGTGACGACGATCTGGGTGTTTGCGTGGAGCTGTTGCGGGCTGTGCACGAGCAGGCGGCGTACCCGATCAACTGGCCTGCTGACCCGCGAACCTGGCTGACGCCGGAGAACCGGCTGGGTTGCTGGGTCGCGGTGAGTGGCGCGCGGGTCGTGGGGCATGTGGTGCTGACGGCTGTGGGTGATGCTGCCGAGGTGGAGCGGTTGTTCGTGGATCCGCAGGCGACCCGGCAGGGGATCGGGCGGCAGTTGCTCGACCATTGCGTGACGACCGCTGCCGAGCTCGGGCGGAAGCTCTCGCTCGAGGTGGTCGACAACCGCGGCGCCGCCGTACACCTCTATCGACGGTCCGGCTGGCGCGAGGTCGGTCGTACGCCGATCGACTGGGGCGGCGAGCAGGCGTCCGAGCTGGTCCGCTTCGCGGCGCCGTAGATCGAACTGGTCAGTAGTGACAGATTGTGATCATTTGGGGGGCTTGATCACGAATTGCCACTATGCAATGAGAGTTGAGCGCCGTACCATCTTTCACGGCTGACCGGTCCGAACACGAGGGGGCAAGGGGTGACAGAGGTCCGAGTACCTGACACCCACGACCGGGTCGAGCTCAGGGATCTTGCCGCGCTGGCCGGCGACGGGGACCGTACAGCTCTCAATGACCTGCTCACCAGGGTGCGCGCAGTAGCGCACCGTTACGTACGGTCCCGTTTGTGGACCTATCCCGGCGGCGCCGACATGGTCGACGACGTCGCACAAGAAGTATGTGTCGCGGTGTTCGGCGCGTTGGGCCGGTATCGTGACGAGGGGAGGCCTTTCGAGGCTTTCGTCTACGGCATCGCGGCCCGCAAGGTCGCCGATGCCCAGCGTGCGTTCGCGGTCGCCGACGTCTCGACGCCGGACCTGCCGGACGGCGCGGACGAGTCACCGACGCCGGAGGAGCGCGCGGTTCGGCACTCAGAGGTCCAGCACATCATGGGCCTGCTGGAAAAGTTGCCGGAGAAACTGCGGGAGATTTTGCGCCTGCGCGTCGTTGCGGGGATGTCAGCCGAGGAGACCGGCCGGGCACTGGGGATGACACCGGGGGCGGTGAGGGTCGCACAGCATCGGGCGTTGAACACGCTCAGGGGGTTTGTGGGGCATGAAGCAGAGCTGGAACGAGGAAGAGCAGGGGAGGGGCATCATGGCTGACCGTTTCGACCTGGACGCGATCGAGGCCGATGACGCGCTGCTCGATCTGCTCGCCGCCGGTGGGGAGTCCGCCCGAGCGGCGGGCGAGCACGACCCGGCCGTCGCACTGCTGGCCGATCTGCGGCTGGCGGTCGAGGTCGAGGACGAGCTCCCGGTGGAGACCATCGACGATCCGGAGAGCTTCCTGGCGCGCTGCGCCGCGCTCAACCCGGTCACCGACCCGTTCGCCCGCAAGATGGCGACCCGCGGTCTGGCGTTCGGTGTCGCCGCGGTGGCGGCGCTGTCGGTCTCCGGGGTGGCCGCGGCGGTCACCGGTGACCCGTTGTCGCCGTACGAGAAGGTCATCGAGAAGATGGTCGACGCGGTCCGTCCGCAGACCAGCTTCCCGAAGGAGGACCTCGACGGACTGCCGGTCGTGGACCGGAGCAAGATCGTCAAGGTCGGCAAGGACTTCCAGGCCAAGGCGACGGCCCAGCACGCCGCCGAGAACGCGGGCAAGGGCGGCTCCGCCGGCGACGACCCGCAGGCGCAGGACATCAAGGGAACGCCCGAAGTCGTTGTGCCACCGGGCGAGAGGCCTGTGGCGTTCCCGCTGCCGATCGATGAGCAGAAGACGCAGGGCCCCGTCAAGCCGACGACCGAGGTGACGCCGACGGACGACACCACGACGGCGAAGCCGACCGACACCACCACGACGAAGCCGGCCGACCCCAAGACCACCGATCCGACGGACACGAAGACGACGGAGACGCCGCCGGACCCCCCGAAGACGACCCCGACCGACGAGCCGACCGACACGCCCACGCCGACTCCGACGGATCCGACCACCACGACGCCGCCGACGAACGGCGACACCGGTACGGGTGACACGGGCACGGGCGACAACAACACGTCGACCGGTGAGCCGACGGCCACGCCGAGCGCCGGCGCGGGCGAGGGGCAGACGAGCGACGGGGAGACCACGCAGGGCTCGGACAGCACCACCACGCCCGCCGGTGACACCGGCGGTACCAGCGGTTCGGACACGTCGGGCACCGACACCTCGGGCGCCGGTGAGACGCCGGGTAGCGACGTCACGCAGGTCCCGGACCAGGTCAAGGAAATCGCGGACGTGGTCGAGACGATCGTGGCGCCGGTCCTGCCGACGCCGAGCGGTGAGCCGGTCGCGAACGAAACCACCGAGCGGTTCTTCGGCACGCCCGACGCGACGGCCAAGTCCGTCACGACCAGCAAGGCGACGGCGAAGAAGGCGGCCGCCAAGCCGACCGGGAAGCACGCGAGCGGGACGGTCAGCACGGGCTCGGTCCGCAAGGCCTACCCGAAGGGCAAGCACTCCAGCGGTGCGTACGCCGAGGGCAAGCATGCCGCCATCGCCCGGACGTACGGCTCGACCGCCGACGCCAGCCTGCTGCAGATCCTGGACGTCGTGAACGCGCCCATCAAGTAACCGT
The DNA here is from genome assembly GCF_004362255.1 of Kribbella sp. VKM Ac-2571. NCBI lineage: Bacteria > Bacillati > Actinomycetota > Actinomycetes > Propionibacteriales > Kribbellaceae > Kribbella > Kribbella sp. VKM Ac-2571. The sequence continues at coordinate 57,059 of NZ_SNWS01000002.1, forward strand.
TCGACCACCGACCGCCCGCCACGATCCGTGGCGGGCGGTTGCTTGTGGTGGCCTGTGGACGGCGGATTCGGGGCCTGGTGGCGGCGCGGATAGGATGGGGTTCCGTTGTCGCCGTACAAAAGGTGCTCGTTTTCCCCATGGACATCACCCCCGCTGGAGTTCCCGACAAGTTCGCCGTCCTCGGCCTCACCTTCGACGACGTACTGCTGCAGCCGAACGAGTCCGACGTCATCCCGTCCGAGGCCGTCACGCGGTCCCGGCTGAGTCGCAACGTCGAGGTGAACATCCCGCTGGTGTCCAGCGCGATGGACACCGTCACCGAGGCCCGGATGGCGATCGCCATGGCGCGCCAGGGCGGCCTCGGCGTGCTGCACCGCAACCTCTCGATCGAGGATCAGGCCCAGCAGGTCGACCTGGTCAAGCGCTCCGAGTCCGGCATGATCGCGCAGCCGATCACGATCGGCCCGGACGCCACCATCGGCGAGGCCGACGCGCTCTGCGGGCAGTACCGGATCTCCGGCGTGCCGGTGGTGGACGACGCCGGCGTCCTGGTCGGCATCGTCACCAACCGCGACATGCGCTTCGAGACCGACCTGTCCCGGCCGGTCCGTGAGGTGATGACCAAGCAGCCGCTGATCACCGGCCGGCAGGGCATCGCCGCCGACGACGCGATGGCGCTGCTCAGCAAGCACAAGGTGGAGAAGCTGCCGCTGGTCGACGACGCCGGCAAGCTCACCGGGCTGATCACGCTCAAGGACTTCGTCAAGCGCGACAAGTTCCCGCTGTCCACCAAGGACGGCTCCGGCCGGCTGATGGTCGGCGCGGCGATCGGCTTCTTCGGCGAGGCCTACAAGCGGGCCATGACGCTGGTCGAGGCCGGTGTCGACGTGCTCGTGGTGGACACCGCGCACGGTCACTCCCGGGCCCAGATCGAGATCATCCGCAAGCTCAAGGCCGACCCGGCCACCCGCGGTGTGGACGTCGTCGGCGGCAACGTCGGCACCCGCGCGGGCGCGCAGGCGCTGGTCGAGGCGGGTGCGGACGGCGTCAAGGTCGGCGTCGGCCCCGGTTCGATCTGTACGACGCGGGTCGTGTCCGGCGTCGGCGTGCCGCAGGTGACCGCGATCTACGAGGCGTCGCTGGCCTGCAAGCCGGCCGGTGTCCCGGTGATCGGCGACGGCGGCCTGCAGTACTCCGGTGACATCGCCAAGGCGCTCGTCGCGGGTGCGGACACGGTCATGCTCGGCTCGCTGCTCGCCGGGTGCGAGGAGTCGCCGGGCGACCTGGTGTTCATCAACGGCAAGCAGTTCAAGGCGTACCGCGGGATGGGCTCGCTCGGCGCGATGTCGTCGGCCGGCGGCCTGCGCAAGTCGTACTCCAAGGACCGCTACTTCCAGCACGACGGCGGCTCCGACGAGAAGCTGATCGCCGAGGGCGTCGAGGGCCAGGTGCCGTACCGGGGCCCGCTGTCGGCGGTCGCGCACCAGCTGATCGGCGGCCTGCGGCAGTCGATGTGGTACACGGGCGCCCGGACCGTGCCGGAGCTGCAGGAGAAGGGCCGCTTCGTCCGGATCACCTCCGCCGGCCTGCAGGAGTCCCACCCGCACGACATCCAGATGACGGTCGAAGCCCCGAACTACTCGGGCCGCTGACCCGCCTGCTACCTGTAAGGACACCAGATGACCGAGATCGAGATCGGCCGCGCGAAGCGGGGTCGGCAGGCGTACGCGTTCGACGACATCGCGATCGTGCCGTCGCGCCGCACGCGGGACCCCGAGGAGGTCTCGGTCGCCTGGCAGATCGACGCGTACCGGTTCGAGCTGCCGATCCTGGCCGCGCCGATGGACTCGGTGATGTCGCCGGCCACCGCGATCGCGATCGGCAAGGCCGGCGGTCTCGGCGTCCTGAACCTCGAAGGTCTCTGGACGCGGTACGAGGATCCGACCAGCCTGCTCGAGGAGATCACCAGCCTCGAGACGCAGCAGGCCACGCACCGGTTGCAGGAGATCTACGCGGCGCCGATCAAGCCCGAGCTGCTCTCGCAGCGGGTGCAGGAGATTCGCGACTCCGGTGTGACGGTGGCCGGTGCGCTGTCGCCGCAGCGCACCAAGCAGTTCGCCAAGCACGTCGTCGACGCGGGGGTCGACCTGTTCGTCATCCGCGGTACGACGGTGTCCGCCGAGCACGTGTCGGGCCAGGCGGAGCCGCTGAACCTGAAGCAGTTCATCTACGACCTCGACGTACCGGTGATCGTCGGCGGCTGCGCGACGCACCAGGCGGCGTTGCACCTGATGCGGACCGGCGCGGCCGGCGTACTCGTCGGCTTCGGCGGCGGTGCGGCGCACACCACGCGGAAGGTGCTCGGGGTCGCGGTGCCGATGGCGAGTGCGGTGGCCGACGTGGCGGCGGCGCGGCGGGACTACATGGACGAGTCCGGCGGCCGGTACGTGCATGTCATCGCGGACGGCTCGGTCGGACGGTCCGGTGACGTGGCGAAGGCGATCGCCTGCGGCGCGGACGCCGTGATGGTCGGTTCGCCGCTGGCCCGCGCGAGCGACGCTCCGGGCGGCGGGTTCCACTGGGGCGCCGAGGCCTGGCACCAGGACCTGCCCCGCGGTGAGCGGGTCGAGGTCGGCGTCACCGGCACGATGGAGCAGATCCTGTTCGGCCCGTCCTGGGTCCCGGACGGCACGATGAACCTGGTCGGCGCCCTCAAACGCGCAATGGCCACCACCGGCTACACGGAACTCAAGGAGTTCCAGCGAGTCGAGGTAGTCGTCGGTTGAGTACCGGCGTACTGCTCCTGCACGGTTCGAGCGGTACGCCGGACTTGGCTCGGGCTCGTCTGCTCGAGGCCGAGGGGTACGACGTACTCGCTCCGCGCTGGACGGTGACGCACGAGGTTCCGTTGGAGTCGTTCCCGGTCGATGAGCTGGCGCACCGCGATCGGCTGGTTGTGATGGGCAGCTCGTGGGGTGCCGAGGCGGCGTTGCTGCTGGGTGCACTCGACGAGCGGGTCGACGCGGTGGTCGCGTTCGCACCGAGCGCCTACGTGTGGGGCCGGAACCTGGAGGACGGCAGTCAGCGGTCGGCCTGGACCTGGCAGGGGGAGCCGCTGCCGTTCGTGCCGTTCGACCTGGACTGGAAGCCCGAGGACGATCCGCCGAGCTACACCGGTCTGTATCGCCAGAGTCTGCGGCGTGCTCCGGAGCAGGCGCGGATCCCGGTGGAGCGCATCAACCAGGTGCTTCTGATCGCCGGCGGTGACGACAAGGTGTGGCCGGCGGTCGAGTTCGCGCAGGAGATCGAGCGGCGTCGCGGCGAGCAGGCGACCCGGATCGTGATGGTCCCCGAGGCCGGGCATCGTGCGGTGTTGCCGGGGGAGGAGCCGAAGACCGCGGGACAGCGGATGGCGCGCGGCGGGACCGAGGCAGCTGACCGTGAGTTGGGTGCCCGAGCGTGGCCCGAGATCCTGCGACTGCTGGCAGCTTGACGCGACTTGCGTCGAGTTCACCCGGTTTGACGGGTTCTGGAAGGATTGCCGCATGGGATTGTTCAGCCGCCGGAGCAGCCAGGACACGGACAATGTTGCCCTCGCCGCAGCGCGAGGCCGACTGTCCCCGGACGACGTCGATCAGGTGCGGTTCCTGATCACCACGAAGAAGGCGGTGCACGCGGTCAAGCTGATCCGGGACCGCACCGGCCTCGACCTCAAGCAGTCCAAGGAGTTGGTCGACGACATCCGCCTCGGGCGGTACGTGCCGCCGACGACCGGTACGCCGTTGGTCCGCCGCCCGGGCACCAACCTGGCCGAGCGCACCCGCGCCCTCAAGGCCGCGGGCGAACTCCACCAGGCGACCGCCCTGGTCGTCAGCGAGACCGGCATGACCGAGGCCGAAGCCGGCCTGTTCGTCGGCGCCCTCCGCCCCGACCTGCAGGACCAGCCCGGTCCACGCAGTCAACCCTTGACGTAGGACAGCTTCTCCGCGATCTTGCCGTCGCGGAGTCGCAGTACGTCGACGCCGCGGACGTGGGCGCGGTCGCCGGACGGCTCGCGCCAGGAGTACCGCCACCGTACGACGGCCCGGTCCCCGAGCAGCACGGTCTCCTCGGTCTCGAAGTGCGGCTCGACGGTGTCCGTGAACAGCGTCGCCCACACCGCCCGGACCGCGTCCGCGCCCTCGAAGCGCCCGCCGTTCGGCGCCGGCGACGTGGACTCGAACACGATGTCGTCGGTGACCAGCGACATCGCCGTCTCCAGGTCGCCCTCATCGAAGGCAGCCCCGAACCGCTCGAGCACCGGAGTCGCCGGCGTCCACCGCGCATCCCGCCCGAACGCCGCGAGCAGGGCGTCGGCCGGATCGGTGAAGCCTTCCAGATGGTTGCCGATCATTCCGACCGACCGGTAGAGCTCCTCGCGCTTGGCGAACCAGTCCGCGACCTCGTCCACCACCTCGGGGTCCATCCGCGGCAGTGCGCCGATCGCGACGGCCAGATCCCAGCCGTGGATCAGGTGGTCGGCCGCGAGTTGTCGCAGGTACTCGTGCGGATCCTCGTCGCCGTACGACAGGTGCACCTTGTCGATCGACCAGGTCGCGGCGGCCTCCGCCTCGCGGGCAGCGTACGACGCCGCACCGGCCGGATCGTCCTCGAGCAGGTCGCCCTCGAGGGTGTCCCCGACCTCGGCGATCGTCTTGCCCGCCATCAGCGGCACGGTCCAGCGCTCCTCGCCGACGACATGGTTGACCAGCGCCCGGACGTCCCAGTCCGAGCACGGCGTCGGCGCCGACCACTGATCGGCCGGCACCTCCGAGACCAGGTCCGCGAAGTTGGCGACCGTGCGATTGTGCAGTTCCACAACGTCCATGACATCCCCCTCCCAGCGTCAGCGTGGGCCGGAGGAGGCCGGGACGTCAACGGCCGAGCTGGAGTTGCTCCGCGGCCTCGTGGGCGTGGTGCGACGCGGCCAGGTCGCCGGTGGCGGCCAGGAGATTGCCGTGGTGCCGGTAGCAGGCGCCGGCCAGGTCCTTCATCAGCGGGTTGTCGTCGGCGTACGGGATCAGGGCGGTCGCGACCTCCGCGCACCAGCCGCCGAGATCGAGCGCGAGATCGGTGCGCCCCGCCTGGAAGTACGCCTCGGAGATGTCGAGCAGCAGCTGCGCCCAGATCGGCACGTAGATGTCGGTCTGGAACCGCATCCGGTGCGACTCCCGCTCGGACGAGATCGCGAACAGGTAGTGCGCCTCCATGCCCAGCGTGAGCGCGGCATTGCCGTCCTGCGACAGCAGCGGCTTCACCAACTCCGCGAGCTCGGTCGCGCGTTGCGCCGCCGACTCCGGATCTGTCCGGCCCGACACGGTCGCCAGCGTCATCCCGGGCGCGGGCTCACTCAGCGCCACCAGCCGGTGGTACTGCTCGAACGGCCCGAGCTTGATCTCCGCGTTCTCCAATGCCGCGACCAGCGTCAGCGGCAACCCGCGGTCCAGCTCCTCGACCACCCGGGCCGCCGTCTCGGCGTCGGTGTCGTACGCCGTCCGCAAGCAGGCCTCGCCCTCCAACCGGCCGACGATGCCGAGGTGCTTGCCCTTCCTGACCAGGGCGGCGACCAGCGTGCGCATGTCGGTTGCCGAGTCCGAGTCGGCGAGCGTGTCGGCCGTGGTCAGTCCGATCTCGTCCGCCTCGAGCGCAAGGTCCAGCCGCCCTTCTGCAGCGTGGACGTCGGCCGACACCGCGGTCGCCGTACAGAGATAGCGGGCGTACGACAGCGACTGGGGGCTCTCGTTGATCTGGTCCGCGAGCTGCAGGAACAGCTGGGTCGCCGCGTCCGCGGACGCGACCGCCAGCGCGGGGTCGCCGTACCGCCGCAGGATGAGCGCGTTCATCGCGAGCACCCGGGCGAAGTCCGGCTGGTGCTTGAGACCGTCCTCGCCGCCGACGAGCTGGCCGTACGCGATCACCGCGCCGTCCATCTCGAGTACGGCGGTGGCGCCGTGACCTCGGTGTGCCTGGGTCATCGCGCGCCGGGCGCGGACGTCGGCGAGGAAGCAGGTCGCGTCGAGTACGCCGGCGTCCTGGAGCTCGGTGTACCCGAGTTGCGCCTCGTGCAGCGCGGCGAGGGCCTCCTCGTGGCGGCCGGACGCGTTCAGCGATCCGGCCAGCTCGTACTGCGTAGCGGCCATCAGATGCTTGGCCTCGTAGTGGTTCGGGTGCCCTTCGGCCCGCTCCCTGGCCAGCTCGATGACCCGCTGCTGGTACGGCCCTGCCTCGTCGGCGCGGCCCTCCTCGATCAGCACCTGGGCTGTCTGCAGCGCCTCACCGAGCTCGTCCTCAGGAGGCGTCCAAAGCCCCCCGCTGTCCACCATCTTGACGTTCCACCCCTTCGCAGGTCGGAGAGGGCGTCTGAGCACGCTGCGCCTACTGCGCGGCACTCGGCACGGCACCTCGCCGCACGTGAGCAAAGGCCACGATGCTCCGCATCGAGACCTTCGCTCCCGCACGCCGATGCACCGCACCGAGCACCTGCTCGCGACGGCGCAGCGTGCTCAGACGCCCTCTCAGCGGATCAGCTTAACGGTCTCTTGATACTGACAGCCGCTATTACCGGCAGGTAGCCTTCGTGTATGAGTGAGCAGACTTCGATTCCTGCGGATCCGGAGCTCGACCCGACCGCGTCGTACGCGACCGATCAGTCGGTCATCCGCCGGTTGTCGGGGCTGCTGCGCGCCACGGCCGGCACCCGGACGTCGTACGCGCCGGCCACCGGGCAGCCGATCGCGGACCTGCCGGTGTCGAGTGAAGACGACGTAGTCGCGGCCGTCCGGGCCGCCCGGAGGACCCAGCAGACGTGGCGGCGGGTGCCGCTGGCGGAGCGTGCGGCGATCCTGCTGCGGTACCACGATCTCGTCCTCGATCACCGGCACGAGCTGGTCGACCTGATCATCCGCGAGTCCGGCAAGGCGCGGAAGCAGGCGTTCGAGGAGCTCGCACACGTCGCGCTGACGGCGCGGTACTACGGCCGCAAGGCGTTCGAGCTGCTCGAGCCGCAGCGCAAGCTCGGGATCTTCCCGCTGCTCACCCGTGCCGAGGAGCGGTTCGTCCCGAAGGGTGTCGTCGGCATCATCTCGCCGTGGAACTACCCGCTGACGATGGCGATCTCCGACGGCCTGCCCGCGATCCTGGCCGGCAACACCGTCGTCCACAAACCCGATAGCCAGACCCCGCTCACCGCACTGCGCGGCATCGAGCTGCTGTACGAGGCCGGCCTGCCGCGGGAGGCCTGGCTCGCGGTGAACGGCGACGGCCCGACGGTCGGCGGCGCGCTCATCCAGAACGCCGACTACATCTGCTTCACCGGGTCGACCAAGACCGGCCGGCTGGTGGCGAAGCAGGCAGGCGAGCGGTTGATCGGCTGCAGCCTCGAGCTCGGCGGTAAGAACCCGATGCTGGTACTGCGGGACGCCGACATCAACCGAGCGGCAGAGGGCGCCGTACGGGCGTGTTTCGCGAACGCCGGCCAGCTGTGCGTCTCGATGGAGCGGCTGTACGTCGCCGACCAGGTGTACGACGCCTTCGTCACGGCGTTCGTGGACCGGGTGAAGAAACTGCGCCTGAGCGCCGGCACCGGCTGGGACGTCGACATGGGCTCGCTGATCTCGAAGGCGCAGCTCGAAACGGTGACGCGGCACGTCGACGATGCTCGGGAGAAGGGCGCCACGGTGCTTGCCGGCGGTAAGGCCCGCCCGGACATCGGTCCGCTCTTCTACGAGCCGACAGTCCTGTCCGGAGTCACCCCTGCGATGGAGTGCTTCGACAACGAGACCTTCGGGCCGGTCGTCTCGATCTACCGGTTCTCCGACGAGTCCGAGGCGATCCAGCGCGCGAACGAGGGCGAGTACGGCCTGAACGCCAGCGTCTGGACCCGCGACGGCCGTCGCGGTCGCGCGGTCGCAGCGCAGCTGATGGCCGGCACGGTCAACGTCAACGAGGGGTACGGCGCCACGTTCGGCTCGATCGACACGCCGATGGGCGGCATGCGGTCGTCCGGCCTGGGTCGGAGGCAGGGCGTCGAGGGCATCCGCCGGTACGTCGAACCACAGGCGATCGCCACCCAACGGCTGATCCCGATCGCCGCCTCCCACGGCCTCTCCGACGAGAAATTCGCGGAACTGATGACCGGCGCACTCCGCATCCTGAAGAAGATCGGTCGCCCGTGAGTTTCGACTACGACGTCGTCATCGTCGGCTCGGGCTTCGGCGGGTCGGTCAGCGCGTTGCGGCTGACCGAGAAGGGCTATCGGGTCGCCGTACTGGAGGCCGGTGCGCGGTTCGACGACGCGGGGTTCGCGAAGAACTCGTGGGACAAGAAACGGTTCCTGTTCGCGCCGAAGCTCGGCTGGTACGGCATCCAGCGGATCAGCGCGCTGCGCGACGTGATCATCCTGTCCGGCGCCGGGGTCGGCGGCGGCAGCCTGGTCTACGCGAACACGTTGTACGAACCGCTGCCCGCGTTCTACACCGATCGCCAGTGGGCGCACATCACCGACTGGCAGTCCGAGCTGGCGCCGTACTACGACCAGGCGAAGCGGATGCTCGGCGTCACGACGTACCCCGGATTCACGCCGGCCGACAAGGTGATGAAGCAGGTCGCCGAGGACATGGGCGTCGGCGAGACGTTCCACCCGACACCGGTCGGTGTCTTCTTCGGTGAGCCCGGCGTCGAGGTCGACGACCCGTACTTCGGTGGCGCAGGCCCCCGCCGTACCGGCTGTATCGACTGCGGCGAGTGCATGACCGGCTGCCGGCACAACGCGAAGAACACCCTGACGAAGAACTACCTCTACCTCGCCGAGAAGGCCGGAGCCGAGGTCTACTCGCTGACCACGGTCACGTCGGTCGAGCCGCTGCCGGACGGCGGGTACGCGATCGACACCCGGCGTACGTCGAACAAGAAGGCCACCCGCCGGTTCACCGCGGGACAAGTGATCTTCGCCGCGTCGGCTCTCGGTACGGCGAAGCTCCTGCACCGGCTGCGCGACGAGGGCAAACTGCCGCGGCTGTCGGACCGGCTCGGCGTGCTGACCCGGACCAACTCGGAGTCGCTGCTCGGCGCGATCTCCCGCGACACCGACGTCGACTACAGCCGCGGGGTCGCGATCACGTCGTCGTTCCACCCCGACGACATCACCCACATCGAGCCGGTGCGGTACGGGAAGGGCAGCAATGTGATGTCGCTGCTGCAGACCGTGCTGACCGACGGCGACGGCGACAAGCCGCGCTGGCGGACCTGGCTGCGCGAGCTCGGCGTCCAGCGGAAGAACATCCGGAAGCTGTACGACCTGAAGCACTGGTCCGAGCGGACCGTGATCGCGCTGGTGATGCAGACCGCGGACAACTCGATCACGACGTACGGCAAGCGTGACCGGCTGGGCCGGTGGAAGCTCACGTCGAAGCAGGGGCACGGCGCGCCGAACCCGTCCTGGATCCCGGTCGCGAACCAGGTGGTCCGGCGGATGGCGAAGCTGATGAACGGTACGCCGGGCGGCACGATCGGGGAGCCGTTCAACGTGCCGATGACCGCGCACTTCATCGGCGGCTGCGCGATCGGCGACTCACCGTCGTCGGGCGTCGTGGATCCGTACCACCGGGTCTACGGGTACGACGGACTGCACATCGTCGACGGCTCGACCATCTCCGCGAACCTCGGCGTCAACCCGTCCTTGACGATCACCGCCCAGGCCGAACGGGCGCTCTCGTTCTGGCCGAACAAGGGCGCCACGGACCCGCGGCCGGCGGTCGGTACGGCGTACCAGCGGATCCAGCCGGTGAGGCCCGAGCACCCGGTCGTCCCGACGGATGCGCCCGGTGCGCTGCGGCTCCCGATCTTCCCGAAGCAGGCTGTGACGGAGTCGTAACAGAACAGCGAAGAATTGCGCGAAATGAAAAAGCCTCAGCAGTAAGTTGCTGAGGCTTTCGCGCTGTGCCTTTTCGAAACAGGTCCGGAAAAGGGAGCAGGTCCCTCGGGAACGTTTCCGCCCAAATCGTTTCCCGAGGGACCCACTCAAGCCGGGGTGAGGCGCCCGGCGCTTTGGGATCGGATCGCCAACCATGGCTGGCGACCCGAGCTCTTGGTTACTACCTTACATCCGATTTCCAGGGGCTTCAGGGCTTGTGACCACTCTGCGTGCTGATCGTAATGATCAGCATTTGTAGCTCCTGGTAACCGGGTGGCGGTCTTCCTTGCGATAACCGCCTCTGCACACATCAACGAGCCCATCTACAGGGGGTTACGAGGTTCCGCAGAAAAACCCAGAAACTTTTTCCGGGGAGTGCGGAGAGTGGCGGTGAGGCACTTCGGTCGCAGGTGTTCCACGTGACGCCCGCCGCAGCCCCGCCGTACCTGTCTGACCTACTGTGAGGCCGACCGTTGAGATGAGGCAGGAGAACCATGAGCAAGATCCTGGACGTGGCACGTGAGCAGGTTCTGGAGCAGGGCACCGGGCTGAGCCAGGAGCAACTGGTCGAGGTTCTCACCGTGCCCGACGACCAGTTGCCGGAACTGCTCGCTCTCGCGCACGACGTCCGGGTGAAGTGGTGCGGCGAGGAGGTCGAGGTCGAGGGGATCATCTCGCTGAAGACCGGCGGCTGCCCCGAGGACTGCCACTTCTGCTCCCAGTCCGGCCAGTTCACCTCGCCCGTGCGCGCGGTCTGGCTGAACATCCCCGAACTCGTCGAGGCCGCCAAGGAGACCGCGAAGACCGGCGCCACCGAGTTCTGCATCGTCGCCGCCGTTCGCGGGCCCGACGAGCGGCTGATGAGCCAGGTGAAGGCCGGCATCGACGCGATCAACGCCGAGGTCGACATCAACATCGCGTGCTCGCTGGGCATGCTGACTCGAGCGCAGGTCGACGAGCTGAAGTCGTGGGGCGTGCACCGCTACAACCACAACCTCGAGTCGGCCCGGTCGTACTTCGGCGATGTCGTCACCACGCACTCCTTCGAGGAGCGCTGGGAGACCTGCCTGATGGTGCGCGAGTCCGGGATGGAGCTGTGCTGCGGAGGTCTGGTCGGGATGGGTGAGTCGCTCGAGCAGCGCGCCGAGCTCGCCGCGCAGCTCGCCGAGCTCGACCCGCACGAGGTCCCGCTGAACTTCCTCAACCCGCGGCCCGGTACGCCGTTCGGCGACCTGGAGATCATGGACGGCAAGGACGCGCTGCGGACCATCGCCGCGTTCCGGCTCGCGATGCCGCGGACGGTCCTGCGGTACGCCGGCGGTCGCGAGCTGACCCTCGGCGACCTGGGCACCCGCGAAGGTCTGCTCGGCGGCATCAACGCGGTGATCGTCGGCAACTACCTGACCACCCTGGGCCGCCCGGCGACCGCCGACCTCGACCTGCTCGCCGAGCTGAAGATGCCGGTGAAGGAACTCCAGAAGACGCTGTGACCGAGACGACGTACTGCGGCCACTGCGGCCGCGACATCACCGACGGCACCCACGAGGACTGCCGCCGCGCACTGGCCCTCGAACCACCCAGGTACTGCGCGAGCTGCCGCCGCCGAATGATCGTCCAGGTCCACCCCATGGGCTGGTCAGCCCGCTGCTCCGTCCACGGCATCCTGACCGCACACTGATTGGAACGGTCGTTTGCCACTGCGTGGTCCTACCGTCGTTTCATCATTCGACGCGGGAGGGAAGTCAGCGCGATGAGTTACGGAAGCAGGAAGAAGGCGGCACGCAGCGACGCGGTGGCGAATGGCGGCAAGCTGACGGGGCGCCAGGCGAGGAAGGCCGCTAAGGAGGCCGTTGCCGGCCGTCTCGGTGAGGACGGGAAGGTTCGCGACACCCGGGGCAAGGTGATCGGCAACTTCGCGGGCCGGACCCCGAAGACGCCGAACGAGCACGGCGTTTGAGGACTGCGCCGGCGTCGGGCCGGGTCCGGCTAGGGTTGGGGTATGTCCAACGTGCCCCGGCTCCTGGTCGCTCTTTACGGACCGACGTCGGCGGGTAAGACCGCGGTGTCGGTCGATCTGTGCCTGCGGATCCGGGACGAGCTCGGGCTGCCGCCGATGGTCGTGTCGGCGGACTCGCGGCAGGTGTACCGGTACATGGACATCGGCACCAGCAAGACCACGCCGGAGGAGATGCGCGGGATCCCGCACACGATGATCGACGTCACCGAGCCGGTGCGGAAGCTCGAGCTGGAGACGTTCGTCGCGCAGGCGCGCCAGCACATGGACGAGTGCTGGAACGCCGGAGGTGTCCCGGTCGTCGTCGGCGGCACCAGCGTGTACGTGCGTTCGCTGCTGGAGGGCTGGGAGGTGGACGCGGTCGCGGAGGCGCGGAACGCCGTACGCCGTGACTTCCCGCGCAGCATGGCCGAGGACGCGTACGCCGTACTTTCGCGGCTCGACCCGAAGGCGGCCGGGAAGATCCACGAGAACAACTACGACGCGATCGTGAACGCACTGGCGCGTGCCATGGGCAACGATCCGGAACGGGCCGTCGCCCCGGCGACCCGGCAGGTCGTGTTGTCGGTCGACCGTTCCGCCGCCGAGATCGACCAGCGGGTCGCCGCGACCTACGACCGCCAGGTCGAGCTCGGGCTGCGCGAGGAGGTCCTCGGTCTCGACGAGCGGTACGACGTACTGACGCAGTACCACCGCCTCGGCCAGAAGTCGCCGAACCAGGTCGTCCACACGCACGGCTACACCGAATGGTTCGACGTCGCCCTGGACCGCGGCAAACCGGTGCAGAGCCTGACCGGCGCCGACCTGGACGAGGTCCGCACCCGCGTCGTCGAACGCATCCAGACCCACACCCGCCGCCAGCGCTCCGCCATCCCCAAACTCACCGGCGTCAAGCCAGTCCGCAACGCCAACGACGCTTTCAACGCGGTCAAGAAGGCCCTCGAGTCCGACCCGATCAAACCAGCGGCACCCCGCCCGGCAGGTAGCAAGCCCGGAAACCCCCGAGGTAAGCGCACCGGCGGTCGCCCCGCACGCGACGGTCAGCCCACCCCGAGACGCGGCTCCCGCCGCCGCTGACCGGGCGAAGCAAGCGGCGCGACGACCCGGGTGAAGCAAGCCGACTGATCCGGGTGAAAGCAAGGCGGTCTGCTCGGGCGAACAGCAAGCCGGGGCGGACCGATCTACGGTCGCCCCGGCGGAGTGTCGCAGGGTTGCTACTTGCTCTTGCCGTCCTTGCCCTTGTCCTTGTTCGCCTTGATGATGGCGCGTCCGGCGCGGGTGTTCGGGTTGGGGTTGCGCTGCTGGTCGGCCTGGTTACGGGCCTGACCGTACTGGTGCTTGGTCTCGGTGCCCTTGCCCTTTCCCCTGTGTTCGCGGGACTTGCCGTCTTTACCGGTTGCCATCGTCTATCCCTCCGAGTTGTTGTGTGTGATCGAGTGCATATGAGGCAGCGGCTAGCGGCTCTGGCCCTGACCCTTGCCCTTGGGGCGGTGGGTGGTCGGGTAGAGGACCGGCAGGTCGCCCTTGCCCGTCGACCCCGAGCCCTTCTCGGTCTTGCTGCCCTTGCTCTTGCTGTCCTTGCTGCCGTACGAAGGCACCTGGTAACCCCTCTTCGCTGCGGGCCGCGGGCGGCCCGGCACTGTCGTTGTGCAGAAGCAGACGCCGCGATCCGGCAACTGGTTCCCCTCCGGTTCGGCGCCTCGGAAACATAACCGCGGCTGGGGTTCACCCTCAGTTCAGCCAGACGTGGGTACGGGCGTGTGTGACCTAGACGGTCGGATAAAGTTCGTGCGTGGTCAACGTCGCTGTCAACGTGCTCGCCGAACTCGGTAAGGCGACCTGGACGACGCCGCGCGCGGTCGGGTACGAGACCGTGCTGGAGGGCGTTCGGCAGTCGATCGGCTTCTACACGCAGTTCATCGCGACCGAGGAACAGTCCGACGAGCCCGACACCGACACCATCGAGCTCTGGCGGGCGGAACAGCTGGCCTGGGCGAAGCGCGCGCAGGACCTCACCCCGCTGGACACCAGCGCGACCGAGAGCATCCGCCACGACGCCGACAACCTCCTCGCGGCCGGCGACGACGACGATGACGACGAAGAAGACGACGAGGACGACGAGGACTCGGACGACGAAGACGACGATGCGCAGGGGGGATAGTGACGGCACCATGGGGGCCTGCAGCAACCAGTGACGACCAGCACCTGCTCGACGAGGCCGAGAGCGCGCGGATCTTCCGCGAGCGGATCGTTCCCGACCAGCTGAGCGGCGTACCGCAGGAGCAGCCGATCGTCATGTTCGTCGGTGGTCAGCCGGGGGACGGCAAGGCCTCGATCACCGCCCTGGCGAAAGCGGTCCTGCAGCGCCGCGGCCGTCCGCTCGTCCTCAGCGCGCTGACCTACGAGCCGTACCACCCCGACTTCTACGAGCCGATCACCGACGTACCGCCGGCCGCCTGGAGACATGTCGCCGCCGACGGCCGGCGCTGGCTCGCACTGGCCGAGGAACTGGTGATCCGAGAGCGGTACGACGCGATCGTCGAGACCGAGCTCGCCGACCCGGACGCGTTCGCCGAGTCGGCGCAGCGGTTCAAGGCGGCCGGTTACCAGGTCGAGGTCGCCCTCCTCGCGGTGCCCGAGGCACGCAGCCGGCTGGGCATTCTCGAGCGGCACATCCGGTCACTGGAGAAGTTCGGCTTCGGCCGGTTCGTGGAGCAGAGCGCCCACGATGCCGGCTACGTGGGTGTGCTGCGGGCGGCCGAGCTGGTCGACACGGGGCAGTGGGCCGATCGCGTCGGCGTACTGCGTGCCGACGGGGAGCTGGTGTACGGCAACCAGCGCGATGGCAACGCGGCCTGGCAGCAGCCGGCCCGGACCGCCGACGCGATCACCTGGGAGCGGGACCGTGCCTGGACCGTTCTGGAGTCGCGGTACTTCCTGGAGTCCGTGGCGCAGGTCGAGCCGCTGGGTCTGGTCGCGCCGGTGCAGTGGATCCGGGACGAGGCGGTCGAGGGCGTCCGGGCCGTGACCGCGATGGGTCGGCCGCGGGTGCACCCCGACGCGGTGACGCTCCACATCGCCAAGGCCGGCACCGCCTTCTAGCCCCGTCGGGACTCGGGAAGGCGGCATGGAGGTACTCGTCACATCCGGCCTACCTGCGGCGGCGGCCGGGGAGAGGACCGATTACCGTTGGGAATCCTCAGGACGGAGGAGCGCGGTGTCACAGTCGGTCAATGGGTGGCTACAGCGGGACGCGGAGTTGCTGTGGCATCCGTATTCGTCGCTGACCGAGCCCTCGCCGGTGCGGCTGGTCCGGGGCGCGGACGGCGTACGGCTGCAGCTGGACGACGGTACGGGCGGGACTGTCGAGGCGATCGACGCGATGGCGTCCTGGTGGTGCATGATCCACGGCTACCGGAACCCGGTGCTGGACGCCGCGCTGAGGCGCCAGGTCGACGAGTTCAGTCACGTGATGTTCGGTGGGCTGACCCACGAGCCGGCGGTCCGGCTGGGCGAGCGGCTCGTGGAGATCACGCCGGAGCCGTTGCGGCACGTGTTCTTCTGCGACTCGGGATCTGTCTCGGTCGAGGTGGCGATGAAGCTCGCGCTGCAGTACCAGGTTGCGCGCGGCAACCATGGGCGTACGCGGATGCTGACCGTCCGCGGCGGGTACCACGGCGACACGTTCGCGCCGATGAGCGTGTGCGACCCGGTCAACGGGATGCATTCGCTGTTCACCGGCGCGCTCAAGGAGCAGGTGTTCGGACCGCAACCGCCGGCCGGCTTCGACCGGCCGGACACCGATCCGGAACTGCAGTCCTGGGCCGGCGAGCTGGCGGCCCTGGCCGAGCGACATGCGGGTGAGATCGCGGGCATCATCGTCGAACCGGTCCTGCAGGGAGCCGGTGGGATGTACCCGTACAGCCCCGCCTGCCTGCGCATTCTCCGCGAGCTCGCCGACCGCCACGGCTTCCTGCTGATCTTCGACGAGATCGCCACCGGGTTCGGCCGCACCGGCACGCTGTTCGCGTCCGAGCACGCGGGCGTCGACCCCGACATCCTGTGCGTCGGCAAGGCGCTGACCGGCGGCTACCTGACGCTGGCCGCGATGCTGTGTACGTCGGACGTCGCACACACGGTCTCCAACGGGCCGGGTGGTGCGTTGATGCACGGGCCTACGTTCATGGCGAACCCGCTCGCGTGTTCGGTCGCGCTCGCGTCGATCGATCTGCTGCTCTCCCAGGACTGGGCTTCGCGGGTGGCTGCGATTTCCGCAGGGCTTTCGGCAGGGCTCGCTCCGGCGGCCGAGCTGCCTGCGGTGAAGGAGGTGCGGGTGCTCGGCGCGGTCGGCGTCGTACAGCTCGGTGGGCCGGTGGATCTGCCGCGGCTGACCGACGCTGCGTTGCGTCGCGGGGTCTGGGTCCGGCCGTTCCGCGATCTCGTCTACACAATGCCGCCGTACGTCTGCACCGACGCCGACATCGCCACCATCGGCGCGGCAATTACAGGCGCGGTCGAGGAGGCAGGCTGATGTTGCAGGACTGGCTCGCCCCGAAGGCTGCCGCGTTGGAGGCCCGGGGTCTGACCCGGCGGCTCACTGCGCGGGCCGCGGACGGTGACCTGATCGACCTCGCGGGAAACGACTACCTCGGTCTCACTCGCGATCCGCGGGTAGTGACGGCTGCCGCTGACGCCGTACGCACCTGGGGGACAGGCTCGACCGCGTCCCGCCTCGTCACCGGTACGACGGAACTTCACGAGGAGCTCGAATCCGCTCTGGCGGCGTACGTCGGGCAAGAGTCCGCGCTGGTGTTCTCGTCCGGGTACCTTGCGAATCTCGGTGTCGTCACCGCGCTCGGCGGGCCGGGAACCTTGCTGGTCTCCGACGAACACGTGCATGCCTCGCTGGTGGATGCCTGCCGCCTGGCGCGGTCCCGGGTCGAGATTGTTCCGCACAACGACGTCGACGCCGTCGAGAAAGTGCTTGCCGAGCGCAACGAGCCGCATGCGGTGGTGATGACCGAGTCGGTGTTCAGCGTGCTCAGCGACGAAGCGCCGCTGCTCGAACTGGCCGCGGTCGCCGGCGCGCACAACGCCGTACTGCTGGTCGACGAAGCCCACGGGTTGGGGGTCAGCGGCAACGGTCGTGGATCCGTGCATGGGGAGGGTCTCGCCGGGCTGGAGCACGTCGTCGTCACCATGACTCTGTCCAAGTCCTTGGCCTCGCAGGGCGGCGTCGTGCTGGGTCCGTCGGTGCTCCGCGAGCACCTCGTCAACCGGGCACGTCCGTTCATCTACGACACCGGTCTCAACCCGGCGGCGTGCGCCGCTGCTCTTGCCGCATTGCAGGTCCTCCAGGCCGAGCCCGACCGTCCCGCGGCGATTCACGCGGCCGCGGCGCGGCTGGCGGCTGCGTGTGACGTGCCGCCGTCGCGTGGCGCGGTGGTTTCCGTCCCGATGCCGGGACCGCGCGAGACCGTCCGAGCGGCCGAGCTGTGCCTGCGGAACGGCGTACGCGTGGGGAGTTTCCGGCCGCCGTCCGTCCCCGACGGCATCTCCCGGTTGCGGCTCACCGCGCACGCGGGACTGTCGGCCGCCGATCTCGATCGCGCCTGCGCCGTGATCGTCGACGCGATGGGGACGGTTTCATGATTACCTTCGTCACCGGGACCGACACCGAGATCGGCAAGACGATCGTCACCGCCGCGCTCGCGGTGCGCGCCGGCGAGTCGGTCGCAGTCGTCAAGCCGGCCCAGACCGGCGTCGGCCCCGACGAGCCGGGCGACCTCGCCGAGGTCGTCCGCCTCAGCGGCGTGACCGCGCTGCACGAGGGCGTCCGGCTGCCCGAACCGCTCGCGCCCACCACCGCCGCCCGGCGCGCAGGGATCCCGCTGCCGTCGGTCGAGGAGTACGCCGCGTCGATCGACGACCTGGCCCGGGTCTACGACACCGTGCTGGTCGAGGGCGCCGGCGGACTGCTGGTCGGACTTGATGCTGACGGCAACAACCTGGCGGATCTCGCGGAGCATCTGACGTCGCCGTTCCGGTTCGTCGTGGTGACCCGCGCCGGGCTCGGCACGTTGAACCACACCGGGCTGACCGTCGAGGCGCTGCGGTCGCGGGAGCTGCCGGTCGAGGGACTGGTGATCGGGTCCTGGCCGGCCGAGCCGGATCTCGCCGAGAGCTGCAACCTCGAGGACCTCCCGGCGACGACCGGGGTCCCGGTGATCGGGCGGATCCCTGCGGGTGCCGGCGCCTGGAGCCGAGAGGAGTTCCGGGCCGCCGCACCGGGATGGTTCGAGTGACGCGGAGCTCCGCTACCGGCTGCCCGGCCCGGTACGACGAGACGCTTGGGTACTGGGTCGTCGACGACCCGGCGCTGGCGCGGGAAGTGCTGCTCGACCCGCAGACGTTCCGCCCGGACAACGCCGTACTCGCCCACACGCCGCTGTCCGTGAAGGCGCTCCGCGTCCTGTCCGGCGTCGGCTTCGCGCTGCCGCCGACGCTGGCCAACAACGCGGGGGAGTCACACCGCCCGATCCGTGCCGCCGTCGCCCGGTTCTTCAGTCCCGCCCGCGTCGCCGCTGCCGAACCGCTGACCCGAGAACTCAACACCTCACGAGTCGCGGCTGCCATGAGAGCCCTTGCTGACGGTCAACCGGTTGACCTGGTGCAGGCGATCGCCGCGGAGCCGCCGGCCCTCGTCGTACTGCACATGCTCGGCCTGACGAACGTCGACGTACCTGCGCTGAAGGCCTGGAGCCTCGACTCGCTGGAACTGTTCTGGGGCTGGCCCGATGAGGACCGGCAGTTGGAGCTGGCGCACAGCGCTGCCGAGTTCTACGCCTGGCTGCGCACGCGTACCGCGGCCGCTCGGAAGGCGCCCGGTGACGACCTGTTCGGGGTGCTGGTCGGTCTGGGGCTGACCGACGAGGAGGTGTGCGCGGTTGGCTACTTCTTGCTGATCGCGGGACAGGAAACCACGACCCAACTCATCTCCACCGCCTTCCAGCGCTCTCTGGACGGCCCCGGCACCACAGTCGAACAGGTCCTCCAAGAGGCGTCCTCGGTCCCCACCTGGCGCCGAATCACCGCCAAGCCAACCACCCTGGCCGACGTGAACCTGCCGGCCGGCGCCCCCATCCTCCTCGGCCTAACTGGCCACGGCGGCCCACCCGACCTAGCCTTCGGCCTAGGCATCCACCGCTGCCTAGGCGCCGCCCTAGCCCGAATGGAAACCCAAGTAGCCCTCGACTGCGCACAGCAGCTGCTAACCGGCGTCCGCCTGGTCGAGCCCCCACCAATGATCGAACTGCTCTCCTTCCGCGCCCCGGCGCGGTTGGTGGTGACTTCGACAGCGGTGTGACGGCCTGACACCTAGGGCTTGGTCTTCAGCGTCGCAGTCACGCGCTGCCGCGAGACGAACCACGTCTCGAGGGCTGGGTCGATCGCAAGCAGAACGGTCCTCATCCGGGTCAGCCGGTCTGCAACCATGCTCGAGTTGAGCAGTGGCTCGAGATGGGCGACGCGGTTGCGCAGTTTGTAGATGTGGTCGACGTGATCCACGAGGTCCGACGGCGCGCCGGTTAAGCTCGGGAACGCTGCGGCGAGCGCCTTGTTCCAGAGATGCTGCCTGCCGGGATCGTTGTCGGGCAGCAGGAAGCGCCAGGTGCCGAAGCTCAGTTGGGCGAGTACGTCGGGATGCCCAGGTGCCCTGCCGGCGCCACGTAAGGCGGTCTGGGCTCTCCGGGTGGCTTTGCGGATGTCGTCGCCAGCCAGTCGTCGGAGCAAGCGGGCTGGGTCCATGAGCCAGTCCGACGAGTGTGATCGGCCCGTCTGCCGATCCCGCTGGACCACATTCCAGCCGCAGAGCTGCTCGTCCAGCGCGTTGCGCAGAATCACCTCGAATCGATGCAGGCACTCGTACACCGCGCCGGAGAGTTCGACACTCCATTGATACAGCGTCAGGGCTCGGCGGACATTGCCATCCGTCGCCGCCAGGTACGGCGCGAGACGCGGTCCGCTGATCTTGCCGGCGACCACAGCGTGGTAGCGGGCGGTTTGATTCGCAGGAGGCATGATCCTAAACTTCTTTGTGAAGGCGGAGGCAGGTCTCTCCGTTACATGAACACCTGAGGGCCCGTCGGTCTATGCCGACGGGCCCTCAGCATGTCTGCGGAGCTCTTGATCGATGCTAGATCGTCGACGACTCGAACCGTAATCGGACGATCACGGTTCGCAAGGCCTGAAGTGTCTTCAGGCTGTAACTCTCGGTAACACCCGGGACAACTTGCGTCGCTAGCGTCGGGGCTTGTGAGCTTGTCGACTCGGTGTCGTGTGCGGTTGTGGTTCGGGGTGCATCTGATTTCCGACTACATCGGTGACCAGGCGGGTGCGGCTCGGTACGAGGCTGCGATGCGGCGGCGGTTTCCGGGGCTGGAGGTGACCAGCGAGGTGTTGGCGGTGACCGGGCGAGCGGTGGATTACAGCCCTGCTGACCTGCACCGATAGGCTTTGCCAGGTGACGCAGCATGAGTTGGTCCTGGTCGTCGATTTCGGGGCGCAGTACGCGCAGTTGATCGCGCGCCGCGTGCGCGAGGCGAAGGTGTACTCCGAGATCGTGCCGCACTCGATGCCGGTCGAGGAGATGCTGGCGAAGGGGCCGAAGGCGATCATCCTGTCCGGCGGCCCGCAGTCGGTGTACGCCGAGGGCGCTCCGCGGGTCGACTCCGGGCTGTTCGAGGCCGGCGTACCGGCGTTCGGGATCTGCTACGGCTTCCAGGCGATGGCGCAGACGCTCGGCGGCGAGGTCCGGCGTACCGGACTGCGCGAGTTCGGCCGGACGCCGGTCACGGTGAGCGAGGCCGGGACGCTGCTCGCCGGCATCCCCGAGGACCTCAACGTGTGGATGTCCCACGGTGACGCGGTGCACGCGCCGCCCGCCGGTTTCGCTGTACTCGCGGCGTCCGAGGGCGCGCCGGTCGCGGCGTTCGAGGACCTGGACCGGCGGCTGGCCGGTGTGCAGTGGCACCCGGAGGTCCTGCACTCGCAGGCCGGGCAGGCCGTGCTGGAGCACTTCCTGTACGAGATCGCCGGCTGCAAGGGCGACTGGACGACGAGCAACGTCGTCGAGGAGCAGGTCGAGCTGATCCGCGAGCAGGTCGGCGACAAGCAGGTGCTGTGCGCGCTGTCCGGCGGTGTCGACTCCGCGGTCGCGGCGGCCCTGGTGCACAAGGCGATCGGCGACCAGCTGACCTGCGTGTACGTCGATCACGGTCTGCAGCGGGCCGGCGAGTCGGAGCAGATCGAGAAGGACTTCGTCGCCGCGATCGGGATCCGGCTCGAGGCGATCGACGCCGAGGACCAGTTCCTGACCGCGCTGGCCGGGGTGACCGACCCGGAGCAGAAGCGCAAGATCGTCGGCCGCGAGTTCATCCGGACTTTCGAGGCGACCGCGCGCAAGGTGGACGCCGAGCGGCACATCGAGTTCCTGGTCCAGGGCACGCTGTACCCGGACGTCGTCGAGTCCGGCGGCGGCGCCGGCGCCGCGAACATCAAGTCGCACCACAACGTCGGCGGCCTGCCGGACGACCTGCAGTTCAGCCTGATCGAGCCGCTGCGGACGCTGTTCAAGGACGAGGTCCGCGAGCTCGGCCTGGCGCTCGGCCTGCCCGAGACGATGGTCTACCGGCACCCGTTCCCGGGCCCCGGCCTGAGCATCCGGATCATCGGCGAGGTCACCCGCGAGCGGCTGGACATCCTGCGCGCCGCGGACCTGATCGCCCGCACCGAGCTCACCGCGGCCGGTCTCGACCGCGACATCTGGCAGTTCCCGGTGGTCCTGCTGGCCGACGTACGGTCGGTCGGCGTCCAGGGCGACGGCCGGACGTACGGCCACCCCGTCGTACTGCGCCCCGTCACCAGCGAGGACGCGATGACCGCCGACTGGGCCCGCCTGCCGTACGACGTGATCGAGCGGATCTCGACCCGCATCACCAACGAGGTCGACGAGGTCAACCGCGTGACGCTCGACGTCACCAGCAAGCCGCCGGGCACCATCGAGTGGGAGTAGTTCTACGTCACGGTGGGTGACCCCGAGGGCTGTTACGGTAGTTCTGTTGCCCGTTGACCACGGCGGGTGACTTTCCTCGGGGGAGGAGACCGTGGTGTTCCGCGTTCATTTCGAGTGTGCGGATCTGGCGAGGACGACGATCGCGCAGGAGCCCGATCCGTTGTGGGAGGTCCTGCTGGGTCTCCACGTCCTGCAGGCCGACTACGAGCCGGAGACTTTCGGCACCTGGCGGGAGCGGGCGAGGGCCCGACTGAGCGAGCTGGAGCAGGAGCTGCTCGCGCTCGCGCCGCCGGTGGGTTATTCACCGGATTTCCTGACACCGCGTGCCGCGGGTCAAGGGCTCGAGGCGGGACTGGCGGCGGTCGCTGCCACACCGCCCAGTCAGCTGAGATCCGAGTTGAGCAGGTTGTCGGACAGCGTGCGGTTGCCGGCCTGGAGCCGGCGGCTCGCGGCCGGAGAGAACGGCGTGATGACCCGGCTGGTGCACGGGCTGCGGTCGTTCCACCGGACGAAGATCGCGCCGCAGCTGCCGATGATCACGCCGGCGATCGAATCGACGGTTGCCAAGCACAACGGCACCGTCGCCGGCGACGGGTTCGAGTCGCTGATCCCGCAGCTGCACCGGACGCTGCGCTGGGAGGCGCCGGTGCTGTCGGTCGACCTGCCGCACATCGACCGGGATCTGTACCTGAACGGTCGTGGGCTGCGGCTGGTGCCGTCCTTCTTCTGCTGGAGGAAGTACCCGATGATGCTGCTCGATCCGGAGCTGCCACCGGTGCTCGTGTACCCGGTGCGGCGCGCCGACCGGGCCGAGGCCGTCGTACGTCACGCGGACCGCGATCGCGCCGTCGCCGATCTGCTCGGGAAGACCAGGGCGCGGGTGCTGAAGAGCATCTCGAGCGGTGCGTGCTCGACCAGCGAGCTGGCGGCCCGGGCCGGGATCTCCTTGGCCTCGGCCAGCGAGCACGCGCGGATCCTGCACAACACCGGCCTGGTCACCACACACCGCATCGGCAGCTCGGTCCGCCACATGCTCAACCCGATCGGCGCCGACGTACTCACCGGCGCCCGCAGCTAGGGCTGGATGCCGTCGAGGAGTCGGTCGAGGCCGTAGCGGTAGGACTCGGCGGCGGCTTCGCGGGTGGTCGACTGGTAGCCCTTCGCGTGCCAGATCGTGGTCATCGCGGGATGCCGGTCGACGTCGAAGTACGTCTCCCACAGGTCGTTGCGCTCGTACCACCAGGCGTCGTTGGTCTGACCGGTCGCGCGCTCGACCAGTTGACTCTCCGCCTCGAGGCTCGCCGCGGAGTCGACGTACGTCGCGATTGCGAGCGCAGCCGTATTTGTCTCGAGCGCTCCGAGTCCGAGACCGAGCAACGCGGACAGGAGGTACTCGCGGCCCGCCAGCATGCCCGGACCGACCGGCGGGCGGATCGTCGAGACCTGTGACAACCACAGGTGCCGCTGGAACATCGCACGGGTCTGCTGGGAGTAGAGCTCCACCTGCTCCCGCCAGTCGTCCGGCCGCGGCTCGCCTGGCCCGGGCAGCTCGCGCTCGCCGAGCACCTGGTCGACCATCAGGTCGAGCAGCTCGTCCTTCGACGGCACGTACGTGTAGAGCGTCATCGTGCCGACGCCGAGCTCCTTCGCGAGTCCACCCATCGACGCCGCCGCCAGCCCCTGGTCGTCGGCGAGCTGGATCCCTGTCCGGACGACGTCGTCCACGTTCAGCGACGGCCGTCGGCCGGCACCGCGCTTCCTCGCCACCCCGTCGACGGCCTCGTCAGCGGCCGGCTGGCGATGGTTGCGCCACAGCAACGCCAGCGTCTTGTCCGGCTGCCCCTCGCCACTCCGCCGCTCGCTCACGGGCCAACGATAGGCGCTTCCTTGAATTCTCGTATACCCTACGGAAATTCATCGTTGAGAGGAGATGGGAATGACGATCCTGGTGACGGGTGCGACCGCGAGCGTCGGCCGGCTGCTGGTCGACGAGTTGGTGGCCGCGGGTGCGCCGGTGCGGGCGCTGACCAACAAGCCGGCCCGGGCCGCGCTGCCGGAGGGTGTGGAGGTCGCCCGCGGGTACCTCGGCAAGCCCGAGACGCTGCCCGCGGCGCTCGCCGGTGTCGACACCGTGTACCTCGCGCCGCTTCCGGCGTACGTCGACGACTTCGTCCGCTGCGCGCAGGACGCCGGCGTGCGGCGGGTCGTCGTACTG
This sequence comes from Kribbella sp. VKM Ac-2571, assembly GCF_004362255.1. Lineage (NCBI taxonomy): Bacteria > Bacillati > Actinomycetota > Actinomycetes > Propionibacteriales > Kribbellaceae > Kribbella > Kribbella sp. VKM Ac-2571. Next base: position 81,309 of record NZ_SNWS01000002.1, read on the forward strand.
TCTGGAGAGCCTGCGGACTACGAGGCGCAAGGGGATCCGTCGACGTGGCACTACTACCGGATCGAGCGGGCGATCGAGGCCGGCGGCTTCGACTGGACGTTCCTGCGGCCGGGGCAGTTCATGAACAACACGCTCGACTGGGCTCCGTCGATCAAGGCTGAGAGGGTCGTGCGGGCGCCGTACGCCGGCGCGGTGCAGACGCCGATCGACCTCGCCGACATCGCGGCCGTGGCGCGGGTGGTGCTGCTGTCCGAGGAGTACGGCGGGCAGAAGATCACCATGAGCGGACCGGAGGGGATCACACCGCCGGAGCAGGTCGCGTGCATCTCGGAGGCGATCGGGCGGGAGGTGAGGTTCGAGGAACTGACGCCGGACGAGTATGTCGAGGGGCTGGCGCCGGTGATCGGACGCGAGACGGCGCAGTGGCTGCTGGACGGTTTCCGGATGATGGCCGAACACCCGATGAAGCCGGAGCCGGCGGTGCGCGACCTCACCGGCCGGCCGGGTACGACGTACCGCGAATGGGCGCGTGCCAACGCGGCGGTCTTCTCCTGAGGCATGATTCGCGATTGTGAAAGAGACTTTGCACGACTACCTCCGTAAGGCCCGCGAGGCGATGGTCTGGAAGCTCGACGGACTCGGCGAGTACGACATCCGCCGGCCGCTGACGCCCAGCGGGACCAACCTCCTCGGCCTGGTCAAGCACCTGTCGATCGTCGAGGCCTGGTACTTCGGGAAGACCTTCGACCGGCCGTTCGCCGAAGAACTGCCGTGGTGGGACGACGACGCCGAACCGAACGTCGAGATGTGGGCGACCGCCGACGAGACGCGCGCCGAGATCGTCGACCGGTACCAGCGGGCGTGCGCGCACGCCGACGCGACGATCGAGGCGCTCGACCTGGACGCGGAGGGCCAGGTGCCGTGGTGGCGCAACCCGACGGTGACGCTGCACGGCATCCTCGTCCACGTCCTCGCCGAAACCAGCCGTCACGCCGGCCACGCCGACATCCTCCGCGAACAACTCGACGGCACGGCAGGCCTGAGCCCCACCAACTCGAACCTCCCCGAGCAGGACGTCGCCTGGTGGGCCAACTACCGCAACCGCGTCGAAGAGGCCGCCCGCGCCGCCGTTTGATACCCGCGCAGGGATCACGCAGGCCGTGATCCTGGCCTCGGGGCTGGACTCCCGCGCGTACCGACTGCCCTGGCCGGCCGGGGCCGTGGTGTACGAGCTCGACAAGCCCGACGTCATCGCATTCAAGACCCACACACTGGCCAAGTTGGGCGCCGCACCGACCGTTGACCACAGGGTGGTCGCGGTCGATCTGCGCGACGACTGGCCCACCGTACTTCGCGCGGCCGGATTCGACGCGGCCCGGCCGACCGCATGGTGCGCCGAAGGCCTGCTGGGCTATCTGCCGCCCGAGGCGCAGGATCGCCTGCTGGACACCGTCACCGAACTCAGTGCGCCCGGAAGCCGGGTGGCGACCGAAAGCAGGCCCAACCCGCGACCGGGGGAAGACGGCAAAGCGAAGGAAGGCCTGCAGCGCATCTCTGAACGCTGGCGTGCGCACGGCTTCGATCTCGACCATGCGAGGCTCCGCTATTTCGGTGAGCGCAACGAAGCCGCTCCCTACCTCAGAGACCGCGGCTGGGTGCTGAACGAGCTCAGCACTCGGGATCTGCTTGCTGCCAACGGGCTTCCGCCCCTCGAGGGCGATGAACTGCGCATGGGTGACCTGCTCTACGTCAGCGGAGTGCTCGACCAGGCCGGCTCGCCCAGCTGACGGTCAATTCGAGTGCGGTTGGTCGGTGTGTTCGCGACAATGGCCGACGTGGATGAGGTCGAGGTTGTCGTTGCGCACAGCCAGCGCGCGACACTGCGCGTCGGTGACATGTTCCTGAAGATCGACTCTGATCAGAGGAATCTCGACGTCGAGGTCGAGGCGATGGGCCTGGTGCCGGTCCCGACTCCGGAGATCCTGTGGCGGAAACCGCGAGTGCTCGCGATCGCCGCCGTCCGCGGGACGGCACTCGGCCGCCTCGGGGAGCCGTCGACCGCGTCGCCGGCGGCCTGGGCCGCGGCGGGCGCCGCCATCCGACGGTTGCACGAAGCGCCGCTGCCGCCGTGGCCAGGTCGGAGGCGCCGCGACGAGATCGCAGCGGAGCTCGACGGCGAATGCGAGTGGCTCGTCACGAGCGGATCCCTCCCCGCCGACTTGGTCAAGCGCAACCGCGAGATCGCCGGGGCCGCGCTCCGGCCCTGGACGCCGGTGTTTACGCACGGGGACCTGCAGATCACCCATGTCTTCGTCGAGGGTGACAAGCTCACCGGCATCATCGACTGGTCCGAGGCGAGCCAGGGCGACGCGATGTTCGACCTGGCGAGCCTGACGCTCGGACACGAGGAGCGCCTCGCCGACGTCATCGCCGGCTACGGCACCGACGCCGACGTCGACGTGATCCGCGCTTGGTGGTCGCTCCGGAGCCTGCTGTTCTCCCGCTGGCTGATCCAGCACGGCTTCGACCCGAACTCGCCAGGCTGCGAGTTCGACGTACTGAGATCCCGGATGTGAGAGGCGGCCCGGCCGCCGTTTGACGGCTGTGGGAACGTGTGTTCGACTATGAGGCATGAGGTGGGCCGGGCAGCGGGTTGATGCCGAGACTCCGGGGACGTTGCCGGGGCTCGGGTCGATCGCGGGGCTGGTTCGGTCGGTGACGACGCCGGAGTTCCAGGGGATCACGTTCCACGAGGTGCTGGCGCGGTCGGCGCTGAACTCGGTGCCCGGTACGGCGCTGCCGTTCAACTGGACCGTCAATCCGTACCGCGGGTGTTCGCACGCCTGCCGCTACTGCTTCGCGCGGCCCACCCACAAGTACCTCGAGCTCGACACCGGGCTGGACTTCGACCGGCAGATCGTCGTGAAGACGAACGTGGCCGACGTCCTGCGCCGCGAGCTGGCCCGCCCGTCCTGGCGTCACGAACAAGTTGCCCTGGGCACCAACACCGACCCGTACCAGCGCGCCGAGGGTCGGTATCGCCTGATGCCCGGCATCATCGAGGCCCTCGCCGGCTCGGGCACACCACTGTCCATCCTCACCAAGGGCACCCTGCTCCGCCGCGACCTGAGGTTGCTCTCGGCGGCCTCCGCCGAGGTCGGCGTCGGCATCGGCCTCTCGCTCGCCCTCGGCGACGAAGCACTCCGCCGCCGCCTCGAACCCGGCGTCCCCTCGGTCCGCGGCCGCCTCGACCTGATCCGAGCCGTCCGCGAAGCCGGTCTGCCGTGCGGCGTGATGGTCGCCCCGGTCCTGCCGTGGCTGACCGATTCCCCTGACCAGCTAGACCACCTGCTGGAGCAACTGTCCGCGGCCGGCGCCACCGGTGTAACCCCTCTCGTCCTGCATCTACGCCCAGGCGTGAAGGACTGGTTCATGCAATGGCTGGCCCACGACCACCCCGAGCTCGTCAGCCGCTACAACTCCCTCTACGCCCACGGCTCCAACGCCTCCCCGAGCTACCGCAAAGCCTTCGAGGAAAAGCTCCGCCCCCTACTAGCCAAACACGGCTTCAACCGAGGCTCCACCCACCGCACGCGGCCCATCAACGGCATGCACCCGCCGAAACCGTCCCAGGAGCCGTTGTTCTAAAGGAACGGACGCTCTGGTCTGCTGATCGCATTTCAGTCGCTCGCGGTACCCGGTTCCTGCGGCGACTGCTCGGCATGTCGTGCCGCCATCCGTGCCTCCGCCTCCTCCAACTGGATCCGGTCTTTCTCGTCGAGCGCGGCCAGGGTCGCGGCATCGATCGGTATCGGCGCCTGCTCCAACCGGAAGTCGAGGCTGCGATAGGCCACGCCGGCGATAGGAAGGTCGATCCCGCCCTGGCCGGGCAAGAACTCGCCTCCGCGCTCGAATACTTGCACCATCGGCTCGTAAGGGTCATCGAACTCTGGGAACTGCACGTACGGTCGGTCGCCCAGTGACGCCCAGCGGAACATGTCAGTCACCACCTTGCGGACCGTCGGGAGCAACTCACGGCCGACTGCGGCCTGCAACCGCTCGAGCCACATCGGGTCGGTTTCCAGCGACGGGTCGAACAGCAACGCAATGTCGGCGAACGGCCACTGCCGCGTCACGCCCAGGGCGTTTGCCCAGACTGCTTTCCGCCGGAAGAACTCGCTCGCCAGCGCGCCCCGCGACGTCTCGTGCAGCATCTCGGCCTCGTCGTCGTCCCACCTGGCTGCAACCAGACGTGTCAGCAACCGTTCACACGCCGCGGTGTCCGTCACAGCAGCCCCAGCCCTTCCTTCGCCACCCGAACAACGTCGTCCAGATTCGACAAATCCTCCGCCACCCGCAGACCACTCCTCGGTATCTCAAGCTTCATCCAGTGTTCCAGCAGGTCCTTCATCGTCGACTGCATACTCTTCGGCGCCACGTTATGCGCTGACGGATACTCCGGTTCCACCTTCGACACCCCGTACTCGTTCCAAGCATCTGGTTCGGCAGACTTGTACGGCAGTCCGGCTTGCATCAGTTTCGCCTCCACGTACTCATGCGCCAACAGCGACCAGAACTGCACACGCTCCTCGCCCGTCAACGCAGTGCCAGATGCTGCTCGGTCCCACAGCTCGCTGTACGCCGTCTCGGGTGTGAAGTAGCCGCGCCGCACCACACCCGGTTCGACCGCCACGTCGTGCTGCCGGATGAACAGATTGTCCTTCGCCACTTCGACGACCTCGCGCGGGAATCCGCTGTTGGCGGCGACGGCATCCAGGTCATCCGTTTCCCGGATCCGCCGGTACGCGTCCATGGCCCGCGGATCGTCAGCATCCTCGACGAACTCGTGTTCTGGCGCGTCCGCACCGTTGGCGTCTCGTCCTTCACCGGTGTCTTTGATAGGCGGTGCGTCGGCTCGATCCGAAACGCGGCCGTCGGTCTGCCGGGCGGTGTCAGGTGGGTTCGGCGGCTTGCCGTCCTCCGGTTCTGTACGGCGGTCTCGCGCGGCGTCGTCGGTCCGGTTGTGCTCGCCATTCGGCGACCGCGCCGCGATGTCGTCCGTGGGCTTCTGAGCGGGCAGCGGTGGCGGCGGCTGTTCGTCTCGGAGCCTGGTGGACGATCCTCGCGACTGCGACTGCGACTGCGACTGCGACTGCGAGCGGCATCGCGTTCGTCGTGGCGCGAGCCGTCCTGTTTCGGCGGCTGGGTGGAGTCCGGCTGCGTGGCTGGTTGCTCGCGGTTCGGTGCCGGTTCGGTGGGCTTGCGTGGCTCCGTGTCGTGCAGGATCGCGATGGTGGGATCGGTGGCTAGCTGACGGCGCATCTCCAGTGGGTACCGATCCGCCCAGTTGGGGAGTGGCTCTTCAGGTTCAGGCGTCGTACGGTCGGGCCGTGGCTCCAGGACCGGCTCCCGGTCCGGCTGGTTCGGGTCGCGGTCGCCACCTCGTCCGCGCAGTTCGCCCACGGCGCCCCATCTCCCCGAACGGATTCCGATCAGCCAGCACAGTACTGCACGTTGTGACAGAGCAACCACATTGTGTTGTCAGCCGCTTCGGCAGGCGCTTGACGCCGAGGAGCTCCAGCCGCTCGGCGGTCCGACGAGCACCTCGTGCTCGCTGCGGTGCGTGGAGCGTGATGCCTCGTAGAACGTGTCCGCATGACAGCGGGGCGGTCGCTCGCGCGGCAGCGCGCATGCCGGCGCTAGCCGGGGGTTGGGTGGGCGGCGCGTAGCGCGGCGACGAAGGAGCCGTGCGTAGCACCGTGTGGGCTGACCGCATCCAGTTGTTAAGGCACGGTGAGGATCTGGGGGCCTTCGGGGGTGATGGCTACGGTGTGTTCGGCGTGGGCGCCTCGGGTTCGGTCGGCGGAGCGGAGGGTCCAGCCGTCCTCGTCGATGCTGTAGGTGGATCCTGGGCCGGACCAGAACCAGGGCTCGATCGCGAAGACGTGGCCGGCGCGGAGTTTGAGACCTCGGCCGGGGCGGCCGCCGTTGGGGATGTGCGGTTCCTCGTGCATGCGACGGCCGACGCCGTGGCCGCCGAAGTCCAGGTTGGTGCCGACGCCGACCCGGTTCCCGACCTCTCCGATGGCGGCGCCGATGTCGCCGATCCGGTTGCCCTCGACAGCGGCCGCGATCCCCGCGGCGAGCGCCTCCTCGGTCGTCGCGATCAGTTCCAGGTCCTCGGCCCGCGGTGTACCGACGCAGAAGCTGATCGCCGAGTCCGCGCACCAGCCGTCGACGGACGCGCCGCAGTCCACGTTGAGCAGGTCGCCGTCGGCGAGCCGCTGATCGGACGGCAGTCCGTGCAGTACGGCGTCGTTCACCGACGTACAGATCACGCCGCTGAACGGCGAGGTCGCGAACCCCGGCTGGTATCCGTCGAACAACGACACCGCCCCGGCGGAACGCAGTACCTCGCGGGCCACCTCGTCGAGTTCACGCAAGGAGACGCCGACCGCGGCGTGCTTCTTCACCGTTGCGAGCGCGGTGCCGACGACCCGCCCGGCCGCGCGCATCTGCTCGATCTGCGCCGGCGTCTTCAACTCGACCATGATTCCTTCTACCACAACCCCAACCAACCGGACCTGTGCGGCGTCTTCAACGACAACAAGGGTTTTGGGGGACGGGAATGGCAGTACGACGACGCGCGGTGCTCGGGGGAATGCTCGCCGGAGCCGCGGCCGCGGCGACCAGCGGATGTATGGCGGACACGTTCGCGGATACGGGTGGTCAGCCGAAGAAGAGTGCGCAACCGAAGCAGAGCAAGCCGGCTGAGCGGATCACGGTCGTCGCGACCGGCGACGTACTGCTCCACGAACGCCTGTGGACCACCGCGAAACGCGACGGCGACAACGGCCGCTGGGACTTCGCGCCACTGCTGAGCAGCGTGAAACCCCTTGTGCAGAAGGCGGATCTCGCGATCGCACACCTGGAGACACCGCTGGCTCGTGATGGTGGTCCGTACCACGGCTACCCGCTCTTCCAGGGGCCGCCGCAGATCGCCACGGCGCTGAAGCAGACCGGCTACGACCTCTGCACGACCGCCAGCAACCACAGCTTCGACGGCGGCGCGGCCGGCATCGACCGAACGCTCGACACATTGGACAAGGTCGGACTGAAGCATGCCGGTACGGCGCGATCGCGGGTCGAGGCGGAGCAGATCACGATCGTCGATGTCGGGGGAGTGAAGGTCGCGTCGCTCAGTTTCACCTTCGGTTTCAACGGGCTGCCGTACCCGAACGGTCAGAGCTGGCGGGCCGGCACGATCAGCACGAAGACGATCAAGCTGAAGGCCCAGGAGGCTCGCGACCGCGGCGCCGACCTCGTGCTGGTCAGCTGCCACTGGGGCACGGAGTACTCGAACAAGCTCAACGACCAGCAGCGCGAGGTCGCTCCGCAACTGCTTGCTGACAGCAACATCGACCTGATGATCGGGCATCACGCGCACGTCGTGCAGCCGATGGAGGAGATCGACGGCAAGTGGGTCGCGTACGGACTCGGCAACCTGGTCGCCGCGCATCGCGAACCGAACAGCACCAAGTCCGAAGGTCTGCTGGCCCGCTTCACGTTCACCCGCAGCGGCGACCGCTGGACGACCGCGGCCGAGTACGCACCGCTCCTGATGACCGACGACCTGCCGGTGCGAGTCCTCGACGTACGACGCGAACTCGCGAAGGACACGCCCCGGCGCAGTCGCCTCGAACTGGCGCAGCGCCGTACGACGGAGACCGTGACGGCACTGGGCGCGACGCCGAAAATGCTTTGAGTCAAGGCGTCGTGGCGGTCTAGGGTCGGGCGCATGATTACGTACTTCGTGATGGTCCGTCGTGCCCGCCTCCGGGCAGGCGAGGGGTGCCTGGGGATGGCATCCGCTCGATAGTCGTTGGGCCCAACGGGTTGTGGACGCGGCCGGGATCACGCCCGGCGAGCTCGTCCTCGACGTCGGGGCCGGGCTCGGCGCGCTGACCGCGCCGCTGGTCCGGGCCGGCGCCCGGGTGGTCGCTGTCGAACTCCACCCCGGCCGTGCCGATCGGTTGCGCCGGCGGTTCGCGGACGCGCCGGTGACGGTCGTCCGGGCCGATGCGGGTGATCTGCGCCTGCCGTCACGGCCGTTCCGGGTGGTGTCGAGTCCGCCGTACAACATCTCCACTTTGCTGCTGAAGCGCTTGCTGGCGCCGGGGTCACGCCTGGTGTCGGCGGATCTGGTGTTGCAGCGGCAGGTGGCGAATCGGTGGGTTCGCGGTGACGCACCCGGGGCGAACCGGTGGTTCCGCCACTACGACCCGTCGCTCGGACTTCGCCTTCCCCGCAAAGCATTTACCCCACCGCCGCATGTCGACTCAGCAGTCCTGGTACTGCGCAAACGCTAGGGAGCGCAACCCCCACGAAGTCAGAGGTGACTTCGTGGGGGTTTCTGCTGTCAGCCGTGCCAGGAGTTCCAGAGAGCGGCGTAGGAGCCTTGGCGGGCTACCAGTTCGTCGTGGCTGCCCAGCTCCGAGATGCGACCGTCCTCCACCACAGCGACGCGGTCGGCGTCGTGGGCGGTGTAGAGACGGTGGGCGATCGCGATGACCGTGCGGCCTTCCAGTACGGCGGCCAGCGAGCGCTCCATGTGCCGCGCAGCCCGCGGGTCGATCAGCGACGTCGCTTCGTCGAGCACCAGCGTGTGCGGGTCGGCCAGCACCAGTCGCGCCAGTGCCAACTGCTGAGCCTGCGCCGGCGTCAACGCCAGCTGTCCGGACCCGACGCGAGTGTCGAGCCCGTCCGGCAGCGCCTCTGCCCACTCGCGTGCGTCCACCGCACCAAGCGCGTCGAGCAGCTCCGCGTCCGTCGCGGACGGACGCGCCATCGAGAGGTTGTCTCGCAGTGTTCCGACGAAGACGTGGTGCTCCTGCGTGACCAGGGCGACCTGCTTGCGCAGCTCGTCCAGCGGCAGCTCCGTCATCCCCACACCGCCGACCGTCACCGAACCGGTCCGCGGCGGATGGATGCCCGCGACCAGCCGACCCAGCGTCGACTTGCCCGCACCGGACGGCCCGACCATCGCGATCCGCTCGCCCGGCTGGATCGTCAGGTCGACGCCGTGCAGCACGTCGCGACCGTCGACGTACGAGAACCGAACGTCCTTCGCCTCGACCAGCTCACCGGAAGGCTCGCGCCCCGACGGCGTCCGGTCGTCCGGTACGTCGCTGATGCCGAGCAGCCGCGCGAACGCCGCACCGCCGGACTGCAGCTCGTCCAGCCAGGACAGCAATCGGTCGACCGGATCGAGCAGCTGGTTCACGTACAGCACGGCGGCTGTCACCGCGCCGAGCGAGGCATGACCGTTGAGGTGCATCCAGCCGCCGAACAGCAGCGTCACCACGAGCGGCACGAAGTACCCGAGCTCGGCGGCCGGGAAGTAGACCGTCCGCAGGAACAGCGTGTACCGCTCGGCCAAATAGCTTCCGCGGATGTCCGCGTCACCGCGCCGCACACGGTCGTCGTACCGGCGCAGGGCCTCGACCGTCCGCGCGCCTTCGACCGTCTCCGCAAGGGAGCTGGTCATCTGCGCGTACGCCGCGTTCTCGCGGAGGTACCCGTCCTTGGCGCGGCGCAGGTACCACTTCGTGCTCAGCCAGAGCAGCGGGACCATCGCGACCATCGGCACCAGCACCCAGACGCCGACCAGCAGCGTGGCGACCACGGTGAAGATCACGGTGACGAACGCGATGATCGTCTCCGGTACGGCGAACCGCACAGTGCGGGACAGTGTGTCGACGTCCCGCGACGTCCGCGACAGCAGGTCGCCGGTGCCGGCCCGCTCGACAGTTCCGATCGGGAGCGCGAGCGCGTTGTCGACGAACTCTTCACGCAGCTCGGCCAGCACCTGCTCGCCCAGCGCGAACGACCGGTACCGCGCCCAACGGGTCAGCAACGACTGCGCGACGATGAACCCGGCGATCACGATGATCACCAGGTTGACCTTGGCGGCGGTCGTGCCGTTCTGTACGCCCTGCACCAGGTTGCCGATCAGCCGTGGCGCCGCGAGCCCGCTCACCGCGGCGAGCCCGTGCAGCACCAGCGCGATCGTCAGGCTGCGCGGGTGCCGCCGGGCCAGTCGCCGGGCATGCCGCCGAATCTCGGCCGGCCCGGCCACGGGCAGGATCTGCCTCATCGGAGGGCCTCCTCTTCTTCGGTCTGGCGGGTGACGGTGGTGCGGTACTGCGGTGTGCTCTCGAGCAGCTCGCGGTGCTTGCCGGTGGCAACGACGCGGCCGTCGGCGACGAAGATCACCTCGTCGACGCGGTCCAGCAGCAGCGGGCTCGCGGTCAGGACGACGGTGCTGCGGCCGGACCGGTGAGCGCGCAGCCGGTCCGCGATCCGCGCCTCGGTGTGCGCGTCCACGGCCGAGGTCGGCTCGACCAGGACCAGCACGGACGGGTCCGCGAGCAGTGCGCGGACCAGAACCAGTCGCTGACGCTGTCCGCCGGAGAACGAGCGGCCCTTCTCCTCGACCTCCGAGTCGAGGCCGTCCTGCAGCGCGTCGAGGACGTCCTCGGCGGACGCCGTACGGAGCGCGGCCATCAGTTCTTGGTCGGTACGGCGACCTGATGGGTCCAGCTCCGTGCGCAACACACCGGTGAACAGTTGGGCGCCCGTGTCACTCACCAGGATCCGCTCCCGGACGTCTGCCCGCGTAGCACTGGCCAGCGTCACACCGCCGTACCTGACCTCGCTGGCGTCGTCGTACCGACCTAGGCGGTCTGCGAGCTTGTCGTAGCTTTCTGGCTCCGCGGAGACGATTGCGGTGAGCAGACCGTCGCGTGCGCGGGCGCCCGAGACCGGGTCGACCAGGTCACCGTGGTCCGGCAGCCGCACCGGTGTCTCCGGATCCGTGATGTCGGTCTCCAGCTTCAGCACCCGGATGACCCGGCCTGCTGCGACCAGTCCACGCATCAGCTGGTTGGCGAACTCGGTCGCCGTACGCAATGGCATCACCAGGAACGTCGCGTACCCGTAGAACGCGACCAGTGAGCCGGCGCTGAGGTCACCGCGCAGAGCGAAGTGCGCACCCAGACCGACCACCAGCACGACGAAGATGCCAGGCAACAGCACCTGTGCCGCGTCCAGCACGGACTGGATGCCGGCCACCCGTACGCCGGCCTTCCGCACCTGCTGCGACTCGCTCCGGTAGCGCCGCGAGAACGACTCCTCACCGCCGATGCCGCGCAGCACCCGCAGACCGGCCACGATGTCGGAACCCAGCGAGTTCAGCTCGCCGACGGCCTCGCGCTGCGCGGACTGCCGCTTGTGCAGCGGCCGCAGCATCGGACCCAGGCAGAACACCATCACCGGTACCCCGATGAGCACGACGAGGCCGAGCACGGTCGAGGACGAGAGCAGGATCACCGCGACCACCACGAAAGCGACGATCGCGCCGGCGAAGCGGGCCGTGACCTCCATCAGGTTCCCGATGTACGCGAGGTCGCCCGCGCCGACGCTGACCACCTCGCCGGTGGCCAGGTGCTTGGGCAGCGTCGCGCCGAGGTCGGCCGATTTCCGCGTCACCACCTGGACCGTCCGGTACGCCGCGGTCAGCCAGTTGGTGACCGCGAACCGGTGCCGCATGATGCCCGCCGACGCCTGCACCATGCCGACCGCGAACAGCAGCGCGGTCCAGCGCAGCAGTCGCTCGCCGTCGCGCGCCGCGATGCCCTCGTCGATCGCCCGGCCGAGGATCGCCGGGACGAAGGCCTGCGCGGACAGCCACAGGATGCCGAACGTCATCCCGCCCGCGAGTGTGCGGGCCTGACCCCTCGCGACCCACCACAGATAGCGGGCCGGCGAGCGATGGTTCGGGACGCCGGGCTCGGCGAGCGGCAGTTGTCTCATAACCTTCCCAGGCTAGGTGCCGCCTCCGACAGTCGCATGCGAATTAATCGCACCTGTGGACCCCCGAACCGGCACCATCTACGCCATGACGAGGGGACGGGGCCGGCTGCTCGCACGCGGCTATCTGGTGATGGCGACGTACTGCGTCGCGCAGTATCTGCTGGCCGGCAATCTGCTGCCGGGGGCGAAGCACGCGCGGTGACGGTGACGGTCGGTAGACCTTCACCTTGCGTTGGGCAACGGGTTCCCGCCGGGTCATGTCCGGCCCCTGTCCTGGATCCATGTTGGTGATCGCGCATCGGGGAGCGAGTGGCTACCGCCCGGAACACACGCCGGCGGCCTACCGGCTGGCCGCGGCCCAGGGTGCCGACTACCTGGAACCCGACCTGGTCGCCACCCTCGACGGCGTCCTGGTCTGCCGGCACGAGAACGAGATCTCGGGTACGACGGACGTCGCGGAGCACCCGGTGTTCGCCGACCGGAGGATCACCAAGATCGTCGACGGGACCGCCGTCACCGGCTGGTTCGTCGAGGACTTCACGTTCGCCGAGCTGCGGACGCTCCGGGCCCGGGAACGGATGCCCGCGCTCCGGGCGGGCAACACGGCGTACGACGGGCTGGAGGAGATCCCCACCTTCGACGAGGTGGCCGCGCTCGCACGCCGGGAGTCGGCGCGGCTGGGACGGCCGATCGGGGTACTGCCGGAGATCAAGCATCCGACGTACTTCCGGCGGCTCGGCCTGCCGCTGGAGGAGCTGCTCACCGAGCGGATCCTGGCGCTCGGGCTGGGTCCGGACGAGATCATGATCCAGTCGTTCGAGCCGACGAGCCTGCGGCGGCTGTCGGTGATGACGCGGGTGCCGCTGGTGCAGCTGGTCGACTCCGGGAGCGCACCGAACGACTTCCTGCGGACCGGTGACGGGCGCACGTACGCCGACCTGATCGAGCCACGGGGGCTACGGGAAATCGCGACGTACGCGCAGGTGCTGGCGCCGTGCAAGGACCTGGTCGTGCCGCGCAGCGCGGACGGTTGCCTCGGGGAACCCACCCGCCTGGTCGACCAAGCCCACCGCGCCGGTCTGGGCGTCCAGGTCTGGACGTTCCGCGCCGAGCGCCGCTTCCTGCCGACCGGGACCGACTTGCCCACCGAACTGGCCCGCTTCGCCGCCCTCGGCCTCCAGGGCATCTTCGCCGACCACCCGGACCAGGCAGTCGCAGCACTCCGCACATCGGTGCTGAACGTCTAGCAAGCGGCAGCGGGGTGCCCGCTGCTTGCGGTCACCCCGCTCGGGGAGCTGCGCCCGGTGTGGGCGCAGGGGCGGTCACGCCGCCGGGGGCTTGTTGTTGGTGTCGTCGTAGAGGCGGGAGGCGATGTCGTTCTCGGTGGTGTCCTGGTTGTGGTTGACCGACTGCTGGACGTTCTGCCAGACCGCCTTGCCGTCGGATTCCGGCATCACGATCCAGGCCACCGCGTAGCCGATCATTGCGGCGCCGCCGGTGATCAGGGTGAGGCCGACCCAGCCGAGGCGGACCAGGGTCACGTCGACGTTCAGGTAGTCGGCGATGCCGCCGGAGACGCCGGAGAGCATCCGCTGGTTGGCGGAACGACGGAGGACCTTGCCGGAGAGGTTCTGGAACGGTGCGTTGGAGTTCGTCATGGCTCTACTCTCCCGCTTCGGGGCCTTGCGCCACATCAGGATCGGTACCGACCGACCCCTGAGCCGACCCCGACGACTTTCGTGGAACCCACCGCGTCCCTCAGCCTGTCTCTAAGGGTGAGGAGGGGGTATGGACGAGTTCACCGAGTACGTGACCGCACGCTGGCCCACGCTGGTGCGGTCCGCGGTTCTGCTCGGCTGTACGCCGTCCGAAGCCGAGGACCTCGTCCAGTCCGCGCTGGAGCGCTGCCTGCTCAAGTGGAACCGGGTACGGGCAGCGGAGGACCGTGACGCGTACGTGCACCGCGTACTGGTCAACTGCTTCCGCTCCTCCCGCAGACGTCGCTGGCACGGTGAGCTGCCGTCCGCGTCGCTCCCGGAGTCCCCCGGTGGTGACCAGACGGCAGGGGTGGACGACACGGACGCCGTGATGCGCGCACTCGACCGCCTGCCGGGCGACCAGCGCACAGCAGTCGTACTGCGGTACTACGCGCACCTGAGCGAGCAGCAGATGGCGTCCGTACTGGGCGTCGCCCCGGGAACGATCAAGAGCCGACTGTCCCGCGCGGTGAAGGCCCTGGCACAGGACCCACACCTGGCAGAACTGCGAGAACCCCGATGACCGACCTGACCGAGCTCCTGGCACGCACCGCCGACCAGACACCCGTAGGCCCACCTCCACTGGACGCCCTCCACGCCGGAGCGACCCGCCGACGACGCCGCCGTACGGCGGGACTCACAGGCACTGCTGTGGTTGCTGTCGCGGCCGTGATCGGCGGGACCACCCTGCTGACCTCCCGCGACCAGACTGCCCCCGTAACGACCCCGACCCCAACCCCGAGCGCACCTGCGACCCGCCTGGTCGGCTTCGGCCACGCCGCCATCGCCGTCCCCGCAGACTGGCCGACCAACAAGAGCAGTTGCGGCACGCCGCATCAGGACACCCTCCTCCTCGACGACCCGAGCGAAATGCTGTTATGCATGGCGTACCGCCCTCCCGGGGTCGAGAGCGTGGCGGTGTACTACGGGCGCCCAAGAGTGGACTTCCACCCTGACGAGACGCTCGAGATCGACGGCGTACGCGCAGAGCGGCAGCGGACGAGCTGCTCGCCCTCCAACTACCCCAAGGCGAACGTCACGATGTGTGTCAGCACGGTGCGGATTCCGTCGCTCGACGTGTGGTTCCGCGCCGAGTCGTCGACGAGCGCCGGCGAAGTAGACCGGATGCTGAGCTGGATCCACATCGTGCCGAACCGGACAGGCGTGCCCAGCTACTGGTCGGCCGCCGTCGCGCCCCAGGGCGCCGTCTGGAAGAACTACGCGCCTCGGCTGGCGGCCGCCGGGCTGAAGGCGGAGTTCAAGCGGGTGAAGTCGCCAAGCTATCCATCCGGCACGATCCTGGGCGTCTCGCCGGCGCCCGGTGCGATGCTGCCCGTCGGGTCGACCGTGACCGTGACGGTCGCGCGCTGATTCGAACTGTCGGTGGGGCCGCCTAGCGTGTTGAGTATGGACGTGCAGGCGGTGGTGAAGGTGATGGCGGGGCTGCCGGGCGCCGAGGAGCAGGAAGGGTGGGCGGGGCAGCCGGTCTTCAAGGTCCGCAACAAGAGCTTCGCGTACCTGTCCGAGGACCATACCCGCCTGCACCTCAAGGCACTCCGCGAGGAGCAAGAGGCCCTCGTCGCCGAGAACCCCGAGGTCTACACGCCGTCCTGGGCAGGCGGCCGCTTCGCCTGGCTCCTCATCCAGGTAGACCTCGCCGACGAGGAAGAGCTCCGCGAACTGGTCACCGAGGCGTGGCGCCTCACCGCCCCGAAATACCTGATTGCCCAGCTAGACCACTGACCGCCGGTACGTCACCCGGCTCGCGTTTCCGGAGCAACCGGTCGACGTCAGGTTCGTGGTGAAGCTGTCGTCCGGACGAGGACCCAGTGCGAGCTGGTGCGGCTGACCTCGGTGAAGCCGGCGTCGAGGTAGATGGAGAGTGGCCCGCGGTACAGGTCGGCGGACGGGATGCGCTCGCCTGACCCGGTGTCGACGGCGCAGGCCTCGACCGTCGAGGCGCCGTGGGAGCGGGCGAGGTCGACGGCGCCGTGGACCAGTTCGCCGGCGATGCCCTGGCGGCGGTGGCCGACCGGTACGACGAAGCAGGTGATCACCCAGGCGTCCGGGTGGTCCGTGCGCCAGTTGGGCGAGGCGAGCACCCGCGGGTACGACGTACGCGGTCCGACAGCGCACCATCCGACCGGAGCGCTCCCGTCGTACGCGAGAACGCCGGGCGGTCGCTCGCCGTCGCAGACCTGACTCCTGAGGGCCTCGCGGTTGTTCTCCGGGCTGCTGCCGGACCACGCCTTGCCGCGGAGACGGAAGTACTGGCAGAAGCAGCGGGACGGGTCGCCGCGCTCGCCCATGACTGTCGCGACGTCGGGCCAGGAGTCCGGTCCGGCCGGGCGTACGTTCACCATAGGAGCACCGTAGCCCGGGGCTGGCTTGCACTCGGTTGGGTCGAGTGCTAATACTTGGTTAGCACTCCATGGGTGAGAGTGATAATGCTCGCGCCCGGTGGAGTGTGCAAGAAGACGGCCTCGATGAGGTGCCGGAGCGCGGCGGGACATGAGCGTCGCGGGTCGGTGCCGTCCGTCGCGGGCATCCCGGCCGGCTGAACCACCAATGACTCGACGCGGGAGGACTCGCGGAGAATGCCCAAGCTGATTGCTTTCGATGAAGAGGCGCGCCGCGGCCTCGAGCGGGGAATGAACACCCTCGCCGACGCCGTCAAGGTGACGCTCGGCCCGAAGGGCCGCAACGTCGTTCTGGAGAAGAAGTGGGGCGCCCCCACGATCACGAACGACGGCGTCTCCATCGCCAAGGAGATCGAGCTCGAGGACCCGTACGAGAAGATCGGGGCCGAGCTCGTCAAGGAAGTTGCCAAGAAGACCGACGACGTCGCGGGTGACGGTACGACCACCGCCACCGTGCTGGCTCAGGCCCTCGTCCGCGAGGGGCTGCGCAACGTCGCCGCCGGCGCCAACCCGATGAGCCTGAAGAAGGGCATCGAGAAGGCGACCGAGGCCGTCAGCGAGCAGCTGCTGGCGCTGGCCAAGCCGGTCGAGACCCGCGAGCAGATCGCGGCGACCGCGTCCATCTCGGCCGCGGACACCCAGGTCGGCTCGATCATCGCCGAGGCGATGGACAAGGTCGGCAAGGAAGGTGTCATCACCGTCGAGGAGAGCAACACCTTCGGCCTCGAGCTCGAGCTCACCGAGGGTATGCGCTTCGACAAGGGCTACATCTCGCCGTACTTCGTGACCGACACGGACCGGATGGAGGCCGTCCTCGACGACCCGTACATCCTGGTCGTGAACAGCAAGATCGGCAGCATCAAGGACCTCGTCCCGGTGCTGGAGAAGGTCATGCAGTCCGGCAAGCCGCTGGCGATCATCGCCGAGGACGTCGAGGGCGAGGCGCTGGCGACCCTGGTCGTGAACAAGATCAAGGGCACCTTCAAGGCCGTTGCCGTCAAGGCGCCGGGCTTCGGTGACCGTCGTAAGGCCATGCTGGGCGACATCGCCATCCTGACCGGCGGCGAGGTGATCTCCGAGGAGGTCGGCCTCAAGCTCGACTCGGTGGAGCTGGAGCTGCTCGGCAAGGCCCGCAAGATCGTCGTCACCAAGGACGAGACGACCATCGTCGAGGGCGAGGGTGACACGGACCAGATCACCGGCCGGGTCAACCAGATCCGCGCCGAGATCGAGAAGTCGGACTCCGACTACGACCGCGAGAAGCTGCAGGAGCGCCTGGCCAAGCTGGCCGGCGGTGTTGCGGTCATCAAGGTCGGCGCGGCCACCGAGGTCGAGCTGAAGGAGCGCAAGCACCGCATCGAGGACGCCGTTCGCAACGCGAAGGCGGCCGTCGAGGAGGGCATCGTCGCCGGCGGCGGCGTGGCCCTGCTGCAGGCGTCCGTGGTGGCGTTCGAGAAGCTGGAGCTCGACGGTGACGAGGCGACCGGTGCGGAGATCGTGCGCAAGGCCGTCGAGGCGCCGCTGAAGCAGATCGCCGTGAACGCCGGCCTCGAGGGCGGCGTCGTGGTGGAGAAGGTTCGCAACCTCGAGCCGGGTCACGGTCTGAACGCCGCGACCGGTGAGTACGTCGACCTGATCGCCACCGGCATCATCGACCCGGCCAAGGTGACGCGCTCGGCGCTGCAGAACGCGGCGTCCATCGCGGCCCTGTTCCTCACCACCGAGGCCGTCATCGCCGACAAGCCGGAGAAGGCAGCAGCCGCTCCGGGCGGCGCGCCCGACATGGGCGGCATGGACTTCTGATCCAGAAGTAGTCCAACAGCACACAGCAACACCAAAAGGTCCCGGGCCAACGCCCGGGACCTTTTGTGTTGTCGGGATGGTGCCGGCGGGTGTTGAACAGGAAGTGGTGCCTGGGCGGGGGTTATTACCTGTTCAACGGGCCCGGCGCGCGGGTCCTCGCCCGACTCGCGGCGGTCAGGTGCCGGTGATCAGGTGGTGGGCGAGGACGGGGGAGAAGGTGCGCGTTGGGAGGTCCGGCGTGAGGCCGCAGGGGCCGTCGGACTCGCCTGGTGTGCGGAGCCAGAGGTGGAGGTCCACGGGGGCGGGGGTGCGTGCGGGCGGAGTGCCGAGTTTGCGGGCGGGTGGGTTGCAGGAGCTGCCGTCGGAGCCGTTGCCGTTGCGGCTGGTGTCGATGACGTAGTGGGTGCCGCCGCCGAGGGCCTGCAGGATCTCGGCGCCGCGGGCCGCCGACTGCTCGGTGGTGAAGTAGTTCGCGGTGTTCAGGGCGAACCCGCGGACCTTGCCGATGTCCGCGAGCCGCAGCCTGCGCGCCATCTCCTTCGCGTCACCGGACGTCACGTTGCCGGCGTCGAGGTACGTCCACGTGTTCGGGTTCTTCGTCGCGAACACGCCGACGGCGTACTTCAGCAGTGCGATCCGTCCGTCCCACTCCGACGTCGGGTAGCAGTCGAGCCGCGCCAGCGCGTCCGGCTCGAGAACCACGACCGCCGGCCGCGTCCCGATCCCGTCCGACACAGCCGCGATCCAGGCCCGGTACGCCGCATCCGTCGCGGCCCCGCCACCGATCCCGCACTGGCGGCCCGGCAGGTTGTCCGTCACCAGCACCGGCAACTTGCCCGCTGTGTCCGCTGCCGTCGTGTACGCCGTGACGCCCGCCTTCACGTCTCCGCTCCAGGCCCCGACCCACCGCGCCGACGCCTGCGCGGCGATCTTCGTCGCGAGCTCGGTGTCCTCCGGATGCCGCCGTGCATAAGCGGCCGCGGGCGAGGCCGGGTCGACGTAGAACCCGGTGGTGAGCTTCAACGGATCGCCGGTCGCCTCGGCCAGCCCGGAATCGGGCCGGCCGAAGACAAGCAGCGCGGCGGTCAGCACAAGGAAGGCAACAACCGGACGCGTGGTCGGCATCGTGAAGGATCCTCCTGATCACTCAACGTGCCGACGACATTACTCGTAGCCAACTCAGCTGTCCTCGTCGACTGTGAATAACGGGTGGACTATGACCCCGCCGTACCCCTAATGTCCTCCCCGGCGAGAGATCCCGGAGCGGAAGGAGCGACCGATGAACACACTGACTTGTTTCCCGGCGTGTCCGGTCCGCTCGCACAGCTCGCACTGAGCGGAGTAGCGCGCCTCCTGCTGGAGGATCTGTGACCATCCGCAACACCGTCGAGGCAGACCTCGACACCATCCTTGCTCTGATCGAGCAGAAGTCCGTCAACACCGTCACCGTCGAGCGGTACCGCGAGTACGTTGCCCGCGGCTACTACAAGCACGACTGGAACTGGGTCGTCGAGGAGAACGGCACGATCCAGGCCCTCGTGATCTGGTGGGGCTTCCCGGGCGAGACCCACCCGTACAGCATCGACGGCCTGTACTACGCCGGTGACGGTGACCCGGTCCCCGTGTGGACGGAGCTGCTGAAGTACGCCGTTGCGTCCCGGCCGGCCGACGCCGAGCCGCCGGAGTACCACTTCTTCCTGGACAGCGACTGGCAGGACCACCCGGACGTCGTCGCGGCGCTGCAGGCTCGGAGCGAAGCGGCAGCCGCTGTCGGGATGACCGGGATCACCGATCGGCTGCGTTACGAGTGGAAGCCGACGTACGGGCTGCCGGAACGGTCCACCCGGTTGAAGTTCGAGCCGGCCGACGACGAGGCGTTCGTCGACGTGTTCATGCGGGTCAGCCAGGGCAGTCTGGACTCCGGGACCGCGCGGGAGATCGCGCGACTCGGCGCCGAGGCCGCGGCGCGGGAAGAGCTCGCGATCTACAAGTCGATGCCGGGCGACCGAGGCTGGTGGCGGCTCGCGTACGACGGTGACGGCGACCTGGTCGGGTTCGAGATCCCGTCGGCGAACGCGGGCGGGCCGGTCGTCGGCTACCTCGGAGTCGTGCCGGAGCACCGCGGGAAAGGGCTGAGCGACGACCTGCTGGCCGAGATCACGCACCAGTTGGCGGAGACCGGCGCCGAAGACATCCGGGCCGACACCGACTTCGGCAACGTCCCGATGGCGAAGTGTTTCGAGCGCCAGGGGTACCGGGTGTTCGCAGTCCGCCGGGTCCTCGCCTTCCCCGCGAACTGACGGCGAGCTAGAGACGCGCGCGCCCCGAATCCCTATGCTCCCTGACATGTCAGAGAGCTTCGGGGGAGCGGGGCGATGCGTGACATCGCTCTGATCCTGCACGTCCTGGCAGGAATCCTCGCTGTCCTGTTCGGACCGTTGGCGATCGTGCTCACGCTGCGCCGCCGCGGGCTGAACTGGGCCGGCGAGGTCTACCACTGGACGCTCGCGCTGGTCTGCCTGACCGCGCTCGTGATGGTCCCGTACGACTGGAGCCGGCTCTGGTACTTCTGGCCGATCACGATCGCGACGTACCTGTTCGTGTACCTCGGCCAGCGCGCGGCCGAGGCGCCCGGCGGACTCTGGTACCGCGGCGTCCTGCGGGGGTACGGCGGCGGCTGGGTAGCACTGTGGACCGCGATCGCGGTCGTGTCCCTGCCGCACCAGTGGTGGGCCTGGCTGCTCCCGATCGTGATCGGGACGGCCGTGATCGAGTGGCTGTGCTTCAACCCGTCGCCGAGCTGGACCCGACAGGCCCAGCCCGGCGCGACACCCTAGGCCTGCCCGGCCTGCTCTTCGGGGGTTGCCTTGCGGACCACGAGACGGGTCCAGGCGCCGACGTAGACACGGTCGTCCGGGTTCAGCTCCTGGCGCTGGCCCGGGATGATCGGGGTCTCCGGGAGCGGTCCGGCGGCGGACGCGACGTACGTGCCGTTGGAGGACTGCAGGTCCTCCACCCACCAGCGCTGGCCATCGGTGGTCAGCTGGGCCTGCCGGCGGCTGACGCCGGTGTCGTCGCCGCAGTCGATCTCCGGCGAGATACCGCGGCTACGGGACGGCCGGCCGATCAGCAGGCTCTTCTCGGTCAGCGGGATCACCGTCGGCAACCCCGGTGACGGACACGGGTCGTCGCTCTGCTGTACGGCGTACCAGTCCGGGTCGACCCAGCGCTCGACGACCCACTCGGCCAGCGCGGCCGGTGCAGACGGGGTCGTCGGTGGTGTCGCCGGAGCCGGGCCGGAGGACAGGTCGAGCGACGACGGCGGCCGCGGCATGGTGCCGGTGGTGAAGTCGTAGCCGCAGTTCTCGCAGAACAAGGCGTCGGCGGCTGCGGGCTCCGAGCAGTTCGGGCACGCCTGACCCTCCGGCGTGCTCGAGGGGATCACGGCGTCGGGCGCGCCCGGGGTCGGGCCACCCGGCGTGCCCGGAGTCCCCGGCCCGGGAGCCGGAACCGCAGGTGACGGCACCGCTGATCCGGCAGGTGTGGCCGCGGCCCCGATCGGGAGGCCGCAGACGTCGCAGTAGTCGGTGGAGGTGGAGGGGTGTCCGCTAGGACAGTTCACGGTCATTTCCGCACCCGGGTGGTCTTGGTGGAGGCCGTGTCGAGAGCCATCTCATCGGCTTTCTCGACCGTCCGCTTCAGCCGCACCGTACCCGTTTCCTGGTCATCGATCTCGACAACCTTCCGCAGCCGCGTCGTCGCCTCTTCGTTGCCGGTCTGAGCGGCGAGCTGGACCGCGCGCCCGAGCTTGGTGGTCGCGGTCGCCGTGTCGCCGACCGCCTTCGCGGCCAGACCGTCCTGGATCGCCTGCGCCAGCTCGGCCTGTCCGGTGTAGTGCGCCACCTCCGGGCTGATCCGGGTGGTGAGGGCCTCGTCCGCGGACCACAGCGCCTTCACCAGGCCCTGCGCGACGGTGTCGTTGCCCAGCACCAGCTGCACGCGCGCCGCGAGCTGCTCCTGCCCGACCGCCTTCGCGGCCAGCCGGATCGCCACGTGGTAGTCGCGGGACTCGTCACCCCACGACCCGGTCGGGTACGACCCCGTCAACGGGTTGATCGCCGTACGCCGGGACGTCAGGTCCTCGACCGTCGGAGCGACCTGCCGGACGAACAGCACCTCCGCACCCTGCGGCGCCCACACGCGCAGATCGGCCTGCGCGACACCACGGCCCATCGCGTTCTGGATCAGCTTGGAGAACTCGGCGGCCAGCTGGTCCGGCGCCGGGATGATGTCGACGGTGCCGAGCAGGGCCTGCGCGATCCGGCGTACCTCGTCCACCTGCCAGGCCACGCCGACGCCGCGGGTGTCGCACTGGAACTGGCCGGTCACCGCCTCGATCGTCTGGGTCAGCGCCTCCGGCGTCTCGTGCTGGTTCTCGCCGTCGGTCAGCAGGATGGCGTGCTTCTGCGTCAGCGACGGCACGGTGGCGAACACCCGCGACGCGAGCCGCAGCCACGTGCCCATCGCGGTCCCGCCGTCGGCGTAGAACCTGGACACGGCGTCCTTGGCGGCCTGCCGGGTGTACGGGTCCATCCTGACCATCACCGGCTCCGCGGACGGCGGGAACGCCAGTTGCGCGCGGTCGTTGCCGGAGATCACCGCGAACCAGACACCGTCGAGGATCTGGTCGAGCGCGGTCTGCGCGGCGTACGCGGCTGCCTGGACACCGTCGCGGCCCATCGAGCCGGAGGTGTCGACGATGATGATCTCGCCCGCGTCGCCGCTGCCGGACTGCCCTGCGGCGCCGGCACCGGTGCAGGTCACCGTGACGATGGCATGCACGTCGGTCCCGCCGTCCGGCAGGAACTCGTTCTGGTAAACGGAGGCGGTGAAGTCGGCCATCTCGGTCAGCCTTTCCTTAGATGCGTGCGAGCGCGACGGTGATGTTGTCCTGACCGCCCTGGGCGTTGGCCCAGTCGACCAGGGCGGACGCGGTGGCCAGGGGCTCGCCGCCCTTGTCCGCAGCAGTCTGACGTACGAGGTCGGCCAGCGGTGCCGCCTCGGAGCAGTAGTTCCAGAGGCCGTCGGAGCAGACCAGCAGCCAGCCCGGCCCGCTCACCTGCTGCGTCGTGGTCCGTGGCGTGTGGTCCGGTGCGTCCTTGCCGAGCCAGCGGGTGATCGCGTGCGCATGCGGACCGGACTCGGCCTCCTCACGCGAAACCCCGGTGGAGATCAGCTCGGCGGCCCACGAGTCGTCGACTGTCAGAGCGACCGGCTCGGCCGCGTCCGGGAACCAGTACGCGCGGCTGTCGCCGACACTGCCCGCCACGAGCATCCCGTTCTCCAGTACAGCTGCGACGAACGTGCAGGACGCCGGGTTCGGGCTGTCCGGACTGGTGTTGTCGAGTACGGCGTCACTCGCCGCGTCGGCCGCCGCCTTGAGCCGGGCCCCGATCGCGCTCGCCCGCGACGACTCGGTGCCGAGGCCCTGCGCGTGACCGGCTTGGAGCACCTCGAGCGCTGCCCGGGCGGCCGCGAGCGAGGCGACGTCGGAGTCGAGTGACGAGCTGACGCCGTCACATACCACCAGCAGTGCCCGGCTGCCCGGCTCGGCGTCCGCGGCGATCGCCATCGCGTCCTCGTTCCGGCTGTGCCGGATGCCGCGGTCGCAGACCCCGGCCACCCACGCGGCGGGCTGCTCCTCGAAGTGGTCGCGCGGTTTGGCCGCCTTGGTGCCACAGGTCTCGCAGTACCCGTCCGCACCGACGGTGCCGCCGCACGACCTGCACGGGCCGGCGGCCGCAGCCTCCGGGCCGGCCACCGCGCCGATCTCCACGGTCGGCTCGGTGTCGGTGTCCAGTGCCGGTGAGGTCGGGGCGGTCCCCGGCTTCAGTTCGGCACCGCAGGCCTCGCAGAACAGGTCCGCCTCGGACACCGCCCCGCCGCAGCTGGGGCAGACCGTGTCGGTCGTACTCGTCATCGGAACGTCCATCCTCGAACCTCGTTGGCCTGGTCGACCAGGGCGATCCGTTCCCGCCGGGTCTGCGCCTGGTCGGCCAGCAGCCGGTAGGTGGCCTCGAGCCCGTCCCGCAGGGAGGTCTCGGTGGCTGCCCGTCCGTCGATCCGCACAGCTTCCTGCGGACCGGACTGCTGGACCTCGGCGAGCGCGGTCCGGAACACGTTCGCGGCCAGGTTGGCCCGGTCGACCGGGTCGATGGTCAGCGTCGCGATGCTGTCCATCGCCTGGGCGAGCGCGGGAAGGCCACGCCCCGATCCTGCCAGCACACCGGCTCGCAGGCGACGGGCCCGCACGTACTCGCCGCTGGTTCGCGGCACCAGGTCGAGCGCGTTGAGCGCACCGTCCACGTCGTTGCGCGAGGTCCTGATGTTGGTCAGGCCGAACGCCGAGGCTGCGATGTAGTTGGCATCGGTGCGTGCACAGGTGAGGTAGAGGCCCTCGGCAACGTCGAACTCGCCGCTGTGCTCACAGGCGATCGCCAGCGCCAGTTTCGGCGCCAGCTCACCCGGCACCTGACCGTAGACGGCGTTGAACGCGGACTGCGCCGCCGCCGAGTCGCCGCGGGCCAGGGCGACCAGTCCGGCCATCCAGACCGCACGCCACTCCCACGGGTCCTCGTTGAGCAGGTCGGCCACCGCGGTGTCGACCATGTCGTAGCGCTCCGGTCCGACCTCCAGCGCCGCCTCTGCGACCTCTAGCAGCGTCTGCGGCGACTGTTCCGGCGCGTCGACCAGCAGCTCCAGCCGCTTCACGGGGTCCGGCACGCTGACCGTCTTGAGCCAGCCGGCCATCTTGTCGCTGTCGTCCGGTGCCAGCGACGGCAGTTGCTGCCACGGCTGGGCCGCCTCACCCAGTCCGGCGGCCCTGTCGCCCGGCGTCCCGAACAGGAGCGAGGACGCCGAGTGCTGTGCGGCCTTGACGCCCTGCTTGTCGGCGACGACCTCACGCAGTACGCCGAGCAGCTGCACGCGGAACTCGTCGGCGGACTGGAACCGGTCCGCGGGGTCCTTCGCGCACGCCTTGGCCAGCAGACGGTACACCGAGTCGTACTTCTGGAAGAGCGGTACCTCGGCCACCGGCGGCAGCGTGTCGACGTACCGGCTCTGGTAACCGCGGAACTCCATCGCGAGTACGCACAGCGTCCGGCCGAGCGTGTAGATGTCGGAGGCGACCGACGGTCCGACCTCGGCGATCTCGGGCGCCTGGAAGCCGACGGTGCCGTAGATCGCCGAGTCCGGGTCGTCGATCCGCCGGACACCGCCGAGGTCGATCAGCTTGACGGCGTCACCGACCTGGATGATGTTGTCCGGCTTGAAGTCGCAGTACACCAGTTCGAGGTCGTGCAGGTACGAGAACGCCGGGAGGATCTCCAGCAGGTACGCGATCGCCTGGTCGATCGGCAGCGCGTCGTACTGACCGTTGTTGGCGGCCATCCGCTCCTTGAGCAGGGTCTTCAGCGAGGTACCGCCGACGTACTCCATGACGATGTAGCCGGCGCCGTCGTGGGTGACGAAGTTGTAGATCTCGACGATCAGCGGGTGCTCGACGCGGGCCAGGAACTGCTGCTCGGCGATGGCCGCCGCGACCGCGTCCGGGTCCTCGGAGTTCAGCAGGCCCTTCAGGACCACCCAGCGGTTGGACACGTTCTGGTCCTGGGCCAGGTAGATCCAGCCGAAGCCGCCGTGCGCGAGGCAGCCGCGGACCAGGTACTGCCCGCCGACCAGGTCGCCGTCCTGCAGCTTCGGCGAGAACGAGAACCGGTTGCGGCAGTTCGGGCAGAAGCCTTCGGTACGGCCGGGCTGGCCGTTGCGGGAGCGGCCGACCGGGTGGCCGCAGCTCGGGCAGTTCCGGCGGTCCTCCGGGACCATCGGGTTGGCCAGGATCGCCTTGCTCGCGTCGATCGCCGGGATCGTCGGCACGTGAGTCAGCCCGGCGCCGAGCCGTGCGCCGCGCAGCCGGGTGGACGACGTACCGAGTTTGCGGGTCAGCTTCGAGCCGGCCTGTGCCGCCCGCGCCGAGCCGAGTGGCGTGGAGGCCAGCCGGTTCGAGGCGCGGGAGACTGTCGACACCGAGCTCAGCGCGTCCGGCTCGGCAGCGGTCGCGGTGCTGCCGTCCGGCGCGGGCGAGCCGCACACGTCGCAGTACCCGTCGACATAGGTCCCCGTGCAGCCCGGCTGTGTGCACGCACCAGTCGCAGGAGCAGCAACCGGCGCGGCGGCACTCGCCGCGGCGGGGGAGCCGCAGACGTCGCAGTACCCGTCCACGATGGAGCCGGTACAGCCCGGCTGGGTGCAGGCGGTGTTGGTCGTCATTTCGTCCCTTCCAGGTAGGCCTGGTAGGCCGCTACCAGTGCGCCGAGGCGAGCCAGGTCCACCGGCTCGGTCCCGATCACCGCTCGGCCGCGCCGGTACAGCTCGGCGAGATCTTCGTTGCCCGGGGCAACACTTGCCGCCTTCACCTGATAGGCGTCCAGCAGTTGGGTCAGCTCGTCACGCTTCTGCAGAGCAGCGCCGTACGCCGCCTGCGCCTGACCGAGCGCCCGCCGTACGGCGTCCAACCGGGTCAGGTACTTCTCCAGCTCGGCCGGGGTGTTCGGCACCGGCCCCAGCGCGGTCACATCCGGTACGGCGAGACGCGGCGCCGGACTGACCGTCGCGACAGCCTTGTCGGCCAACGCGCGGACAGCGGTGCCTTGAGCTTCCAGCTCGCTGCGTACGGTGCGGGCCCGGGCAACGTCGGCGGCGCGTTCCTTACGGGTGGCGGCGCCGACGATCAGATCCCGCTCTGTGCGCGCCGCGTCCATGTCCAGCGGGCCGATCAGCCCGCCGATGTCGGCACCGCGTTTGTTGCGTTCGGCAAGGTCCGTCAGCCGGCGGTCGAGGTCGTGATGCTTGGCGAGGGCGTCGTTGCGGACGTTCGCGGGCTCCTGCTTGACCAGGTCGCTGATCCGCTCCACCTGCGCGCGCAACTGCCGCAGCCGGGCGGCCAGGTCGGCGTCGCCGGGTTGGAGATCGAGCTTCGCGCGCAGGCTGGAAGCCAGCGCGTCCGACAGTTTGCAGGCCTCGGGCAACGAAACGGGGAGCGAGCCACCGGCGCCGCCGGCGTCCAGGCCGCCCCAGATCAGCGTGGAGATCCGCTCGGTCTCGGTCTGCCCGACCCGGCCGGAGTCCCAGGTGACCAGGATCAACTCGTACCGGTCCGAGACCGCCTTCCAGACCGTCATGCTGAGCACGATGTCGGCATTGAGGGCATCCCCGTCGGGCGAGTGCAGGGCGGCCTGATCCAGCTCGTCCAGCTCGGCCTTCCGCCGATCCCGCCACTCCCCGAGCGCACCGAGATAAGAAAGCAGCTCCGCAGCCGGAACACTGCTCCCCATCCGCCCCGCCGGCACCGGCGCCGAAACAACCGGCGTACGAACGGTCATTGCGTCCGGCCGTAAAGAGGTGTCGGTGGCGCAGCGAGCTCACCAAGGTCAGGCTTGAGCCAGGTGTTGTAGGAAGTCATCCACGCGCCGCTGGCCTTCATCTGGGCGAGCACACCGTTGACGAACTTGACGAAGTCCACGTTCTTTTTGTTGATGCCGAGCCCGTACGGCTCCTCGCTGAACCTCTCGTTGGGGAGCACCTTCGCGTAGGGGTCCTGTGCGGCGTCGCCGGCCAGCACGGTGTCGTCACCGGAGATTCCGTACGCCTTGCCTTGCTGGAAGAGCACGAGGCAACCGGTGTCGGTGTCGGCGGTGATGGGCTTGACCGCGGGGTTCTCTTTCATGAGGTTCGTCAGGCTGGTGGAACCTGCGGGAGCGCAAATGGTCTTGCCGGACAGCTGCTTGACGCTGGTTTCCTTGGCGTCGAGCGGCACCAGCGTCTTTTGCCCGGAGCGGTAGTACTCCGCCGAGAAGGCGATCAGGTTCCAACGCTCGCAGTTGATCGTCATGTTCCGCGCGACGATGTCGACGGAGCCGTTCTGCAGTGACGGAATGCGCTGTGGGCTGGAGATCACCCGGAGCTCGAGGTGACCTTCCCAGGTGCCGAAGATTGCCGTGGCGACGGCCTTGACCATGTCGATGTCGAAACCCTCGATCTTGCCGCTGATCGGGTTGCGAGCACCGAGGTGCAGACTGTCGGCCGACACGCCGGCGATCAACCGTTTGCGGTCTCTGATCGTCTTCAGGTAGCCGGTCACCGGCTCGTCGGGTTTCGGCAACGTGGCCGGCGGCGGGTACGAGGCCAGCGCGTCCTTGCCGTCGGCGCACGGCTTGGGCGCCGACGGGGCCGGCGGGGCGGCTGCTGAAGGTGACGGCGCCGGCGGGATCTGGGTGGTGGCGTAGTTGGCGTTGCCGCAGGCGGTGAGGAGTAGGGCGGTGGTGGCGGCGAGTGGGATCAGTTTCTTCATCGGTACTCCTCCAGACGCTGCGACATGCCCCAGGCGACCAGCAGTGCGGCCAGGATGCCGATCGGTACGCCGAGCCAGCCGATCGGCGGAAGACCGTCGCGGACGTTCTTGAGATCTTTCTGCACCGCGGTACTCGTGGCGGTCAGCTGCTGGTTGGACGCGGAATCGAAGGCGTCGAACGCATAGACCGAGTTGTCGCTGGTCTCGTTCTTGCCGACCGCCATCGCGACGGCGCCCTCCCAGTCGCCCTTGTCACCGTCTGCGGTCCGGATCTTCTTGTGGACCGCCTGGTAGGTGCTCCACAGGTCCGTCAGGGTCCCGCTGTCGCTGGAGCCGACCTTGCCGAGCTGCTCGTTCACCTGCGTGGCCGCCGCGTTGTAGGCCTTGTCGAAGGCGTCGCCGGAGCCGCGTGCGATCAAGGTCAGGCTCTCGTTCGAGCGAGCGTCGTACGCCGCGATCCGGGCGCGTGACAGCGCCAAGGTCCGCTCGTACTCGGAACTGCGGGTGTACTTCGCCGAGTTCGAGGCGCTGGCGAGTGAAACCCCGCCGACGACGGTGGTCAGCAGGACGAGGGCGGCGCCGGCCACGATCGGGACGTTCAGGTAGCGATGCGTACGGCGGGCCAGCCAGCGCAGTGTGATCGCGAAGACCACAAGGCTGAGCAGGCCGCCGACGAGGATCCAGATGGTGCCCTGGCTGATCCCGTCGAACTCGGTGTCGACGCGCTTCTCGTTCGCCTCGACCAGCGCCTTCACCAGCGGCAGCGAGTCGTCCTGCAACACCGAGTTCGCGTCCTTCAGGTACTGCGAACCGATCGGGAGACCCTGGCGGTTGTTGGCGCGAGCCTGCTCGATCAGGCCGCCGTACGTGATCAGCGTCTTGTTCAGCGCGCCGAGCACGTCGCGGTCCGCGGGCTGCGCGGTCGCGGCCTCGGCGATCAGCCCGGCGGCCGCGGCCAGCGAGTTGACGAAGTGTGCACGCTGCTCCGGCGGTTCGAGACCGCCGACCAGGAACGCGTTGGTGGCGTCGGCGTTCGCGCTGACCAGGTTGGTGTGGATCGCCTGGATGCGGACCAGTTGCGCGGTGTTCGCCTGCGCCCGGTCGAGCGCGCCGTCGGACTGACTGAAGCCCTGCGCGGCGGCGAGGCCGAACACCACACTCATCGCGGCGGCCAGGATCAGGAACGCGCGCATCCGGCCCGGCGTACCTTCGAACCACTGCGCGACGGCGCCGCGGGGGCCGGCGGTCCTCGCGTTCGGCGCCTGCGGCGTCGTACCCGGCGGTGGGGCCGTCGGCACGGTCGCGGGCGGCGCACTCTGCGTCTGGGTCACGCCTCTTCTCCTTGTTCGGTCTCCGTGACGTCCGAAGTACCGGCTGTTGCCGGCTCTTCGGGCTCAACGGCGTCGGCGGGCTGCTCGGTGAGGTCCTCGGCGAGGATCTGACGCAGCTGGGTCGTCGTGGGAGCCGGTACGTCGCGGAGCCGCCACGCGTGCCGCCCGATCGCGGCCTCCAGCACGTTGCGCGCGAACCGTCCGTTGCCGAACGAGCTGTCCCGCGGGGTCGCCGCGAGCACCTCGTGGAACTTGTCCACCGCCTCCGGGACCAGCTCGTAGTCCGCGGCCTCGGCGAGCCCGGTGAGAATGTCGGTGAGTTCGTCGTCGCTGTAGTTCTCGAACTCGATCGTGGTCCGGAACCGGCTGGCCAGCCCGGGGTTCGCGGCGATGAACATTTCCATCGGCTGGGGGTATCCGGCAACGATCACGACGAGGTCGTCGCGCCGGTCCTCCATCTCCTTGACCAGCGTGTCGACGGCTTCCCGCCCGTACTGGTCGGCGCCCAGTTCACCCGCGGTCAGGCTGTACGCCTCGTCGATGAACAGCACGCCACCCGCCGCGGAGGCAACCACCTCGGCGGTCTTCGTCGCGGTCTGTCCGAGGTACCCGGCGACGAGCTCGGAGCGGTCGACCTCGACCAGTTGCCCCTTCGACAGCAGGCCGAGCGCCTTGTAGATCCCGCTCACCAGCCGTGCGACGGTCGTCTTGCCGGTGCCCGGGTTCCCCACGAACACCAGGTGCCGTGTGATCGTCGGGCTCTTCAGACCCGCCTCGGTCCGCAATTTCTCAACCCGCAGTACGGCGACCTGCCGGTGCACCTCGCGCTTGACCCGAGCCAGCCCGGTCAGCTCGTCCAGCTCGGCCAGCAACTCCTCAACCGTCTTGGCCGGCTCTTCCGCTGCCGCCGCTTCTTCCTGCGGTGCTTCCTGGGTCTTCGGTTGCGGGGTCGAAGCAGCCTGCAGTGGACGGGCACCAGCAGCTTGTAGCTGGGCAGCAGCTGCCACCGACGCGTTGCCGACGACCCGCATCGTGGGCTCACCCAACGTGCAGGCCGCGGAGGCCACTTCCGCCAGAGCTTCGGCGTACGCCGTCTTCTCCGCCGAGCCGTTGGCGATCAGCTCGGTCAGGACAGCCGTCGGGGCGCCGCGCCAACGCCGGCCGCGGACGGCGGCGTCGAAGAAGTCCTGCGTCGTCGCGCCCTCGAACGCCTTGCCCCAGTCGGCGGGCGCACCGGGTGCCGACTCGGCCAGTGCGGCGGCCAGCGACAGCGCCTCCGACCGGGCTCGATCGTCGTCGACACCGGCGCGGCCGGCGACCACGAGCAGCTCGGACAACGCCTGCTGCAGAGACTTTCCCCCCGCGCCGCTCATGACCCTCCTCGTCCAGGTGGTGGTGCCAGTGGTCCCGCCGGTCCCAGGTCGGGCGGCGGGGTCGACTCGGTCGGGCCGAGGGCCAAGCCTCCGCCGGTGGAGCCGGTGCCGAACTTCTCCTGCAGGAACCTGCCGTGGGCGATCAGCGCCGCCGCGTCGGCGCGGTTCACCGCGTCGAAGACCTTGTCCATCGTCGCGGCCAAGAGGTCCAACTGGTCGATCAGGATCATCAGTGACGTCTTGCCACGGTCCACCGGGCGCGTGTCGGCCCACTGCCGCGGCAGCCGCAGGTACCCGCCGATCGCCTCCGGCAGGTAGTCGGTCGCCGTCGCCATCACGGAGTACGCCTGCACGCTGCCGCCCAGGTTCCCCAGCCGCGGGATGGTCTCCCGGACGACGCGAACCACCCGGGCGACCCGCGAGGAGACGACGGCCGGTACGGCGCCGCCCGCGACCAGCTGCTCGACGCGGACCAGCGCCGCCAGCAGGTCGTCGTTCGTCGGCGGCCGGGGGATCGGGGCAGGCTCGGGCTCCTCCTTGCGACCGGTCAGCCGCGCGAAGAAGTCGCCGAGCGCCATGCAGTCCCCCGTCTCTCGCTGTCAGCTGGTGGTGGTGTGGATCAGCGTTCGAGGTTGAGGTCGAGGCTGCCGTGGACGACCTGCTGGTTCTGCTGGGAGACCCGTTCCAGGTACGTGCGGGACTTGGTCACCTCGTTCTCCAGCGTGCCGATCGTCGCGGCCATGTTGTCCAGCGCCTCGCCCTTGAACGTGTCGATCGCGTCCATGGTCGCGTAGATGTTCGCGAACGCGGCCTGCAGCTGCGGCAGCCCGATCGTCGCGGACGCGGCCTGCTGCTGGATCGCCACCGAGTTGTCCCGCAGCATCTCCGAGGTGCGCTCGATCATCCCGCTGGTGGTCGTGTTCAGTGCGGTGATCTGGTCCAGCACGAGCTTCTGGTTACCGAGCGCCTGCGCGACGATGACCGCCGTACGCAGCGCCGAGACCGTGGTCGTGGATGCCCGGTCGACACCCTTGATCAGCTCGATGTTGTTCTTGATCACGATGTCGATGGCCAGGTAGTTCTGGATCGACACGGCCAGCTGCGTGAGCAGGTCCTGGTGCTTCTGCCGGACGTAGAACAAGACATCCTCGCGGAACGCCTTCGCCTTCTCCGGGTTGGTCACCTCCAGCTCCGCGATCGCCGCGGACAGCCGCGCGTCGAGGCGCTCGGCGACGTACACGTACTGGTTCAGTCGCGTCATCGCGTCCCAGAGCTGCTGTTTCTCCAGGTTCAGCGCGGCGTTGTCCTTGCCGAGCTCGTCCTGACCGTTGCGCAGCGCGTGCAGGATGCCCTCGAGATGGCTCTGCGCGGTTTGGTACTTGCGGAAGTAGTCCTCGATCTTGTCCCCGAACGGGATCATCCCGAGGAGCTTCTTCACCCCCGTGGCTTCCTTCGGGTCCAGGTCCTCGACCGTACGGCGCAGCTCGAGCAGCGTCTTGCCGACGGTCGAACCCTCCGACAGGCCGCCTTCCTGCAGCGCCCGCACCGGGGACTGGAGCAGCCGGTTCGAGCTCTCGGCCGCGGCGCGGATGTCGACGTCGCCCATGCTGCGCACGTCACTGGCCTTCGACGCGAACTCCGGCGAGCGGGGCTCGGCCGCCATCAGCGCACTCAGGAAGGTGTCCACCTTGCTGTCCAGCCCCGGCAACGCGGCCGGGTCGACGGCCGGCGCCATACTCGGCGCGGCAGTCTCGGCCACCGGCTGTGACGGCGGCGGCGCGGTCAGTATCAGCCCCGGCGCGGTGGCCGTCGGCGGCTGCAGCGGTGCCGCAGCGGGCTGCGCGGCAGCGGGCTGAGCAGCGGTGTTGTCGGCTTCAGTCATCGTGTTCCCCTCCGAGAGGCGCCCCTGGATACCTCCGTGACGCGCACACAATCTACGCGGTTCCAGGTCCCCGTGGCGCGCCTGTTGCGCACTCGTTGTTACCTGCGGGGGGAAGAAGATGGGGGACTGGCGTGACCCAACGTGGTGTGAGCAGCTACTGCGGCGGCTGCTTCCAGCCAGGCCGTCGCCCGGTCCTGTCGTTCAGGATGCCAACAACCACCGCGCCACGCTGAGTCAGACTCATGTCGATGATTTCGCGGATGTGTTCGGTCGACGCTCCGCTGGTTCCGATGAGGCCCAACGACAAGAGGTCCGTGAATATTGACATCGTCATGTAGGACTGAACGTTCTTGAACGAGAAGTAACGTCCGCCGTGGTCGCCGCGTCCGTCGCGGTCGTTGAGGTGTATCTCGGCTTGCTCGCGCGCCAGATACATACCGGGTACGACGGAGAATTTATCAAGTTGCATTGATTCGAGTTGGCATATCTTCAGATAGCTCGGAGTCGGTGACAATCTGTACTGCGAGTCATCCTGATCGTTGCAATCGGAGTCAAGTATTCGCATTCGCTCGATCTGCTGCTCAAAATGCGCGTCTGGGCGGTAGCGCATCTCGCCTGATTCGAATGTCATTCGCTTGTACTGCAGAAGGGCATAGCTATGGCGCTGGACGTTGTAGTAGATAAGGTCGCATCCCAATGCGGTCTCGGCGGTCCATCGATTGACATTCAGAACACGCAGCTCCTTGCCGGCTCCGTTCGTGAACGACCGTACGCCGATGTCGTCGGTCTCTTCGGGCTCCCAACCTAGAAACCTTCCTCGATCGTGCTCGAGCATCGTGTCTTCGAGCGGGGTGATGCCATGTGTGCTGGGAAGGAACGTCCGCCTGGTGCCGGCGAGCCATGAACGGTCTGAGCTCAGAGCTTCGTCGGGTGCGAACCTGGCCACCTCGAGCAGCGTCGCAACGGCGTCACGTTGTTCGGCGAGAGGGCGGAGGTCTGGCCTGTCCGGTGGAAGGGACTCAGCAAGCAGTGCGCCCAGTGCATCGGCCAGGGACGGTCGTTCTCGCATCAGTACGTCCAGAACTCGCTGCGTCGCCTTCTCGGACAACGATCCTCCGGGTCGTTGTAGCGGTCTCCGCTGCGCCGAGAGAAGTGCAGCTCGTAGCTGGTTCGTGGGCAGCGGCGGTTCGACCTTGCTGACCAATTCCAATTTGATGCTCCGTCGAGGCCCTGACCGATGGCCGCGCGTCAGCCTGCCGACAAAGACCAAGTTGTCCTGCCAGACGAGGAATGCCAAGGAACCCCGGATCGGACAGTCCTGCGACTCCTCGAGAGAAGTCTCGGCGCTGAACTGAGGTCCAAGGAGCTGATGGCTGTCGGTTAAATAGTCGAAATCCAGTTGCTCGAGGAATCCCACCCCGGATGTTGTCCTCATACCACCTCGCTGATTTGGGGGGCAACACAACTGGAATTGTCGGATCGTGTCAAGGTGTACAGCTGCGGCGGTAGCTGACGAAGGAGAAGCCGTCGTGGGTGTCGCGGGTGGTCTCGGTCCACACGCCGGGGTCGACAGTCGGGAAGGTGACGTCGCCGTCGGGGGACTGGTCGACCTCGGTGAGTTCGAGGGTGTCGGCGTACGGGAGGGCCTGGCGGTAGATCTCGCCGCCGCCGGCGACGTACAGCGTGCCGTCGTACTTCAAGGCCTCTTCGAGGGAGTACGTGATGTCGACGCCGTCCGCGGACCAGCCGGGTTGCCGAGTGACCACGACGGTACGGCGGCCCGGGAGCGGGCGGCCGATCGAGTCGTAGGTCTTGCGGCCCATCACGAGTGTGTGGCCGAGGGTGAGTTGCTTGAACCGTTGCAGGTCCTCGCGGATCCGCCAGGGCAGGTCGTTGTCCCGCCCGATCACACCGTTCCGTCCGACCGCGGCGATGAGGATGACGGTCATACGGCGATGGGCGCCTTGATGCCGGGGTGCGGGTCGTAGCCGATCAGCTCGACGTCGGCGATCTCGTAGCCGTCGATCGAGTCGCGCTTGGCGAGTTGGAGGGTCGGCAGCGGACGCGGCTCGCGGGTGAGCTGCAGGCGGGCCTGGTCCAGGTGGTTCAGGTACAGGTGCGCGTCGCCGAGCGTGTGCACGAAGTCACCGACCTCGAGCCCGGTCTGCTGCGCGACCATGTGGGTGAGCAGCGCGTACGACGCGATGTTGAACGGCACGCCCAGGAAGATGTCGGCCGAGCGCTGGTACAGCTGGCAGGACAGCCGTCCGTCCGCGACGTAGAACTGGAACATGGTGTGACACGGCGGCAACGCCATGTCGTCCACGTCGGCCACGTTCCACGCGTTCACGATGTGCCGGCGGGAGTCCGGATTGTTCTTGATCGACGCGATCAGGTTCGCGATCTGGTCCACGTGCCGCCCGTCGGGTGTCGGCCAGGACCGCCACTGGTAGCCGTAGACGGGACCGAGCTCACCGTTCTCGTCGGCCCACTCGTCCCAGATCGAGATGTTGTTCTCGTGCAGCCACTTGACGTTCGTCGAGCCGCTGAGGAACCAGATCAGCTCCCCGATCACCGACCGCAGATGCAGCTTCTTCGTCGTCACCGCCGGGAAACCCTGGCTGAGGTCGTACCGCGACTGGTACCCGAACACGCTCAACGTGCCCGTCCCGGTCCGGTCCCCCTTCTCCACCCCGTTGTCCAACACGTGCCGAAGAAGATCCAGGTACTGCTGCATGGTGCCAACCTACAGCCCTGGCAGACTCGCGGTGTGGAACAAGTGCTCACCCTCGTCGTGCGAGTCGAGAAGAATGCGCGGCCGGCCCAGACCGACGCCCTCGAGACGGCGGCGCGGGCGGTGCTCGCGATCCTGGCCGACGAGCGGTCGTACGGCGAGGGCGAGTGGGCGCCGGCGATGGCCGCCTGGCAGGACAACCGCATCCGCAAGATCACCAAGCGCGCCCGAGGGATCGAATGGCGCCGCGCCGAGGCGTTGCCGGGGATCACGGTGCGCGGGACGGGTGTCGGATCACTGGAGGCTGTGGCCGAGGTTCGGGTGTTTCCGCCGACAGGGGTGGACGACGTACCTCCTGAGCTGTTCAAGCTCCAGGTCACAGGCACCGACTTCGAGGACACCGCCGACCTTCCGCCGGTCGAATCCGGCGTGCCGGTCCTGTGGCTCAACCCCACCCTCGAGATGTCCAGTGGCAAGGCGATGGCGCAGTGTGGGCATGCGGCGCAGCTGGCGTGGTGGGCCTTGTCGTCAGCGGGGAGGAAGGAGTGGGCGGCGGCCGACTTCGCGCTGGCGGTGCGGACCGCCGGCCGCGCCCAGTGGCAGGAACTGCTGGCCACGCGTCTCCCGGTGGTGCAGGACGCGGGCTTCACCGAGGTGGCCCCAGGGTCCCGCACCGTGATCGCGGATCATCCCTTGCTGACGCGGTAGTGCAGGTGGGTGACTCGGTCGCCCTCGATGACCTTTGGGTTGTCCAGGAGGAGCTGGTCGCCGGCGTAGTCGCCGAAGAAGCGCTTGCCGGTTCCGAAGATCACCGGGACGACGTTGTACGAGAGTTCGTCGACCAGTCCGGCCCGCAGGGCCTGGCCGGTCAGGTTCCCCGCAGCGAGCGAGATGTCGCGGTCGCCGGCGAGTTCCTGGGCCCTCGCGACGGCCTGCTCGATCCCGCTGACGAATGAGTACGGCGCGTCCGGGAACGGCCAGTCGGCGGGCGGCTCGTGCGTGACGACGACGACATGCTCACCGAACGGCGGGACGCCTTCCCAGCCGTTGGTGATGTCGAAGAGATGCCGGCCGCACAGCACCACACCGACCTTGCGCCAGGCCGTGTTCATGTAGTCCGCGCTCGCCTGGCTGACATGGAACGGGCGGCCCGGATCGGTCCCGTACACCTCGACCGGGCCGTTGTTGTACCAGTCGAACAGCGGTCCGACCTCGTCCTCGGTGGTTGCGACGAAGCCGTCGAGCGACACGACGGCAGATGCGATGACGTTTCCCATGACTACTTCACCATCCTGTATGTGAGGTGCTGGGCCGCCGGGGTAGACACAGCCTCGATCAGTTCGAGCGCGTACGCTGGCGCGGGCTCGGCGGGGAACAACCGGGTCCCGCCTCCGAGTACGACGGGAGCGAGGTGCAACCGCAGTACGTCGGCCAGCCCCTCGGCGAGCACCGCGTGACAGATCTGCCCGCCGCCCATCACGTAGACGTCCTTGCCCCCGGCAACTTCGAGCGCCTGGGCGACCGCCTCCGAGGGGCTGCCGACGAAGCGGAACCGATCACCGAGGCGGGTCTTCTCGGGTGGTGTGTGGGTGACGACGAAGATGGGTGGGTTGAGCTCGCCGGTTGGCTTCGCGCCGTACCCCATCTCGTCGCTCCACCCATCCGGGGCGTCGATCACGTCGAACAGGTTCCGGCCCTGGACGACCGCGCCGCTCGCTTCGAAGGCGGCATCCAGTACGGCGCGATCCGCGTCGTTGCCGTGGAAGACCCAGTCGTGCACCGCCTCGCCGCCATCCCCGAGCCCGTTGCCGACGCCGGCGTTGGGCCCGGTGACGTACCCGTCCAGCGATACCGAGATGTCGACGACGACCTGGCTCATGTCAGCTCTCCTTCGCGAGTAGCTCGGCCAGGCGATCCATCGAGTCGCGGATGCCGTGCTCCATGCCGTGCTCGATCGACTGGTCGCGGGCCTCGACCGACGGGAACACCGAATGCTGGTGCAGGCGGACGCCCTTCTCGGTCGGCTCGAGCGTCATCTTCTCCAGGCAGACCTCGCCCGGCGCGCCTTCCCACTCGAAGGTCTGGATGACCAGCTTGTCCTGCTCCACCGCGTGGAAGACGCCGCGGAACGCGTACTCACCGGACTCGTCGCGGTGGATGTAGCGGTACTTCCCACCGGTCCGTACGTCGTACTCCTCGACAGTCGCGTCGAGCTCCCGCGGGCCGAGCCACTCGGACACCAGGTCGCGGTCGGTCATGACCCGGAAGAGCTGCGCCGGCGTCGCGGCGAACTCGCGCGTCACCTCGACGAACGGGGTGCCGGCTGGGGTGTTGATGACGGTTCCCGACATTGGTCTGCTCCTTGTCTCACTACTCGTTCGTGTTCTTCAGCAGCGCGTCCATACGGCGGAAGCGGCGTTCGGTCTCGAGCCGGTATTCGTCGATCCAGCTCGTCAGTGCTTCGAGGGCGGCCGGCACCAGGTGGCACGGGCGGCGCTGGCCGTCCCGGGTCCGGGTGATCAGCCCGGCGGCCTCGAGCACCTGGATGTGCCGCGACACCGCCTGCTTGGTGATCGGGAACGGGTCGGCCAGTTCGTTCACGGTGGCCGGGCCGCGCGACAGCCGCGCGATCATCGCTCGCCGGACCGGGTCCGCCAGTGCCGCGAACGACCGGTCGAGCTGATCATCGTCAACCATCATCTTTATCAACCGTTCCCTTGATCAACCGATGTGTTGACTATAGGCAGAATCGCGACCTCCGGTCAACCCTCGGGTGACGTGTTCCGATTAGCAACCTTGGTTGACAAGTTGGTTGTTGTCAACTTAGGTTGCTTGTATGACGGAGTTAGTGGATCACGAGGATCCCGCGGCCGGGCTGGCCGCGGTGGTGGCGTTGCGGCGGCTCGCCGACCGGCTGGAGGACAGCCAGGTGGAGAAGGCGATGCGGGCCGGCTGGAGCTGGTCCGAGGTGGCCGAAGTCCTGGGCGTCACCCGGCAGGCCGTGCACAAGAAACACGCCCGACGGCTGGTCGCCGCCGGGGTTGCCCTGAGGAGGCGCTGATGCCGGATACGAAGGACGTACGCGCGATCGTGGTGCACGCCGCGCGCGCCGAGGCTCGCCGGGACGGCTCCCGGACGATCGAGGCCGAGCATGTACTGCTTGCCGTGGCCGCGCTGGAGGACTCGGCGGCGGCGCGGCTGCTGGCCGCGGCCGGGCTCACCGAGGAGACGATCAGGACGGCGCTGAACCAGGAGTGGGAGCAGAGCCTGGCCGTCGCGGGGATCGCTGTCCGGACCGAACAGTTGCCGGCAGCAACACCCGAGCCGGGCCGCGACCCGCAGATCGGTGAGTCGACGAAGCTGGTGCTGCGTCGTGGGATGGACGCTTCCCCCAAAGGTGAACGCTTCGGCCCGATGCGGATTCTCGTCGGCCTGCTCGGCACCGAACGCGGCCGCGTGGCCCGCGCCCTGCGAGCCGCCGGCGTCGACCGCATCGCCCTGCATGCCCAGGCCGTCGAAGCCCTCGCCGCCGGGACCCGCTGATGCGCGTCACGCTGCTCCGGTGCGGACTGGTCGCCGGGCCGCTCTTCGTCGCGGTCTTCCTGCTGGAGGGCGCCTTCAAGGGTTCCGGGTACGACGCCCTCCGGCATCCGGTGAGCTCCTTGGAGCTCGGAAGCCACGGATGGATCCAGGTCGCGAACTTCCTGGTCGCCGGTGTGCTCACCGTCGCGTTCGCGGCCGGCGTCTGGCGCCCGGGGTTTCGCGCAGGCGCCGTACTGATCGGAGTGTGGGGAGTCGGGCTGCTCGGCGCGGGAGCGTTCACGACGGACCCGGTCAGCGGGTTTCCGGTCGGTACGCCGGCGGTCGCGGCCTACACCACGTCCGGTGGCCTGCACGACGGATTCTCGTTGCCCGCGTTCGTCGCCCTCGGCGCGGCACAGGTCCTGCTGTCCCGCAGCGGAGACCGCCGTTGGCTGACATATTCGTTGCTCAGCGCAACGACGTATCTGGGATGCTTCGCCCTGGCCGGTGCGGGCTTCCGTCAGGTGTCCGGGCTGGTCGAGGTCGGCGGCCTCTTCCAGCGGCTGAGCGTGATCATCGGTTGGGGCTGGACAGTGGCGCTCGCCCTCAAGTTGCTTCGTCGTTCCTAGATCGTCTCGAAGGCCGCCATCATCGCCATGTCCTCGTGCTCGAGGTTGTGGCAGTGGATCAGGTACTTGCCCTTGTGGGCGCTGAACTTGACGAGGACCTCGACGACCTCGGCCGGGCGGATGTCGACCGTGTCCTTCCAGCCGTGGTCGTAGGCCGACAGCTTGTTGCGCCCGCCGCGGGTGAGGACCTGGAACGGCGCGAGGTGGACGTGTACCGGGTGGTGTACGTCGGTGACGAACGACCAGATCTCGTACTGGTCCAGCTTCACCTGCGCCTGCATCACCGCGGGATCGAACGCCTTCCCGTTGATCGTCCAGCCCCGGTGGCCCCCGGCGTCACCACGGCGGAACCGCCACTCCCGCCGTACGACACCGGCCGGCCGTGGCGTCACCGCGTACGACGAGAGCTTCGCCGGGATGCTTGTGTCGTCGGGCGCCTTGCGGGCGATCTTGAAGCGTAGTACGCCGGAGTTGCTGTCGAGCTTGTTGACGACTGTGACCTCGTCGCCGGGCTGGTACTGCGAGAAGTCCACGATCACGTCGAACCGCTCGGCCGGCGCGATCACCAGCGTCTTGTGCTCGACCGGCTTGTCGAGGAGTCCGCCGTCACTGCCGATCTGCACGAACTTCGCCGGGCCCGTGTCGAAGGCGAGTTCGTACCGGCGGGCGTTGCTGGCGTTGAGAATGCGGAAGCGGTACCGGACCGCGTCCACCTCGTGCACCGGC
Organism: Kribbella sp. VKM Ac-2571; assembly: GCF_004362255.1. NCBI lineage: Bacteria > Bacillati > Actinomycetota > Actinomycetes > Propionibacteriales > Kribbellaceae > Kribbella > Kribbella sp. VKM Ac-2571. The sequence goes on from NZ_SNWS01000002.1 coordinate 121,771, forward strand.
CAGGGTGCGCCGTTCACCAGCGTGACGTCCGCGACGACACCTTCCATGTACGCCGACTCGACGCCGTGACCGTCCTTCGCGGCGGGGTACAAGAACGACCCGTCCGCGTCGAACGCACGGTCCGCGATGACGAGCGGGATGTCCCGATCGCCCTTCGGTAGCGGGAGGTTCTCCTCCTCGGCGTCGCGGATGATGTGCAGGCCGAACAATCCGCGATAGACCTGCGGTGCGGTGTAGTCCATCGTGTGATCGTGGTACCAGAGGGTCGCCGCGCGTTGTGTGTTCGGGTACGTGTAGGTGCGCTTGCCCATCGTCATGTCGCCACCGGACATGTGGTGTCCGCCGTGCTGACCGTTCGCGGGCATGATGAGGTCGAGCGGCCAGCCGTCACTCGGCGCGGGAGTGTGGCCGCCGTGCAGGTGAACCACGGTCGACACGTCGAGTTCGTTGACCTGCTCGACTACGGTGGTGCGACCGCTGCGTACGTCGAACGTGGGGCCGGGGAGTAGGCCGTCGTACCCCATCACTTCGGTCTTCAGGCCGGGGAGGATCTCCAGGCTCGCCTTCTGCTGGACGACCCGGTAGTAGTCGGCCTTCGAGTCGGAGCGGATCGGCTTCTTGACCGGTGGGATCGGCAGCGGGACCTGGAAGGGTGTGGGCAGTTTCGCCTTGCTGCGCAGGAGTTCTCCGGCCTGTGCAGGCTTGGCCTCCTGGCCACAGCCGCTGAGGGCCAGGGTGGCGCCGGCGACACCTATGAATCCGCGGCGGGACATCTTCATCGTTTCGCCTCCCGGCGGCTCAGGCGTGCGGTGCGACGAAATGACCAGACCGTCATCCAGCAGACGGTGCCGACGATCGCGGTCCCGAGCGGGACGTGCACGGCGAAGTTCTGCAGGTAACCGAAGGTGAGTTGGACGAACTCGGCGACGACTAGGAGCAGGGAGACCAGCGGCGGCCAGATCCGGCCGCGGCCGGCGAGCGTGTAGCAGGCGGCCGCGACGGTCTGGAGGAGCGCGATCATCCAGATGGTGCCGCCGACCGTGCTGTGCACGCTGGTCATCGCGTCGACGTTGCCGGACAGGAAGTAGCCCGCCGCGATCGGCTGGGCGATCACGAACGCGGCGTGCAGAACTAGCGTGATCCGCAGGACGTGCAGGCTGACGCGCGGCCGACGTACCTTGGCCGCCGGTTGCGGTTCGAGCGTGATCATGCGGCGACCGCCTGCCGCTTGTTGACCCAGAACGCGAAGACGACCGCGGTCGCAACCAGCGCGATGCCCAGCGGGACGTGGATCGCCAGCTGGCGGCTGTAACCCATGGCGATCTGGAAGACCTCGCCCGCCACGATCAGCAGGCTCGCCGCGGGCGCGGCCCAGCGGCCGCCGGTCCGCCACCAGATCGTTGCCATGAGCAACTGTGCGAGTCCGAGGAAGGCCAGGGCCAGCCCGATCGGCTCGTGCATCCGCATGCCGGCGGGGGAGCCGTCGAGGTAGGTGCCCGCGAACACCGGCTCCAGGCAGATCGCCAGCGCATGGACTCCGGCCGTCGCCCGGAGCACGTTCAAGACCTTCATGTAGACAGACAATAGTAGTCTGGCTACATGTAGGGCAATCAGGTATTACCCGGAAGGGTCAGGTGAGGTGTCCCAGGGGTGCGACGGAGATGCCGGCGCGTTCGCAGACCCACTGCGGGTCAGGGCCGAGCTCCGGCTCGATGCGGAGCTCGTGGTCGTGCAGGTCGTCACAGGCGGTGCAGCGCGGCCAGCGGACCCCGGAGTCGACCAGGCGGTCCTGGACGTCCTGCGCGACCAGGCCGGCGATGTGTTCGGCACCGTCCGGCCACTGGTCCAGCCACCACTGACGTCCGGCGACGGCGTCCTCCAGCAAGGACACCATCACCGCGTCGTCGAAGCCCCGCGCGGCGAGGTCGTGAAGCACCATCGCCCGCGCGGTCAGCAACACCCCTGGCTCGTTCATCGCCCTTCAGAGTGCCAGACGGCTCCGACAAATCCACGCGGCCGGGACGTCTCCACGTCCACCGCGGTCAACTTTGAGAAGCCACCAACCGGATCTCGGTGGCGGAAATGGGCGGTGGCTTCTCAAAGTTGGGTCAGCTGGCGGAGCAGGTGGGGTCGATGCGGTTGGCGAGGCGGAGTTCCTGGTTGGCGGTGGTGCGGAGTACGGCGCTGATGCGCGCGCGGACCGTGAAGGCGCGACGCGGGCGGGGCTCGTCGTACGGCTGCTGGGGAGCGTTCGGGAGCGCCGACTGGGAGAGGTTGCGGGCGTTCTCGACGGCGGTGTTGCCGGCAATGAAGTACGTCATGGTTCTGCTCCCTCCTGAGAGCGTGCTTGATCGACCCGGGAACCGAGTGGTCCCAGGGAGGTGTGTGGAGTTGTCAGTGCTTGGGAGCCGGTCCGCTACTCGAGCGGACGATCAGCTGCGTCGGCATCAGGAGTTGGCGTTCGGTGACTGCCGGGTCGAGCAGGATGCGGCCGACCGCTCGCCCTTTGTCCTTGATCGGCTGCCGGACAGTCGTCAGCCCTGCCGCCGACGCGGCCGGGATGTCGTCGAATCCGGCCAGGCTGAGATCGCGACCCGGGGTCAGCCCCCGGACCTTCATCGCCTCCAGCGCGCCGAGCGCCTGCACGTCGCTCAGTCCGACGATTGCCGTCGGCCGGTGCTGTGAGTCGAGCACGAACTCCGCGCCCCGCAGCCCGGACGCGAACGCGTTGTGGCCCCCGGAGACGATCCGCAACCGTGCATCCGGCATCGCCTTCTGTAGGCCCCGGATCCGCAGCTCGCAGTCGGTGTACCCGACCTCGTCGAGCGTCAGCTCCACCGGCTGGCCGCCGGCTGCCTGCGCGTTGTCGACCAGTACGACGACCTCGCGGTGACCGAGCCGGGTCAGGTGCTCACCCAGTTGCGCGGCCGCCTCGACCTCGTCGATCGCGACCCAGGACAGGTCCGGGTGATCGCCCCGATCGGTCGACACCGCGGGGATCCCGCGGTTGGCGAGGATCTCGAGCGCCGGATGACCGCCCGGCACGCAGAAGATCGCCGCCCCGTCGATCGCGGCTTGCTGTACGGCGTTGCTGCCGCCGGCGATGTCGGTGGAACTGAGCGGCATCAGCAGCAGGCTGGTGGCGAACTCCTCGGCGACCTCCGCGAGCCCGGCCAGGAAGCCGACCGCGTACGGGTCCGAGAAGGCGTAGGCCAGTTTGTCCGTGAACAGCACCCCGACCGCACCGGCCTTCCCGCTGCGCAGTGCGCGCGCCGAGGCGTCCGGTCCGGCGTACCCGAGCTCCTGGGCGGTGGCCAGGATCCGCTCGCGCAGCGCGGTCGAGAGCTGATCAGGCTTGTTGTAGGCGTTCGAGACGGTCGACGGCGACACGCCCACGGCCTTGGCCACGGTCTTCAGCGTCACGCCCGGCATCTCGGTCACCTCATCTGTATCGTTCTTCTAAATCGTTCTAGAAAAACGATACAGAAGACCTTGGAGGAGTGCAACAGCAATATGGGAGATGATTGCGCCCATGGGTTCGTTGCTGGAGATCATCGCGCTGCATCCGGCGGATGCGGAGGCGGCACAGGAGGGCGGGGCGGACCGGCTGGAGCTGTGCGCCTCGATGGAGGCGGACGGGTTGTGCCCGTCGGTGTCGACCGTCAGCGCGATCCGCCGCGTCACCGATCTGCCGTTGCGGGTGATGCTGCGGCTGGAGAACTCGTTCACCGCGAACGGCGCCGACCTGAACCGGCTGACCGCGATGGCGCAGTCCTTCCTGTCCGCAGGTGCGGACGGCTTCGTGCTCGGGTTCCTGACCCCGGACAACCAGGTGGACGTCGAGTCGGTGTCCGCACTGGTCAGCACGTTCGCCGGTACGCCGTGGACGTTCCACCGCGCTATCGACGCAGTGCTCGACCAGCAAGCTGCCTGGCGTGCGCTACGCACCCTGCCCGGGCTGGACTGCGTGCTGACGGCCGGCTCGTCCATTGGTGTCAGCCACGGTCTGGACGACCTGTGCAAGCTGGCCAAGGAGGACCCTGCGGTAGCCGGCGTGATGATGGCTGGTGGCGGTCTGCAGCCCGAACACGTGCCCTGGCTGTACCAGAGCGGCGTACGGCGTTTCCATGTCGGTACGTCGGTCCGCCAGGACGGCTCGTGGACGAAGGCGTACGTGAACTCGCGGTTCGTCCGCTCCTGGCGCAACCTGCTCGACGCCCAGGACGCGCGCGAATGATCCTGATCGATCCGCCCGCCTGGCCGGCCTGGAACCGCATCTGGTCGCACCTGGTCAGTGACGAGTCCTACGAGGAGTTGCACGCCTTCGCGAAGGCGGCCGGCATTCCGGCCCGGGGCTTCGACCGCGACCACTACGACGTACCCAGTGACCGCTACGACGACCTGATCGCCGCCGGCGCCGTACCGGTCACCAGCCGCGAGCTCGTGCGGCGACTGATCGCCGCGGGGCTGCGACACAGAAAACGGCCCCCGACCGGTTGAGGTCGAGGGCCGTCTTGTTCAGTCGAGCAGTTCGGTCACTGTGCCGGCGGCGACCGTGTGGCCGCCTTCGCGGACGGCGAAGCCGAGGCCGACGTTCATCGCGATCGGCTTCTCCAGCTCCACTCCGAGCTCGATCGTGTCGCCGGGCATCACCAGGGCGATCTCACCCAGGTCGATCCCGCCGGAAACGTCCGTGGTCCGGAAGTAGAACTGCGGCCGGTAGTCCGCGGCGAACGGCGTGTGCCGGCCGCCCTCGGCCGTGGACAGCGCGTGCAGGTTCGCCCGGAACTTCCGGTGCGGCTGCACGCTGCCCGGCAACGCCACCACCTGGCCGCGACGGACCTCGTCGCGCTTCACGCCACGCAGCAGCACCGCCGCGTTGTCGCCCGCGTCCGCGGACTCCAGCGACTTGCCGAACGTCTCCATACCGATCGCCGTGCTGGTGACCGTCGGGCCGAGACCGACGACCTCGACCGCGTCGCCGAGCTTCAGCGAACCGCGCTCGACCGCACCCGTGACCACTGTGCCGCGGCCGCTGATGGTGAGCACGTTCTCGATCGGCATCAGGAACGGCTCGCCCAGCTCACGGTCCGGCACCGGCACGTAGCTGTCGACTGCGTCCAGCAGCTCGCCGATCGCGGCGGTCCACCGCGGGTCGCCTTCCAGCGCCTTCAGTCCGGACACGCGAACGACCGGTACGTCGTCGCCGGGGAAGCCGTACTCCGAGAGGAGCTCACGGACCTCCAGCTCGACCAGGTCGAGCAGCTCCGGGTCGTCGACGGTGTCGGCCTTGTTCAGCGCGACCACCAGGTACGGCACGCCCACCCGGCGCGCGAGCAGCACGTGCTCCCGCGTCTGCGGCATGGCGCCGTCCTGCGCGGAGACGACCAGGATCGCGGCGTCCACCTGGGCGGCGCCGGTGATCATGTTCTTCACGTAGTCGGCGTGCCCGGGCATGTCCACGTGCGCGTAGTGCCGGGTCGCGGTCTCGTACTCGACGTGCGAGATGTTGATCGTGATCCCGCGCTGCATCTCCTCCGGCGCACGGTCGATGCCGTCGAAGGCGACGAAGCGGTTGACACTCGGGTCGCGCTCCGCGAGCACCTTGGTGATCGCGGCGGTCAGCGTGGTCTTGCCGTGGTCGACGTGACCCATCGTCCCGATGTTGAGGTGCGGCTTGGTCCGCACGAACTGGCTCTTGGCCATGAGAAATCCTTTGTCTGTCAGAAGATTCGGCTGGAAGCCAGGACCCTCCGGCAAGCCCTCACAGCGCTGTCACCGCGTGGAGGGGGCCGGTGCGAGCCACCCTCCTCCGCGGGTCCTGCTCAGCAGGAGGAGGGTCAGCTTCGAGTGGCTGAATCGACTGACGGTGCCCACGTGGGAGCGCCCGTCAGGCTCTTGCCTGACAGGTCGAACTCGAAAACCACGCGGAACATGCGGATCACGGTAGGTGTCAACCACTACCGCGGCAACAGATATTCCCTAGTTCAGTGCGAAGAGCCGGGTGCCGTCGGAGAAGATCGGGCGAGCGGCGGCCACGGTGACGGCCGGCTTGTTGCAGGTGACTTCCTCGGACTTTGCCACCGACTGCGTGTTCGGGCTGGGCAGGATCGGTCGCGACTGGATGCCGGTGGTGCCGATCATGACCGGAGAGCAGCTGCCGTTCGGCTGCGGCATCAGCGTCACCACACGGCCGTCCGGCAGCAGTCCGAACCCGTTCCGCGGGTACTCCGGTTGCTGGAGCCGCGGCGGCACCTGCAGCAGGTGATGCCATTGCGGTGTCCCGTCGGCAGGGTTCGACGACGACACGTCGTACGTCTGGGGCTGTCCGGGGTCGTTCCCGGTCCGGCAGGTGATCAGGACCAGTGACGCGTGCGTGGCGGCCAGTTGCGCGTCGCAGGACGAGGACCCGAGCCGTGGCCTTGGCGTGCCCGGCACGGGCGTTGTCCAGAGCAGGTGGCCTTCGCCGATGTCCACGGACCACTGGTGGAGCGTGCCGCCCGCGGCGGCCGTCCAGATCAGCCCGGAGACCTCACGGGTGTCCGGTACGGCGACCAGCTCGCCGACCCACGTCGACGGGTCCAGCTCTGCGCTCAGGTCGATCCGGGTGCCCAGGTCGACCTCCCACCGCTGGGCCCCGGTCTTGATGTCCAGACCGCGCACGACGGCACTGTTCCGGGCACAGGCGTCCACAACGACTGCTTGATCGCCGACCAGCTCGCCCTGCGTCACGTTGCAGCGCACCTGCGCGCGCCAGTGCGTCGGGCTGCTCACGCCGTGCGCGACCACGTAGTTGCCTTCAGCCACGAGCAGCTGGTCCGAGTCGACAGCCAGTGCGGTCCCGTCAGTGTCGACCTCGGTCAGCACCTCACCGCTCACAGCGTTGAGTACGGCGTACGTCGGCAGCTTGATGCCCGCGGGTTCGCGGTAGTCGGAGCGGGGGAGATGCGCGACGATGGTCCGCCCGTCCGCGGACACCACGAGTCCCTTGGCGCCACTGGAGGCGGCGTCCTGTACGTCGGCCCGCGCGTAGCGCCACCGGATCTGGCCCGTGGCCGCGTCGGACATGACCACGCCGTCCGAGCGCAGTTCCGCGACTCCGCCCGCCGTACCGGTGATGGCGCCGGTCGCCGGCACCTCACGGCTCCAGGCCAGCGTCCCGTCGAGCTGCACCGGCAGCTGCGTCGGCTGAGCTGTCGTGGTCGTGCTGACTGTGTTGGCGGTCTCCAGCCGGGCCTGCACGAAGGGCTCACCAGCCGACACCACGATCCACGCCAGCAGCGCGCCACATACAGCGGTCGCACCGACCCCGAGCCAACGCGGAGGACCCTGTGCATACGGCGGTGCGAGTCGCAATCGTCGCGCCAGCGCCAGCAACGCACCGCCAAGCACTAGAGCCGCAGAAGCGAGCAGCAGGTACGGCCAGCGCTCCGACATGGCTGCACCGGGCTGAGCGACCGGCCAGCGCCACCAACACACGCCGATCGCGATCAGGCCGACTGCGGCGAAGACGATCGCCGGGACGGTCACCAGGCGCTGCTGGGACCGCCGGAACCACGCACAGGCCAGTGCGGTGGCCACAGCGGTACCGGCGATCGGTGCCCAGACCGGGAAGCCGCCGATGTCGGACGGGTCGGCCGGCCACTTGGGAGCCGCTCCGAGACCGCGGCCGAGCAGGACCGAGGAGGCGACGATCGCACCGAGCGCGGCGCCGAAGTAGATGACCGGGACCAGCCCGCCGATCGGCCGGGCCGCCTTAGGGCCCAGCGACCCGACCTCCCGGGTCAGGTTCTCCCGGGCCGGTCGTTCCCACTCCTCATGGCCGCGCGGTGTCGCGTACAACCGCGTCTCGCTCAGGCTCCGCAGGAACGACACCCGGCCGCGGGCGAAATCCCGGTCGGCGACGTGCGCGTACTCCTGCCGGATCCCGGCGGCGTACTCGTCGTACCGCGCTGCCGGCAGGCTCAGGATCCGCAGGTCGGCGTCGCAGAGCACCGCGCCGTTGCGGTCGCCCTCGGCGCAGTCGTGCTTCGCGGTCAGCCGGACCAGGCGCCCGATCTCCTCGACCCGCTCGGCCTCGACGCCGTACGCCGCCAGCTCGAGCTCGGCCAGCTGGGCCGAGACCTCTTCGTTCTCGCCGGGGTCGGCCTGCGGGTCGTAGATCGCGTCGTGGAACCAGGCCGCCAGCCGGACCGTATCCGGGTCCGCGGCGTACTCGGCCAGCTCGTCGACGGTCTGCAGGACCTCGGTCAGGTGCTGCTGGTCGTGATAGTGGCGATGTTGCTCTGCGTAACGAGCCAGCAGATCATCGCCCAACGGCTGCGCGTGCGGCAGCAGGCGATTCCACCGGTCGCGCAGGTCCATGGCTATGGAGTCTGGCACCGGTAGGGAGTCTCGGCCGACCGATCCGGGGTTCCCGGATCGGTCCGTGGCCAAAGCGATATCGGCTCGTCACCTGACTGCTCCGACAGATGCGCTCCGCAACGAATCGCAGCCGTGGAATTGCGCTCTACGTCACACTCCGGCGTCGGTCGGAGGACCTTTGAAGGAGGTCCACTACGCGGAGTCACTAGCGCAGGGCGATGACGGTGTTCTGGCCGGAGGTGAGGACCAGGTTGCCGACGGCTCGCGGGTCGCGGCCGCAAGTGATGCCAGTGGGCAGCTTGACCTGCCGGAAGCCGGCGCGGCTGACCACGTTCGCGACGCAGCCTCCGGCGCCGCGGCCCAGCGAGATGACACGGCCGTCGGCCGTGACAGTGACCTTGGTCCGTGGGCTCACCGGTGCCAGGGTCTGCCAGGCGGTCAGTCCGGTGTTCGCGTCGATCGCGGTGACGACGCTCCGACGGTTCTCCTGGCTGCTCGGCCCCGGGCAGTCGACGACGATCAGGTACTTTCCGGCCGCGTTCAGCAGCGTGCGGCAGGCCCAGGGCTTCGGCACGTCCCAGCGCCAGCGGATGTCGCCGGTGCGCGGCTCGATCGCGGTCAGCGCGGCTGGTACGTCGGAGTCGCCGCCGGGCTCGGCCACGACCACCAGACCGGCCACGACGACCGGTCGGCGGTAGGTGTCGGCTGAGGTCCTGGTCCACAGCTTCTTGCCCGACTGGACGTCCAGGGCGGTCATCTCGTCCGGACGGTCGTCGCAGGTGTGGCTGACGAAGGTGAGCACGGTCTCGGCGGTGGCGATGGCGCCGAGCTCGGTGCAGTCGCCGGAGTCGTAGGTCCAGCGCTCGTGACCGCCCGGATCGACACCGTGCAGCTTGCCGGAGCGTTCGCCGGTGAGGAGGGGCTGGGTCTGCAGGATGAAGCGGTCTCGCGTACGGCCGGGCCACGCGGCTTTGCGGCGACCTGTGTTCGCGTCGAGCAGCAGGTAGCCGACGTCAGCGAACTGCGCCAGTACGTAGTCGCCGTTGCCGGTGGCCGCGATCACGGGCTTCTCGTCGGAGTCGGAGCGGCTGTAGCGCCAGCGCAGCGCACCGGTGGCCGCGTCGAGCATTTCGACCACACCGCTCGGGCGGGGTACGGCGACGCCGTACCTGGTGCCGATCGCTTCCTCCGCGCCGGTGCCTGCGACGGAATCGCTGACCCACGCGACGCTGCCGTCGAGGACCGACGGTCTGGCCTTGCCGGCGTCGCGCGGCGTGCCCTCGACCCGCTCGTTGGAGCCGAGCACGTAGCTGCGGGACAGAGGCTGCACGATCAGCAGCAGGATGAGGGCGACTGCTCCCGGTACGGCGAGCCAGGCAAGCTGCTGGCCGAGGTTGCGCGCCGGGAGGTAGCGGGCCGTCCGTGTGCGGAGGAGTGACGCCACGAGGGCAGCTGCTCCAGCAACCAGCAGCAAGACCAGTGCGGAGATCAGCAACGGGACGCGGAGGCCCACGCCGACAGCTACGTTCGTTCTCGGCGCTTGGGCCCAGGCGATGAGCAGACCGGTCACAGCAATCGCCAGTACGGCGCCTGCGATGAGGCGGGCGCGCTGGCTGGCGCTACGGGCACACCGGAACAGCGCTGGTGCGCTGAAGAAGGAGAGGACGGCCAGTGCGACTGTCGGCCAGCCGGCCTCGTCTTGTGCTGCTGGTGTCTGCCAGGACGCACCGGACGCGGCGATCGCGACCACGGCGGCTGCGATGGCGGCGAAGGTGGCTGTGGCAGTTAGCGCGGCTTGTTGCCAACCGCGCCACGGGGCCGGGAGTTCACTGTCGAGTCCGGCGAGCTCTGCTTCGAGGTTGACCCGGGCGACCGGGCTGAGGCGTTGCCGTGCCAGTTGCGTGCGGTAGAGGTGTCCGTCGAGCAGCTCGCGGACTTCGTCGTACCGGTTCTCGAGCGCGACCTTGCGGTCGCCGGCGTCGCGTCGTACCTCGGCTGTGTGTACGGCGTACCGGCTGGGGTCGGAGGCGAGGATCGCGTTGACCGCGTCCAGTAGTACGTCGCCGTTCGCGTCGCGGCGGGGTGGCGCGTAGGCGTCCGGCGGCGGTGCGGCGAGGTCACCGGTCAGACGGATCAGCCGGGCGACCTCGGCGATGCGGATCGGTGGCACGCCGTACTGCGGGAGGAGGCGCTCGGCCAGCCGGGCAGAAGCCTCGGCGTCCTCGGACGGGGTGCCGCCGGGCTCGTGGACGGCGCGGTGGAACCAGGCGGCGAGCCGGACGCTGGTGGGGTCCGTGGAGAGCTGGATGAGCGAGTCCAGCGCGGTCAGGACGATGCCGAGGTAGTGGTCGCGGTACGCGCGCCGGGTGCGTTCGACGTACCGCGCGACCAGCTCGTCCGCGAGCGAGGCAGACCCGGGCACCAGGTCGTCCCACCGCGCCCGGAGCTCCACCACGGCTTCAGTCTGCCAGCCGCACTTCTACAACCGTCCCACCGCAACCTTGCGGTTGTTTACTGCTTCGCCGACAAGATGCCGGTGAGCAGGCCTGGGTAGAGGGCTTCCAGGTCTTCGCGGCGGAGGATGCTGATCCGGCGGGTGCCGTCGGTGTGCGTGGACAGGACGCCTGCCTCGCGCAGGGTCTTGAGGTGGTGGGCGCGCGTGGACGCCGTCACCGGCAGCTCGATGTCGCCGCAGCAGACGCCGGCCGGGTTCTCGGCGAGCGCGCGCACGATCGTCAGCCGGACCGGCTCGCCCAGCGCCTGGAGAACCGCCTCGACGCGAATCTCGTCCCGCTCCGGCTGCGGGAGAACTTTGGTGCCCATGAGTCCATAGTACGACGCCTGTCGAAGTTCGACGATGATCGTAGTACGATAGCGATCGAACTAGTGAACCTCGACCGGAAGGTCTTCGATGTCCGCACGGATCTACCTGCTCGGCGCCGGTGCGTTCGCGGTCGGCACCAGCGCGTACGTCGTGTCCGGCGTGCTGCCCGACGTCAGCTCCGAGCTGCACGTCTCGCTGACCGCAGCCGGCCAACTCGCCACCGCGTTCTCGCTGTCGTACGCGATCGGTGCGCCGATCCTGTCCACGCTGACCGGCCGGTGGGAGCGCCGTACCCTCCTGATCGCCGCACTCGTGCTGGCTGCGCTCGGCAACCTGATCGCCGCGCTGGCCGTGAACTACCCGATCCTGATCGTCGGTCGCGTCGTGGCGGCGTTCGGCGCCGCCGTCTACACACCGGCCGCCACACTGTTCGCCACCAGCCTGCTGCCACCGGAGGAACGCGGTAGGGCAGTGGCAATCGTGTTCGGCGGTCTCACGTTCGCACTGGTGCTCGGCGTACCCGCAGGCACGCTGCTAGGCCCGACACTCGGCTACAAGGGCGTGTTCGCTCTCATCGCCGCTGTCGCCGTACTGGTCGCCATTGCCGAGCGCGCCGCGCTCCCGAAGGTCGACGCACCTCCTGTGGTTAGCCTGCGTGAGCGCTTCGCCGGGGTGACGGACCGACGCGTGCAGATCATCCTGGCGATGACCGTGCTCGCCGTGCTCGCGGCGTTCAGCGTGTACATCTACATCGTCCCGCTGCTCAAGCACACCGCCGGCCTGACCGGCAACGTCACCGGTCTCCTCCTACTCCTGTACGGCGTAGGCGCGGTCATCGGCAACCTCCTCGGCGGCCGGATCACCGACCGGTTCGGCAGCCTCCGAACCCTGGTGGTCCTGATGACTGGCATCACCGCCGTCCTCGCCACGCTCGACCTGACGCTGACGACCGAGGTCGGCGCTGGAGCCGCGCTGGTGGTGTGGGGCATGCTGACCTGGGCCTTCAACCCACCGATCCAGAACCTGCTGCTGGAGCTCGGCGGCGGACTGCTCATCTCCCTGAACGCGTCCGCGATCTACCTGGGTGCCGGACTGTCCGCTGTGGTCGGCGGACTGGTCATCCAGACACTCGGGGTCGGCTACCTCCCCGTGCTGGCCTCCGCACTGTCTCTGGTCGTGCTGGGCCTCCTCTACGCACTCTGGCGGGACTCCTCCCTGCAGCAGGTCGAGGAGCTCGAGCGGGACCAGGACATCTACGTCACAGCCGCCGCTGACTGAGGAGAACCGGCAATAGGGCACTCTTCTGCCCATGCGTCTGCTTGCCGGTGTGCTGTTGCTCGCCACCACCCTGACGGGGTCCAACGACCCCGCCGCGGTGGTCGGCGGGTGGAAGACCTCACCTGTGTACGTCGACCCGACGCAGCGGTCACTGGTACCGGACAAGGACGCGGCTGAGCTGGCCGAACGAGTAAGCGGGCACGACCCGGCGATTCGCATCGCGGTCGTGCCCGCTGCCGTACTCACCACCGGTGACAAGAGCGCGGCCGCACACACGTACGTCGACCAACTGGTGGATCGCCAGCAGGCCGACGGCATCTACCTCGTCGTGTTCGGTGGCGCGATCGCCTGGGGGAGCGCGGTCGGGGTCGACACACCGATCGCGGACATCCTCACGAGCGAGCTGGACAAGCACAGCCGCTCGGACCCGGTCGGCATGCTCAACGGGGTGCTGGACCAACTCGGCGTACAGAAGGCGCCCAAAGGCACAGCGGGTTGGCTGTGGCCGTTGATGATCGCCCTGGTCGTGCTGATCGCCGGTGGCCTCGCCTTGTGGTGGTGGAGGACACGATCGCGCAAGGACGAAGGTCCTGCGCTCTACCGGCCGTCGTACGACGTGTTGCCGGACGAGGTCGACTCGCTCGACGAGCGGCGCGCGACCGCTCGGGAGGACGTCACGCGGTTCGGCGAGGAACTGGATGCCGCGGACGTGCGTCTGGACGGCGTGGACACGGCAGCGGATGTGCAGGCGGCGATGGATGCGTACGCCGACGCCGGCCGCGTGGTCGACGGCGAACCCGACGACGACGAGCTGCGTGCAGTGCGATCCACGGTCGAGTACGGGCGGTGGCGGCTGGCCTGTGCGCAGGCGAAGGTCGCCGGAACACCCGCACCTGCCCGCCGTGCCGCCTGCTTCTTCGACCCCGGCCACGGCACCTCCGTGACGGACTGGATGTACACGCCACCTGGCGGGCGGCCGCGAGAAGTCCCGGTCTGCACCGCCTGCCGTGAGCGGCTCTCGGGAGGAGCACGATGAAACGTCTGCTCGGCGCGCTCGCCGTCGTCACCCTGTGGGTCCTGCCCGCGCCGCTGGCGCACGCGGCCGGCGACCCCGACGCGTACATGAACACCGTGGCCGGCCACCTCGGTGACGCCGGTGTCTGGGTCGACCCGGACGTGACCGAGCTGAGCCCCAGCGAGACCGCCCAGCTCGACGCGGCCGCGAAGAGCGCCGGCGCACCGATTCGGATCGCGGTGATCCCCGCGGAGAAGATCAACAAGTCGGAGAGCAAGTACTACTCGCGGCCCGCCTGGGAGGGCGAGGAGATCGCGGACCAGCTGTACGACCGTGTGGGCGTCGAGGGCGTGTACGCCGTACTGGTCGATGCGTCGTCACAGTCCAACGGCCGCGGGCTGCACGCCGTACAGCGGGCCGACCACGGGCCGACGTACTTCGTGGGCGACGCGGTGGACCAGGCGGTCGACTGCTGCGCGCCGGACTACGAGTCGATGCTGGAGAGGTTCATCCAGCGCGCTCAGGTCGTGAACAAGCCGTTCTACGTCGACGCCGCGCCGTACGCCGGTGGCGTGGCCGGAATCATCGGGCTCTGGGTCACCGTGACCGGGCTGAGTGCCCGACGCGCGCGTCGGCAGGACGAGAAGGCTCACCTGAAGGTCGCGCAGCCGCTGCTCGACGAAGAGATCATCGAGCTCTCGCAGCAGGTCTCCGCGCTGCCGACGGTCTCGGACGCGCAGCAGTCGAAGCTGTCGAAAGACGTGCTGGACACCGTCGAGAAGGCACGGCACCGGCTCGACCAGGCCAAGGGCGACAACGACATCCAGGCGGTGACGACGCTGCTCGGCTCGGCCCGCTACGGCCTTCGCTGCCTCGACGCAGTGCGCGCGGGCGAGCCGGTCCCGGAGCCGACGCCGCCCTGCTTCTTCGACCCGCGGCACGGCCCGAGTGTGGCCGAGGTGCAGTGGAAGCCCGAGGAGGGCGCTGCGCGCAACGTGGACGTCTGCGCGGGGTGCAAGCAGCGCGACGAGGCCGGCGAGAAGCCCGAGATCCGCATGGTGAAGGGCTGGCAGATCGAGCGGCCGTACTGGGAGCACGCCGAGGACCTCGCGGCGTACGTCGACGGGTACTGGTCGCAGGGCGACGGCCGCGTGTGGTGGTTCCCCGACTCCGACTTCCGGCGTCGCGGCGAGGAGATGCGGTCGCGTTGGCGGTCCCGTCGGCCAGGTGCGCGCTTCGGCCGCTTCAGTTCGAACGTCGGCAGCTCCGTCGGTGACTGGGCGGCCTCGTCGAGCAGCGGCTCCGACGACGACGGTGGGAGCAGTTGGTACAGCGGCCCGAGCCGCCGCCGCTCCTATTCGTCGCGGACGCGCTCCAGTGGTGGCGGGTCGTCCCGGCGCTCGTCGCGCCGGTCCGGCGGGTCACGGGGTTTCTAGTACCGCCGGCAGGTCTTCATTGTGCAGAACGACCAGTGACGTGACGGCACGAGTCAGGCAGACGTAGAGGCGACGGAGTCCGGTTCGCTCGTCGGCTTCACCAGAGACGATGCCGGCCGGCTCCACCAGCACCACGTGGTCGAACTCGAGACCTTTGGCGAGAGACGCCGGTACGACGTCCAGGTGTGCGTCTACGTCGTCCTCATCGCCAAGAACCGAGAAAGCGATGCCCTGCAAGGCTTTCCGGGTTGCGGGGACCAGTGCGTCCGGGACGATCAGCCCGATCGAGCCGGGGCGCTCTGACACCTCACGGACTGCCGTCACCGCAGCAGCCAGGCTGTCCGGTACGCGAGTGATGGTCAGCTCACCGCGCGCCCGTCGTACCGCTGTGGGTGGTTTGAGGTGCGGAGCGATCGTCGGGAGGAGGCGGGCGGCGTACTCGATCACCTGCCCGGGGACGCGGAAGCCGGCGGTCAGCTCCTCGGTGTGCGCGCTGGTCTTGCCCAGGTGCTTCAGTGCCTCGTCCCACGACGGTGTGGCCCACGGTGTGGTGCCCTGCGCGATGTCACCGAGCACAGTCATCGAGCCGGTCGAGCAACGCCGGCCGACCGCACGCAGCTGCATTGCGGACAGGTCCTGTGCCTCGTCCAGCACCACATGGCCGAGTGACGGCGTACGGTCGACCAGGTCGGCGATCTCGTCGATCAGAGTGGCGTCCGCAACGGACCACTTGGCAGCGCCGGGTGAGCGCGGCACCTTGTCCCAGAGCAACAGTGCCTGCTCCTCCGCGGTGAGGCTGCCGTCGGCGTGCTCGGCGAGGAGCTTCGGGTCGGTGAAGAGGCGGAAGAGCAGCTTCGCCGGGTCCAGAGCCGGCCAGAGTGCGTCGGCGTACTGCTTGACCGGACGGCTGCGCGCGACAGAGTCCTGCACCCGGTCGTCGGGGGAGTCACCGGCCGCCTCCATGCGCAGCAGTACGGCGTGGGCCAGCCGTTGCGGCAGCATCGCGCGGCCGGCGCCGTACCGGATGCCACGGCTGCGCAGCTCGGTGACGAGCTCTTCGGCCTGGTACGCCGCCACTCGCCAGCGGTGCGCTCCCCGTGGCACGACGAGGGACTCTTCCGGGAGTTTGACGTGCGACCAGACGGCCCGGTGCAGTACTTCGGCCATGCGGGCGTCGCCCTTGAGTACGTCGACCATTGCCGGCCCCGGACCGGCCACCTTCACGCGGGCGACCAACTCCTCGACGGTGGTCTGCTTCGCCTCGATCTCGCCGAGTGCGGGGAGGACGTCCCCGATGTACCGCAGGAAGCTCGCGTTCGGGCCCACGACGAGCACACCGGCCCGGCTGAGCTGGTCGCGGTACGCATAGAGCAGGTACGCCGCCCTGTGCAGCCCGACCGCGGTCTTTCCGGTACCAGGTGCGCCCTGTACGCAGATGGTTTCGTCGACGCCGGCCCGGACGATCACGTCCTGCTCCGGCTGGATGGTGGCCACGATGTCGCGCATCGGGCCGGAACGGGGGCGCTCGATCTCAGCGTCCAGGATGTCGCTGTGCTGTTCGTCCTGCCCGCTCGCGGTGAGATCCTCGTCCTCGAACGCGGTCATCTCGCCGTGCGTGAAGCCGAACCGCCGACGTACCCCGACGCCCATCGGCTCGGTCTTGCTGGCCCGGTAGAACGGCACCGAGATGTCTGCCCGCCAGTCCACCACCAGCGGCTCGCCCTCCGCGTCGTTCACGTGCCGGCGACCGATGTGGAACGTCTCGTCGGTCGGCTCGAGGTAGTCCAGCCGGCCGAAGAACAGCGGCACGTCCGGGTCGTCCTCCAGCTCCTTCATCCGCCGGAAGATGGCGGCCTGCAGGAACTCCTGGTTGACCCGGTCCGCGCTGTGGATCTCCAGTGCGCCGGTCTTCTCCCGCATCAGCGCCAGGGCCGCCCGGGAGGTCTTCAGGTAGTCCTTCTCGGCCTGGAGAGTGTCGGACGTGTCTGAGGGCATGCTGAAACCTCCGGCGAGAGTGGGGGAGCCCAGCTACGTTACTTGAGCACTCTGCGCGGTGGAACCGAATTACGGGTCCGTGGCCTGTCGGCCTGCAGACCGGGCCGCAGCAGGAGGGGCAGGCTGGCCGCCAGCAGTACCAGAGCGACGATGCCGTCCAGCCAGTAGTGATTGGCGGTCACCACGACGACGCTGAACGTGATGATCGGGTGCAGCAGCCACAGCCACCGCCAGCGCGACCGGGTGATCAGGATCATCGACAGCGCGATCAGCGCGGCCCAGCCGACGTGCAGGCTCGGCATCGCGGCGAACTGGTTCACCGCGCCGCCGGTGTGGTCCGGGCCGTACACGGACTGGCCGAAGCGCAGCCCGGTGTCGACGAAGCCCGGCATCATCCGCGGCGGCGCCAGCGGGAACGCGATGTGACCGATCAGCGCCAGTCCGGTGAGCGACACCATCGTCCACCGGACATGCGAGTACGCCTTCGGCCGCCAGATGCTCAGCCAGAGCAGTACTGCGGCGGTCAGCGGGGCGTGCACGCTGGCGTAGTACAGGTTCGCGCCCTCGACCAGCCGCGGGAACTGCAGCACCCAGTGCTGGATGGAGGCCTCGTTCGGGAGGTGTAGCCAGTTCTGGAACGACAGGACCTCGTGCGCATGGTCGAACGCCGACCCGGTGTGCCGGCCCGCGATCTGCCGGCCCGCGCTGTAGACCAGGAACAGTGTTGCCAGCAGGACTGCTTCCCGTACCACCCTCCCGAAGACTTGTGCCCGGCCTGTCCCCACCCGTTCGGCAGCAGCTATCCCCATACCGTTCGACGGTACTCGCCGATCCCACAGGGTTTGCCCAGGCGCAACCCTGACGTTGCCCTGGGCAACCCCCGAAGACTGGTTGAGACGCGGTCGTGATCAGCCCTTCACGGCACCGGTCAGAACACCCTTGGCGAAGTGCCGCTGCAGGAACGGGTAGATCACCAGGATCGGTACGATCGAGACCACCAGGATCGCCATCTGGATCGACGCCTGCGGCGGGAGCAGTTCGGTGCCGAGCTCGGCGCTGCCGAGTTGAGTGTCGTTGATGACATACGTCCGCAGTACCAGCTGCAACGGCCAGAGCTTCGAGTCGTTGAGGTACAGCAGTGCGGAGAAGAACGCGTTCCAGTACGCCACCGCGTAGAACAGGCCGATCACCGACAGCACCGCCTTCGACAGCGGCAGCACGATGTTGGTGAACGTCTTCAACTCGCCCGCGCCGTCGATCCGCGCGCTCTCGGTGAGCTCGTTGGGCAGGTTCATGAAGAACGCCCGCAGTACGACGACGTTGAAGGCGCTGATCATCGTCGGCACGATCAGTGCCCAGATGCTGTCCAGCAACCCGACGCCCTTGACCGTCAGGTACAGCGGGATGATGCCGGGGGAGAACAACATGCTGAACAGCACGACCAGCAGGATCGGCCGCCCGGCGACGAAACCCGGCCGCGACAACGCGTAGGCCAGCAGGCACGACACGGTCAGGCTGAGCAGCGTCCCGACGATCGTGACGAAGATGCTGACGAACAACGCCCGCGTCACCACGCCGCCGGCGAACAACGACTCGTACGCCCCGAAGTTGATCGACTTCGGCAGCAGCACCAGACCGCCGGACTCGTTGATCTGCTTGTTCGGCGCCACGCTGGTCGAGATCACCCCGACGAACGGGACGATCACGACCGCGCAGAAGACCAGCAGCACGAGACCCTTGAAGATCCGCATCGGCCAGCCGGGCATCGGCACGCCCTGCACAATTTTCTGGGGCACGATTTTGGTAGTCATCGCTGGTACACCCCTTGCTCGCCGAAGATGTGCGCCACCTTGTTCGCGGTCAGCACGAGGATGACTCCGACGATGCCCTTCACCAGGCCGACCGCCGCCGCGACACCCCAGGCGCCACCGAGTACGCCGTTGTTGTAGACGTACGTGTCCAGTACTTCGCTCACGTCCCGGCCGACCGCCTGCTGCTGCAGGATGATCTGCTCGAAACCGACGGTCAATGAGTCACCGAGCCGCAGGATGAACAGCAGGATGATGATCCCGCGCAGTCCCGGCAGCGTGACGTGCCAGAGCTGCTTCATCCGGCTCGCACCGTCCACACTCGCGGCCTCGTAGAGCTGCGAGTCGATCTGGGACAGCGCGGCCAGGAACAGGATGGTCGCCCAGCCGGTGTCCTTCCAGATGATCTGCGACGTCAGCAGCACGTGGAACAGTTCGGAGTTCCCGATGATGTTGATCGTCGACAGGTCGTGCGACCGCAGGTAGTTGTTCAGCAGGCCGCTGCCGCCGAGCATCTGCTGGAACAGCGCGACCACGATCACCCAGGACATGAAGTGCGGCAGGTACAGGATGCTCTGCGCGATCCGCTTGATCCGCTCGGAGAACAACGAGTTCAGCAGCAGCGCGAGCAGGATCGGCGCCGGGAACACGAAGATCGACTGCAGACACGTGAGGATCAGCGTGTTCTTCAACGCCCGCAGGAACGCCGGGTCGCCGTTGAAGATCACGCTGAAGTTCTCCCAGCCCGACCAGTCGCTCGCGTTGATCCCGAGGAACGGCTGGTAGTCCTTGAACGCGATCACGTTGCCCAGCAGCGGCACGTAGTGGAACGCGATGATCAGCGCGACCCCGGGCAGCGCGAACAGCAGCAGCACGCGGTCCCGCAGCAGCCGCCGGCCGAGGCTCAGCTGCTGCTGCGGACGCTTCGTAGATCGTTGCAGCATTACTTCCCTGCCGTGTCGGCGTGCGCCTGCTCGAGCTCGGAGCGCATCTTGTCGCCGCCGGAGGACTTCCAGGTCTGCACGGCCGCCTTCCAGTCCGAGACCGGCTTCTTGCCCTGCACGATCTGGTTCTCCAGGTCGTCCATCGTCTTCTTGAGCTGGGTCTGCTTCTTCGACGCCGTGTCGGAGTACAGCCCGTACGACGCGTCGTACACGAGCCGCTTCGCGACCTTCTCCTGGATCGCGTGCTGCTTCTGCGGCACGTCCGGCTTGCCGGCCCAGTACAGCGCCAGCGTCGAGTCGCTGATGTACTGCAGGCCGATACCGGTCTCCACGGTGCCCACCTTGGTCGGAACCGGGTCCGTGCCCTGCAACGTGTAGTGCCGGCCCGCGACGCCGTACTTGCGGAACAGGTACTCCTCGGTGCCGAACGGCGCCGCCATCCAGTTCGCGACCTTCAGCAGCGTCTCGGCGGAGTGCGTGCTGTTCTTGCTGAACGCCGTCACGTTGTTCAGCGCCGAACCCATCCACGGCTTGCCCTCGCCGCCGTCGAAGCCCGGTACGTCGAGCATGTTCACGGCGAACGCGTCACCGGCGCTGTTGTCGTTGTAGTACTGGTTCCAGGCCACGAAGCTGTCGTAGTCGAACGCGGCGATGCCGCCGTTGAACCACTGCTTGCGGGCGCTGGCCTTGTCGTTGAAAGCGTCCGGGTTGATCACGCCGGCGGCGACCATCTTGCGGCCGGCCTCGAGGGCCTGTTCCTGCGCCTCGTGCTCGTACATCGAGGTGAACTTGCCGCCCTCTTCCTTCCAGACGTTCGGGATCCCGAGCATCATCCGGATCGTCGACATCGGCACCCGGGTCCAGGCCCACTTGTTCTGCTTGGCCGCGGTCATCTCCTTGGCCAGGTCGAAGAACTCCTGGAAGTTCTTCGGCGCCGGGTTCTTGATGCCCTTCGCGGCGAGCAGGTCCTCGCGGTACAGCGCGAGCGACGTACGGGACATACCGCGCGGCACCGGGACGCCGTAGATGGCGCCGTTGAAGACGCAGCCCTTCCAGAACTCGGCCGGGATGTTCGCCAGGAACGGGTACTTGCTGATCGCATCGCCGGACAGGTGCTCGGTCAGGTCCATGCACTTGGACTTCACCAGACCGGGGATCTGCGGCGTGTCCGGCGGGATGTTCAGGATGTCGGGCAGGTCGCCGCCCGCGATCCGGGTCGCGAACTTGTCCTTGTACTCGTCGTTCGACGCCATGCTGATCTGCAGCTCGGAGCCCAGGCGCTTGTTGAGCTCCTGCCAGAACTGGTTCTTGTCGGCGGCGGGCGGGATGGCGCCGGGGATGTTCGTCATGAACGTGATCGGCTTGCCGTCACCAGGAGCCTCGGCGATCGCCTTCACCGGGTTCGCCGGGTACTTCAGGAAGCCGTCCAGCACCACGTCGGTGCCAGGCAGGTCCGGCGTGATCTGGCCGTACTTCGTGTACGTCGGCAGCTTGACGGCCGCGTTCGCCGCGGCGGTGTTCTTCTTGTCGGACGCGCACCCCGCCAGCAGCGGCGTACCCGTGACCGCGACAGCGGCGGCGGCCAGACCACCGCCGAGGAATGTTCTTCTGCTGACCGGCATGAGGCCTCACTTCCATCGGAGGGCCACACCATGACATAGTACGTCCTATGTCTTCAAGGGTCGGCGCTCTGGAAATCTTCGATCCGGCCGGGAGCGGCTACCACACGTTCCGCATCCCGTCGGTGCTGGCGCACGGCTCGCTGGTGCTCGCGTTCTGCGAGGGCCGGCTGCACGGAGCCGGCGACGCGGGGGAGATCGAGGTCGTACTGCGTCGTTCGCTCGACGGCGGCCGGACCTGGCTGCCGCTGCAGGTGGTGTCGGCGGTGCCGGGCAAGACCTGTGGAAATCCGGTTCCGTTGGTCGACCCCGCCTCCGGGGACATCGTGCTGGTGACGGTGCAGAACGGCGCCGACGCGGTCGAGATGTCGCTTGCCCGGGGCGCCGATGCTGTCAACGGGCGGCGTGTATTCGTGCAGCGGTCCGCTGACGACGGTGCGACCTGGAGTCCGACCCGCGAGATCACGGCGGAGGTGAAGCCGGGCGACTGGGGCTGGTACGCCACGGGTCCCTGCCACGGGATCACGCTGCGCTCCGGGCGTCTCGTCGTACCGGCCAATCATTCTTATGTGCCGTCGGATGGTCTCAATGGTGGGCACTGCATCTACAGCGACGACGGTGGTTTCACCTGGTCCGTCGGGTTTGTGGACCGCAACGGCGGCGCGGAGATCAACGCGAACGAGACCGCAGTCGCCGAGTTGCCCGACGGGCGGCTGTACTTCAACGCCCGCAACCACCAGGGCACCGGCCCGGCCCGCGTGCACGCCTGGTCCTCCGACGGCGGTCAGACCCTCGATGCGCCGTACGCCGGGATTCCCGAGATCACCGCACCCGGTATCCAGGGCAGCGTGCTCTGCCTGCCGGACGGGCGGTTGCTGCTGTCCACACCGGTCAACCCGACGTCGCGCCGGGAACTGACCGTTTTCGTCAGCGCGGATTCCGGTACGTCGTGGAAGCCGGAGCTGGTCGTGCACCAGGGCATGGCCGGGTACTCCGATCTGGTCCTGCTGCCCGACGGCTCGATCGGGATCTTCTACGAGGCCGGTGAGACGTCCTCGTTCGCGACCTTGCGCTTCGCCACATTCGCCCTTTGAGGTTGGGAGACCCCTTGACCGCATCCGCCCATCTGACCGGTGTCGTACCTCCGCTGGTCACTCCGCTCACCCCGTCGTACGACGTCGATACCGCATCGCTGGCCCGGCTGATCCAGTACCAGCTGACCGGGGGTGTGGACGGGGTGTTCGTGCTCGGCACCTCCGGCGAAGGCACGTTTCTGACCGACGAGCAGCGACAGGTCGTGCTGGAGACGACTGTCGCGGAGGTGGCTGGACAGGTGCCGGTACTGGCCGGCGTCATCGACACCTCGACCAACCGGGTCACTGCGCACGTCTCTGCCGCGTTGAAGGCCGGTGTGGACGGCATCGTCGCCACGGCGCCGTTCTATGCGGCCACTCATCCTGCTGAGATCGAGCGTCACTTCGTGCGGCTGGCGTCGCTTGCGAGCGACACGCCTCTGTATGCGTACGACATCCCGCCGCGGGCAGGCACCAAGCTCCCGGCTGCTCTTGTGATGTCTCTTGGCGAGCAGGGGGTGATTGCAGGTGTGAAGGACTCGTCCGGGCAGGAGACTTCGCTGCGAGAGCTGGTGCTGTCCCGTCGGGAGAAGGTGCTCGACGACTTCGTGATCATGACTGGGTCCGAGGTGACGGTCGACTCGGCGCTGGCGTTCGGGGTGGACGGCGTCGTACCTGGTCTCGGGAACGTGGACCCGGCTGGGTACGTGCGGTTGTTCAAGGCTGCGGTGGGTGGTGATGCCGCGGCGGCGCGGGATGAGCAGGACCGGTTGTTCCGGTTGTTCGACATCATCAACGTGGCGGACCGGTCCCGGATGGGGGCCAGCTCGGCGGCGCTCGGCGCGTTCAAAGCGGGGTTGTACCTGTTGGGCGTGATCGACTGCCCAGTTACGGCGTACCCCTCGATCCCCTTGAACGACACGGAGATCGCCGCGGTCCGACCGCTCCTGGAACGGGCCGGATTACACTGAGCGGTCCTAGGTAGAGGGAGGCCGGCAGTGACGACGGGTGGGCTCAGCCGGGCACGTGGTGCGGCAGGGAATCAGTCCTTCATCCGCGACGCGATGAAGTCGTACATCCTGGAACGCGGTCTGAAGGCGGGTGACCCGCTGCCGAACGAGCAGGACCTGATGGCGCAGCTGGGCGTCGGCCGGCACCCGCTGCGGGAGGCGATGAAGGCGCTGCAGGCGGTCGGCATCATCGAGATCCGGCACGGGTACGGCACGTACGTCGGCGAGGTGAACCTGCAGTCCCTGGAGGACGGCCTCGCGTTCCGCATGTCCCAGTCGATGGCCGGCGACCTCCGCGACGTCCAGAACGTCCTGGAGGTCCGCCAGGCCATCGAGGTCGGCCTGGCCGACGACGTGGTCGGGCACTTCAAGGAGCACGGGTACGACGCCCTCGAACCGATCGTCGAACGCATGGAAGCCAAGGCCGCCGACGGGCAGTACTTCCCCGACGAGGACTGGGCCTTCCACCAAGCCCTCTACGAGCCGTTGGGCAACGCCCTGGTCATCGACCTGCTGTCAGTCTTCTGGCGAACCTTCGCCCAGGTCGACGCCCGCCTCCCCGGCGCCCGCTACACCCCCGCCGACGCCGCCGCCTGGCACCGAGACCTCCTGAACGCCCTCCAGTCCGCCGACCCCGACACCTACGCCCACTCCATGAAACGCCACTTCAACGGCATCCACACCCGCCTAGGCGAATAGCGCGTGCAAGCTCGACAGGACATATACGTCCACTGAAGAGCATCGGCCAGTCAGCTGAGCGTGCGTCACACCATCGGACCTGGACATGTCCTGTCGAGCTTGCCCCTGTGGACAAGCCGACTCACCGATCGACCCCGCTGAGGCACCATCCTCGGATGGAATCGGTTGGTGAGGTTCTCGCGCGCCAAGGCGGCTGGGCGACCCGGGCCGAGCTGGTCGGGGCGACCTCCCGCCGCGCGGTCGAGGCTGCGCTGGAGCGGGGTGAGGTACAGCGGATCGCGCTGGGGATTTATGCGGTGCCGGGCCTTCCGGCCGACGAGCTGGCCGTGCTCACGTACGACGGAGTCCTCTCGCACGTCAGCGCGGCGAAGGCTCTGGGCCTTCCGCTGCTGCTGGAACCGCACAAGCCCCACGTCATCATCCCGCCCAACCGCCACCCACGCCCGGGACCGCCCGCCGTCCTGCATTGGGCCGAGACCACCTCCAGCGAGCGCCGGAACCGGCTCACCTCGGTGCTTCGGACCGTCGTCGACTGCTCCCGCATCCTCCCGTTCGGCGAGGCATTGGCCGTCGCGGACGCAGCCCTCGCTACCGGCCGGCTCAGCCAGGAGGAGCTTCTTGCCGCCACAGCCGCAATGCGTGGGTACGGCTGTCCGAACGCGCGCAGAACAGCCGCAGCCGCGACCCGCCTCTCAGACAGCATCCTCGAGTCGATGCTGCGGGCACTTCTCATCAGTGCGGGCATCGACGACTTCGAACCGCAGGTCCTGGTGACTCATGGGCGGTTTCGGGCCAGGGTGGATCTGGGGCACCGAAAGGCCCGGTTGGCACTCGAGGCGGAGGGCTTCGAGTTCCACGGATCTCGGCGGGACTTTGCCGCTGACTGCCACCGGTACGACGAGTTGGTGGCGGCAGGGTGGCTCGTGCTCCGATTCACCTACGAGCAGGTCGTTGGAGACCCGGCCTGGGTCGTCGCGACCGTCCGGGCCGCGTTGGCTCGGCGTCTTGCCGGCTGATTGCGTACAACCTCGACAGGACATGTCCCTCGAATCTCGCCTGGAACCGCAGACGTTGAGCGAGGCGATGAACTGTTGGCACCCGACATGTCCTGTCGACCTTGCACATTACGCAAACAGGTTCTCTGCATCCACGATCGTGTACGCGTAGCCCTGTTCGGCTAGGAAGCGTTGGCGGTGGGCGGCGAATTCGGCGTCGATGGTGTCTCTTGCGACGATGGAGTAGAAGCGGGCGGTGCGGCCGTCGCCCTTGGGGCGGAGGACGCGGCCGAGGCGCTGGGCTTCTTCCTGGCGGGAGCCGAAGGTGCCGGAGACCTGGATGGCGACCGACGCCTCGGGGAGGTCGATGGAGAAGTTGGCGACCTTGCTGACCACGAGTCGTTTGATCTCGCCGGTGCGGAACGCCTGGAACAGACGCTGCCGTTCCTTCACCGTGGTCTCGCCCTTGATCACCGGGCACTCCAGGCGCTCACCCAGCTCATCCAGCTGGTCGATGTACTGACCGATGACGAGCAGGGGCTCGTCCGCGTGGTGCTCGGCGATCCGTCGTACCAGCTTGGACTTCGCCGGGGTGGAGGCGGCCAGGCGGTAGCGGTCCTCGGGCTCGGCGGTCGCGTACACGAACCGCTCGGTCTGCTCGAGATCCACGCGCACCTCGATGCAGTCCGCGGGCGCGATCCAGCCCTGCGATTCGATGTCCTTCCACGGAGCGTCGTACCGCTTCGGGCCGATCAGCGAGAACACGTCACCCTCGCGGCCGTCCTCGCGGACGAGCGTCGCGGTCAGTCCGAGCCGGCGACGGGTCTGCAGGTCGGCGGTCATCCGGAAGATCGGCGCGGGCAGCAGATGAACCTCGTCGTACACGATCAGGCCCCAGTCGCGCGCGTCGAACAGCTCCAGGTGCGTGTAGACGCCCTTCCGGCGCGTCGTCATCACCTGGTACGTCGCGATCGTCACCGGACGGATCTCCTTGCGCGCACCGGAGTACTCGCCGATCTCCTCCTCGGTGAGGCTGGTGCGCTTCAGCAGCTCGTCCTTCCACTGTCGCGCGGACACGGTGTTGGTGACCAGGATCAGCGTGGTCGCGGAGGCCTGCGCCATCGCGGCTGCGCCGACGATCGTCTTGCCGGCGCCACATGGGAGTACGACGACACCGGAGCCGCCGTGCCAGAACGAGTCGGTCGCCTGCTCCTGGTACGGGCGCAGCTGCCAACCGTCGGTCACCAGGTCGATCTGGTGTGCCTCACCGTCGACGTACCCGGCCAGGTCCTCGGCGGGCCAGCCGAGCTTCAGCAGGGTCTGCTTGAGGTGACCACGCTCCGACGGGTGCACCAGGACGGTGTCGTCGTCGAGCCGGGCGCCCAGCATGGGCTTCACCTTGTTGCTGCGCAGTACCTCTTCCAGCACCGGTCGGTCGGTCGTCACCAGTACTAGACCGTGCTGCGGGTGCTTCTCCAGCCGCAGCCGCCCGTACCGGTCCAGCGTCTCGGCGATGTCGACCAGCAACGAGTGGGGGACCGGGTACCGGCTGTAGCGCAGCAGTACGTCGATCACCTGCTCGGCGTCATGCCCCGCGGCCCGCGCGTTCCACAGGCCCAGCGGTGTCAGCCGGTACGTGTGCACGTGCTCCGGCGCCCGCTCCAACTCGGCGAACGGCGCAATAGCCTTCCGGCACTCGCTAGCGTCCGCGTGCGCCGTCTCCAGCAACAAGGTCTTGTCCGACTGCACGATCAAAGGACCGTCCGTCACCCGCACTCCTATCGTCGCCCCGACCCTCCATTGTGCCTGACCGCCCCAACAACCAACCCCGGCGCCGTAGATTGCGACCTCACAGTCCGCGGGGCTCAGTCGACTGGGCGGGCTGTGGAGATTCGGTGGAGGGCGTAGGTTCGGGGGGTTTCGGTGGTGTCGTCGTAGGCGGTCAGCCAGCCGTCGGCTACTCGGACGGGTTC
Source organism: Kribbella sp. VKM Ac-2571 (assembly GCF_004362255.1). Taxonomy (NCBI): domain Bacteria; kingdom Bacillati; phylum Actinomycetota; class Actinomycetes; order Propionibacteriales; family Kribbellaceae; genus Kribbella; species Kribbella sp. VKM Ac-2571. The sequence goes on from NZ_SNWS01000002.1 coordinate 148,804, forward strand.
GACGATGCGTTCGGACGAGTGGCCGTTGTGGTCGACGTAGACGATCCAGGTGCGGGTGTGGGCCTCGGCGGCGTTGGTCAGGACGGCGATGGTTTCGGCGGGGGCGGCGGGTGCGATCAGGCCGTCGTCGCCGGGGCGTTCGGCGGCGATCCGGTCGCCGGCGCGGACCTTCTCGATGACCGCCTTCACCTGGTCATCGGTCAGGTCGAACGCGCTCTCGTTGAAGTCCCGGCTGGTACGTCGACGCGGCGCCTCGCCACGTCGCGGTGCGCCGGTGACATGCAACGCTCCGTCGAAGGTTTCCGCCAGCGGAGCCAACCCAGCGTCCCGCAGCCGACTCAGCACCATGTCGGGCGGTGACGGCGACACCACCACGGTCGGCGCCAACCGACGGAACCGCACACCAGGCAGGTTCGAGTTGAGCAGCTGGGTCAGTACGTTCTCGTCATCACACCGCAGGTACGTCGACGCGGTCCCCAGCCGCAGTACGCCGTGCCGTCGTGCAACGTCGTCGACCAGGTACGTCAACGGCTGAGGCACCGGCGTACGTGAATGCTCCGCCAACCACGCGTGCAACTGCTCCGCAGTGCGCCCGAGGTCGAAAGCACGCCGTACCGAGCTCTCACTGAACCGGTAGACGCCGGCGCCACCGTCGGACTCCACGTCCGCCATGGCCGACAACTCATCCTGCACGGTCCGCACCAAAGGCCCAGGAGCCACCGCAGTGAGGTCAGCTTGCAGCAGCACCTCAGACACTGGCTCTGGCATCAGTGGACTGATTGCCTCGGCCAGCTCGTCAGCTGTCGGCTCCGGTCCCAGCAACGGCTTCGCATGTGCCGCCAGCGCACCCAACCCGGTCAACCCGAGCAGGGCAGCCTCAGACACGCTCCACTCGACCAGGTCGTCCCGGAACTGCCCACCGCGCCGTGGACGATGCCAAGCCACCCACATCACCACAGTCTCTGCAGCCGGCGCAGTACCCGCACCAGCCTCGGCCAGCGCCTGCAACGCCAGCACACGGATCTCCGGTGCCAGCAACCGCTCCAGATCCGGCGCCAACGCGTTGATCAGTCGCTCCCGCGCAGCCGCCGTACTGCCGGTGCTGTCCCGACGCCCGATCAGTCCGATCGCCCTGAGGCCGGAGAACCACGCCATGACGAGCTGAGCCCACCGATGCGCCAGGTCCAGCTCCAGCCAGTCGTCGTAGGCACTGGTCGGTAGCCACAGCTCGCTGGTCCCGACCTCCACCGCAGCAACGAGCCCCGCGGCGTACGCCATCTCCAGAACCGCTGCAGCGGTCTGCTCTTCCACACCGATCTTTCCGGCCAGGCTGCGTACCTCACGGACACCCACGCCGCCTGTGCGCAGTACTGGCGGTGGCTCGGTCCCCAGCTGCTCCAGAGCCCGGTCAACCAATCGCACCAGGTCGAGCGCAGCACCAGCCGCAGCCCGGTCAGCGATAGCGGCCGACACCTTCTTACCTGCGAGCGGCGGAGGCACCGGTCGTGTCGACGCCAGCACCCGCCCGCCCCGCAGGTGCAGCCCGATCTGCCGAGGCAGCACGACTGTGTTCGCGTCCTTGGGTACGACGAGACCGCGCGCCAGCAACCGCTCTACCGGCGTCCGGGCCGACGCGATCGTCACCGGCCGGTCGGCCTTCTCCACCGAACCGGTCGGCGGACCCCAGGTGAGCTTGTCCAGTACGGCGCGCGCGTCCGGACCGGCGTCGTCGATCAACTGATCCAGATCGCCGAAGTGCCGCGTCGTGATCGGACCGAGCCCAGCCGGCGTCGGTCCAAGCAGCTCGTGCACCGCACGGATCGGCCGCAGGTCGTCCTGGGTCCCCCACACCAGAGCGAGCTCCAGCAGCTCAGTCACCCGCGGCCGGACAACCTCCTCCGGCTGGCCGACACCCTGCGCCAGCAACTCCACGTTCACCGGCTCCGGCAGCGCGGACAGCGCCTCCAACAGGTCCACACCGAACTCGTCCAGCCGGTTGATCGCACGCGCAGCCGACGCGTTGCTCGTCACGCGCGCAGCCAACTGCCCGGTGTCCGCGGGAATCGGCAACGCCAGGTCAGGTCGCCGTCGCAGCAGTTCACCGAGTGCGGCGTCATCCCAGCCCCGCAACGCCTCAGCGAGGGTACGGGGACGGGTCGGCTCGGTCGTGCTCATCCCTCCAACGGTACGGGATGCTCGCCGAGGGCGGTCAGGATCTTGGCGACGGTCTCGGCCAGTGCACAGTCCGGGCCGATGACGGTCTGCTCGATTCCGTCGAGTACGTCGTGCTCGCGGTACCAGTCCTGCATCATGTGCGGCTCCACACCGGGCAGGTCCCGGGTGCTGTGCCGTACGACGGTCTCCTCGAACGGGATGTCGAAGTAGTAGTGCAGTGTCGTCCCGCGGTGGTCGACGGTGAGCTGCCGCAGCATGTCGCCGTACCGGCCGGCGTCCATGATGCCCTCGAGCACTACGTCGTACCCGTGGTCGAGCGCATAGCGGACGTTCAGATCGATCAGTCCGATGTTCACGCCACCCGGGAGGTCGTACTCGCGGAGCAGGATCCTGCGGACATAGTCCTGCTCGACCCACGCCGTACCGCGGCCCAGACGTTCACGCAGCGACCGGGCCGTGGTGGACTTGCCGGAGCCCGAGTTCCCGCGCAGTACGACGAGGCGGGTACTAGGACTCCCAGTCACTCAGCGGCTCCGGCTTGTCCGATCCGGTGGAAGCCGACGCGTTCGTAGACCGCTGCGACCGCGTCCGACTCGGCGGACAGCAGCACCAGGTCCACGCCGTTGTCCAGTGCGTGCTCGACCAAAGCCGAGGTCACGGCGGCTGCAAGGCCGCGGCGACGCATGGAAGGCAGTGTGCCGACGCCGACGATCTCCGTGGTGGAGTCGACCGGCTGGTGCGTCCCGCTGGCCACCATGCCGTCGTCGGTGAACGCACCGGCCGTTACAGCCACACCACGGAGAACCCTGTTCTGCAGAGCTGAAACCATGTCGGCCGACATCTCAGCAGCCGCTGCATCTCTCTCGGCCGGTCCAGCCTTGCCGATGCCCGTCCCCGGCTCGCTGAACGCGAGTCCCGCAACCGCACGCGCCTGACGGACCAACTCCTCGTCAGCGGACAGGATCTCGCAGCGGGCATCAGCCGTGACAGGGCGGAAGTCCGCGCGCTCCAGCACCAGCAACGGGTGCTCGACCACGTTGAGGCCAGCAGCCGCCGCAGCGTCGCCCAACGAGGGACAGGTCTCTACGACCCACTCGAAGCTCAGTGGGATCTCCAGCTCGGCACACCGCGCGCGGACCAGCTCGATGTCCGCCGGCTCGATCGTCACCCCCGAGCCGGGCACAGGGCGCGCGTAGTACGGCCAAATCGTCGTACTGCGGAACAGAGTGAACGGTCCGACCTGTTCGGCAACCGAACCGGACAACGGGACCCTGTGCAGGTAGTCATCGACTCTGGTGATCATCGCGAAGCAGTGAACCACCCGGAAAGTCCACGCGCCACCAGATATGTCGAAGCGTCCCGAACGGCTCCGACGTCCTGTACGTCAGCTACGACGACAGAGGAGCAGCAGATGGAGAAAGTGACGTCCGCGGACGGTACGACGATCGCCTACGACCGGCTGGGCAGCGGACACCCGCTGATCCTGGTCGGGGGAGCACTGTGCGATCGGCACGCGCTCCGGTCGCTCGCCGACGAGCTGGCGAACCACTTCGACGTGGTCACGTACGACCGTCGCGGTCGCGGTGACTCCGGCGACAACCCGCCGTACGACGTCCAGCGCGAGGTGGACGACATCGCCGCGCTACTGACAGTCGTCGGCGGTACGGCGGCTCTCTACGGGCACTCGTCCGGTGCGGGACTCGCGGCGATCGCAGCGAGCAGGCTGCCGTTCACCAGGGTCGTGCTGCACGAGCCGCCGTACGGGCCGGACGACGTGGACCCGTCGGAGGACGGCGAGAAGGTGCTCGAACTGATCCGGAACGGCCAGAACCGGGAGGCAGTCGAGCTGTTCCTGCTGATGACAGGCGTGCCCAAACCCGAGGCGTTGCAGTTTGCCGCTACTCCGGGACTCGCCGAGCTGGCGCCGACGCTCGCCTACGACTTCGCCGTCATGGGCCACGAAGGCACCACCCCGGTCGAAACGCTCCGAGCGATCAAGCCGCCGACTCTCGTCATCGCCGGGACTGCGACCGCGCCGTTCATGCTCGACGCCGCGCACCGCATCGTCCCGATCCTGCCGAACGCGACACTCACAGAACTACCCGACCAGACTCACGTCGTACCGCCGCAACTCCTCGCCCCGGTGATAGGGCGTGGCTGATGGTTCCACGCCCTAGGCGATGATCTCGATCGACACCTTGTCGGGGTAGAACGCGAGGTGGTCGCGGATGTCGGCGACCGCGTCGTACGGCTGCTCGTACGTCCAGACCGCGTTCACGCCGTCCGCCCCGGCGGGGAGGAGGCTGTAGTACGACGCGTCGCCCTTGTACGGGCAGTAGGTCTGGTGCTCGGTGCGCTCGAGCAACGTGAGGTCGACGTCGTCCCGCGGGATGTACTGCACCGCCGGATAGCTCGCCTCCTGCAGCGACAGCGCGTCCCGGGTGTCCGCGATGACCTGGTCGCCGACCTTCACGACCACCCGGTCCGGGTTCTTTCCCACGGTGATCGGGTGGTCCGGTCCAGGAATCTTCACAGTCTTGTCCGCCATAACCGCTGACAACCCGGCACGCCCTCGCGGCATTCCCGGATCCGGCGATGATCAGCACAGTGAAATAGCTCCACCTGCGGCCTCCGCGAGTTCGGGGCCGAGGGCGCGGGCCGGCGTGTACGCACCGGGCCGGCCTTCGCCGCGAGCCAGCCGTACGGCGGTTTCCGCTGCGACGCTCGCGGTGAAGTCCATCGCGTCCCCGGTACGCAGCCAGCCCTCCCGCGTCGTCCCGTCGGCCCAGGACACGACCGCGTGTCCCCAGGTGTGCTCCCGCGGACGTGGCGCGGGCTTCGCCTCCACCGCCGCCAGCCGTCGTACGGCGAACCGCTGTAGCGGCGCGATCTTCAGCAACGCCCCGGCCACCGGCAGCAACACCCGCACGACGCGTGAACCCGAAATCAACGCGGACGTCGCGACAACAGCCGGCGCACCACTCGACAGCTGCGCCGCCAGCAGTTCACCGGTGGCAGCCCCAGCGGACTTCGCCGTCTGACCATCTGGCAGCGAGTGCTCGCGCGGATCGGCTCCCAGTCGCGCCGGGACCATCCGGCCACCCTCGTAGCGGACCCCGCCAGTGGTCAGCCCGGAGATGATCGACCGCGCCAGCGCCTCGCCGAGCAGCCCTCCGTCGATCGCCACGGACGGCAGAGCGTCCACCTGCACGTGGCTCGGCGTCGGTCGATCCGTACACAGGTGAGCGACCACCGCCTCGGTTCCCAGTACGCCGAACCCGGCGCCCGTGACGAACGTGCTGCCTGCGGCGACCGCCTCGTCGTGCAACGCCAGCAGCCGCGGCATCGCCACCAGATCGTTGGCCAGGTCAACGTAGTGCCCGCCTGGCAGGCACGACCGCGCGATCGGCACGGCGGTCTCGGCGTACCCGCCGATCGTGTTCACCACCACGGTAGGCCGGCGGCGGGCGATCTCGGCGGCCGGCTGATCGGTCTCGATCACCTCGACGCCGGCGAGCCCCAGCTCGGCGGCGGTCTTGTGGAGCCGTTCGGCGTTGCGTCCGACCAGTACCGGCGTACCGCCGCGCGCCGCGACCTGGGCCGCGATCGCGCGCCCGGTCCGTCCGGTCGCGCCAAGAATCCAGATCATGTCGATCCTCCTGAAGAGTGATGGCTCAGAGTGTCATCACTCACGATAACACCCTGAGACATCACTCTTGCTAGACTCCGAACATGGCGCGATGGGACCCCGGAGCCGAGCTGCGGCTGCGCAAGGCCGCTCTCGAGCTGTACGCCGAGCACGGGTACGACGCGGTGACCGTCAACCAGATCGCCGAGCACGCCGGTCTGACCCGGCGCTCGTACTTCCGCTACTTCCCGGACAAGCGCGAGGTCCTGTTCGCGGGTTCGGAACGCCTGCCCGCGGCCGTGACCGAGGCGATCCGCGCCGTCGACCCCTCGGTCGCACCGTGGCCCGCCGTGCTGCAGACCGCCGTGGCAATCGGTGAACTGCTCGCGGACGTGGCCGAGGACACCGACGTACGCCGTGCCGTGATCGCCGCGAGCCCCGAGCTGCAGGAGCGCGAGCGGACCAAGCTCGCATCCGTCACCGCTGCGCTCCGCGACGGGCTGGAGGAGCGTGGGCTGCCGGCGGAGGACGCCGCGCTGCTGGCACAGGTGGGCTCGGCGGTGCTCCAGAACGCGTTCAGCAGGTGGATCGACGCCGGCGGAAAGCGATCCTTCCGGTCCTGCCTGGATGTGGTTGTCGAGTCACTCCGCGGTGAGCTCGACCACTAGACACGGGCCGCCGTCGAAGGCGCCGCCGTCGATGCCCAGGGCGAGACCGTCGGCGTACAGGTGCGGGCCGGTGAGGAACTGCGGGTCGATGCCGAGCTGATCGGCGACGATGCTGTGGCCGTGCACGATCCGGCGGCCGCCGAGGTGCTGGAGGAGGATCCGGGCGACGTCCGGACCGCTCGGACCGCGGAACGCGTACCGCGACGTCGTCCGGCGCCAGATCTCCCACCACACCTCGATGTCGTCGGAGTGCAGCTCGGCCGCGGCCGTGGAGTTGATCTGGTCGATCGTGTCGCCCCACTCGACGTACTCGGCGGTGTCCGAGTGCATCAGCAACTGGTCGGCGTCCAGCCCGAGCAGCGGCTGGTCGAGCAGCCAGGCGACGTCGTCGTCGGTGAGCAGCTCCTGATCGCGGTCCTGGCCGCCGTTCAGGGCCCACGAACGCTCGAAGCTGCGCAGCGTGATGCCGTCGTGCGGGACGAACGTGTCGCCGAACTTGTACATCCCGAGCGCGAGGATCTCGTGGTTGCCGAGCAGCATCCGGCTCGCGCCGTCCGGCGCCTGGTCGATCAGGCCGCGGACGTACCGCAGTACGCCGATGCCGTCCGGGCCGCGGTCGAAGAAGTCGCCGAGGAACCAGAGCCGGGCGTCTTCGCCGGCCCAGTTGCCGTCGGCATCGGTGAGGCCGGCAGCCTGAAGTGCGGCCCTCAGTTTCTCCAGGTGGCCGTGGATGTCGCTCACGGCGTACACCCGGGTCACGTCATCCCCGCACAGTCAGCACGATCAGTACGACGTTGAGGGCCGTGACGGCGGTGGCTACCAGGCATGCGGCGAGAGTAGTCGCCTTCCGGTTGACGAGGTCGCCCATGACGCGCCGGGAAGCGGTCAATCTCACCAGCGGCCACAGTGCGCAGGGGATGCCGAAGCTCAGCACGACCTGGGATACCACCAGTGCGCGGCTCGGGTCGATGCCGATCGCAAGGATCAGCAGGGCCGGGATCAGGGTGATCAGGCGGCGGACCGGGAGTGGGACATGCCGTTTCCAGAAACCGTCCAGGATCACCGAACCGGCGTACGTCCCGACCGAGGAGGACGCGAAGCCGCTGGCCAGGAGCGCGAGCGCGAACAGCAAAGCCGGCAGCTGCCCGAGCCGGTCGCCGATCGCGAGGTGGGCGGCGTCGAGGGAGTCGGCGCCGCTGCCCTTCAGCGCGGACGCGGCCAGCACGACCATCGCCAGGTTGACCGCTCCGGCCAGTGCCATCGCGACCGCCACGTCCACCCGGGTGGCCCGCAGTACGCGGGATTTGCCGAGCTCGGAGCGGATGGTCTTCCAATGCCGGTCGGTGACGAGTGCGCCGTGCAGCCAGATCGCGTGCGGCATGACCGTCGCGCCGAGCATTCCGGCCGCAAGGACGAGTGAGTCGGTGCCGTCCAGCCGCGGCACGAGGCCGCCGACCACGCCGCTGGCCGATGGGTCCGATTTCGCCGTGGAGACGACGAACCCGATCAGTACGACGGCGAGCAGGCCGATGATCGCGGCCTCGAACGGCCGTTGGCCGCGCTTCGACTGGTAGACGAGCAGCGCGAACGAGACGATGCCGGTGATCACACCGCCGACCAGCAGCGGGACGCCGAACAGCAGGTTCAGCGCGATCGCGCCGCCGACCACCTCGGCCAGGTCGGTCGCGATCGCCACCACCTCGGCCTGCGCCCACAGCCCAGTCGAGGTCGATCGGCGGAAGTGGTCACGGCAGAGCTGGGGCAGGGTCCGGCCGGTCGCGATGCTGGCCTTGGCGGCCAGATACTGGACCAGGACGGCCATCAGGTTGGCGCCGACGACCACCCAGCACAGTAGGTAGCCGTACGTCGCGCCGGCGGCGATGTTGGTGGCGAAGTTGCCCGGATCGACGTACGCGACGGCGGCGACGAACGCCGGTCCGAGCAGTAACAGCCCGGACCGACTCAGTTGCCGCCGCAGCGGCGCCGGTGCGTACATGAGAGCAGTCTGTACGACGCCGCCGACAACGCAACCCCTGTGCTCGATTTGAGACCCGCGTTACGCCCAGGCGAAGTGCACCTGGAGAGAGACCACGACGTTCTGGTCGTCGGGCACGATGTTGATGGCCGAGTCGTACGCCTTGGACGCCGACAGCCGCCGGCTCTCCAGTCCGAGTGGCATCTGGCCGTGGTTCTCGGAGATCGCGGTCACCGAGCCGAGGGAGAACCCGGCCAGACCGGCCAGGTGCGCCGCCTTCGTCTTCGCCTGCTGGAACGCCAGCTCCCGGGCCTGGACCAGCAGCTCGCTCTTGTCCTCGATGTCGAACTGCAGCCCGTGCAGCGCGAGACTGTTGCCGACAGCATCCACGGCCGCGTTCAGCAGCGCGCCGAAGCCGGTCAGGTCCTTCGTCTCCACCAGGACCGTGTGCGATGCCCGGTACGCCGTTTCCGAGCCGGGCTCCCGGTACTCCTGGAACACGTTCACCGAACTCGTGCCCAGCTGCGACTCCTCGACCCCCTGCGCCCGCAGCGCCGCAATCACCGCGTCCGTACGCTCGCCGACCGTAGCCACAGCGGCCGCGACATCCGGAGCGACCTGCTCGATCCCGAACGTGACCCGCAAAATATCCGGCGTACCACTAACCTGCCCTGACCCGACAACACTCACCCCTGTGTCCATAACCGCCAGTCTGGCACCACCCACAAGGGCTTGCGGAGGTATCCGGGGGGCGTGAACATGGCAAGCATGAGACTGCCTTCGTATGCGTCCGGGGTGTCTGAGGTTCCGTTGCTGGGGGAGACGATCGGCGCGAACCTGAGACGCACGATCGCTGCGTACGGCGACCGTGAGGCGCTGGTGGAGATGCAGACCGGGCGGCGTTGGACGTACGACGAGTTCGGCGCCGAGGTCGAACTGGTCGCGCGCGGTCTGATGGCCCGCGGGATCGCGAAGGGTGACCGAGTCGGCATCTGGGCCCCGAACCAGGCCGAATGGACGATCACGCAGTACGCCACCGCGCTGATCGGCGCGATCCTCGTGAACATCAACCCGGCGTACCGGACCCACGAACTGGCCTACGCGCTGAACCAGTCCGGCGTCCGGCTGCTGGTCAGCGCAACCGCCTTCAAAACCAGCGACTACCGGGCGATGGTCGAGGAAGTGAAGCCTGACCTCGCCGCCCTCGAGGAGACAATCTACCTCGGCACCGGCGACTGGGACGCCCTCCGCGACGACGCTTCGCGGATCCCCGTCGACCAGTTGCACGCCCGCGAGGCGGAGCTGTCCTTCGACGACCCGATCAACATCCAGTACACCAGCGGTACGACGGGATTCCCGAAGGGTGCGACCCTCAGCCACCACAACATCCTGAACAACGGCTTCTTCGTCACCGAGACGATCGCGTTCACCGCCGAGGATCGCCTGTGTATCCCGGTGCCGTTCTACCACTGCTTCGGCATGGTGATGGGCAACCTCGGCTGCACCACGCACGGCGCGTGCATGGTGATCCCGGGGCCGGCGTTCGACCCGGCCGCGACGCTCAAAGCGGTCCAGGACGAGCGATGCACCGGGCTGTACGGCGTACCGACGATGTTCATCGCCGAACTCGGCCTGCCGGACTTCGCCGACTACGACCTGACGTCGTTGCGGACCGGCGTGATGGCCGGATCGCCGTGCCCGATCGAGGTGATGAAGCGCTGCGTCGCGGACATGCACATGGCCGAGGTCGCGATCTGCTACGGCATGACCGAGACGTCGCCGGTGTCCACGCAGACGAGGCGGGACGACGACCTGGACCGCCGTACGTCGACCGTCGGCCGCGTGATGCCGCATGTCGAGGTGAAGCTCGTCGACCCGGCGACAGGGCTGGTTGTCGAACGAGGTGAGCCCGGCGAGCTGTGCACCCGCGGGTACTCGGTGATGCTCGGGTACTGGGACGAGCCGGAGAAGACCGCCGAGGCGATCGACGAGGCGCGCTGGATGCACACCGGGGATCTCGCGACGATGCGCGAGGACGGGTACGTGAACATCGTCGGCCGGATCAAGGACATGGTCATCCGTGGCGGCGAGAACGTGTACCCGCGGGAGATCGAGGAGTTCCTCTACACGCACCCGTCGATCGCCGACGTCCAGGTCATTGGCGTCCCCGACGAGAAGTACGGCGAGGAACTCTGCGCCTGGATCAAACTCAAGCCCGGCGCGGATCCGCTCGACGCGGAGGCGATCAGGACCTTCGCCGGCGGGAAACTCGCGCACTTCAAGATCCCGCGCTACGTCCTGCTCGTCGACGACTTCCCGATGACCGTCACCGGCAAGATCCGCAAGGTCGAAATGCGGGAGAAGTCAGTAGAACTCCTGGGGCTGTGACCTGTACGTGCCCGCCCGGGCCTGGGAGGGTGGGTGGGAGTCACGTGTCGCGGACGGGGGGCGTTCGTGGGGGGAACTGCACACTGACGAGGGGGAACACCCATGAAGTTGCGCCATCGAACACCCATGGCCTGCGGAGCTGCGCTGCTGGCGATGACGGTCGCCGTCCCGGCCTCGGCCACGCTGATCCTGCACGAACACTTCGAGGACGCCGGGACCGGTCTGATCGAGGACTTCTGCGGCAGCGGGGACACCGTACATTTCGACTTCCACGTCTCGGGGTCGTTCATGTACCGCGGAAATCAGCAGGACGGGTTGCCCTACTACCGTGAGGACGATCATCTGACCAACACCCTGACGAACCTGTCCAACGGCAAGACCGCGTACCACCAGATCAACGTCGCTCACAAGGACACGCAAGTGACCGACAACGGGAACGGCACCCTAACGGTCACCTTCCATGAAGTGAACGGCGGTGACCACTGGTTCGACTCCGACGGCAAGCTGGTCCTTCCGGACAGCGGGTCGGTGTGGACCCAGATCCTGGTCGACGACGGCGGTACGCCGACTGACCCGACCGACGACGAGTTCATCGACTCACTGGGAGACGTCAAGGTCACCGGCCAGGAAGGCAATGTGACCGACGAGAACTTCTGCGACAAGATGCTCGCGGTCCTCGGCTGATCGTCGCCAGTACGGCGCCCAGTCCGAACGCTGCGCCGAGGAGGCACACGCCGGTCCAGCCGGTGCGTTCGTAGAGCATGGTCGATGCGATCGCGCCGGTGCCGCTGCCGAGGGAGTAGAAGATCATGTAGCCGCCGATGATCCGGCCCCCTGCCTCCGGCCGGAGCGGGTAGATCCGGCTCTGGTTGGTGACGTGCACGGCCTGTACGGCGAGGTCGAGCAGGATCGTGCCGATCGCCAACGCCACCAGGGATCTCGGCGTCCAGGCGGTGACCGCCCAACTTGTTGCCAACAGCACCGAAGCGGCCGTTGTCACGACTCGCCCGTGGCCGCGATCCGCGAGTCGTCCGGCCGGTCCCGCAGCGAGTGCGCCCGCTGCGCCGATCAGGCCGAACGCGCCGATCTCGGTGTGGGACAACGACCGCTCGGACAGCGGCAGGGCGATCGAGCTCCAGAGCGTCGAGAACGACGCGAAGATGAAGAACGCGCGCATCGCGCTCTCGCGGAACAGTCGCTCGCGCCAGAGGTCGACGGTCGACCGCAGTAGTTCGCCGTACGTCAACCGAACCCGTGGCAGCGGGGCAGACCGGACGAAGAGCGTTGTGATTGCAAGGGAAGCGGCGCACGCGATCAGGTAGACGGCCCGCCAGCCGAGGAGGTCCGTGAGGATGCCGGACGCGGTGCGGGCCAGGAGGATGCCGAGCACGATGCCGGTGGTGATGGTGCCGACCGTGCGGCCGCGCTCGGCCGGATCGCTCAGCGCGGCGCCGAGCACGACCAGGGACTGCGCGACGACGGCGAGTGCGCCGACGGCGGCGAGTCCGATCATCAGCATCGCCGTGTTCCGGGCGAGAGCAGTGGTGAGCAGCGCGACGGCGAGCAACAGGAACTGGACCTGGACGAGTCGCCGGCGGTCGAGCCGATCGCCGAGCGGTACGAGGAAGAACAGACCGAGGCCGTAGCCGACCTGCGTCACGGTGACGAAGACGCCGACCGTCCCGGGCGCGATGCCGAGGTCGCTGCCCATCGTGACGAGGAGCGGCTGGGCGAAGTACACCGTGGCGACCGCGAGGCCGGCTGCCACCCCTAGGAGTTTTGGTTGCATGTTGCTACCGTAAGAGAAGTTGGTAGCATGTTGCAACCAGGAGGTGTGGGATGGTCAAGCGGACCAGGTTCGACGGTGAGAGCTGCCCGGTGGCGCGGTCGGTGGACGTGGTCGGCGACTGGTGGTCGCTGCTGATCGTGCGGGACGCGTTCGACGGCAGCCGCCGGTTCGGCGACTTCCAGCGCAGCCTCGGGGTCGCGAAGAACATCCTCAGCGCACGCCTGCGATCCCTGGTCGACAACGGCATTCTCGAGACCGTCCCGGCCGGCGCCCGCCACGAGTACGTCCTGACCGCCAAGGGTGAGGCGCTCTTCCCGGTCATCGTGGCCTTGCGCCAGTGGGGCGAGGCCTTCGCCTTCGAGCCCGGTGAGCCGCACTCACAACTCTTGGACCGCCGCGATCAGCAGCCCCTCCGACCGCTCGAAGTACACGCCGCCGACGGCCGCCTGGTCGCCGCGAGCGACACCGAAGTACGCAAGGACAGGTAGTGCACCGGCGAGACACCGTACGCGCAACCGGGTTCCCGCTCAGGTGCACTACCCAGCCGACCGACACCTCCTGTCGTTAGGTCTTCAGGTGTTCGGCGAAGGCCTTGACGGAGGGGGTCTGTTCGCCGCGGCGCCAGACGAGGCCGAGGGCGGAGTCGGGGAGGCCGGTCAGGGGGACCGTGACGATGCCGGCCCGGCCGTTGAGGGCAGCGGTGGGTTGGCAGACGAGCATCGCGCCGCGGTTGGCGGCAATCAGCGACAGGCCTTCCTGCAAGGTGGCGACGTCGGGACCGCGGTGGATGAGCGCGCCGCTGGGCGTCTGGGTGGGCGCCTGGGCCTGCCGCCAGTAGCCGGGCGCCGGGCCGGAGAAGGCGATCAGGGTCTCGCCGGCCAGGTCCTCGGCGTCGATCGAGGCCCGGTCGGCGAGCTGGTGCCGCTTGCACACCGCGAGGGTTTGCGGGTGGCGCGAGAAGACAGGGCCCACGACGAGGTCGTCTTCGGCGACCGGCAGCAGTACGACGGCCGCGTCGACGGTGCCGCGCCGGAGCGCTCCGAACGGATCGTTCAACGGGAGCTCGCAGACGTCGATCAGGCAGTTCGGGTTACGCGCCTGGAACGCCGACACCGCCCGGAGCATGTCGTCGTTCGCGGACCCCTGGAACCCGATCCGCAGCTTGCCCTTCACGCAGGCGGCGTACTCGCGAGCGTTCTCGACCACCCGCTCCAAAGCGGCGTACGCGGGCCGCAGGGACGTCAGGAACTCCTTGCCTAACGGCGTCAGCGCCACCCGACGGCTCGTCCGCTCGAACAACGGCCCGCCGATCCGCCGCTCCAGCGACTGCAGCATTTGGCTGACCCGGCTCTGCGAGAGGTAGAGCCGCTCCGCGGTACGCCCGAAGTGCAGCTCCTCGGACAACACCAGGAAACACTCGAGTTCGCGGATCTCGACAGCCATAACTCCACGATCATCGATTAGCTCAGCTAATACAAGCATGACCACATCGCCGTTGTTCCGCACCACCTCGCGACGGCTCACTGGTGATATGACAACGATCTGCGTCGACCAGCCGGCCACCGACACGCGGGCGTGGGCCGCCTCCGTGACCATGGCCGCCACGGTCTTCACCGTGGTCACCGCCGAGATGCTCCCGGTCGGCCTGCTCACCCCTCTGAGCGACACCCTGCACATCACCGAAGGCACCGCCGGCCTGAGCCTCACTGTCACCGGCATCGTGTCCGCCGTCGCCTCACCTGTCCTCCCGTTGCTGCTCGGCAAGCTCGATCGCAGAACGGTCCTCAGCGCTCTGATGGTGCTGCTCGCCGTCGCCGCGTTCATCGCCGCAACGGCCCCGGTCTACCCGGTCTTCCTCGCAGCCCGCGTTCTGATGGGCATCTCGATCGGCGGCGTCTGGCTCTTCACCGTCAGCCTCGCGCGCCGCGTCGTACCCGAACACGCCGCCGGACCGGCCACCTCACTCATCTTCAGCGGCATCGGAATCGCCTCCGTGCTAGGGATTCCGGCCGGGGCGTACGTCGGTGAACTCGTCGGCTGGCGCTGGGCCTTCGCGGGCGTCGGACTGCTCGCCCTCGGGCTAACTGTTGCTCTGAGCATCTTCCTGCCCACCCTGCCCCCGGAGCGCGCAGTCCGGCTGGCCGACGTACGGGAAGTGCTGAAACTCAGGCAGGTGCGCGTCGGCCTGGTTCTCGTCGCGCTGATCGTGACCGGCCACTTCGCGGCGTACACCTACGTCCGCCCGCTCCTCGAGCCGCACGCCGGCGCGGCGCTGATCGGCACGCTACTCCTCGCGTACGGCGTGGCCGGTGTCATCGGCAACTTCCTCACCGGTGCACTCCGCCCGACCCGCGCTCTCACCGTCATCGCCGGAGGCATCGCCCTGACAGCGCTGGCCATGCCCGTCCTCGGTACCACCCTCGCCGGATCCCTTGTCCTACTGGTGATCTGGGGTCTCGCGTACGGCGGAACTAGTGTCAGCACGCAAGCATGGGGACACGCGGCGGCGCCCAGTGCCCCCGAATCATCGTCCGCTGTGCTGGTGGGCATCTACAACGGATCGATCGCACTGGGCGCCTTCACCGGCGGCCAGATCGCCGACCATCTCGGTACGACGACGGTCACCTGGATTCCCGCAGTACTGGCGACTGCGGCGCTCGTTGTCCTGCTAGCGAACCGCCGCCAGCGCGGCTGAGTCCTCGTCGCCGAAGTCGTCCTCGAGCTTCTCGGGGGAGTAGTCGAGGTCGATCCCGGCCACGTCCGCGCCGACGGCCGACTCGATCGCGCCGAGCCGGCGGGTGGCCCGATCGCCGGCGTACGTCATCAACGCGGTCGGGTTGATCTCCGGCGGAAGTTCGGGGGAGTTGTCCATCGCCCACTGGATCTGCGTCAGCGCGTGCGGGAGGAGTTCCTCCATCGTGTCGGTGACGACCTTCCAGTTCGAGGCGTCCCCGGCGACGTGCCGGCGGCAGGTGAACGTGCCCCACGCCATGTGCCGGCGCTCGTCGTCGCCGATCCGGCGGATCAGCTCCTGCATCCCGGGCAGGACGCCGCGCGCCGTACAGAGCAGGTTCCACGCGTGGTACCCGGTGAGGGCCAGAGTTCCTTCCACCACGTGGTTGTAGGTCACCGACGCGCGGACCTGGTTGGCCGGTGACGGGTCGTCGGCGAGCGACTTGAGCGCGACGGGCAGCGCCTCGTAGAAGATCGCACGGTAGCCCGGGTTGTTCTCGACGTACCGGTGCAGGTCCTCGGTGACGCCGACGGCGTCCAGCCAGAGCCGGAAGACCGCGGTGTGCTTGGCCTCCTCGAAACAGAACTGGGTCAGGTACATCTCGTCGCCGAAGCGGCCCTCGGCGGCCATCGCCTGCAGGAACGGCTGCAGGTCCTCGGTCACCGCCTCCTCGCCCGCGATGAACTGCGAGCAGAGCATCAACGCGTTGTCCTTGTCGTTGTCGCCCAGCTCCTGCCAGTCCTTGGCGTCCTGGCTGAAGTCGATGTCGCGCGGGTTCCAGAACTTGCGGTTGCCCTTGTCGAACAGCCGCAGCGGCAACGCGTCCCAGTTCAGCCCGCCGGCCCGGAGCGAGGTGAAGCCCTGTCGGTGCAACTCGTTCATACGTG
This sequence comes from Kribbella sp. VKM Ac-2571, assembly GCF_004362255.1. NCBI lineage: Bacteria > Bacillati > Actinomycetota > Actinomycetes > Propionibacteriales > Kribbellaceae > Kribbella > Kribbella sp. VKM Ac-2571. Next base: position 165,048 of record NZ_SNWS01000002.1, read on the forward strand.
CAACCTCCGTGACTCGGCTAAGAAGGGCGAAAGGACGCGAGCCAGCTGCGCCGCCACCACCGCCGGGGGAGGGCCCGGGGTGACGATGTGGCTGATGACGACGCGCAAGGCGACGTCGACGCAGCTGGTCGCGTCCTCCGCCGGCACCTCCGGCCAGTGCTCCCTGACATGGGCACCCAGCCGTAGCTGTGCCAGCTCCAGCACCTGCTGCCCCCGTGTGGTCAGCAGCTGGCTGGCTTGGTCGGATCCCGGCTGGCTCAGCGCCGCCTTGATCAGCGGGTTCTCCCCGGCGAGCGTGAGCGCCCGCTCGACCGCGGCCCGGAGACCGTCGATCGGGTCGGACTGCTCGGCGAGCGCCGCGTTCACATCCAGCAGGAACCGTTCGGTCTCGCGTGCCGCGACAGCCTCCAGTACGCCCCACTTGTCGCCGAACTCGTTGTAGACGGTCTGCCGGGACACCCCGGTACGACGAGCGACCTCGGCCATCCGAAGCCCGTCGTACCCACCTGTCTCGATGGCGTCCTGCGCAGCGTCCAGCAACTCGTCACGCAGCCGGCGCTTGGTTCGATCGGCAAACGAGTCCATGCCGATGAGGGTTTACAAAACGGCTCCGAATGTCAAGTGCTCGGACATCGTGTCTTCAGTTGTCAAGTGCGGAGAAGTGCGAGGCGTCGCCCGTTCGCGGCGTACTGCGGACGCCGTCCACGCTGACCGGTACGTCGCCGGCGAGTGTGATCCGGTGCAGCCGCCGGGGGAGGTCGTCGTAGTCGGCGACGCCGTAGTGCTGCGTCGCGCGGTTGTCCCAGATCGCCAGGTCGCCCGGCTGCCACTGCCAGCGGACGGTGTTGTCGAGGTTGGTGATGCGGTTCTGCAGGAGCTGGAACAGCGCGGTCGTCTCGGTGCTGCTCAGTCCGACGAACCGGCGGACAAAATGACCGAGCACGAGCGACCGCTCGCCTGTCTCGGGATGGACGCGGACCACCGGGTGCTCGGTCTCGAACACCTTCGACACGAACTGTTTGCGGTGCTCCTCGACCCTCACGTCCACACCGCCGATGCGCCGCTCGTCGGCATGCCCGGCGTAGTCGTACTTGTTGCTGTGCACCGCCCACAGGCGATCGACGAGCGCCTGCAGCGACTGCGGCAGATTCGCGTACGCCGTGACCGTGTTGGCCCAGGTGGTGTTCCCGCCGTACGCCGGAAGCGTGACAGTGCGGAGCAGACTGATCGCGGGGATCCGGTCGATGAACGTGACATCGGTGTGCCAGCTGTTCGCCTTGCTGTAGTCCGAGTCGATCGGCAGCACGTTCGCGGCGCCGTCGAGGCTCTTCGAGGTCGGGTGCGCGAGCGTCGGCGTACCGAGCAACTTCGCGAACGCGAGCTGGCCGGCGTCGTCGAGGTGGTGCTGGTCGCGGAAGAAGATCACCTTGTGGTCGAGCAGGGCCTGCCGGATCGCGGCGACGGTCTCCGGCGCCAGGTCGCCGCCGAGCTCGACGTTGCCGATCACGGCGCCGATCGCCCCGCCGGCCTTGGTGACGGTGATCTCCGGCGCTTCGAGTTGCGTGGTCATACGTGCTCCCTCGGGTCGGTTGTTATGTCCCATAATCCAACTGATTTAGTGGACTTAAACGCCGTTTCGGGATGCGGACGTCAGGCGCTTGTTAGGGTTGGGGACGTGTCAACCGCCGCGATCCAGCCCGCTCCCGATACCGCCGACGTCCCGGAGCTGGTGGTCGGGTTCGACCTGGACATGACGCTGATCGACTCCCGGCCCGGGATCCAGGCCGTCTGGGACCTGCTGGCCGCGGAGACCGGCGTGCCGATCGACACCGACCTGGTGGTGAGCCGGCTCGGGCCGCCGCTCACCTGGGAGATGGCGAACTGGTTCCCGCCCGAGCAGGTCGACGCGATGGTCGCGCGGTACCGCGAGCACTACCCGTCGCACGCGATCACGGGCAGCCTGCCGCTGCCCGGCGTGGCCGAGTCGCTGGCCGCGATCCGGGCGTTGCGCGGGCGGACGATGGTCGTCTCCGCGAAGTACACCCCGTCCGTCCGGCTGCACCTTGAACACCTCGGCCTGGACGTCGACGAGCCGGTCGGCGACCTGCACGGCGCCGAGAAAGGTACGGCGCTGCGCGAGCACCAGGCCACGATCTACGTCGGCGACCACACTGCCGACATCGACGGAGCGCATGCGGCCGGCGCGCTCGCGGTGTCGGTCGCGACCGGCCCGTTCACCGCGGACGAGTTGCGCGCGTACGGCGCCGACGTCGTGCTGAACGATCTGACCGAGTTTCCGGCCTGGCTCGACGAGTACGTGCTCGAGCAGCGGCTCGAAGCGCTCATGCGGCGGCTGTCGTCGTACGACAAGATGGTGGTCGCGTTCAGCGGCGGCGCCGACTCGGCGTTCCTGCTCGCGGCGGCGGCGCGGGCGATCGGACCGGCGAACGTCGTCGCGGCGACGGCAGTGTCTCCTTCGCTTCCGGCCGCGGAGCTCGAGCCGGCGGCGCGGTTCGCGGACAACCTCGGCGTCCGCCACGTCACGCCGCACACGCACGAGATGGAGCGCGAGGGGTACCAGGCGAACTCGGGCGCCCGGTGCTACTTCTGCAAGGCCGAGCTGGTCGAGACGCTGCAGCCGATCGCGGACGAGTTCGGGATCACCGCGATCGCGACCGGGACGAACGCGGACGACGCGATCGCCGGCTTCCGGCCGGGGATCCGGGCCGCCTTCGAGCGCGGCGCGCTGACCCCGCTGAAGGACGCGCGGCTGACCAAGGCGCAGATCCGTACGGCCTCGCGCAGCTGGGGTCTCGAGACCTCGGACAAGCCGGCCGCGGCGTGCCTGTCCAGCCGGATCGCGTACGGCATCCGGATCACCCCGAACCTGCTCGCCCGCGTCGATCGCGCCGAGCAGGCGGTCCGTTCGCGATTGGCGTCGTACGGCGTCCAGAACGTGCGGGTCCGGGACCTCGGGGACAGCGCCTCGATCGAGATCGACGCGGCGCTGCTGGACCAGGTGGACCACGAGCCGCTGGTGAATGCGGTCATGGCCGAAGGGTTCCCGGCGGCGCGGGTGGACCCGCGCGGATTCCGGTCCGGATCGATGAACGAGCGGCTGCCGGAGCCCGAAAAGTACCGGAACTTGTAAGGGGTGCGGGAAGTCTGCTCGATCAGGTAGTTTCCCGGAGGCGCCGCCGCGCCGGTTCACGTACGCTGGGTTTTCCAGTCGCGCTGCGCGCTCGATTGCATCCGTTCGATTGACGTGTACTGCGCTTGTTTCAAAGAGAGGTCTCCCGTGCCCGTTGGCAAGGTGAAGTGGTATGACTCCGAGAAGGGGTTCGGATTCCTCAGCAAGGAGGAGGGCGGGGACGTGTACGTCCGCGCCGAGGCCTTGCCGTCGGGTGTCACCAACCTGAAGCCGGGCCAGAAGGTCGAGTTCGGTGTCGTCGAGGGACGCAAGGGCGAGCAGGCTCTGCAGGTCCGGCTGATCGACCCGCCGCCGTCGGTGGCGAAGGCGATGCGGCCGAAGCCCGAGGACATGCAGGTCGTCATCGAGGACCTGATCAAGCTCCTCGACCGCCTCGGCGAGGGCTACCGCCGCGGCCGCCAGCCCGACAGTAAGTCCGCCCGCCAGGTCGCCACCGTCCTGCGCGGCGTCGCCGACAAACTCGACGTCTGACCCACCCACCAGGTCCGCATTTGCCTGGCTGACCCACCAATTTGCCTGGCTGACCCACCAAGTGGTGGGTTCTGGACCCTGGTCAGCGGTCAGGAACCCCCCATTTGCCTGGTCAACCAGGCAAATGGGCTTGCGGCGGAGTCAGGGGGTTTGGCGGGTGATGCGGGTGTGGATGCCGTCGAGGACGGTGTTCAGGCCGAAGGCGAACTCGGCTGCGTCGAAGTCGCCGGCGTAGCCCTCGTCGACGGGCTGCTCGAGGGTGGCCGCGATCCCGGGGAAACGGTCCGGGGTCGCGAGCATCGTCAGGCGCTGGGTGTAGAGCCGGTCGGCCTCGCGGACCTCGTCGGGTTCGGTGCGCAGGTTCGCGGTGAGTTGCGCCGTACCGCGGACGTAGATGTTCACCAGCAGCATCGCGGACAGCCGGTCCTGCGGCGTGAGCGGCGTACCGTCGAACGCGTCCAGTCCCGACTCCATCCACGCGAGCTGGTTCGGTGACAGCGGCGGCTCCTGGATCGGGATCTGCAGGATCCACGGGTGCCGCCGCAGTCCGTCGCGGAACGCCTCGGCCCACGCGGTGATCCGGCCGCGCCAGTCGAGCTCCGGGTCCAGGACCGGCGGCTCGGCGAAGGCGTGCTCGAGCATCACGACGTACAGGTCGTCCTTGGCGTCGACGTACCGGTAGAGCGACATCGTGGTGAAGCCGAGCTCGGCCGCCACCTTGCTCATTGACACGGCGCCCAGCCCGCCCGCGTCGGCCAGTTTGATCGCGGCCCGCGCTATGTCGCTGATGTGGAACGCCGGTTTCGGCCCTGGGCGACTCCGCGCCTCGATTCCCCAGAGCTGCTGCAACACCCGCGGCAGTTCGTTCTCGTCCATGGCGGCCATCCTCTCCCTCCCCTCCGCCGAGCGAAGCGAGGCTCTCATTCCTTCCGTGATCCTATCTGTTTACAGCATAGACAGTCTTGTGTATGGTCTGTGTATGGCGCACACAGTGTGCGGCGTAGACAGATAACTCCGGAGGGGTGTCATGGGTTCGACAGAACGGGCGGGACGCAAGGAGTGGATCGCGCTCGGGGTGCTCGCGCTGCCGCTGCTGCTGGTCTCGATGGACGTGTCGGTGCTGTACTTCGCGGTTCCGTTCATCAGCGCGGACCTCGGCGTGAACGCGACCGAGCAGCTGTGGATCTTCGACATCTACGGGTTCGTGCTGGCGGGCCTGCTGATCACCATGGGTTCGCTCGGCGACCGGATCGGCCGCCGCAAGCTGCTGCTGTTCGGTGCTGTCGGCTTCGGGGTCGCCTCGGTCGCGGCGGCGTACGCACAGAACCCGGAGCAGCTGATCGCGGCCCGCGCGCTGCTCGGGATCGGCGGTGCCACCCTGATGCCGTCGACCCTGGCGCTGATCCGGAACATGTTCCACGACCCGAAGCAGCGGTCGAAGGCGATCGCGTTCTGGAGCGCGGTGATGATGGGCGGGATCACCCTCGGTCCGGTGCTCGGCGGGTTCCTGCTGGAGCACTTCTGGTGGGGCTCGGTGTTCCTGATCAACACCCCGGCGATGGTTCTGCTGGTCGTCCTCGCGCCGGTGCTGCTGCCCGAGTTCAAGGCCCCGGTGCGCGGGCGGTTCGACCTGCTCGGTTCGGTCCTGTCGCTGGCCGCCGTACTGCCGGTGATCTGGGGGATCAAGGAGCTGGCCGCTCATGGTGCGGCGGTCATGCCGGTGGTGGCGATCGTGGGCGGGCTGGTGTTCGGGGTGCTGTTCGTCCAGCGGCAGCGGACCGCGGCGCACCCGATGGTCGACCTGTCGATGTTCCGGAACCGCGCGTTCAGCGGGTCGCTGGCGGCGAACACCATCGGGACCCTGGCGCTGGTGGGCAACGCGGTGTTCCTGACCCAGTACCTGCAGTTGGTGCACGGTCTGAGCCCGCTGAAGGCGGCGCTGTGGTCGCTGGCCCCGTCGGTGCTGGTCGGTGGTGCGGCTCCGTTGGCCACCGCGCTCGCCGGGAAGGTGGACCGTGCGTACGTGATTGGTGGAGCGTTTGTCCTCGCGGCTTCGGGCTACGGCGTACTCACTCAGGTGCACGTCGGCTCGTCGCTGGCAGTGCCGCTCGCCGGTGCAGGTCTGCTCGCCGCCGGTCTGGTGATGGTGATGACTCTGGTGACCGAGGCCGTCGTCGGTTCGGTTGCCCCGGAGCGCGCCGGCTCGGCATCCGCGGTGATGGAGACCTGCGCGGAGTTCGGCGGGGCCCTCGGGATCGCGGTCCTGGGATCGATCGGTACTGCGGTCTACCGCGCCGATGTCCCGTCCAACCTGCCGGCTGGTGTCGCGGCTCCTGTCCGCGAGGGTCTGCCCGCGGCGACTGCCGCAGCCGCTCACCTGCCCGCGCAGTTGGCCGACACCGTCCTGGCCACCGCCCGCCACGCCTTCACCCACAGCATGAACGTCGTCGCCCTGGTCGGTGCCGTCCTCCTGCTCGCCACCGCCGTAGCCACCACCCTCACCCTCCGCGGCGCCACCCACACCACCGCCCCCACCGAGGAGCCCGCCTCCGAGGAGGCTGACTTAGCCCCCGCAGCTTGATCCCCGCAAACGAGCGGCCGCCGCCCACCATCTCAGGGGTCAACCCACGAGATGGTGGGTTTGCGGGTGGTATGCGATGGGCCAACCCGCCATCTCGTGGGTCAACCCATCAGATGCGGACAGCGCAGGCGGGGTGGGTGGCGCGGGACAGTGTCAGCGGGGTGGGTGGCGGCGGACGGTGTCAGCGGGGTGGGTGGCGGGGGACGGTGTCAGCGGGGTGGGTGGCGCGGGACGGTGTCAGCGGGGTGGGTGGCGCGGGGGGTCGCCGCCGGGGCGGCGTTTGAAGGGGCGGTTCTGGTCGCGTTCGACGGTTGGTTCTTCGGACCAGGGGGCCGTGTTCTCGCCGGTGTTCTCGTCCTCGTCGGTCTGGCCGCTCCACCAGCGGCCCATGGGTTGTTCGGGCGGCGGCTTCTGATCGCCGGAGCGCCACTCGACCGTCGGCTCGTCGTGCGAGGTCGAACGGCGCTGGCGGTTCGCCCGCTGCTCGGCGACGCTGAGGATCGTCCGGGTCGTGCTCTCCGGGCGCTCGTCGCTCGCCGGATGCCGGTGCTCGGTCGGGTGCCGATGCGGCGCGCGGTCGGTGCGGGGCCCGCCGAGGCCGCCGGGGCGCAGCGGCCCTTCGGCCGGGCGGTCGGTCGGGCGCATCCGCAGTACCAGGAACACGACGATCAGCAGCACGCCCGCGAGGAACCCGAACCCGAGGCGCGGGATCAGCGGCAGCACGATCCCGCAGCCACCGCCGATCACCCACGCGAGCTGCAGCACCGTCTCCGATCGCGCGAACACCGACGTACGCACGGATTCCGGGACGTCGCGCTGGATCATTGCGTCCAGCGACAGCTTGCCGAGCGAGCTGCACAGCCCGGCGACCAGGCCGAGGGCGATCAGGATCGGCAGGCCGTACAGCACCGCGACCGCGACCGCCACCGTCGCGTCCGCGAGCAGCACCACGAGCACGACCACTTCCGGTTTGCGTGCCCTGAGCAACGATCCGACGAGGGTGCCGAGACTGTTCCCGATCCCGGCCGCGGCGATCACCGCGCCGGCCGCGACGGCACCCTTGATCCCGCTGATCGGCTGGTCGCGGAGCAGGAACGCCAGGTACATGGTCAGGAACCCGGACACGAACCGCAGTCCCAGGTTGCAGCGGATCCCGCGGGCCACCGCGGCGGTGATCGCGCGGCGGCGCGCGTCCCGTCCCGCCGTACCCGTCACTTCTTCGTCGGCGGGGGAGTCGACCGCGGAGGGCAGCCGGATCGCGAGCACCAGGCCGACGATGTACACGAGCGCGGCCCAGCGCAGCGACCACTGCGGGCCGATCGCGGCGAACGCGCCGGCGATCCCGGCGCCGATGGTCGCGCCGGCGACACCCGCGAGCGAGATCCGGGAGTTGGCCGTGACGAGTGTGATCTGTTTCGGGAGCAGCCGCGGTACGGCGGACGCGCGGGTCACGCCGTACGCCTTGGATGCGACCAGGCAGCCGAGGGCGGCCGGATACAACCAGGCGGATCCGTGGCCGGCGATCGACGACGCCAGGCTCCAGACCAGGAACGCGCGGACGCCGAGGGTCGCACCGATCGCCCAGCGGCGGCCATGCCGGAACCGGTCGAGGATCGGGCCGATCAGCGGCGCCATCAACGCGAACGGCGCCATCGTCAGCAGCAGGAACAACGCCACCCGGTCGCGGGCCTGGTCGCTCGGCACGGTGAAGAACACCGTCCCCGCCAGGGAGACCGCGAAGGCCGTGTCGCCTGCCGCGTTCACCGCACCCAGCTCGATCAGCCGTGACAGGCCTGATTCGCCGGCGCCTTGAGCGCTGGTCAGGCCGCGGATCCGGCGCCCGGTCGCGCGCCCGACCTTGCCGCCGACCTCAGCGGCCTTCTTGGATGCCGAAGCAACCCCCTCGGCGCCGATTTTCGAAGCGTGGCCCACCTTCTTGCCGGCAGTCCCCACCCGCTCCCGAGCATCGCTGAGCCGCTCGCCCGCGGACTTCCCGTCTGCCTTCCCGTTGCCGGTGTGTGTGGCGCCGGGCCCGGCGCCCGCGCGCGGCCCTCCGGCGGCGGGATCGCCGTCGCGTTTGCCGCCGGAGGCGCTCGGGTCGCGGGGTTGCATGAATCCATCCTGCCTCGTGCCGGGGACAGACGGCAGGCACGGCGCGAAAGGACCCCTGATCGCGGGTGGGTGACGGCGGTTCGGCGTACGGCAGAAGGCATGCGAGAATGGGCGATTGTGACTCCCGTCAAAAGCCCGGAACCGGTACGTGCGAAGCCCGACGCCGTCAGCGTCGCGGCGATCGAACCGGCGCGCGAGGCCGCGATCGCCGAGGCCGGCGCCGCGCAGGTCGGGGAGCACCTCGGTCATCTGGTCGAGGGCGAGCGCCTCGTCACCCACTACTTCGCCTCCACCCACCCCGGGTACCGCGGCTGGCGCTGGGCGGTCACGGTGACGCGTGCGGCCCGCGCCAAGACCGTCACGATCAACGAGGTCGTGATGCTGCCCGGCGACGAGGCCGTCGTCGCGCCGGAATGGGTCCCGTGGTCGGAACGTGTCCAGCCCGGCGACCTCCGCCCCGGCGACCTGTTCCCGACCCTTCCCGACGACCCGCGCCTCGAGCCCGGGTTCACCGAGACCGCGGACGCACCGGAGGACGTGCTCACGGTCGTCGAGGAGCTCGGCCTCGGTCGCGAGCGCGTGCTCTCGCCGTACGGGCGTGAAGACGCCGCCGAGCGCTGGTACGGCGGGGAGTTCGGCCCGACGTCGGCGATCGCGCAGGCGGTGCCGTACAAGTGCTTCTCGTGTGGTTATTGGATCCGCCTCGCCGACAGCCTGGGTCAGGCCTTCGGCGTCTGCGCCAACGAAATGGCCCCCGGCGAGGCCCGCGTGGTCGCCTATGACTACGGCTGCGGCGCCCACTCCGACGCCACCATCGACCTGGCCGAACCCCCCACCCCCGACCACGCCTTCGACACCACCGCCTACGACACCCTCGACCTAACCCTCACCGAGGACTGATCGCAAAGCGGGGCGTTGCACACCCCGCGGCCTCGGTGAACAGGGAATTGCCTGTTCACAGGCACCAGGCAGTGAGCTCCGGCCCTGCTCGTGACGCGCGGGGTCAGTCTTCGGTGGCGGAGCGGTGGCCGCCCTGGATGGCGGCCCAGCGGCGTCTGCAGTACCAGAGGCCGATGAGGCCGAGGCCGAAGCCGGCGACCGGGACCCAGAGCCACCAGTCGAGGCCGTCGTCCTCGAGGCGGCCGCGGAAGAGGAAGAGTACGACGAACGCGACGGCCCAGAGGCTGATACCGGTGATCACGCTGGGGATGCCGGACAGGTCGAGCGGCTTGACCTCGGCGTGCACCAGTTCGCCGCGGGCGAGCTGGCTGGTCGGGTCGGTGCGCTTCTTGTCCGCGCGCTCCTTGGCTGCCCCCTGCTCCTCCGTCACGCCACTACCTTAGCTTCGTTTGCGATTAGTACTCGCAACTGCCCGGTAGGAACTGGCACGATGCGTTCATGAGCTCGACCCAGGCCACGACGGCCCGCTCCGGTTCCGGTCCTCTGGACTCGTTCTTCAAGATCAGCGAACGCGGATCCACGCTCGGCCGGGAGATCCGCGGCGGGCTGGTCACGTTCTTCACGATGGCCTACATCGTGGTCCTGAACCCCCTCATCATCGGCACCGTCAAGGACGGCGCCGGCCAGTTCGTCGGCGGCGGCACCGACCCGGCGGCGGCGATCGCGAAGATCGCGGTCGCGACGGCGCTGGTCGCCGGGGTCGTCACGATCCTGATGGGCCTGGTCGCGAACTTCCCGCTCGCCCTCGCCGCCGGTCTCGGCCTGAACGCGTTCATCGCGTTCTCGATCGCGACCAAGATGACCTGGGCGGACGCGATGGGTCTGGTGGTCCTCGAGGGCCTGATCATCCTGGTCCTGGTGCTCACCGGCTTCCGCAGAGCGGTGTTCGAGGCGGTGCCGCTGCAACTGAAGGTCGCGATCAGCGTCGGTATCGGCCTGTTCATCGCCTTCATCGGCGTCATCGACGCGGGCTTCGTACGGCGTCCCGCGGCGCTCAGCGGCCCGCCCGTCGAACTCGGTGTCAGCGGCAACCTCCGCGGCTGGCCGGTGCTGGTCTTCGTGGTCGGCCTGCTTCTGATCGTCACGCTGTACGCCCGGAAGGTGAAGGGCGCGATCCTGATCGGCATCCTGGCCGCGACCGTGCTGGCGATCGTCATCGAGTCGATCGCGAACCTCGGCGCCCGCACCGACAAGAACCCCGGCGGCTGGGGCCTGAGCGTGCCGAAGCTGCCGGACCAGTGGTTCACCAAACCGAACCTGGACACGGTCGGCGAGTTCAACCTGTTCGGCTCGTTCGACAAGGTCGGTGTGGTGTCGGCGCTGCTGCTGATCTTCACGCTGATGCTCGCCGACTTCTTCGACACGATGGGCACGATGACCGCGATCGGCGCCGAGGCGGGCCTGAACGACGCCGACGGCATCCCGCCGAACTCGCAGCGGATCCTGATCGTGGACAGCCTCGCGGCCGCCGCCGGTGGTGCCGCGTCCGTCTCGAGCAACACGTCGTACATCGAATCGGCGTCCGGCGTCGGCGAAGGCGCGCGGACCGGGCTGGCGAGTGTGGTGACCGGGATCTGCTTCCTGATCTCGATGGTGGTCGCACCGCTGGTGACGCTGGTTCCGTACGAGGCGGCGACGCCGGCGCTGATCCTGGTCGGGTTCCTGATGATGACGCAGGTGAAGGGCATCGACTTCGACGACCTCGAGGTCGCGTTCCCGGCGTTCCTGACGATCGTCCTGATGCCGTTCACGTACTCGATCTCGGCCGGTATCGGCGCCGGCTTCGTCTCGTACGTGATCCTCAAGACCGTGCGCGGCAAGGCCCGCCAGGTGCACCCGCTGATGTGGGTCGTCGCGGCCCTGTTCGTCGTCTACTTCGCCATCGGCCCCCTGTCCGACTGGCTCACCTGACCCCTGCCGAAGGCCCGGTACGGCGAAGTTCGAGGTACTCGGCCCTTGCGGTGAAGAGTTCGCGGAGTTCGTTGCTGACGTGGTCGAGGAACTCCGTGCGGTACGTCGAGTCCGTGAGCAACGCGATCGAGTAGTAGAGCCCGGTGAAGTTCGCGATGCCGACGGCGACCTTGATCAGCGAGGCGCTGAGGACGAGCGGATGGTTCAGCAGCTCGACGTGGTACGACCACGAGCCGGCGTCGACGCCCCACTGCCGGTAGATGTGCTCGCTGATCGCGAGCATGCCGAAGGCAATGAAGAACAGGCCGACGCCGGCGCTCACCACGAGCACCTGCATCCACTGCCGGATCACCAGGCTGACGCTGACGTTGAAGCGCTGGCTGCGGCTCAGCGGCGGGCCGGAGCCGGCGGTGCGCTCGATCGCGTCCACCTCCAGCGGCAACCGGATCAGCAGGAACACCGTGCTGAGCAGGGTGAAGGCGATCACGGAGAAGACGATGAAGGCGGCGGGCATCCACGCGAACACCTGCCACATGTCCGCGGTCATGAACAGCACCAGCGAGAAGACCAGCAGGAGCGGCAGTGCCCGGACGAAGCTGGCGACCGAGTTGGCCAGCTCGCGGGCCAGTTGGCGTACTCCCCAGACGACGGTCGCGATGAAGCCGTAGCCGACCACGACGTACACCAGTCCGACCAGCAGTAGGTTGCCGAAGGCGACGCCGAAGAACTGCTTGACCTGTCCTTGCGTGACTACCGGGAGCAACGCCGGCAGGAAGACGAACACCGCCAGCTCCGGGGTGCCGAAGCGGGTGGGCAACGATCCGAACGGTCGCCCTCGTAGCCCGTTGAGCAGGCCGAACCCGGCGATCAGTGCGACCAGACCGCCGATCGCGGCCAGCAGGTTCTGCCACCAGTGCCATTCGAGCGAGGTGGCACCCAGCATCTCGGCCAGGAACACCAGCACCAGCAGCGGCGCCGCCCGCGTGAAGATGTCGTGCGTCGGCGAGAAGTCCTCGATGAACAGCGGCAGTCCCGCTCGCCGGAACCTCTGCTCGTACCGCTCCAGCTCCGCCGTCGTCCCCATGAGCGCGAACTCTATCGGCCGCCCGGACCTCGGGAATACCAGCCGGCGGTCCAACGTTTTTAGTTAGCAAAGGTAATGAGTTAAGGTAAAGACATGCCCGAAGTCGTAGCGCAGCAGGTGAAGAGTGACGTCGGGCTGGCGAGTGCCCTGCGGTCGTCGACCCTGCGGCTGTCCCGGCAGATCCGCCGGCAGCGCGAGCCCGGTCACGACCTCACCGCGAACCAGCTCAGCGTGCTCGGCGCGCTGGCCAAGCACGAGGCGATGACAATCGGCGAGCTGGCCGCCCACGAGCAGGTGAAGCCGCCGTCGATGACGCGGATCGTGACGAACATGGAGGAGGCGGGCCTGCTGGTCCGCCGCCCGCATCCGACCGACAAGCGGCAGATCGTCGTCGAGCTGACCGCCCGCGCCGACGAGCTGATCCTGGCGAACCGCAAGCGCCGCGACGAGTGGCTGCAGAAGAAGCTGAAGCAACTGACCCCTGAGGAGCGCGACATCCTGCGCAAGGCAGCACCTGTTCTCGAACGACTGGCGGCTCGATGAGCCCCACCTTCCGCGCGTTCAAGGTCCGGAACTACCGGCTCTACGCCTCGGGCGCGATCATCTCCAACGTCGGCACCTGGATGCAGCGGGTCGCCCAGGACTGGCTGGTCCTGGAGCTGACCCATTCCGGTACGGCGCTCGGCATCGTCACCGGCCTGCAGTTCCTGCCGGCGCTCCTGCTCGGCCCGTACGCCGGTCTGGTCGCCGACCGCTTCCCGAAGCGGACCGTGCTGACGCTCACCCAGATCGCGATGGCCGCCGTCGCCCTGACCCTCGGTGGTCTGACGATCGCCGGCGTCGTGCAGACGTGGCACGTGTACCTGTTGGCTCTCCTGTTCGGTGTGGGTACGGCGTTCGACGCCCCGACCCGGCAGGCTTTCGTGGTCGAGATGGTCGGCCGCGACGAACTCTCGAACGCTGTCGGACTGAACTCGGCGTCCTTCAACGCGGCCCGGCTGCTCGGCCCGGCGCTGGCCGGTCTGCTGATCAACTGGATCGGCACCGGTCCGGTGATCATGATCAACGGGTTCACCTACGCCGCGGTGATCGTGTCGCTGCGGCTGATGCGCACCGGTGAACTGCACACGCCGAAGCCCGCGGCCCGGGACAAGGGCATGATCCGCGACGGCATGCGCTACCTGTGGCGGCGGCCGGACCTGATGATGGTCCTGGTGGCGGTGTTCTTCGCCGGCACGTTCGGGCTGAACTTCCAGATGACCTCGGCGCTGATGGCGACGAGCGCGTTCCACAAGGGCGCGGGGGAGTACGGCATCCTCGGCTCGATCCTGGCGATCGGCTCGCTGTCCGGCGCGTTGCTCGCGGCCCGGCGGGTCCGGATCCGCGCGCGGCTGGTGATCGGTGCGGCGGTGGCGTTCGGTGTGCTCGAGATCGTGAGTGCGCTGATGCCGACGTACCTGACCTTCGCGCTCGTGCTGCCGCTGGTCGGACTGACCTCGCTCACCATGCTCACCTCGGCGAACGCGACGATGCAGTTGAGCATCGAGCCGACGATGCGCGGCCGGGTGATGGCGCTGTACATGACGGTCCTGATGGGCGGCACGCCGCTCGGGTCGCCGTTCATCGGCTGGATCGGCCAGGTGATGGGCGCCCGCTGGTCGCTGATCGTCGGCGGTGGGCTCACCGTGCTCGGCACGGTCGGCTCGGTGCTGTACTTCTCCCGCCGGCGCGGTCTGGCGATCCGCCCGCGGCTGCTCCCGCGCCCCCACCTCGAGGTCCTGCCCCAGACCGAACTACTCGGCGAGAAGGCAGTCGTCGACGCACCCGACGTACCGCAGAAGAAGCCCCAGGTCGCCTAGGGGCGAATTCGGGTGAGGAGGCGGGCGCCGAAGAACAACGCATCGACTTCCGCCGCGCGCCGGGTGAGCATCGCGGCGGGGTCGTGCTTGGGCTTCGGGCGTACGTCGGGGCTTGCGGCCGTGGTGATCCGGAGAAATCCACGTGTACCTAGGCCGGCCGACGGCGCCCATTCCACGTCGGCGATGTCCCCGAGCGGCACCGACCACGGATCGCCGAGTGCCTTCTTCTGACGGCCCACGGACCGGTGGTACTTGAAGGTGAGCTGCCCGTTCGCCACCGCGAGCGTCGCGTCCCGCCCCTCGATCCGGTCGGGCGCGGGCGGCGGCGCGACCAGCCACGCGGTGGCGGCCGTCTCCGGTACGTCGCGACGTACGAGGGCCTGGCCGATGTCACGGGCGATCCCCTCGGCGACCTGGTGATCGACGCCCGGGAAGTCGTAGAGCTCGATCGGCTGCGTCACCGACTGCAGCGGGTCGGCGCCGTCACGAAGTACGAGCCGGAGTCCCGTCTGGGTGAGCTCCACGGCCCGCAATGCTTCGACGGGCACGATCCGCTCACCCAGGCGAGTCCGTACGACCGTCCCGCCGTACCGGATCCGGAGAGTGCCGATGCCGTCCCAGAGGACCGTGCCGTACGTGCTCGTCAGCTCACCGAGTGCCACCCGCTCATCCTCCCCGGTCACCGGGCCAGTTGCGCGTAACGCGCACAATGGGGTGTGACCCATTACGACCTCGTCATCATCGGGACCGGCTCCGGTAACACCATCGTCAATCGGCGGTTCGCCGACTGGAAGGTGGCGATCGTCGAGCGCGGGACGTTCGGCGGCACCTGCCTGAACGTCGGCTGCATCCCGACCAAGATGTTCGTGCACGCCGCCGACGTCGCCGCGACCCCGTCGGTGAGTGCGCGGTACGGCGTCGACGAGCAACTGCTCGACGTGCGCTGGACCGACGTCCGGGACCGGATCTTCGGCCGGATCGATCCGATCGCGGCGGGCGGCTCGGAGTACCGGCACCACAACCCGGACAACGCGAACGTCACCGTGTACGACGGGACCGGCCGGTTCACCGGGTTCAAGGAACTGACGGTCGACGGCAAGGACGGCTCGACGAGCGTGTTCAGCGCCGACCGGTTCGTGATCGCCAGCGGCAGCCGGCCGATCGTGCCCCCGATCCCGGGTCTGGAGGAGACCGGGTTCCACACGTCGAACACGATCATGCGGCTCGAGGAGCTGCCGCGCCGGCTGGCGATCATCGGCAGCGGGTTCGTCGCGGCCGAGTTCGCGCACGTGTTCGCGTCGTTCGGCGTCGAGGTGACGATCATCGCCCGTTCCAGCCTGCTGCTCCGGCACGAGGACAGCGAGCTCGCCCAGCGCTACACCGAGATCGCCCAGGAGAAGTACGACGTACGCCTGAACCACGAAACCGTCCGGGTGACACGGCGTGACGACGGCTCGATCCTGCTCGGCATGTTGCATCCGGAAGGCTCCGACGAGCTGGTCGTCGACGAGCTGCTGGTCGCGGTCGGCCGGGAAGCGAACTCGGACCTGCTGACCCTGGACGCGACGGGCGTCGAGGTGGACCACGAGGGCCGCGTGGTCGTGGACAAATACCAGCAGACCAACGTCGACGGCATCTACGCGCTCGGCGATGTGACCACTCCGCACCAGCTGAAGCATGTCGCGAACCACGAGGCCCGGGTGGTGAAGCACAACCTGCTCAACCCCGACAACCGGATCGAGGCCGACCACCGCTTCGTCCCGCACGCGGTGTTCAGCGCACCGCAGATCGCGTCGGTCGGCCTCACCGAGGAGCAGGCGCAGGAACGCGGAATCCCTTATGTGAAGGCGGTTCAGCAGTACGCCGACATCGCGTACGGCTGGGCGATGGAGGACACCACCGGGTTCGCGAAGGTGCTCGCCGACCCGGAGAGCGGGCAGATCCTCGGCTGCCATGTGATCGGCCCGCAGGCGCCGACTGTGATCCAGCCGGTGATCCAGGCGATGAGCTTCGGACTGGACGCGTACACGATGGCGCGCGGCCAGTACTGGATCCACCCGGCCATGCCCGAACTGATCGAGAACGCCCTGCTGAAGCTGAAGCTAAAGCCGAAAGGCTGAGATCACGTCGGCGACCGTGTCGAGGGTGGCGAGGTCGGGGAGGCTGATCATCACCTCGGCCACCCCGGCCTCGGAGAGTTCGCGGAACCGCCCGATCTGATCGTCGACGGTGCCGGCGTTCACGGACGCCGCGTACTTCGCCGGGTTCACGTTCCGCGGACGCAACCGCCGTACGAGCTCGTCCAACTGCTGCGAGTCCTTGCCCACCAGGGCTGTCGACAGATGCGTCAGCTCAACCGGTCGATCCCCCAGGTGGCCGGCCGCCTTCCGGACCGCGGCGACATCCCCGAACACATTCACCGCATCCGCGAACCGCCCGGCCAAGCGCAGTGTCCGCGGCCCGCTCCCGCCGACGAGCACGGGCAGGTGCTCTTGCAGCGGACGCGGATAACAAGTGGTGTCCGGTACGTCGAGAACCTTGCCGCGGAACGGTTTGTTGCCAGGTCCCCATAAAACCGGCAGCAGCTGCAAGGCGTCCTCGAGCAGCGCATAGCGCTCACTCACCGGCGGAAACGGCCAGCCGTACGCCTTGTGCTCCGCCTCGAACCACGCGAGCCCGACCCCGCACACCGCCCGCCCACCACTCAACACATCCAGCGTCGCGGCGATCTTCCCGAGGTGGGCGACGTTCCGGTAGGTGATGCCCGAAACCAGCGTCCCCAGCCGAACGCGGGTCGTGCACGCGGCGAGGTACCCGAGCGTCGTCCAGCTCTCCAGGAAGTCCTCCCACGCCCGCCCCACTTGCGGGATCTGCCGGAAGTGATCCATCACGTAGATCGCGTCGAACCCGACCGCCTCGGCCCGCTCCGCCACCTCACGAACCCACGAAGCCAGGCCTTCCCGACCGCCTGGATATCTGCTCAGTTGCAGCCCGAATCGCAACCCCACAGGCGTCTCGGATTGCCGCGCGTGCGCCGCGGTCGACTCCACGAAGGCGTTCGGCACCACCCGCACGGCAGTCGGCTGCAGTATGTCGTCGTACCCCTCCGTCGGCAGTTCCTGCTTCACCGAAGCCCAGGTCCGCAGCTGCGACGCCAGTACGTCGGCCGGGATCCGCTTCGCCGTACGCTCCCGATTCCGCCGCCGGCACTCCTCGGCCGGCGTATCGAAACCCACCGCTACACAGGGCATCCCGGCCTCACGAGCCAGGCTGAGCCAGCGCACCCGCTTCTCGCGATCCAGCCCCAAGGTGTCGATGACAGTCGTCAGGCGCCGGGCGATCCGTTGCCGCACTACCTCGTCCAACAACGCGAACGCGTCGGCACTCGCCGCGATGTCATCCTCACCGGCCCCGACCAACGCCCGCAGTCGATCACTCGACACCACCAGGTCGGCCCCGAAATGCTCCGCCGCCCACGTCGACTTCCCGGACGCCCCCGGACCGACCAGGATCACCACACACGGCGACGGCAGCTTGAACTCGGACACAAAAGCAGTTTCCACGATCGATACCCTTTTCGGATGCGATTGTTCGTGGCAGTAGTGCCACCTCAAGAGGTAGTGGAGGATCTGAGCGAGTTCGTCGAGCCGCGCCGGGACCATCCGGACGACGACATCCGGTGGGCGTCGGACGAGCACTGGCATCTCACGCTGGCGTTCCTGGGCGAGGTGCCGGACTGGAAGACCGAGGAACTCGAGGAGCGGCTGGAGCTCGCCGCCAAGCGACAGAGACCGTTCGAGCTGCAACTCACCGGAGCCGGCGCGTTCCCCGGTGTCCCGGACGCCCGGGTGCTGTACGCCGGCGTACGCGACGAGACCGAGTCGCTCAAGCACCTGGCGATGACCACCCGGGCGGCAGCGAGTCGCGCCGGAGTGACCGTGGAAGGAAGGAAATTCACCCCGCACGTAACACTGGCGCGATTGCGGCGACCGATCGACGTCACCAAGTGGGTCAGGGTTTTCGACACCTACAACGGTCCGGTCTGGACCGCGGGCAGCCTGCAGTTGATCGAGTCCCGGCTGGGTGAAGGGCCGGGCCACAGTGCGGCGTACGTCACGGTAGGCGAATGGGACTTCTTAGGTTAACCTCAGGAAGGTTAGCCGTACCTAATGCTGTAACACCGTACTGAGAGAGTCCCGCCATGCTCGCGAACTACCTGATCGGACTTCGTGAAGGACTCGAGGCCTCGCTGGTCGTCAGCATCCTCGCCACCTTCCTGGTCAAGTCGGGTCACCGGGATCGACTCAAACTGGTCTGGATCGGTGTCGCCACGGCGCTGGCCGTGGCGGTCGCCGCCTGGGGTCTGCTCCAGTTCGTCACCGCGCTGACCGCGAAGTCGTTCACCACCCAGGAGACCGTCGGCGGAGTGATGTCGATCCTCGCGGTCGGCTTCGTCACCTGGATGATCTTCTGGATGCGCAAGGCCTCCCGCAGCATCGCCAGGGAACTGCGCGAGCGGATGGGGCAAGCGCTCGAGGTGGGGTCGCGCGCGGTCGTCATTCTCGCGTTCCTGGCGGTGTTCCGGGAGAGCATCGAGACCGCGTTCATCGTGTACGCCTCGGCCGCCACCGCGACCACCGCCGTACCGTTCGTCGGTGTCCTGCTCGGGCTCGCGACCGCGGTCCTGCTCGGCGTCGCGATCTACAAGGGCGCCGTGAAGATCAACCTGGCCGTGTTCTTCAAGTGGACCGGCGCGGTGCTGATCCTGGTCGCGGCCGGCATCTTCGCGTACGGCTTCCACGACCTGCAGGAGGCGAACATCCTGCCCGGCCTGCACACGCTGGCCTTCGACATCTCCCACGTGATCCCGCCGGACAGCTGGTACGGCGTACTGCTGAAGGGCATCTTCAACTTCAACCCGGCACCGTCCGTGCTGGAGGCGATCGCGTGGGTCGTCTATCTCGTCCCGGTGATGGTGCTCTACTTCCGTCCGGTGAGGAGCTCCACACCACCCGCCGTACCGGCGACGACCGCTCACAACGCGGCCTGAACACCACCTGAATACCAGGAGAACCATGTCCACCTCACTGGCCCGTCGGGCCTCCATTTTCGGTGTCGTCCTCGGCCTCGCCGCGCTGACCGCGTGTGCGAAGGACGAGCCCGCCGCGAAGGACGACAGCACCGGCCCGGTGTCGGTGAAGGCGTCCGACTCGGGCTGCGACCTGAGCCGCCGCGACGTGAAGTCCGGGACCAGCACGTTCTCGGTGACGAACGGCGGCAGCAAGGTCACCGAGTTCTACGTGTACGCCGACGGCGACCGGGTGATGGGTGAGGTCGAGAACATCGGACCGGGTCTGAAGCGGGACCTGATCGTCGAACTGCCGACCGGTAAGTACCAGGCGGTCTGCAAGCCGGGCATGGTCGGCGACGGGATCCGCGGCGACCTCACTGTCACCGGCGACACGCCCGCGCAGGCGGACTCCGACACCGCGCTGAAGCAGGCCACCGAGGGCTACCAGCGGTACGTGAACTCGCAGGCGGTCGCGCTGGAGCAGAAGACCACCGAATTCGTGACCGCGGTGAAGGCCGGCGACGTCGCGAAGGCCAAGGCGCTGTATCCGGTGTCGCGGACGTACTGGGAGCGGATCGAGCCGGTCGCCGAGTCGTTCGGCAATCTCGACCCGAAGATCGACGCCCGCGTCAACGACGTCGAGCCGGGCACCGAGTGGACCGGGTACCACCGGATCGAGCAGGCGCTGTGGGTGTCCAACTCCACCAAGGGCATGGAGAAGTACGCCGACCTGCTGCTGACCGACGTGAAGACGGTGGTCGCGAAGGCGAAGGTCGTGAAGCTCACCCCGCTGCAGCTGGCGAACGGCGCCAAGGAACTGCTCGACGAGGTCGCGACCGGCAAGGTCACAGGTGAGGAAGACCGCTATTCGCACACCGACCTGTGGGACTTCGAGGCGAACGTCGAGGGCTCGCAGGCCGCGATCCAGGCGCTCCGCCCGGCCCTGCAGAAGCGGGACCCGGCGCTCGTCACCCAGCTGGACGCTCAGTTCAAGGCTGTCTTCGCGTCGCTGGACAAGTACCGCGACGGTGACGGCTTCAAGCCGTACACCGCGACGGAGGCCGAGAAGAAGGCGCTCGGCGCGGTGGTCGACGGGCTGGCCGAGCCGGTCAGCAAGGTCGCCGGGGTGCTCGCGAAGAAATGAGCGACCGCAAGGGAATCTCACGCCGCGGCCTCTTCGGTGCCGCAGGCGCGGCCGTCGCCACCGGAGTCGCCGGATACGCCGCTCACTCGGCGCTGTCCGGTGAGGAGTCGCATGCCGCGGACAACAACGGGCCGGTCGAGTTCCACGGCCCGCACCAGGCCGGGATCACCACGCCGGTCCAGGATCGGCTGCACTTCGCTGCCTTCGACGTGACCACGACGAAGCGGGACGACCTGATCGCGCTGCTGAAGGAGTGGACCGCCGCGGCGGCGCTGCTCACAGCCGGTCGCGACATCGGTCAGTACGGCGCGGTGAACGGGCCGGGTGAGGCGCCGCCGGAGGACACCGGCGAGGCGGTCGGCCTGCCGCCGGCGCGGCTGACGATCACTGTCGGATTCGGGCCGTCGTTGTTCGACAAGCGGTTCGGGCTCGCGGGCAGGCGTCCCAAGGCGCTTGTGGACCTGCCGCACTTCATCGGCGACGACCTCGACCCGGCGCGGTCCGGCGGCGACATCGCCGTACAGGCGTGTTCCGATGACCCGCAGGTCGCCGTACACGCGATCCGGAATCTGGCGCGAATCGGGTTCGGACGGGTCGCCGTACGGTACTCGCAGCTCGGATTCGGCCGTACGTCGTCGACGTCGCGGGCGCAGGCGACGCCGCGTAACCTGTTCGGGTTCAAGGACGGGACGAACAACCTCAAGCTCGAGGAAGCCGACAAGCTCGAGCAGCAGCTGTGGGTGCAGCCCGAGGACGGCCCGGACTGGATGGTCGGCGGCGCGTACCTTGTGTCGCGGCGGATCCGGATGAACATCGAGATCTGGGACCGTACGTCGCTCGGCGAGCAGGAGACGATCATCGGCCGCGGGAAGGGCACCGGCGCCCCGCTGGGCAAGGCGGACGAGTTCGACGCGATCGACTTCACCGCGAAGAACTCCGACGGGCAGCCGAAGGTGCCGATGGACTCGCATGTGCGGCTCGCGCACCCGCAGTTCAACAACGGCGCCGAGCTGCTACGCCGGGGCTACAACTTCGTCGACGGCTCGGACGGCCTCGGCCGCCTCGACGCGGGCCTGTTCTTCCTCGCCTACCAACGCGACCCGCGCAAACAGTTCATCCCCATCCAGAACCAACTGGCCAAGAACGACACGATGAACGAATACATCCACCACGTGGGCTCTGGCATCTTCGCCTGCCCCGCCGGCGTAACCCCCGGCTCCTACTGGGGCGAAAAGCTCTTCTCCTGAGCCGCGCGGACCGCCAGCACTCATCAATTGCGTCGGACGACCGGCCGCCACGCTCAGCCAGTGCTCCGTCAGCCAATTGATGAGTGCTGCAGGTCCGCTACTTCACCGCTCCTGCGGTTACTCCCGCGACGAAGTGTCGTTGGGCCAGGAGGAAGCCGATGACGACGGGGACGCTGACGACCAGGGCGGCGGCCATGATCTGGTTCCAGTAGATGTTGGTCTGGGTCGAGTACTGGCGGAGACCGACCGACAACGTGCGGTTCGCCTCCGTCGTCATCACCGACGCGAACAGGACCTCGCCCCACGCGGTCATGAACGAGTAGATCGCGACCGCGATCACGCCGGGTCGCGCCGCGGGCAGTACGACCCGCCACAGCGCGCCCATCGGACCGCAGCCGTCCACGAGCGCCGCCTCGTCCAGCTCGCGCGGGATGCTGTCGAAGTACCCGGCCAGCATCCAGATCGAGAACGGCAGGCTGAACGTCAGGTACGTGATGATCAGCCCGAGCCGCGTCCCGACCAACTGCAGCCCGAACTCGTTGTTGATGTTCACGAAGATCAGGAACAACGGCAGCAGGAACAGCACACCCGGGAACATCTGCGTCGACAGGACCGTCGTCGTGAACACGGTCCGCCCGCGGAACTTGAAGCGCGACACCGCGAACGCGGCCAGGATCGCGATCGCCACCGAGAACACCGTCGCCGCCACCGACACGATCGTCGAGTTCACGAAGTACTTCGCCAGCGGCACCGTCTTCCACATGTCGACGAACGGTGCCAGCGTCAGGTTCGACGGCCACCAGGTGAACGCGCCCTGCACGTCCTTCAGAGGCTTGAGCGACGACGTGACCATCACGTACAGCGGCACCAGGACGAACAACCCGAGCACTGTGAGGGTGACACCGCGGTAGATCTTGAAACCCCTGGTCTCACGCACGACGCGACCTCCTTCCGGTGACGAGCAGATAGGCGCCGGTGACGATCATCAGGAAGATCAGCAGCAGCACGGACATCGCCGCACCGGTGCCGAAGTTCCAGGTCAGGAACGACGCGTTGTAGATGTGGAACGTGATCAGGTCACCGGCCGGCGGCTGGGCCGTACCGAACAGCACGTACGGCGTGTTGAAGTCGCTGAACGTCCACAGGAACAGCACGAGGACGAGCACCAGGTTCACCGGCCGCAGCGAGGGGAGCGTGATGTTGCGCCACTGCCGGATGTTGCCGGCCCCGTCCACCGACGCGGCCTCGTAGAGGTCCCGCGGGATGCTCTGCATGCCGGCCATCAACGTGAGGAACGCGAACGTCCACAGCTTCCAGCCGGCCACCGTGATCAGCGAGATCAGCGCATTGCTCCCGATCAGCCAGAACGGCTTCCCGTCGGTCAGGTGCAGCTGGTTCAGCACGTGGTTC
Source organism: Kribbella sp. VKM Ac-2571 (assembly GCF_004362255.1). Classification (NCBI taxonomy): domain Bacteria; kingdom Bacillati; phylum Actinomycetota; class Actinomycetes; order Propionibacteriales; family Kribbellaceae; genus Kribbella; species Kribbella sp. VKM Ac-2571. The sequence goes on from NZ_SNWS01000002.1 coordinate 188,109, forward strand.
ACCGCGCCGGTGTCGCGCTGGAGCATGAAGTTCCAGGTCAGGATTCCGGCGTACGCCGGGAGCGCGTACGGCACCAGGAACAAGGTGCGGACGATGCCCCGGCCGCGGAACTCCGGCTGCAGGGCGACCGCGGCGGCCATCCCGAGCACCCACGAGAACGCGACCGTGACGAGCGAGAAGACGACCGTGACGCCGAAGGACTTCAGCAGCCCTTGGCCGACCGCGTTGTTGAAGTCGAGCGCGACCTTGTAGTTGCCGAGCCCGGCGCCGGGCGCGGAGGACCAGTTCGCGATGAAGAACTTGGTCAGTTTGACGAAGCTCATCCAGATCCCGACCAGCATCGGGATGATGTGGATGAACAGTTCCAGCAGCACTGCCGGCGCCAGCAGCGCGTACGGCAGCCACCGGTTCAGGCCGGGCCGGTGCTCGAGCCGGCTCCGCTTCGCCGGCGGGGCCGGTGCCGGAGCGGCGGTTTCGGTTGCGACGGACATCCGGGTGGTCGCCTCCTGTCTCTCGGATCGCAGTGGACACGTGCGTTGCGTCCGGAGCACCGGCGAGAGGTACCGCCGGTCCTCCGGACGCAAGCGCCGTACGTCAGCTGCTGGCGGCGACCTGGTCCTCGGCGGTCTTGAGGGCCGCCTTCACATCGTCGGCGGTCACCGTCCCGCCGGTCGCGATCTTGGCGAACATGGCGTTCATCGCCTTGCCGACAGTGCTCTCGAACTGGTCCTCGGCCGGCACCAGCGGCAGCGGCTTGGACTTGGTGTTGTAGACGTCCTGGAAGGTGGCCGCCTCGGCCGCGTCGGTGGTGAAGACCGGCTTGGCGTCCTTCAGCACCGGCAGCGAGGAGAACGGCTTGCCCAGCGTGCTCTGGGTGTTCGCGTCCGTCATGTACTTCACGAACTTCAGCGCCGCGTCCTTGTGCTTGGTGTTCTTGAACACCGACAGGTTGATACCCGCCACGTGGCTGGCCACCTGCTCGCCACCGGTCGGAGCCGGGAACGGTACGACGCCGTACTCGCCGGCCTTCATGCCGTTGGCAACGATCGAGGAGTCGGCGTTGTTCTGGTTGATGACCATCGCGACCTTCTTGGTGGCGAAGTCGTTCACCGACTTGGTGCCGTTGTCGTACTGCGCGTTCGACGGGTTCGCGACCTTGTCCTTCTGCATCAGGTCGAGGTACCGCAGCACGCCCTGCACGTTGCCGTCACCGGTGAAGGTCGGCTTGCCCTCGTTGTTGAACCAGTCGGCCTTGTTCTGCGCGGCGTTGATGAACGCGAAGTGCACGTTCTCGGTGTAGCTGCCGGCCGCGAGCGCCATACCCCACTGGTTCTTGGCCGGGTTGGTCAGCTTCTTGGCCGCGGCGACCATCTCTTCCCAGGTCTTCGGCGGCTGCAGGCCGGCCGCGGTGAACATCGCCTTGTTGTAGTACAGGCCGTAGGCCAGACCGTAGAGCGGGACCGAGGTCGGGTCGGTGCCCTCCTTGCCGCCGGTCGCCAGAGCCGTCGGCACGAACTTGTCCTTGCCCCCGATCGCGGTCATCGCGTCGCCGTCGAACGGCAGGAACGCGTCGGTGGCCTGCAGCGAGGCCGCCCAGGTGTTGCCGATGTTGACCACGTCCGGCGCCTGACCCGAGGTGATCGCGGTCTGGATCCGGGTCTGCAGGTCGTTCCAGCCGATCACCTCGAGGTTCACCTTGATCCCGGTCTCCTGGGTGAACTTCTGCAGGACCGGGGTCAGGACCTCCTTGTCGTTGTCGAGGCTGGTGCCCTGGTTGCTGGCCCAGTAGGTCAGCGTCTGGTCACCGGTGCTGCCGCCGGAGGAATCGTCCTTGTCGCCGCCACCACAGGCGGCGAGGCTGATTCCCATGGCGGTCGCCGCAACCGCGGCTACAAGCGAACGCAGTCTCACGTCGGACTCCCTCGTCCCGTCTCGAGCCCCCGCAGAGCTGCGGAGGCGGATCGGCCCCATACTGGCCTAACCGGTTAAGTTCCGTAACCCTAACCGGTTCAGTAGAGGCGTCTTCGTTACGACCTCGTGACCGGCCAATCTTCACCTCGCGCCCGGCAAGCGCAATCCAACACTCTCTGCGAGAGCCCGATTTCACACAGTCTTCAAACTGCGCCGAAGATTCAGGTGCGTGCGCGCCCGGACGACTCACGGTGACGGAGTTCGCCGGCCGGGGCCTCCTCGTGCAGCGTTCGGTCGCCGGTGACGATCCGGAGCAGCAGGTCGGCGGCGGCGCGGCCGCGTTCCATGGTCTTCTGGTCGACCGCGGTGATCCCGGGCCGCGCGAGTTCGCACAGCGGCGAGTCCTCCCAGGCGACGATCGAGACCTCACCGGGCACCGCCGTACCCAGATCCATCGCGACCCGGAGCGCCGCGACCGCCATCAGGTCGTTCCCGAGCACGATCGCGGTCGGCGGATTGGGGCCGGTCAGCAGCTGGCGGGTGAGTTCCGCGCCGTCGTCGTACCGGTAGCTGCCCTCGATGTGTTGCACCGTGATCCCGTGCCGCGCGGCGTGTTCCCGCAGCGTCTGCACCCGCAACCGCTCATGGATGAACGTGAACGGCCCGCTGATGTGGGCGACGTTCGTGTGCCCGAGCCCGACCAGGTGATCGAGCAGCAGCGTGACGGTCTCCTCCGACGAGCTGATCAGGCGCCCGACCGAGTCGTCCGGCGCGTTCGAGCTGACCACCACGCACGGCACCCCGAGCTCCTTGAGGACCGGGATCCGCGGGTCGTCGTCGTGCTCGTCGAACAGGATGAACCCGTCCACGCGCCCCTGTCGCGACCACCGCCGCAGTACGTCGAGGTCCTCGCCGTGCTCGCCTGTGAGCCGCAGCAGCAGCGACGAGTCGACCTCGTTCAGGTACTGCTCGATGCCGACCAGCGTGCGCATGTAGAACGCTTCGGTCGAGATCAGTGCGGGGTCCCTGGCGATCACGATCCCGATCGTCCGGGTGCGGCTCGCCGACAGCGCGACCGCGGCGGAGTTCGGGTGGAAGCCCAGCTCCTCGGCCAGGTCGAGCACCCGCTGGCGCGTTTCGTCGCTGACTCCGGCGCGGCCGTTCAGCGCGTACGAGACGGAGGCCTTGGAGATGTGCAGCCGGCGGGCGAGGTCGCTGATCGTGACGCGGTGGCTCCGGCGGGTGCTACCCGCCGTACCGTCACCGCCACCGTCACCGCTGTCGTCGCCGTCTGCCACGGGTCCGCTCGTCGTCATCGCCCGGCCGCCCCTCGCACAGACGGAAAAGTGTTCATGTCAGACGGGAGGTTAGCAGCGGCTTTTCGGGGCTGGTCTGGGTCCCGGGAATTGGATAGCGTTTTCCCATGCTGCCGAACGAGCCGTTGCGCCTGGATTTCCTGCCCTGGGAGTACGCCCGGAAGGCCTCCGGGGCCGAGCGTGACCGGCAGGCCGAACGACAGGCACGGCTCGGCGGGTCGGTCGAGCTCGCCCCGGACGTGTACGTCGCGGAGTCGGCCGCGGTGTACTGCGACGAGCTCCGGATGGGGGACCGCTCGTACATCGCCGCGCACGCCTACGTGACCGGGCGGATCGCGCTCGGCGCCGACTCGACGATCAACCCGTTCGCCGCGGTGCGCGGTGTGGTGACGATCGGCGACGGCGTCCGGATCGGCGCGCACACCTCGCTGCTCGCGTTCAACCACGGCACCGCACCCGGCGAGCCGATCTTCAAGCAGCCGCACACCGCTGTCGGCATCACGATCGGCGACGACGTCTGGATCGGCTCCAACGTGACGATCCTGGACGGCGTCACCGTCGGGCCGCACACCATCATCGGCGCCGGCGCCGTCGTCACCAAGGACATCCCGGCCAACTCGGTCGCGGCCGGCAACCCCGCCCGAATCCTCCGCTCGCGGACAGGAGCATCCATGTCAGGTGATCTACCGACCTTGCTCAAAGACTTTGCCGCGAAGGCTCGCGAGCAGACCGACGACGTACTCGCGCGCTGCTGGGACGGCTCCCGCTTCGTCGACCGTCCCGGGATCGACCGTGAACCCGAGATCCGCCCTTGGTGCGACGCGATCGAGATCGCGGACCTGCTGGTACGTCGGACGCCGGCCGGCCACACCCGTGACGACCTCGTCCGGCGGCTCCGTGCACGCCAGGATCCGGCCACCGGACTGGTATCACCCGGAGACCTGTCCGACGAGGGTCTCGGCAAGCCGTCGGACGCCGAACTCTCAGTCCTGGAAGGGCCCGCGAGCTACCACGTCCTGTGCGTCGGCTACGCCCTCCAGGTCCTCGGCAGCAGCTTCGAACACCCGATCACCACCGACTTCACCCTCGACGATCTCGACAACTTGCCCTGGGCAAGAAGAGCCTGGTCGGCCGGCTCCGGCATCGACGCACTCGGTACTGCGCTCGCCCGAAACCTCCATGACCACAAGGAATCCGGCGCGCTCGAACCGCTGATGGGATGGCTGCTCACGCGGGCAGATCCGGCCTCCGGGACCTGGGGTTCGCCGCATCCCGACGACGGACTGCTGCAGGTCGTGAACGGTTTCTACCGCCTCACTCGCGGCACCTACGCCCAGTTCGGGCTCCCGCTGCCGTACCCCGAGCAGGCCGTCGCCACGGTTCTTGCCCACAGCAACGACCGGCGGATGTTCACCGGCGACAACTACAACGCGTGCAACGTGCTCGACGTCATCCACCCGCTGTGGCTGGCGCGCAAGCAGACGACGTACGGCGAGCAGGAAGGCCGTCGCTGGGCCGAGGCGCAGCTACGTGCGATCCTCACCCGCTGGGTCGACGGCGCCGGCTTCGCCTTCGCCCCGGACGGCGCCGCCGACCGCGCCATCCCGGGCCTGCAAGGCACCGAGATGTGGCTGGCCATCATCTGGCTCCTCTCCGACTACCTCGGCCTGTCAGACGCCCTCGGCTACCACCCCCGCGGCGTCCACCGCCCGGAACCACTGGTCAGCCTCCGCTGAACCACCCGTCCCCACCGACCCCCACAGGACGCTCCTCAGGAACTTCCCCATACCCTGACTTCGTGGACCCCCGCACGCGCCGACTGGTGACCTCGCTCGTACTGGCCGCCCTGGTCGCCATCGTCGTGGTCGCCGCACTAGTCCGCTGACGCTAACGTGTGGCCCCATGAGTACCCCAGCCGCCGGTGAACGTTCGTCGTACCTGATGCGGGCGGGGCTGGTCCGGAACGTGCGGTCGGGGGAGCACCTGACCACGTTCGTGGTGTCCGGGGTCGCGACGGTGCTGATCACCCGGCTGATCCTCAGCCTGAGCGGATACCCGCAGATCGGCGGCAAAGGTCTGCACATCGCCCACGTGCTGCCCGGCGGGCTGCTGATGCTGGTGGCGATCTCCCTGCTCCTCGGGTACGTCGGTCCCGTGGTGCGGCCGGCCGCGGCGACGGTCGGCGGGATCGGGTTCGGGCTGTTCATCGACGAGGTGGGGAAGTTCGTCACCTCGGACAACAACTACTTCTACAAGCCGACAGCCGCGATCGTGTACGTCGTCTTCGTGCTGATCGTGCTCGGGTTCCGCTTCCTGACCACGCGGCGGCCGATCGACCCGCGGGAGGAGCTGGCGAACGTCATCGACCACACGGTCGAAGGGGTCGCGGGCGGCCTGTCCCGCCGGCGCCGTGCCGAGGCGGCGGAGCTACTGCGCGCTGTGCCCCCGCAGATCGAGGGCCGTCGGGAGACTGCCGAGCTGCTGGCCGCGTGTCCGCCGGACGAGGTCGAGCTGGCCGCTCCGGTGGACGCGGCCTGGCGGGCGCTGCAGCGCGGGTTCGAGCGGCTCGCCACCCACCCGATGGCGCCACCGATCGCTGTCGCCGCACTGGCGGTCCAGTTCGTCGCAGCGCTCGTCATCGCCGCTGTCCTGGGTGACGGCCTCAACCACCTTCCAGTACTCGGTGTGACGGCGGGGAGCTTGCTGTCGGCAACGTTCACGGTGCGTGGCGCCTTGGCGTTGCGGAGGCGCAACCGGGCCAGGGCGGTCCGGCTGTTCGAGCTGGCGGTGCTGGTGTCGTTGCTGATGACACAGGTCTTCCAGTTTGCCGCTACGCAGTTCGCGGCCGCCGGTGGGATGTTGCTGGACCTGGTGATGCTCGGTCTGCTGCGAGCGGAGCGAGAGCGGATGCGGCGCGAGCTGGACAACGCCGCGAAGGCTAAGACGTTCCGACTGCCACCCGATCTGGATCTGCCGCCGTTTCCGGAGGATCCGTCTGACCCTGTGTAGCTCTCCATTGCTCATGTCGGCCGATCAGCACCGGTGACATCGTCGCGATCAGGTAGATCGCTCCGCCCGCGAGCAGTGCAGGTGCCAGACCGATAGCGGCAACGGCCCCACCGGCCACAAGACCACCGAGGGGTACGCCGGTCCAGCAGACAGCGTTGGACAGTGAGTTGACCCGTCCGCGCAGGTGGCTGGGGATCCGTTCGAGCTGGATCGCGCCGAGCACAGGGTTGATGAAGCCGGCTCCGATGCCGCCGACGGCGTACACCGCCATCAGGGTCCAGATCGGCGCATCGGTGGCCATCGCGACGAAGCGCGGCGCTCCGGCGATCAGGAACGCGACCGTGAAGACGAGCTTGCGCGGGATGCGGTCGCCGATGGCCGAGGCCAGCAAGGCGAACAGCGTCGCCGTCACTCCGAACGACGTGAGGATCAGGCTGGTGTGGCCGGGACCGTAGCCGTGCTCCTTGATCCAGACGGGCAGTAAGACGGTGCCTGTCGCGGCGTCGAGCAGGTTGGTCACCGCGATCATGACGACCAGCGGCAGCAGGAGCTTGTCGGTACGCAGGAAGGTCCAGCCCTCGAGCAGCCGGCGGCTGTAGTTCTCCTCCTCCTTTGGCGCGGGCGTCGTGTGCTTGGGGATCCAGCGGGCGATCAGTACGGCGCAGATGCCGAACGAGACCGCGTCGATCCAGAGAGCGTTGACTGCTCCGACCAGGGTGATGAGGCCGCCGGCGAGCGCGAACGCGAAGAAGCCCGCCAGGCGTTCCGTCGTACTCTCCAGGCCTGTCACCCGCTCCAGAGGGACCCTGGCCACCCGGGCGATGTCCGGGATCAAGGTCGCCTTGGCGGCATCTCCTGGTCCACGGAGAGCGCCGGCGATCGCAACCAGCACCAGCAGGGTCGGGAAGTGCAGGAGGCGTAGCTCGTGCAGAAGAGGGATCAGTGCGACCACCGCCGTACTGAAGGTGTCTGCCACGACGCTGATCCGGCGTGCACCGACCTTGTCGATCAGCGGGCCGCCGACTGCCTTCACTACGACCAGCGGCGCCATCTCTGCCAGCGCTACCAAGCCGGTCTTGACCGGCGAGCCCGTAGTGATCAGGACGAACCACGGGATCGCGATCGCGCTGACCCGGGTCCCGCAGATCGACACCACGTTAGCCACCAGGAACGCCGCCAACGGCGCCCGATTGCCCTTGGGCTTGTCGCTCATTGTTCGCCTCACCCCTGTGCCGCTAGCGCGTCTCGCGTGGGAACGCCTGGATCTGGACGGTCACCTGCTCGGCGCCCTCCGGTAGCGGAGCCGTGAGGTCCGGCGTCTTGTACTTCTCCAGGACCGCTATGACCTCGCGCATCATCGCCTCCAGCTGGTCGGCCCGGAGGTGGAAGAAGTAGTCCGCGAGTGTGCTGGCGTCGCGCCAGTCGTCGGGCATCGTCTGCATCGCGTCGATGAAGCCGAAGATGTTCTCGGCGTACGTCTGGCCGACTCCGTGCAGGAAGCCCAGAGCCAGCTCCGGCTCCTGGTCCAGCAGCTCGGCCGCGTTGAACTCGGTGCCCTGGTGGGCGGACTTCCACCAGCGGTCGCGGGCGTTGCCGCGGCTGTCGTCCTCGATCACCAGGCCGGCGTCCGCGAGTTGGCGGAGGTGGTAGCTGGTCGCGCCGGTGTTCACACCCAGCCGTCCTGCCAGGGTCGTGGCGGTCTGCGCGCCGTAGACCCGGAGCAGGCCGAGGATCCGGTTCCGCATCGGGTGTGCCAGGGCGCGCACGAGATGGCGGTCTAGTTGGACCGTCCGTGCGGGCTCCACGCTCTGGTTCTCGTCGCTCATGACTCCGAGGATAGAACTGCAAAGACTCTTTGCAAAGTGATTTTGCAAAGATGGTGTGCGATTCGGTTGTCCACAGGTCGCGAATCGGTGCGTCGAGGGCTGGCGGGATCGCGGCATCTTCTCTGTCGACCACGCATCCACCGAGGAAATGGAGTGAACCAGCGATGATGCGCGTGATGCTCGAGGACGCCGACTACTGCGACGTGCCGGCCGACCTGATGACGTTCGACGACGGGGCAGTGGTGTTCTGGCGGGAGGGCGAGGAGGTCGGCCGCCACCGGCAGGCCCGGATCCGGTCGCTCGAGCCGATGAACCCGCGCTCGATGACCCACAAGATCAAGCGCGCCCGGAAGACCCATCCGAACGCGTTCCGCCAGTGGAGTCCGGAGGACGAGCAGACCCTGATCGAGATGTACAACGACAGCGCGACCCTGGAGCAACTTGTCGAGGCCCTGGGCCGCCAGGAAGGTGGCATCATCACCCGCCTCAGGGGGCTGGGACTACTCGCCGACGACCAGCAACTCCCATGAGCCGACCGGGGGTGACTGCGGCGGGTTCATGGGCTGCGACGGTGGGTGGACGAGACCCTTTTGTGATCGACCCGACGGGTCGGGGACAATGGCGCGGTGCAGCCAGAGGTGCGGTCGGACGAGTCGGCGCTGCCGGAGGAGTCCGGAGCGCGGGCGGTGGTCCGTGCTGCCCTGCTCGATCAGAGTGGTTTGGTGCGCGGTCTGGCCTCGGGCCGGCGCCGCGGCCTCGAGCCGCCGTCGTACCTGCGGGTGGAGCTGCGGTACGTCGATCTGAAGGGTCAGCGGCACCTGCAGATCACCGAGTTCGACGAGCGCCAGGCGCACACGCGCAATGTGGCGGGTGCGGACCTGGAGAAGGCGGTCGACGAGCTTCTCGACCTGCCGTACGGGTCGTGGCACGTCGAGACGACGAGCCAGACGCTGCGGCTGCGGTACACCAAGAAGGGCAAGGAGCTGCTGCACCGGCAGGAGGACCACCGGGAGCAGGAGACCGGTCACGACCGGGTGAAGCGCCGGGTGCTCGATCCGGCGGCGCCGTTCTTGATCGAGCTCGGGATCAGCGACCACCAGGGCCGGGTGAAGCCGTCCCGGCAGGCGAAGTACAAGCAGATCGAGGAGTTCTGCAAGCTGCTCGCGCCGGCGCTCGAGGACGCGGTTTCGGCCGGGCGGATCGCAGCCGGACGGCCGCTGCAGGTGGTCGACCTCGGCTGCGGGAACGCGTACCTCACGCTCGCGGCGTACCACCTGCTCACCGCGGCCGGTCACGATGTCCGGATGACCGGTATCGACCACAACCCGGCGGCGCGGAAGCGGAACACGCGGGTGGTCGAGGCGCTCGGCTGGCAGGAGCACCTGCGGTTCCTGGATGCGACCATCGAGGGCGCGGAGCTGGACGTGCGGCCGGACGTCGTCCTGGCGCTGCACGCCTGCGACACCGCGACCGACGACGCGCTCGCGCGAGCCGTCGGCTGGGAGGCTTCACTGGTTCTCGCGGCTCCATGTTGTCATCACGACATCCAAAAGCAGCTGAAGAGCGTCACACCACCGGCGCCTTATGCGCTGATGACGAGGTATGGCATCGTTCGTGAGCGGTTCGCCGACGTCCTGACGGACTCCCTGCGGGCAGCGGTGCTCCGACAGGTCGGTTACCGGGTGGAGGTCGTGCAGTTCGTGGATAGTCAGCACACGCCGCGCAATCTGTTGCTCCGCGCTGCCCGGACCGGTGCCAAGCCGACCGCGGACCTGCAGGCCGAGTACCGGTCGATGGTCACCGAATGGCAGGTGACGCCGCGGCTGGCCCAGCTGCTCCTCCCGCCGGCTGAGCAGACGCCGGCCGCCGAGGTGGTGTCGTGAAACAGGTCCGGACCGCGCTCGCTCTGCTCGGGGCGACGCTGTGCACGCTGGCGGGTGTGGCGCTGCCCGCGTTGACGGCTGCAGCGGGTTCGGCGGGTTCGGCGGGTTCGGCGGGTTCGGCGGGTTCGGGCGCGGGGCCGACGGCGCCGGCGCCGAAGAAGCTGTTCACGATCCGGGACGATCGGATCCAGGAGTCGTCCGGGCTGGCGAAGAGTGTCAAGCACCCAGGGACCTACTGGACCGTGAACGACTCCGGCGACACCGGGCGGGTGTTCGCGCTCGACGCCGACGGCAAGGTGGAAGCAGTCCTGCGGTTCGGTGCGAAGGTCACCGACGTCGAAGCGCTCGGGGTGGACCGGGACGGCACGATCTACGTCGCGGACATCGGCGACAACAAGGAGAACCGGGACCAGATCGAGATCTACACGATCCCGGAGCCGGAAAAGCTCGAGGACCAGTCGAACGTCAAGTACCACCGGTACGACTTCAAGTACCCGGACGGTGCGCACGACGCCGAAACCCTGCTGATCGAGCCGGGGACCAGCCAGCTCTACATCGTGACGAAGGCGCTCAAGGGCACCGGCGCGATCTACGCGGCTCCGCCCGCACCGTCCCGCGAGGGCACCAACGACCTGTCCAAGCTCGCGGCGGCGCCGTCCGGGGTGATCACCGACGGGACGTTCCTGCCGGACGGTCAACGGGTGGTGCTGCGCACGTACGCCGATGTGACGACCGTGGCCTGGGGTGAGACCCCCAACGCCATCGCCCGCGGTGCCGCACCCCTCGGCCAGGGAGAGACCGTCGCCGTCGGTCCCACCGACGGGACCGTCCTGGTCGGCAGCGAGGGCGCGAACTCGGCCGTCTACCAGGTCCAGGTGCCCGCCAAGGCGGCCGGCTCCACGCCCCCTTCGGCCAGTGCCACTCCCAAGCCCGCAACCAGCGCCGACAGCAACAACTCCGACTCCGGCAAGAGTCACAACCTCCGCTGGATCATCATCGGCGCCGCCCTGTTCGCCCTCATCATCACCGTCGTCACCTTCCCCCCGGGCCGCCGCGAACGCCTGGACCGCCAGGCCGAGAACGCCCGCCTGACAGGCCAATCCCCACCCACCCCCCGCCGCCGCCAACACTCCTGACCCCGACCGCCCCGGCCCGCACCTGCCGCGGCTACATCTGCCACGGCGGTCCGATCCCGCCGGCGTCGGGCGGATCGCCACCACTCACCAACTGGCCGGCGCCGGTACACCTGACGCTCAGCGGCGGGCGTGAACCGCCCGACACACGCGGTTCGTGAGTGCTGGAGATCCGCTGGTAGTGGCCTCAGGCCAGTCCGCCTGCAGGTCACCAGTAGCGGGTTATGTCACCGATGGCCTCCTACTTCCCGCCACCGCACACATAACCCGCCAGCCTGCATGCCGCCCTCCGGTGGTGCGGTGCGTGCGGGTGGTGGGGGTGGGGGAAAGGGACAGCCGCCGGCCCGGGTGGGGTCGGCGGCTGTTGGGGGGTGCGGGTTACTTGAGGTTCTCGACTACGTAGTCGATGGACTGGGTCAGTTTTTCGACGTCGTCGGGGTTGACCGCGGGGAACATGGCAACGCGGAGCTGGTTGCGGCCGAGTTTGCGGTAGGGCTCGGTGTCGACGATGCCATTGGCGCGCAGGGTCTTGGCGACCGCGGTGGCGTCGATCGAGTCGTCGAGGTCGATGGTGCCGACGACGAGGGAGCGGGCGTCGGGGTCGGTGACGTACGGCGTGGCGTAGTCGGACTTCTCGGCCCACGTGTACAGGCGGGTGCTGGAGTCCGTCGTACGGGCGACGCTCCACTCCAGGCCGCCCTGGCTGTTGATCCAGTCGGTCTGCTCCGCCATCAGGAACAGGGTGGCGAGCGACGGCGTGTTGTACGTCTGGTTCTTGCTGGAGTTGTCGACCGCCGTCGCCAGGTCCAGGAACGCCGGGATCCACCGGCCGGAGGCGGCGATCTCCTCGACCCGCGCGAGCGCGGCCGGGCTCATCAGCGCGATCCACAGGCCGCCGTCGGAGGCGAAGCCCTTCTGCGGTGCGAAGTAGTAGACGTCGGCCTCGTTCAGGTCGACCGGCAGGCCGGCCGCGCCCGAGGTGGCGTCGATCGCGATCAGCGCGCCCTCGTCGGCGCCCTCGACCCGCTTGACCGGCGCCATCACGCCGGTGGAGGTCTCGTTGTGCGGCCACGCGTACAGGTCGACGCCGGCCTCCGCCACCGCGACCGGGCGGCTGCCGGGCTCGGCCTTCACGATCGACGGGTCGCCGAGGTGCGGTGCCAGCTGCGAGGCCTTCGCGAACTTCGAGGAGAACTCACCGAAGCTCAGGTGCTGGCTCTTCTCCCGGATCAGCCCGAACGTCGCGATGTCCCAGAACGCGGTCGAGCCGCCGTTGCCGAGCACCACCTGGTACCCGTCCGGCAGCTGGAAGAGCTCGGCGACGCCTTCCTGGACCCGCTTCACCAGGTTCTTCACCGGCGCCTGCCGGTGGGAGGTGCCGAGCAGCTTCGCGCCCTCGGTCGCCAGGGCGGCGACGGCTTCCGGACGGACCTTGGACGGCCCGGCCCCGAAGCGGCCGTCGGCGGGCTTGAGCTCTTCAGGAATCTTGATTTCGCTGGTCACCAGCGGTCCCCTTCGTCGTCTGCAGCAAGAAGGCCGACGACGCTGTCAGCGCGCTCCATCTTCGCACATCCCACCCGACCCACCACCCGGGGTCCACTTTGTGCACCGGATCCGTACGCCGAGCGTCCCGCCGTACGGATCCGGTGCCCGAAGACGCGCGGAGGGGCTACTCGTGTTTGCGGGTGGTGCGTTCGGTGCCGGTGAGGAGGGCTACCGGCCCGTCGGGGGTTTCGGTCCACTCGCCGCAGGCCCCGCCGCCTTCGGCGACCTCGAGGGTGAGCTCGGTCCCGTCCATCCGCAGCGCCGGGTGGTAGTACTGTGCGACCCGCTCCGCCTCGCCCTGGATGTAGTGACCGATGAGCGCCCGCCGGAAGCGATCGGTCGTGATGTTCGGGTTGCTGCCGTGGACCAGGGCGCCGTGGAAGAACAGCACGTCACCCGGCTCCATCTCCACGGGTACGGCGGCGCCCGTGGACGGGAGCGGGACCGTGACGTCGGTGAAGCTGACCGTGGTGTCGGCCTTCTCCGTGCACAGGATCGGCCAGCGGTGCGACCCGGGGACGACTTCGAGACACCCGTTCGCCTCGTCGACCCGGTCGAGCGCCATCCACGCCGCGACGCAGGTCCCCGGATCGGCCTTCAGGTAGAAGTTGTCCTGGTGCAGCGCCTGCCCGCGGGAGCCCGGCGGTTTGAAGTAGAGCATCGTCTGCACCGCGTACGGCGACCTGCCGAGCAGCGCGGTCATCACCTGGTCGATGCGCGGGTCGATCATCCACTGCAGCGACACGTCGTCCCACCGGTGCATCTGCGCCATCCGCGGGTACCGCTTGAGCGGGTCCCGGTCGGTCGACGTGTGCCCCGCGAAGTCGTGCGCCTGCGGCCCGCGGCGGCGTACGTCCATGTAGTGGTCCCGCAGCCGCTCGGCCTCGTCCGTGGAGAACAACCCCCGCACCAACGTGTACCCGGTGCGCTCGAACTCTTCCTGATGTACGTCGACAACGTTGGATGAAACGCTCATGCACAGCTCCCGCGAATCTGCCCTAGTCTTCCGTTGAACCCCATTTTCCTGCGTCTCCACCGCACGGGACCACGGACGATTCACGCGAGGACTTGAACTTTTGTTGCACCGACTGTGGCTCGAGCGGATGTCCGCCCCGACCTTCTGGCGCTGCGAACCCAGCTGGTCCTGGACGTCGCGCCCGCTGCGGGACCATCTGCTCTGGTGCGTCGTCGACGGTCGGGGCGCCCTCGAACTCGACGGAAACCGCCAGGAGCTTCGCCCCGGCGTCTGCGCGGTCTTCCAACCCGGTGACGCCCCACGAGCCACTCACGACCCGCACCGAAGGCTCCTGGTCTTCGGCATGCACTTCGAGACCACCACGACCGCCGCACCTGATCCGCGCTGGGGTGAGGTGCTCGACCGCGAGCTGCTCGGCGTCCTCGCGCGGACCAGCGACGCGTCGTACCGCCGTGGTGACGCCCTCGGCCGGCATCAGGCCGAACTGTGCCTCGAGCAACTGGTCGCGCTGATCTGGGACGCCGTCCACCACCCGGGCCGCAGCGTCACCGACACCGCGGTCGACGACATCGCCAGGCAGCTCCGGCAGGACCCGGGCCGGGACTGGACCGTCGCGGAGATGGCGCGCCGCGCGTCGCTCAGCAGGGCCCAGTTCACCCGCCGGTTCGTCGCGCAGTTCGGGATGTCACCCGCGCAGTACCTGATCCAGGCGCGGATCGACCGCGCACACCAGCTGCTCACCGAGAGCGGCATGACCGTCACCGAAACGGCCGCCGCCCTCGGCTACACCGACGTCCCGTACTTCAGCCGCCAGTACAAACAACGAACCGGCCGCACCCCCAGCCAAGACCGTGAGGGCCTGGCTTCCAACCCCACGCCTACTGCGCGGCACTCGGCACCTGCTCGCTACGGCGTGGGGTCGGAAGCCAGGCCCTAAGCCCAGTTGGGGTTCCAGCCCTCGATCGCGTCGGCGGGGCGGGAGGCCGGGCCGGAGTAGATCGCCGAGGGGCGGATCAGGCGGCCGGTGCGTTTCTGCTCGAGGACGTGGGCGCTCCAGCCGGCGGTTCGCGCGCAGGTGAACATCGAGGTGAACATCGGCGGCGGCACCTCCGCGAAGTCGAGGACGATCGCGGCCCAGAACTCCACGTTCGTCTCCAGCACCCGGTCCGGACGCCGCTCCCGTAGCTCGGCCAGCGCGGCCTGCTCCAGCGCCTCGGCCACCTCGTACCGCGGGGCGGCGAGTTCACGCGCCGTACGGCGAAGCACGCGGGCGCGCGGGTCCTCGGCCCGGTAGACGCGGTGCCCGAAGCCCATCAGCCGGTCGCCCGCGTCCAGCAGACCCTTCACGTACGAACGGGCGTCACCGCTGCGCTCGACGCCCTCGATCATCGTCAGCACCCGCGCCGGCGCCCCGCCGTGCAGCGGCCCGGACATCGCGCCGACCGCACCGGACAGCGCGGCGGCGACATCCGCCCCGGTCGATGCGATCACCCGCGCGGTGAACGTCGACGCGTTCATGCCGTGCTCGGCCGCGGACGTCCAGTACGCGTCGACCGCCCGCACGTGCTTCGGGTCCGGCTCGCCACGCCAGCGGATCATGAACCGCTCGGTGATCGTGGTCGCCTTGTCCACCTCGCGTTGCGGCACCATCGGCTGCCCGGTCCCGCGCGCCGCCTGCGCGACGTACGACAGCGCCATCACGGCGGCCCGGGACAGATCCTCACGCGCCTGCACGTCGTCGATGTCGTACAGCGGCCGCAGACCCCAGGCGGGTGCCAGCATCGCCAGCGCGGACTGTACGTCGACGCGCACGTCGCCGGTGTGCACTGGCAGCGGGAACGGCTCGGCGGGCGGCAGTCCCGGCGTGAACGCACCGTCGACGAGCAGGCCCCAGACGTTCTCGAACGGCACCCGGCCGACCAGGTCCTCGATGTCCACGCCGCGGTACCGGAGCGCCGAACCTTCCTTGTCCGGCTCGGCGATCTGCGTATCGAACGCGACCACACCCTCCAGCCCGTGCTGCACCTCGGTCCTCGGATCAGACATGCGACTCCCTCGTCCTCGTGTCAGGACGCAGGCCCACCAGGAAGAGCCCGCGCCTGGGCGCTCAGGCAGCATAGTTCTCCGCGCCGACGCGCGGGCAGTTTTGTGACCGGTTCGGAGGTTCGGGCGGTGGACCGTACGGAGGTCTAGTCTCGGTTCATGACAAAGCCCCTCCCTGCCCTCGGGCTCGTGATCGGCGTCATCGCCACCTACGTCGCGGTGGGTGCCTCGTCCTACGCGACCACCCGGCTGACGCAGCGCCTGCAACTGTTCCGCGACGACCTGGGCGGGTCGCTGCCCTGGCTCGCGCTGCTGGTCGTGATCGCCGTCGTGCTCGGCCTGCTGATGATGGCTCCGGCCATCGGCGCAGGGGTGACGACCGGGTCGGGGCTGCTGCTGACGGCGGTCGGTCTGGCCGCGATGCTGCTGCCCGTGCGGCAGACGATCGACCTGATGAAGCTCTTCGAGTTCCCGGGCTCGCGGTACGGCGCGTCGTACCTGCTGTTCGACGGGTCCGTCATCCTCTTCGGCATACCGCTGCTGCTGGTCGGCATCCGGCGCTGGACGCAGGAGTCCAAGCTGGCCAAGCTCCCGACGCCCCCTGGACTGGCGCAGGGCAGCAGCGGCTACCAGTCCACGTACCCGCAGCAAACGCAGCAGTGGGGCGGTTACCCCGGCCAGCAGCCGTACCAGCCACCGCAGCCATACCGCCAGCCACAGGACCAGCCCCAGAACCAGCCCCCGCAGTACCCGGGCCAACAGCAGTAACTTTCCCAGCGGAGCCTGCATCAGGCTCTGCATGGAAACGCTGATCGCCTACACGGTCGCGCACGACAGCGCCGCGCGGGCCGCGGCCGGTCGTGCGCGCGTGGAGGCGTACTACGGCGATCTCTGGAAGCACGAGGCCAAACACCAGGGGTACGACGGACTCACGGTGGGACTGCACATGTGGGATCGTCACGACGGCACGTGTCTCTGGCCGTTCTGGCACGACACCGCTGACGTCCGTGTGGCCAGCGTGCACGCCCCGCTCGGCTATCAGCGCGTGATCGGCGACATCAAGCCGTGTGACGCCCCGGCCCAGCTGGCCAAGGCAGTACGGCGTACTCCGGCCAGCTTCCTCGAACTGGCGCCACCGTTCACGCTGGCGGTCCTGGACCCGAGTGAGGAACGCCTGGACCTGTTCACCGACTCGATCGGTGTCGGACGGCTGTTCCAGCTGCGACTGCCCGACGGGTGGGTCTGGAGCAATCGGCCCGCTGCTGCCTTGCTCTTCGCGGGCGTTCCCGCTGTTGCAGCAGCGCGTGGCTGGAGTTTCGCCGCGGCCTGCGGTTGGTTCATGGACGACAGCACGCCGTACGACGGTGTGCTGGCTGTTCCCGGTGCGACGCATATCGTTGCCGATGGCTACCGTCGGCAGCGGACCGTCAGCCGGATCGAGATGACCAGTGTGTGGTCGACGGATGATGCGGACACAGCAGAGGAGACCGCTGCCGCACTGCAGGACGTGGCGCGATCGGTCGACAGCCTCTGGCCGGGGCAGGCGACGGTCGACCTGAGTGGCGGCCGAGACTCGCGTGTGGTCGCGGGCGCGTTTCTGTCTACAGGTGTGGATGTGAAGCTCAACAGCTACGACGCGGTCCCTGGTGAGCTGGAGGTCGCGGAGTCACTGGTGCAGCTGCTGGAGCAGCCAGTCGAACACGTGGTGAGTCGGAAGGCCCCAGGTAGGCCGGTCGCTGCCAAACCCATCGCCAAGCCGCAACCGCTGGAAATGGTCAACCGAGCGCTCCGCTGGCACCGGTACGCCGAGGGCTTGCGCCCGGCCAGCTACCTCTTCCACACGCCACCCGCAACGCTTGCGGGCGTTGCCCATCTAGCGATCGGCGGCGCCGGCGGTGAGGTGGCGCACGGCCACTTCTACCCACGCGACGTGCTGCAACTCGACGCACTGCCGCTGCCGAGCAAGCTGAATGCCTTCAGCAACCACCTCCAGGGCCGTCTGGTCGCGGCAGCAGGACCCGCGCGCGAAGCCCGTGCGGTCGTCGCCGAGCAGGTCGAGCGCGTACTGCGGACCGCGGTCCACGGTGGCATCGAGAACGCGACGATGCTCGACTACTTCTACGTCGTCGAACGCCTCCGCCGCTGGGGTACGACGGGGGAGCGCACCGGCGTCGTCTCGCCCCTTCTGATCCCCTCGTTCGTGCGGTCGGCGTTCGCGCTCGATCCCGCGCAACGCGTCGACAACGCGCTACACCGCGAGCTCGTCCGGCGGCTGGTGCCCGCGTGGGCCGACGTACCGTTCTTCAAACCCAGCCCGACGGTCAGCACGCGCAGAAGCCCGGCGAAGGTCCGTTGCCTTGCTGATGCCGCCGACCGTGACCTGATCGAGCAGCTCCTCAAGGACGTTGACGGCTTCGAGTCCCTCGACACGTTGTGGGCTGCCTCGGTGGCCGGCGCCAGCTCGGCTGCGGGTGAAGCCACGCTTCGTCAGGCGCTCTGGCGAGCCACGTTCGATCAGCACCTCGACGAAGTCAACCGCCACCTGCCGAGCGCGCCGGCCACCAAGGCTGCACTACAACAAGCTCCTAAGCAGCCTGTGCCGCGCCGCAGCCCACTGGTCCGCAAGATCGCGCGCACCAAGTTGTGGCGGGCCTATCGACGGAGCAGCTTCGGACGTAAGTAGGCTCGAAGCGTGGACCTTGCGGAGATGCGCCGTACGTACGGACTCGGTGAGTTGCTGGAGAGCCAGGTCGCTCCCGACCCGGTCGTGCAGTTCCAGACCTGGCTGGAGCAGGCCAGGGAAGTCGGCCTGGCCGAGCCCAACGCCATGGTGCTCGCGACCGCCGACCAGGACGGACGCCCGTCAGCGCGGACCGTACTGCTGAAGCGTGTGGACGAGCGCGGGTTCGTCTTCTACACCAACCAGCAGTCCCGCAAGGCCGACGACCTGGCTGCCAACCCGCGCTGCGCCCTCGTGTTCCCCTGGCACGCGATGGAGCGGCAGGTCCGGGTCGAAGGGACCGTCACCAAGCTGCCCGGCGACGAGGTCGACGAGTACTTCGCGAGCCGCCCGCGCGAGTCACAGCTCGGCGCGTGGGCGTCCCAGCAGAGCCAGCCGGTGGCGTCCCGTGAGGAGCTCGACCTGCAGTACGAGTCGTACGAGCGGCAGTGGCCGGAGGGCACCGAGATCTCTACGCCGTACTTCTGGGGCGGGTACCTGGTGACCCCGGAGGCGTTCGAGTTCTGGCAGGGTCGCACCGGCCGTCTGCACGACCGCCTGGCCTACCGCCGGACCAGCTCCGGCGACTGGGAGCTGTCGCGGCTCCAGCCCTGAGGCTCTTCGCGGAACCCGTGCGACTTCCACCAGCGCGCCAGCGGCGCCGGCGCCCACCAGTTCGCGCGCCCCAGTAGCCGCATCGTCGCGGGCACCAGCAACGCCCGCACGATCGTCGCGTCCAGCGCGATCGCGATCACCAGTCCGACACCGATCATCTTCACGAACACGATGCCCGACGTGGAGAACGCCGCGACCACGATGATCAGCAGCAGTGCCGCGCTGGTGATGATGCCGCCGGTCCGCTGCAGCCCGAGCGCGACCGCCTGCGCGTTGTCGCCGGACTTGTCGTACTCCTCCCGGATCCGGCTGAGCAGGAACACCTCGTAGTCCATCGACAACCCGAACAGTACGGCGAACAGCAGCACCGGGTTGGTCGCGTCGAGGAACCCGGCCGGTGTGAAATCGAGGAACCCGGACAGATGCCCGTCCTGGAAGATCCACACCATCGCGCCGAACGCCGCCGACAGCGACAGCACGTTCATGACCAATGCCTTCAAAGGCAGCACGAACGAGCCGAAGGCAACGAACAGCAGCAGGAACGTCACCACCACGATGAATCCGGCCATGTACGGCGCCCGCTCCTTCAGCACGTCGAGCAGGTCGATCACCGCCGCCGTCTCACCACCTACCTGTACGTCGGTCCCCGACGGCGCCGGCACCGCCCGCACCCCGTGCACGACATCCCGCGCCGGCAACTCCTGCCCGGTGAAGCGAGTGTGCACGACGACCGACGCGACGCCGTGCTCGTACCCACCGATCCGCACGTTCTCCACGTCCCGCACCTGCTTCAACCCAGCGATGTACGGCCCCAATGCCGCCGACGGATCACTCGGGGCGGAGTCGAACCGCACCGCCGCGTAGATGTCCGACCCGCCGGCTCCCGGGAAGTCGCGCTGCAGCGTTTCGGTGACCGTCCGCGAGGTGGCACCGGATGGCAACGACCGATGGTCGACCCCGCCGAGTTGTGCGTTCAGAAAGGGAATTCCGAGCACGAGCAGCACCGGGACGAGCACGACGACGTACCGCACCGGGCGTCGCATCACGCTGTGCGCCAGCCGGTACCACGCGCCGTGATCGCTGGACGTCTTGCGTGGCTTGAAGATGCGCAGGTTGCTCACCCGGTGCCCGAGGACCCCGAGCAACGCGGGCAACGCGGTCAGGGCCGCGATCATCGCGATCGCCACCGCGGCCGCACCGCCGTACGCCATCGACTTCAGGAACATCACCGGGAACAGGACCAGGCTGCTGATCGCCACGCCGACCGTCACGCCGGAGAACGCCACCGTCCGCCCGGCCGTCGCCATCGTCGCGGTCAGCGCCGTCTCCACATCGTTGCCGCGAGCAAGCTCCTCGCGGAACCGGGTGACGATGAACAGCGCGTAGTCGATGGCCAGTCCGAGACCGATCATCGTGACGATGTTGATCGAGAAGATCGACACGTCGGTGACCGCCGACAGGCCGCGGAGCAGCACGAACGCGCCGAGGATCGCGAGCGCACCGACGAACAGCGGCAGCGACGCGGCGACCAGGCCGCCGAACACGACCACCAGCAGCACCAGCACGATCGGCGTCGAGATCGTCTCGGCCTTCACGATGTCGTGCTCGGTCTGGGTGTTCACCTCGTCGAAGACCGCGACCTCGCCGCCGACCTTCGTGTCCAGACCCGCCGGTCCCGAGCGGAGCTGCGAGGCGATCTTGTGGAACGTCTCCAGCCGGTCCTCCGGCGTCGCCCCGGCCAGCGTGAGCACGGCGTACGTGCTGTGCTGGTCCTTCGACACGAACACCGGCGACTTGGTGCTCCAGTACGTCGAGACCGCGGTCACGTCGGCGGTCGGCAACTCGGCCAGATCGCTCTCGACGGACTGCCGGAAGGCCGGATCGGCCACGGTCGACGACGGGTCGCGGTAGAGCACGATCACGTCGGTGCCGGTGCGGCCGACGTTCTCCTCGATGGTCTTGACGGCGTTCGCGGCTTCGGTGTCCGGCGCGTCGAAGCCGCCGTTGGCCAGCGAGCCGAACACGCCGGTGCCCCAGACGAGGCCGAGGGCGACGAACACACCGGTGAGGGCGAGCACCAGACGGCGCCGCCGGTAGGCGAAACGGCCGAGCGTCTCGAACACGAAACTGTCTCCCAGGGCGTAGATTGAGCGGCAGGAGCATGAGTGAACAGCGTTAACTGTTAACGGTGTTCACTCTAAGGTCCTGCCCTACGGCGATGTCAAGGAGAGTTTTGAAGGTGGATAGCCGAGACCGGCGGCGAGCAGCGACGCTGGCGGAGATCAAGGCGGCCGCCCGCCGGTTGCTGGTCAGCGGCGGGACCGCGGCCGTCGGCCTGCGCGCGGTGGCGCGCGAGCTCGGCCTCACCCCGCCCGCGCTGTACCGGTACTTCCCGAGCCACGAGGCGCTGATCAGCGCCCTGATCGCGGACCTGTACGACGAGCTGACGACCGCGTTGATGGACCTGCAGTGCGCCGAGGAGGACGTCGATCTCGGCGCCCGGCTCTATCTGCTCGCGAACGGTCTGCGGGACTGGGCGCTGGCCCATCCGGCCGAGTTCGGGCTGCTGTTCGGTACCGCCGTACCCGATCCTGAGGACGACGGTCACGAGGAGACGCCCGGGCATCAGGCGGCGATGCGGTTCGGGGCGCTGTTCAAGGAACTCGTGGCGCAGATCTGGCACCAGAAGCCGTTCCCGCACCCGGCCGACGACGAGCTCGGGACCGTGCTGGTCGAGCAGCTCACGGCCGAGTCGGAGCACTTCCACGGGATGCCGCCCGGCGCGATCTACCTGTCGCTGAACTACTGGACCCGGCTCTACGGCCTGATCTGCATGGAGGTCTTCGGCCAGCTCCACTGGGTGCTGCCGGACGCCGCGGCGTACTTCGAGGCGCAGCTCTTCGAGATCGGGAAGGCCCTGGGCCTGGACTGCCCGGAGCCCGAGTAAAAGAAAAAGCCTGCGGGCGCTTCCAGAGACACGACCGGGTGGCCGAACTCAGGGTCAGGCGGACTACCTGACTGCCCGCAGGCCCGGTGGCTGGCGTTGGTTTCGGCCGACCACTTGCCCACTTAACTGTGGTTGGCGGTTAGCCCGCCGCCACCTCACGAGTCCGATAGCAATTCATGCGTTGGACCACCTCCCTTCGCGTGTACTGCGAACTTACTGCCACCCGCTTGTCGCTTCAACACAATTTCGCCCTGGGATGAACCACAATCGACGGCATGATCAGACTCGGACTGCCGGCGATCGTGTTGTTGATCGGCGCTGCCTGGTTCGCGTGGTCCTCGTACCGGCGGGCCGTCGACGCGGAGCAGGCACTGGCCACGCTGAACGCCGAACATCGGGCGTTGCTGCAGGAGGTCAGGGCACTGGAGCGGGCAGTCGCGGCTGCGGAGCAGGGTCTGCGTACGCTCAGCTCGCATCCGTCGGTGCCGCGGGACGTCGCGGTCACCGCCGACCTGACCCTCGCCGACGTCCGGCGACTGGTGGAACGCAAGGAGCTACACGACTGATGGCAAAGCTGGGGAACGCCGCGGCGGCGATCAAGCCCAAGGGGGGCGGCGGCAAGGCGAAGGTGATCGGGCTGCTGTTCCTGGTGGTGATCGTGATCATCATCTTGTTCAACATCTTCAACTTCGCCAACACCGATGCCAACCGGATCGGTCTGCACTACGGCGGCGGTGTGATCGAGGACAAGAAGTTCAAGTCGGTGATCCCGCCCGGCTCGACGAACAAGCTGATCGGCCCGGGCGACACGCTGTACACGTACCCGATCGACCAGCGCTCGTACATCATCGGCGGCGACGGCGCGGACACGGATGCTGCCGACGAGGTCACCGTGGTCAGCAAGGACAACGTCCGGCTCGGCGTCCGCGTCCAGGTCTACTTCACGCTGAACCGCAACAAGGACGTGCTGAAGTCGTTCCACGAGCGGATCGGCCTGAAGACCGAGGCGTACGAGGAGCGCGGCTGGAACGACATGCTGCAGAGCTACTTCCGCCCGCAGATCGACCGCGCCCTGTCCGCGGTCGCGACCAACTACGGCTGGGCGGAGCTCTACAACAACGAGAAGATGAAGTCGGCGTTCCAGTCCGCGGCGGCCAAGGAGTTCACCCGGCTGCTGCCGGCCGCGGTCGGCGGCGACTACTTCTGCGGCCCGGGCTACAACGGCAGCAACGACTGCGGTGAGCTGTCCTTCACGGTCCAGAAGCCGATGCCGCTGGACAAGGGCATCATCGACGGGCTGGAGGCCAAGCAGCGCGCCGAGCTCGCAAAGGCGACGCAGGAGCAGAAGAACCAGCAGGTGAACGTCGAGCTGCAGTCGGTCAAGCAGCAGGTCGCGATGCTCGGGGCGCAGGGTTACCTGCTGAAGACCGCGATCGAGTCGGGCAAGATCCAGTTCATGGTCATCCCGCAGAACGGCAACGTCAGCATCCCGGTGCCGACCACGACCAACCAGCAACCGACCACCCAGCCCACGACACCGGCCAGGTAACTCGATGAGTTCGCTGCCGTCCCATCTCGAGCTTGTGCAGGGCGTCGTCCTGCCCAAGCCGGTCGGCGCGCATCCGGTCCTCGACTTCGTCAACACCCGGTCCGAGTGGACCACCCGTGGCCCCGCCCGGACCGAGTGGCTGACGTCGTACGAGGCCTTCCTGATCTGGAACTCGTACGTCGGCCTGCTGCCGCCGGCGACCGTGTTCCGGCTGATCGAGCGGGCCGGGAGCAGTCCGACCGAACTGGGCCGGCGACTGCGGACCACCCTCGATTTCCGGTCCGAGTTGTACGACGTACTCACCGGGCAGGCGACCGATCACACGTTCGCGGCCGCGGCCCGGTTGATCGAGAAGGCCTCGGGGAGACGGCAGCTCGTGCGCTCGGAAGCCGGGCCGGCCTGGGAGTTGCCGGAGGATCTGGAGCTCCCGCTGCACAATCTCGCGTGGCTCGCGGGCGAGCTACTGACCGGCTCGTCTCGCGAGCACGTGCGGACCTGCCCGTCGTGCGGCTGGCTGTTCCTCGACGCCCGCGGCCGCCGCCGCTGGTGCTCCATGGCCACCTGCGGCAACCGCGCCAAGGTCCGCGCCCACGCCGCTCGGGCTCGCTAGTTGAAGGCGGCTGGGTCGACTGTGATCCAGGTGTGCTTGGCGCGGGCGAGGACGCGGCCGTCGGCGTCGTACAGGGTGCTGGCCGTGAACGTCTTGCGGCCGTCCTCGCCGAGATAGCGGCCGAGCGCGACGCATTCCTCACCCGCCTCCGGGCGCGCGTCGATGCACGCGGTCAGCTGGCCGAGCACCGACGGTCGTCCTTCGAGGTCGATCGTCCAGCCGCCGGGGCAGTCGAGCGCCGCCCACAGGAACACCTCGTCGACCAGGCCGTCGGTCGCGAGGTCCGCGGCGGGAGTCCAGGTGCACGCCGTACGACCATCGCCGATCGGGCCGGGTTTCAGGCGCAGACCGTTCTGGTTCGCCGGACCGCACACGAAGCACCCCGGGAACGGGTGGTCGCGCAGCCCGCGGTACGCCGCCTCGGCCGCGCGAGCCTCCTCGGGCCGCACCGGATCGATCGTCGCGTCGGCGAGGAACTCACTGCCGACCGGCTGCGCTTCGGCCACCAACGCGTCACCGTCCGTCAACCGGCCGGCGCCCAGTTCGAGGTCCTTGTCCAGTGGCGGCGGCATCCGCAGTGTCACCTTCGGCACCGACTCCGGCCCGAGGTCCGCTGCCAGCGCGGTCCCGACCAGACCGGCGACGTACCCGCCGTTGCCCGACCTCTCCGGCCCCTGGAACCGCCGCTGGATCCGCACGAAAGCCATGACCCAGGACCTTAGGCCACTAACAGGAATCACTCGTTTGTGTACGTGCCGTGGTGGAGGTGTGAACGGTGAGAGTGCTGGGAAGGAAAGGGTTTCAGAGAAATCTGAGGATTTCTCGGAACAAGTGAGCTGAGCCCTCCAGTTCAAATGACCGTTTGAACTATGCTGACTGCAGGCTACTGCGCGTGAGCAGGTGGGGTGCCTGCGCGTGCGGTAGCCGGGGGGAAGGAGAACTCTGTGGAGACACCGGTCGAAACGACCCGGGAGAGGTTGCTCAACGTCGCCGAGCAAAGGTTCGGTGAAGGGGGTTACGAAGGAACGTCGCTGCGCGCCATCACGGTCGCGGCGGCGGCGAACATCGCCGCGGTCAACTATCACTTCGGCTCGAAAGAGGCCCTGCTCCGCGCTGCCGTGGCGCGGGCGATGGCGCCGGTCAACGCCGAACGGCGGCGCCGGCTGGACCAGTTGGAGGCGGGCGCTCCGCCGACACCGGAGGCCCTGATCCGGGCCTTCGTCGAGCCCGGACTGGAACTGGTTCTGCGCCGCGGTGAGCGCGGCGCCGTGATCGCACGGTTCATCGGCAGGATCGCGTTCGATCCGAGCCGCCGGATCCGTGAGTTGTACGCGATCGAGTCGGAGCCGATCGAGAGCAGGTACCTGGCGGCGCTGCAGCAGGCGCTGCCGCAGGCATCACCGGACGCGGTCGCGTTCGGTTACATGAACATGCTCGGCCTGCTGGCGCTTCATCAGTCGCAGGCACTGTCCCCGACGCCGGGTGCCGCCGGCAACGAGGACCCGGGCAAACTGGCCGAGAACCTGGTCACCTTCCTGGTGGCCGCGTTCGACCACGGCCTGGGTTCCTGACACCTGGAAACCGTGGATTCCCTGCCCACGGTTCCCAGTCAGATACGAGTCAGAGTGAGGCGCATCCTAGGACCGGATTGCGCACTGGTCCGTGTGAGTTTGTCCGGATTCTGCTCATGGATGTTCGGACTGCCAGGTAACGCTGCATAATGGCGCTCCGTGGACCCCTGTGAAGTCGTGGTTGCCGTCGACCTCGGTGGAACCCGGATGAAGTGCGGCCTGGTCGCGGCCGACGGTGCCGTGCTGCACCGCGAGACCAGGCCGACGCCCCGGGCCGACGCGCGAGACGGTGGCCGTGCCGTGCTCGACGTGCTGCTGGAGACCGTCGTCGAGCTCAGCCAGAAGGCGACCGCAGCGGGTCATCATGTGCGCGCCATCGGTGTCGTCGTCCCTGGTGTCATCGACGCCGAGCACGGCACGGTCGGCGCCGAGAACCTCGAATGGACCGGTACGCCGGTCCTCGCCGAGCTGAAGGCCGCGGTCGGCGACGGCGTACCGATCGTGCTCGCGCACGACGTCCGCGCCGGCGGGTACGCCGAACTGCGGCACGGCGCGCTGGCCGGCACCACGAACTCGATGTTCCTCCCGCTCGGCACCGGGATCGCGGCCGCGATGATCGTCGACGGCTCCCTGGTCAGCGGCGACGGGTACGCCGGTGAGCTCGGCCACTCCAAGTTCATCCACGGCGACGCCGCCGAACTCTGCGCGTGTGGTCAATGGGGCTGCCTCGAGACGGTCGCGTCCGCGGCCGCGCTCGCCCGGCGGTACGCGGCCCGCACCGGACGGACCGTCGACGGCGCGCGCGAGGTGATGGAACTGCTCGCGGCCGGGGACCCGGACGCCGCGCAGGTCTGGCGCGACGCGCTGGCCGCCCTGATCGACGCCCTGGTGCTCTACACGACCCTGGTCGCCCCGACCCGGATCGCGATCGGCGGCGGTCTGGTGGGCGCCGGCGAGACGCTGCTGCAGCCGCTGCGCGAAGGTGTCCACGCGCGACTGACGTTCCAGCGCGAACCGGAGATCGTGGCGGCCGTCCTGGGCGAGGAGGCCGGCATGCTCGGCGCCGCCCAGATGGCCTGGGACCGCGCAAACGCCGACGAGGAGGACCGGGGATGACGACCTATCGCGTGGGTCGCGTGGTGACGCCGGACGACGTGCTGGAGAACGCCTGGATCCAGGTGGAGGGCGAGGACATCCGCGCCTTCGGCCGGCGGTCCGAGGGGATGCCGGCCGACGGCAAACGGCCCGAGGATCTCGGCGACGTGACCGTCGTACCGGGGTTCGTCGACATCCACACGCACGGCGGCGGCGGGTCGACGTACTCGACCACCGATCCGGAGGAGGCGCGCAAGGTCGCAGCCTTCCACGGCAAGCACGGTACGACGACCACGCTGGCCAGCCTGGTGACGGCGCCGCTCGACGAGCTCGTCGCGCAGACGGACTGCCTCGCCGAGCTGATCGCCGACGGTGTCATCGCCGGCGTGCACCTCGAAGGACCGTTCCTGTCCGAGGCGCGCTGCGGTGCGCATGAGCCGACGCTGCTCCGGCCGCCGCTCAAGGACGATGTCACCAAGGTGCTGAGCGACGCGGTGAAGATGATCACGATCGCGCCGGAGCTGGAGAACGGGCTGGACGCGATTCGTCAGGTCGTCGACGCCGGCGCGGTCGCCGCGCTCGGGCACACGGACGCGACGTACGAGCAGATGGTCGCGGGAGCCGACGCCGGCGCGACCGTGGCGACGCACCTGTTCAACGGGATGCGGCCGTTCCACCACCGCGACCCGGGCCCCGTCGGCGCCGCGCTGAACGACGAGCGGTTGCTGCTCGAGGTGATCAACGACGGCATGCACCTGGACCCGCAGGTGGTCCGGGTCGCGCTCGCGGCGGCCGGGGTGAACCGGATCGCGCTGATCACCGACGCGATGGAGGCGACCGGGATGCCGAACGGCCGGTACAAGATCGGCAGCCTCGAGGTCGACGTCAAGGACGGTCTGGCGACGCTCGCCCACGGCAGCCACTCGATCGCCGGCAGCACCCTCACCATGGACGTGGCCTACCGCAATGCGGTGAAGTCCGGGGTATCGCTCGTGGACGCGTCCCGGATGGCGTCGACGACGCCGGCGCAGACGTTCGGCTGGTACGACGTGGGCTCGATCGAGACCGGGAAGCGGGCGGATCTGGTGCTGCTCGACGACGAGTACGCCGTACAGAAGGTCATGCGGGCCGGGTCGTGGCTGGATTGATCGGTACCGTCACCCTCAACCTCGCGCTGGACGTCACGTACGAGGTCGACGAGTTGCGGGTCGGCGGCAGCCATCGCGTCGACCGGATCCGGCGACGCGCGGGCGGTAAGGGCGTGAACGTCGCCCGGGTGGCGGCGACGCTCGGACATCAGGTGCTGGTGCTCGGATTCGTCGGCGGGGTGACCGGTGAGCTGGTCGCCGAGGAGTTGTTCGACGCCGGGCTGACCGCGCTGCTCACTCCGATCGCCGGCGAGACCCGCCGTACCGTTGCCATCGTCAACGATGTGGACGGGGATGCGACGATCTTCAACGAGGCCGGGCCGACGGTCACCGCGGACGAGTGGCGCGCGTTCGGCGACCGGATGCCGTGGGGACGGCTCGGAGTGCTCGCGTGCTCGGGCAGTCTGCCGCCCGGGCTGCCGGCCGACGCGTACGCCGAGATCGCGGTCCGCGCCCGGCACCACGACGTACTGACCGTGATCGATGCGGGCGGCGATGCGCTGAACGCCGCTGCGCGCGCCGGTGCGGTGGTGCGCGCGAACGCCGCCGAACTGCGTGCTGCCGTTGGTGACGTCGAGGTCGAGGAGGGCGCTTCGGAACTGGTCGCGCTCGGTGCGACCGCGGCCGTGATCACCGACGGGCCACGCGGAATGGTTGCCGCCAGCAAGAAGGGCGTCTGGCGGGCGCTGCCGGTCGAGACCGTGCGAGGCAACCCGACCGGTGCGGGCGACGCGTGTACGGCGGTCGTCGCGGCTGCTGTTGCGGATTCACCGGAGCCGGACTGGTCCGTTGTACTCAAGTCCGCGGTCGCTGCTTCTGCCGCCGCTGTGCTGACACCTGTTGCCGGAGACATCGATCTCGCCGCCTATCGGCGCTGGCAACCCCAGGTCATCGTTAACTAGAAGGAGTTCCCATGCCGTTGGTTTCCGGTGCCGAGGTCGTGCTGGCCGCGGCCAAGGCCGGCCGTGGGGTCGGCGCGTTCAACGTGATCCAGTTGGAGCACGCGATCGCGCTGATCGCGGGCGCTGAGCAGGTCGGTGCGCCGGTGATCCTCCAGATCAGCGAGAACGCGGTGAAGTACCACGGTGCGCTCAAGCCGATCGGCGTCGCGACGCTGGCCGCGGCCGCCGCCGCCACGGTGCCGGTCGTCGTACACCTTGACCACGCGATGGATCGGGACCTGGTCACCGAGGCCGTCACGCTCGGGTTCACGTCCGTGATGTACGACGCGTCCAAGCTCGAGTACGCCGACAACGTCGCAGCGACCACCGAGGTGACGGCCTTCTGCCACGATCACGGTGTCTTCGTCGAGGCGGAGATCGGCGAGGTCGGCGGGAAGGACGGCGTCCATGCGCCCGGCGCCCGTACGCGTCCGGACGAGGCCGTCGCCTTCGCCGAGGCGACCGGTGTGGACGCACTCGCCGTCGCGGTCGGTTCCTCGCACGCGATGACCGAACGTACGGCGACGCTCGACTTCGACCTCATCACCCGCCTGCACGAGGCTGTCGCCGTACCGCTGGTGCTGCACGGCTCCTCCGGTGTCGCGGACCCCGACCTGACCCGGGCGGTCGAGGCCGGCATGACCAAGGTCAACATCGCCACCCACCTCAACAACGTCTTCACCGACAAGGTCCGCCAGGTCCTCGCCGACAACCCCAACCTGGTCGACACCCGCAAGTACCTAGGCCCGGCCCGAGACGCCGTCGCCACCGAGGTCGCCCGCCTCCTCGGCGTACTGAACGCGGTCTAACCACCCACCCCAACACGCAACCCGTCACCACCCCGAACGCCCAGGCAGTCGGCCGACGGCGTGCAAGCTCGACAGGTAGAGCACCAGCGAGACACCGTACGCACGACCACACTCACGCTCAGGTGCACTACCCAGCCACCCGACACCTCCTGTCCAGAATGCACGGGTGGGTGGTTAGAGGGTTGCGCTGCCGCGGGTCCAGTTGGCTCGGAGGTTGTCGCGGGCTTGTTGGACCTGGGCGCGGGTGGCTGGGTCGGGGACCTCGAAGTCGTCGATCAGGCGGGTCAGGGC
Organism: Kribbella sp. VKM Ac-2571; assembly: GCF_004362255.1. Lineage (NCBI taxonomy): Bacteria > Bacillati > Actinomycetota > Actinomycetes > Propionibacteriales > Kribbellaceae > Kribbella > Kribbella sp. VKM Ac-2571. Next base: position 218,046 of record NZ_SNWS01000002.1, read on the forward strand.
GAGCTCCAGCGCCGCGACCAGCGCGTCTTCCTCGGTGAGGTCGGACTCGGCTACTCCTCGCAGACCGGCCGCGAGCGCGGTCAGTCCGTCCCGCTCCTGGTCGGTGAACCGCACCCGGAGCTCGGTCCTGGTGTCCACGCCGCCCACGCGGTCGACGCCATTCATGGCCATTGCCTCCTCGGTGGTTGGTACAGTCATCGTGCAGTGCAACAGCCTCGTTGCACAAGAGTGAGGGGTCGCGGATGACGGTGGCGGTGGACGAGACGCTCCGGGCGGCGACCATCGCCGTACTGGCCGAGCACGGCTGGTCCGGTGTGACCCTGGAGCGGGTCGCGGAGAAGGTCGGACGCTCCCGGGTCACGCTGTGGCGGCAGGGATTCACCGTCGAGATGTTGCTGAACTCGCTGCTCGACGCGCTGGCCGAGGACTACCGCGACACGTTGTGGCCGGTGCTCGCCGGCACGGGGTCCGGTCGGGAGGGCCTGATCCGGACGCTGGAGGCGCTGTTCGACGTGATCGACCGGCATCTGCCGCTGATGCTGTCGTCGGACCTGGTCTTCCATCAGGAGCAGGCGCGCAACGGGCCGGTGTCGTTCCTGGACCCGTTCGAGCGGTTCCTCCGCGAAGGTGAGACGGACGGCACGCTGCACCCGCACGGCCGGGTCAGCGACGTCGCCGAGGTGCTGATGGTCTCGGCGGCCTTCACCTACGTCCACATGCGCGGCCGGCACCACTGGTCGCGGTCCCGGGCCCGGCGGCTCACCCTCGACCTGGTGCTCCGCGGCGTCATCGAAGCCTGAAACATACCTGTTGCAGGGCATGCAACGAACATGTTTCACTAGAGGGCATCATCACCTCCTGAACCCTGGAGACCGCCATGACGCTTCCGTACGCCGAGCCGCTGGTCCGCCTCGACCCGCAGCCCCGGGTGATCCCCGAACCGCCCCGCGTCGGTGAACCCGGCGGCCCGCACTGCGGCCTGTGCGACTGGCTCGCCGACTTCGAGAACTCCGAACACGAACCGCCGCTCTGGTACGACGACGACTGGGCGCTGTGCCGCGCCACCGGCGTCACCATCCCGGGCGTGGTGTGGCTGGCCGGCCGCGGTCACCACGACTCGTTCTCCGACCTGCCGGACAAGGTGGCGCAGAGCTACGGTCCGGTTGTCGCACGCATCGAGCGGGCGATCCTCGCCCTCGGCGACATCGCACGGGTGCACGTCTATCGTTGGGGCGACGGTTCGGCCCACTTCCACGTCTGGTTCTACCCGCGTCCACTCGGCATGCTCGAGGCGCGCCGGGAGATGCTGCCGCTGTGGGCGGACCTGCTGCCCGAAGCCCCCAAGGAGGACGTCGCCGATGCCGAAGCCAAGATCGCGGCGGCGATGGCGGCGGACGACTGAGATGAACGCCGACCGCCCCGGCCTGGAAGACGCGGCTCGCCCCGGTCCCGCGCTGGCGCGGCGGCTGGGGGTGGGGGATGCGGTGCTGATCGGGCTCGGGTCGATGGTCGGGGCCGGGGTCTTCGCGGTCTGGGCGCCGGCTGCGCAGGCCGCCGGGTCCGGTCTGCTGCTCGGCCTCGTCCTCGCCGCGATCGTTGCCTACTGCAACGCGGCGTCGTCGGCGCAACTGGCGGCCGTCTACCCGGTATCGGGCGGCACCTACGTCTACGGGCGTGAGCGCCTGGGGCAGTGGTGGGGGTTCGCCGCCGGCTGGTGTTTCGTGATCGGCAAGACCGCGTCGTGTGCCGCGATGGCGCTGACCTTCGCAACCTACGTCACCGACATCGGCTGGTTGCGACGGTTGACCGCCCTCGCGGCGGTCCTCGCGCTGGCGGCCGTCAACTACCGGGGCGTGACGAGGACGGCACGCCTCACCAGGATCCTCGTCACCTGCACCCTCGTCGTACTGGCCCTCGTGCTCGTCGTCCTGTTCACGGGCACCCCGCAGCATCACGAGACGACCAGCACCTCGCCGTACGGCGTTCTGCAGTCGGCGGGCCTGTTGTTCTTCGCGTTCGCCGGCTACGCGCGGATCGCCACGATGGGGGAGGAGGTCCGGGAGCCGGCGCGAACCATCCCGCGGGCGATCACGATCGCGCTGGTCATTGCCATCGGCATCTACCTGGCCGTCGCACTGGCCCTGCTGCGGACCGGCGACCCCGCGTCGACCACGGCGCCCCTCGCGGCCGCGGTCGACGGGGTCGGTGCGGTCTGGGCGGTCCCGGTCGTCCGGATCGGTGCCGCCCTCGCCAGCCTCGGCGCCCTGCTCGCCCTGATCGCCGGCATCGGCCGCACCACGCTCGCCATGGCCCGCAATCGCGACCTGCCCACCTGGCTGGCCGCCGTACATCCCCGCTACCAGGTCCCGCACCACGCCGAGCTCGCGCTCGCCGTGGTGGTCGGGATCCTCGTCCTCACGACCGATCTACGGGGCGTGATCGGCTTCTCGTCGTTCGGAGTCCTGCTGTACTACGCGATTGCGAACGCGTCCGCCTTCACCCAGCCGGCCGATCAGCGCCGCTGGCCGCGCGCCGTCAATGTGATCGGCCTGACCGGGTGCGTCGTCCTCGCGGTCACCCTGCCGTGGACGTCGGCGGTCGTCGCCGCGGCCGTCCTCGCCGCAGCCCTGCTGGTACGGCGTTTCACGACAGGTCGCGCCGGATCCGCCAGAAGCTGAACCCGGTCAGCGCAAGCGCGAGCAGCACGAAGAACCCGAACTCCCGCCACTGCAGCGCCCAGAAGCGGTCTGCCGTGAAGTACTTCAGGTGCTGGCGATAGCCCTCGTCGGCCAGTCGTTGGTAACAGGCGGCGGACTTGGGTGACACCGTGCCCTCGAACGACGTCTTGCCGTTCCCCGCAGGCGGTGCAGGTGGTGCACAGTCGACCACCCAGTCCGGAAGCGAGCTCACCGGCTTACCGGCCTTGTCGACAGTCCTGTCGTAGAACTTCCATGCGGCCGGAGCCCCGGATGCCACCTCTATCTCCTTGACCGTGCCGTTCGGACCTGTCATCCCGAAGCCGCGGATGTTGTCCTGGGACACGGTGAGGTACGACTCCGTCGGAGCGAGCAGGTGCTGCCGGACGAACGTCGGCGCCAGGATCTGCACCAGGATCACCGCCGCCAGGGTGATCGCGAGCGCGACCAGGGTCCGGCGTACGACGAGACCGATCGCGACTCCGAGAGCGAACGCGAACGCGGCGTACCCGATCGGGACCAGGCCGCGGGCGCCGAAGACCCCCGGGAACATCCGTGGCATGTAGGTGTTCGAGTCCTGGCCGGCGTTGATCGCGTCATCGATCGGGTCCGCCCACCAGGTCACCGCGAGGCTCAGCAGACCTGTGATCGCGACCGCGCTCAGGCCGGTGACACCGACCTTGGTCGCGAGCCACCGCGCGCGGGAGACGCTCTGACTCCACGCCAGCCGATGAGTACCGGTCTCCAGTTCGCGAGCGATCATCGGTGCGCCCCAGAACGCCCCGATCACCGGCGGAACGGCGTACAGCAGCACCTGGCCGACGAAGTACAGCAACGGGTTGAGGCGCTCGAAGCCGAGACTCTGGATGAAGTTGCCGGTCAGTCGGTGGTAGTCGTCGAGCAGGCCGGGCCCGGTGACCGCCAGGAGGACCGCGGCGGCCGCGATGACCGTCGCGACCACCAGGAACTGGACGCGGAACTGTCGCCAGGTCAGCCAGATCATCGCTGCACCTCCAGGACCGGGCGCTCGGGCTGGACGTCGCGGCCCATGTAGGCCAGCACGAGATCCTCGAGCGTGAGTTGGGAGACCGTCCAGGCCGGATCCAGGATCGGCTTGTCGGTCCGGATCAGGTACGTCGACTGCCGGTCGGTGTGGCTGGCCGTGACGACGTGCTGGTCGCGCGGCAGGTCCTCCTGGTCGCGCCGCGGACCGGTCAGCCGGAAGTGCGTCGCCAGCAGCGTGTCGATCTCGCCACTGACCTGCACCCGTGACTCCACCAGGACGATCAGGAAGTCGCAGGCCCGCTCGACGTCGGAGACGAGGTGCGAGGAAAGTACGACGCTCAGCTCCTGGTCGGCGACCGCCTCCATCAGGTCCTGGAGGAACTCGCGCCGGGCGAGCGGATCGAGCGCGGCCACCGGTTCGTCGAGGATCAGGAGATCGGGGCGCTTGGCCAGCCCGAGCGTGAGCGCGAGCTGCGCGCGCTGCCCCCCGGACAGCCTGCCCGCACGTTGCTTCGGATCGAATCGAAGATGCTGGAGTCGCTGCTGTGCAAGGGATTCGTCCCACGCCGGGTTGAGCCGGGCCCCCAGCCGCAGGTGATCCGCGACGCTCAACCGTGCGTACGTCGGCGTGTCCTGGGCGACGTACCCGACCTTGGCCTGCTGTGCTCCTGGCGGCCCTCCGAGCACCTCAACCGATCCGGCGGACGGCGTGATCATCCCGACCGCCAGATTCAGCAATGTGCTCTTACCGGCGCCGTTCGGCCCCACGAGCCCGACCACATGCCCAGCCGGCACTTCCAGATCACACCCGGCCAGCGCCCAGCGCCGCCCGTACTTCTTCCCCAACCCGTGGGCCTGCAGAACTGTTGTCACGCTATGTCCTCCTGAGCGGCGGACCGAAAGGTGGTCAGGAACAGGGCTTCGATACTTTCCTCGTCGAGGCCGGCTTTGCGGGCCTTGGCCAGCCAGCGGCGGAGGTCCTGGCGAAGCGGGCCGTGGGCGGCGAGCGTGTTGTCGGTGAGGGTGCGGGTGACGAACGTGCCGCGCCCGGGCCGGGCCTGCACCAGGCCTTCGTGCTCCAGCTCGCGGTACGCCTTGAGCACAGTGTTCGGGTTGATCGCCAGCGCCGCCACCACGTCCTTCACGGTCGGCAGCTGGTCACCCTCCCGCAGCAGTCCGAGCCGCAACGCGTTCCGGACCTGCTGAACGATCTGCTGGTACGGCGAGACCCCCGACCGGCCGTCCAGATGGAACTCGATCATCGATATCCCCATTCATCTATGTAACTAGCACTATAGATGTACGAGGCGAACCGGCGTCAAGAGCGGATGGCGTCGTACCTGCGGAGGGCCTCGGTCCGCGCCTCCGCGTGGTCGACGACGGGTTCCGGGTAGCCGTCGGCGCCGCCGTGCTTCCACGGCTCGTGAGCGGTCCGGCCGTCGAGGTCGCGGAGTTCGGGGATCCAGCGCCGTACGTAAGCGCCGTCGGGATCGAACTTCAGACCCTGGCTGACCGGATTGAAGATCCGGAAGTACGGCGCCGCGTCCGCGCCGCAGCCGGCCACCCACTGCCAGTTGAGCGAGTTCGAGGCGAGGTCGCCGTCGCGCAACGAGCGCATGAACCACCGCGCGCCGAACTTCCAGTGCACGTGGAGATCCTTGACCAGGAACGACGCGACGACCATCCGGACGCGGTTGTGCATGAACCCGGTCTCGGCCAGTTGCCGCATCCCCGCGTCGACGAACGGGAAGCCGGTGCGGCCTTCCTGCCAGGCTTCGAGGAGCTCACCCGGTTCGTCGTACCGCATCCGGTCGAACTCGGGACGCAGCGGTTTCCACGCGGCGTGCGGGTGCCGCGCCAGGAGGTCGGCGCAGAACTCGCGCCAGGCCAGTTCGCGGCGGTACGCCTCCGCGCCGGCGCTGCGTTTGCGGGCCAGGTCGGCGAGCATCGTCCGCGGGTGGATCTCGCCGTACTTCAACGGGATCGACATCCGCGACGTACTGTCGAGATCGGGCCGGTCGCGCTTGTCGTCGTACGCCGCAACGTCGTAGTCCCGCCATCGTTCGAGCGCCGCCTGCTCACCCGCGACCAGCGAGCTCTCCGGCAGGTCCTCGCTCTCCGCGTTGATCCATTGGACGCGCGACGGCGCCTCCACCGGCTGCCGCCACCCATGCGCCAGCCATGCCTTGAAGTACGGCGTGAACACCTGGTACGACCGGCCCTGCTGATTCAGCACCCGCCCCGGTGCGACGGCGTACGGCGATCCCGTCCGCACCAACGGACACTTCAATGAGGCTTCAACCTCTTCGTCCCGTTGCTGCCCGTACGGCGCGTAGTCCGCGCTCACGTGCACACTCGCCGCACCGACCTCGTCCGCGATCGCCGGTACGACGACCGCCGGATCACCCCGCCGTACGACGAGCCGCCCGCCCATCGACTCGGACAGGCTGCGCAACGACGCGGCCAACTGGTCCCTGCGCGGATCGCCCGATCGTCCCCACAGCAACGGATCCAGCACGAACAGTCCGAGCACGCGGCCGTGGGCCGCGGCATCGAGGAGCGCCGGGTTGTCGCTCAACCGAAGGTCCCGCCGGAACCACATCACTGACGTCACCGTGCTCATCGTGCCCCGGTACCCAGCCGAATTGGGTAAGGCTTGCCTCAATAGGTGAGAATGGTGGTCGTGAGCGAGCTGATCGATACCACCGAGATGTACCTGCGGACCGTCTACGAGCTGGAAGAAGAGGGCATCCTGCCGCTGCGCGCGCGGATCGCCGAGCGGCTGCACCAGTCCGGTCCGACGGTCAGCCAGACGGTCGCGCGGATGGAACGTGACGGGTTGATCAAGGTGGAGGGCGATCGCCACCTGGAGCTCACCGACGTCGGCCGCAAGCAGGCGGTCCGGGTGATGCGCAAGCACCGCCTGGCCGAGCGGCTGCTGGTCGACGTGATCGGGCTCGAGTGGGAGGACGTGCACGCCGAGGCCTGCCGCTGGGAGCACGTGATGAGCGACGCCGTCGAGCTGCGGCTGCTGCAGCTCCTCGGCAACCCGACCGAATCGCCGTACGGCAACCCGATCCCGGGCCTGGAGGAGCTGCAGAAGGACCACCAGGTGAGCAACATCGGCGACTTCCGGATCGGCGTCGAGCCCCTGGACCAGGTCCTCGACGCGGCCACCGGGGAGAGCGTGCGAGTGCTGGTACGGCGGATCGCCGAGCCGGTGCAGACCGACGACTTCGCGATGGCGGTCCTGCGCCGGGCCGGGGCACTGCCCGGTCGCGAGGTCGACTCCACCCTGGACGCCGAGGGCGTCCTGGTCGGGAGTCGCGAAGCCGGCGGCGTCATCACCGACGAAACCGCGGGCCACATCTTCGTCAGCAGGGTCTGACAGTCAACAAAGTGTTAACGCTGAGCACCCGACGAGGCACGCCGGGTCGCCAGCCGGTAGGTTCGGGCCGCGATGTCTGAGAATGCGATCAACTGGCCGGAGTACCTGCGGGAGTTCCACACCGCGGCTCCGGGGAGTACCGAAGCCCTGTTGTCCCGTGCCGTGGCCGGCGATCACACGCCGTACCGCTGGCTCGTCCGTGCTGTCTCGGGCGAGGCGCGCAGGGTGCTCGACCTGGCCTGCGGCAACGGGCCGGTGGCGCGGGAGCTGTACGGGCGATGGGTCGTCGGGGTGGACAACAACCAGGCCCAGCTCGCCGGGGCGCCCGGCCCGAAGGTACGGGCGGACGCACTGCACTTGCCGTTCGCGAACGAGGTCTTCGACGTCGTCACGTGCTCGATGGGTCTGATGGTCCTCCAGCCGCTGGCAGACGTGCTCGCCGAGGCGGCACGGGTGCTGCGACGCGGCGGCGTACTGGCCGCGATCGTGCCCGCCGTACGGCCGCTGCGGCGCGGCGACATCCGCACGCTGAGCGGTCTGACCACGCGCCTGCGATCGACGCCGCAGTTCCCGGCCGGCGGTGAGATCACCGAGCTGAAGGACCAACTGAGGCACGCCGGGTTCGACGTGATGGAGAGCCAGCGCGAGCGGTACGTGTACATGATCCACAGCCGCGACGACGCGATGCGGCTGGTGAACGCGCTCTACCTCCCGGGTACGCCGGACGTCCGCCGGGACACCGCGGCCGCCTGGCTCGCGGACCGCGCCGAGTCCAAGGACGGCCTCGAGGTCGCGATCCCGATCCGCCGGATCACCGCGATGCGGACCAAGGTGGCGCTGAGCACGTCCTGATCTCGGTACCGTGTGCGTGTGAGTGCGCTGCGCTGGTCCGTCCGGACGCTCGACCGGGCGCTCGACGGTGAGACTGTCTACCGCGAGCTGCTCGCCGCCGAGCCAGTCGCCTACTGGCTCGACGGCAGCCTGACCGACCGCACGGCCCGCAAGCTCTCGGTGCTCGGTACGACGACAGACGACGTCATCACCCGCGACGTGACCGACGGTGACGTCTTCGCCGAGCTGAACGAGCTGCTGGCGGCCCGCGCCGCGGAGCCGCCCCTCGAGCTGACCGGCCTGTTCTGCGGTGGATACGTCGGCTACTTCGGCTACGAGCTCAAGGCCCTCACCGGAGGAGTGGCCGCACACGAGGCCCCGACGCCCGACGCGCTGTGGATCTGGGCGAACCGGTTCGTCGTCATCGACCACGACCGCGACGTCACCCATCTGGTGGCCCTCGACGAGGCCGGCGTCGGCGAGGACTGGTTGGACAAGGCAGAGGAAGCCGCGTCGAACTGGTGGATGGGCAGCGTCGACGTCCCCGCGATCGCCCGGATGGATCTCGAAGCGCACTTGGAGCAGGACCGGACGACGTACCTGGACGGCATCGCGCGGGTCCTGGCCGAGCTCGAGGCGGGCCAGACGTACGAGGTCAACCTGACGAACCGGGTCCGGCTGCCGGCGGTCCAGGACCCGTTCGAGTTCTTCCGCTGGCAGCGGTCCGCGAACCCCGCGCCGTACGCCGCGTTCCTCAGGCACGGCGATCTCGCGGTGGCGAGCTCGTCGCCGGAGCGGTTCCTGACCGTGGACGCGGACGGCTGGGCCGAGTGCCGGCCGATCAAGGGGACCGCGCCGCGGGACCTCGACCCGGCGCAGGACCAGCTCGCGGCGAAGGCGCTGGCCGAGGACGACAAGACCCGCGCCGAGAACCTGATGATCGTCGACCTGATCCGCAACGACCTCGGCCGGGTCAGCGTGCCGGGGACCGTGAACGTGCCGCAGCTGATGCAGGTCGAGAGCTACCGCACCGTGCACCAGCTGGTGACGACCGTCCGCGGCCGGCTGCGCGACGGCGTGACCGCGGTGGACGCGGTCCGCGCGTGCTTCCCGCCGGGGTCGATGACCGGCGCGCCGAAGATCCGCACGATGGAGATCATCGACTCGTTGGAGTGGAGTGCGCGGGGGGTGTACTCCGGTGCGCTCGGCTACCTGACCGTGGACGGGCGGGCGGACCTGAGTGTGGTGATCCGGACGGCGGTGCTGACCGCGGACGAGACCGTGATCGGGGCCGGGGGTGCGATCGTGCTCGACTCCGACCCGGTCGCGGAGTACGACGAAATGGTGCTGAAGGCAACGGCTGCCGTCGGCGGACAAGGTGGGGGACAATGACGGAACTGTTGGTGGCGGACTCGTTTCTGGTTGCCAATGGCAAGGTTCGGGGACTGGAACTGCACCGGGACCGGTTCGTAGGGTCGTGTGCCGCGGCCGGGGTGGCCGCGGAACGGTTCTGGGACGAGCAGATCGGGCGGCTGCCGGGGTTCGGGAGATGGTTCCCGCGGTTCGAGCTGAAGGCGCCGGAGGAGTTGGCGCTGCAGTTGCGGCCGGCGCCCCCGATCGGTGGCCGGGTGCGCGTCGCCGTACACGAGGGACCGGATCCGCGGACGGCGCCCCGGGTGAAGGGGCCGGACCTGGAACTGCTCGGCAAGTTGAAGGAGTCCGCGGCCGACCGCGCCGACGAGATCCTGCTCCTGGATACCGACAGGACGGTCCTCGAGGCGGCGTACTCGGCCGTCGTGTGGTGGGACGACGACACCCTCTGCTTCCCGGAGGCGGACCGCCCACTGCTCCCTTCGGTCACCGCCCAGCTCCTGCGCCGGATCGCCGCCGACCAGGGCGTCGAGGTCGCCGAGCACTCCATCACCCCCGAGGCGCTGCAGAACACCACCGAGGCCTGGCTCGTCAACGCCCTGCACGGCATCCGCCCCATCCACGCCTGGGGCCCCTCCGCCATCGACCCCCTCCCCAACTCCCACTCCGCCCTCTGGCAGTCCCACCTCGAGTCCCTCGCCACCCGCCTCCCCTGACCTCCCGCCCCGCACCTCCCGCCCCGCACCTTCCGCCCCGCACCTTCCGCCCCGCACCTTCCGCCCCGCACCTTCCGCCCCGCACCTTCCGCCCCGCACCCTCCGCCCCGCACCTTCCGCCTCTCGTGGGTTGGCGTCTGAGATGCAGGGTTTGCGTCCGCGATCCCGGACCGTAACCCTGCATCTGATGGGTGGGCCCACGAGAGGAGACGGGATCACGCTTGCTAAATGTGATATCAGTTTGCTACCTTTGAGCTATTCGAGAGGAGTTTGTGATGGTGGATGTCGCGGTGGAGATGCCGGCGCCGAAGGTGACCGAGCGCGTGGGGCGGGGGCTGAACGGGTGGCCGATGGCAGCGCTCGCGCTGGTGCTGGCGATCGCCGGCGTGCTGTTGTTCGTGCTCAGTGGCGGCAACGGGGCACTGATCGCGGTGGGGATCATGGTGTTCCTGGCCGCGCTGATCGTCGCGGGCGGGCTGACCGCGGTCTCGCCGGGGCGGGCGCGAGTCCTGCAGGTTCTCGGACGGTACGCCGGGACGATCCGGACGGACGGTCTGCGCTGGGTGAACCCGATCTCCACGCGGCGCGAGGTCTCGACCCGGATCCGCAACCACGAGACAGCCGTTGCCAAGGTCAACGATGCCGACGGCAACCCGATCGAGATCGCCGCGGTCGTAGTGTGGCAGGTCGAGGACACCGCGCAGGCGATGTTCGAGGTGGACGACTTCGTCGAGTTCGTGGCGATCCAGACCGAGACCGCTGTACGGCACATCGCCAACAGCTACCCGTACGACGTCCACACCGAGGACGGCGGGATGTCGTTGCGGGACAGCACCGACGAGATCACCGAGACGCTGTCGGCGGAGATCGGTGCCCGCGTCCAGGCGGCCGGTGTCCGGGTGATCGAGTCCCGGATCACGCATCTCGCGTACGCGCCGGAGATCGCGCAGGCGATGCTGCGCCGCCAGCAGGCCGGTGCGGTCGTCGCCGCCCGGCAGCGGATCGTCGAAGGCGCGGTCGGCATGGTCGAGCTGGCGCTGGATCGGCTGTCCGAGCATGAGGTGGTAGAGCTCGACGAGGAGCGCAAGGCGACGATGGTCAGCAACCTGCTGGTGGTGCTCTGCGGCGACCGCGACGCGCAACCGGTGGTCAACGCCGGCTCGCTCTACCAGTGAGTCCGCGGTGCCCGTCGAACGAAAGAAGATCCTGCTCCGGCTGGATCCCGCGGTGCACGACGCGCTCGCCCGCTGGGCGTCCGACGACCTGCGCAGCACGAACGCCCAGATCGAGTTCCTGCTCCGCCGTGCCCTGGCCGACGCCGGTCGCCTCCCGACCGGCGTGACGAAACAACGTCGCCCGGGCCGCCCGTCCAAGGAGGACAACGATGAGTAGAGCTGTGGTGACGCCGCTGCGGCGGCCGGAGCGCTCGACGTCGGCCAGGCGACCGGCCCGGCCCCGAAAGACGGTTGCGCTCGGCAACGCGGCTGCCCCGGACTCCTTGGCTGCCAGGGTTTTCCTGCTGGCCTACGACCCGGAACGCGGGCGGCTGACGGCCCGGTCGAAGTTGGGGAAGGTGCTACGGGCAGCGGTGCTGATCGACCTGCAGCTCAACGGGAACATCGAAGACGACGGCGGCCGGGCCCGGGTGACGACGCCAGAACCGCGCTCAACCGGACCGCGCTCAACCGGATCGCGCTCATTCGGATCGGGTTCACTCGGCTCCGGCTCGTTCGGCTCGGGCGGATTGCGCTCGGCTGGATCGCACTCGGCTGGATCGGGCTCGGTTGGATCGCGCTCGCCTGGATCGGGTTCCGCGCCGGTGCCGGTGGATCCGGTGGTTGCGGCGGTGCTCGAGGAGTTGCGGGCGATGGGTCCGCGGCGCTGGCGGCACTGGATCGATCGGCGGGCGGGCGCGACCGTCCGTCAGGTTCGCGACGAGCTCGCCCGCACACACCTGATCCAGGTCGAGCCGCACCGCGTCCTCGGCATCTTCCCGGCGGCCCGCATCACGCTGCGCCATCCTCTGGTACGCCGCCACATCCTCCAAAGCGCCCGCGACACCCTGCGACCGTCCCGGCCCGTTACTCGGGTCGACCTCCGCGACGCCGCCGTCGTCGTACTCGCGTCCACGGCGGATCTGCGCACGGTCGTCACGAAGGAGCAGCGAGCCCGGCACAAGGATCGCCTCACCCAGCTCGCGGTCCGCGTGGGCCCCGTCGTACCGGCCCTGAAGAAGTCCCTCCAACAATCGCAGTACTCAGCCGGGGGCTAGGGCGTGCGTCCCGGCCCCACGGCTACTGCGCGGCACTCGGCACGGCATCTCGCCGCACTGGAGCAAAGGCCACGATGAAACCAGATCGAGGCCTTCACTCCAGCACGCCGAGCCACCGCACCGAGCACCTGCTCGCTACGCCGTGGGACCGGGACACACGCCCTGACCTCCAGCGCCGCTATGGTTCGTTACTCAAGTAATGAACCGAGGAAGGGGGGTGGAGTGGTGTTCGACGACCGGAGTCCGATCTACCTGCAGATCGCCGAGCAGATCAAGAACGACATCGTGACCGGCGCGCTGGCCGAGGACGAGCAGGTGATGTCGACCAACCAGTACGCCGCCTTCTACCGGATCAACCCGGCCACCGCGGCCAAGGGGTTCGCCCAGCTGGTCGACGACGGTGTCCTCTACAAGAAGCGCGGGATCGGCATGTTCGTCGCGCCGAACGCCCGCGACCTGCTCCGCACCGGCCGCCGCGACTCGTTCTTCGCCGACGTCGTCGACCCGATGATCCGCGAGGCCAAGGCGATCGGCATCCCCCTCAAAGACATCCTCCAGCACATCCGCACCTACGGAGACGCCTGATGACCGCCGCCCTGACTGTCAGGACCGAGGATCTCTCGGTCCGGTTCGCCGGTGTGCCCGCGCTGGACCGGCTCGATCTGCGTCTCGCGCCGGGGAAGATCCACGGGTTGCTCGGCCGGAACGGGTCCGGCAAGAGCACGCTCGCCGCGACACTGGCCGGTTTCCGGCGGCCTGACGAGGGGCGGGTGCTGATCGAGGGTGGTGACCTCGGTGCGGCGCAGGAGCCGTACGAGAACGCGGTCGTCACGAGCCGGGTGTGTCTGATCCGCGAGTCCGGTGACCGTCCGGACGCCGTACCCGTCAAGCATGCGGTCGGCCTCGCCGCGGCGCTGCGGCCGTACTGGGACGCCGACCTCGCCGGCGAACTCCTGGACCGCTTCGAGGTCCCGCTGAACAAGAAGATCCAGAAGCTCTCCCGCGGTAAGAAGTCCGCGCTCGGCGTCGTCCTCGGTCTCGCCAGCCGCGCCCCGCTGACGATCTTCGACGAGAGCTACCTGGGCATGGACGTCCCGTCGCGGAACCTGTTCTACGACATGCTGCTCGCCGACTACGCCGAGGTGCCGCGGACGATCGTGCTCTCCACCCATCTGGTGAGTGAGGTGAGCGCGATGCTCGAGGAGGTCGTGATCCTCGACCAGGGCCGCCTCGTCACCCAGTCGCCGGTCGACGCGCTCCGCGGGCGTGGCGCCTCGATCGTCGGTCCGGCCGCGGTCGTCGACGAGTTCACCGCGAGCTTCACGGTGCTCGCGGAGGAACGGCTGGGCGGCACCAAGTCGACCACGGTCCTCGGCGACCTCGACCCGGCGCTGCTCGCACAGGCGACCGCCGCCGGCCTGGAGATCGGCCCAGTCGGTCTCCAGGACCTCTTCGTCCACCTCACGGGGGTCAAGTCATGAGCGAGCGAAGCGAGTTCATCAGACAGCACTGCGTATCTCGTGTCTCATCCGCGCCCGGAGCGAAGCGAGGACGTGGATGAGCTCGGCGGTCAAGGCCGAAGCGGTGCTGCCGCGTGGGGTCACCGACTGGCATCGGCTCAAGCACGTGCTGCGCGCGCTGGCGATCGGTCTGCGACCGATGCTGCTCGGCTACTGGGCGGTGATGGTCTTCGCGTTGTTCCTGATCGGGATCGTCATCCAGCTGCTGTCCGGCGGCGTCACCAGCAGCGCGTGGGACTACGGAACTCAGTCGCCGAAGTACTTCTCGATGGCGGTCGGCATCACCGTCACCCCGGCGTACTTCGCCTTGCTGATCTCTCAGGGCATCACCCGCCGGATGTTTTCGGTTGCCGCAGGCATCTATCTCGCCGGTGCCGCAGCCGCCACCGCGCTGCTGTGGGTGCTGGTCTACCAGGTGGAACACGTGCTGTACGCGTGGCAGGACTGGCCCGGCAAACTGACCAACCCGCACCTGTTCACGAGTACGTCGCAGATCGGTCTGGTGTTCGCCGAGTTCTTCCTGATGATCGTCGCCCACGAGGTGACCGGCTGGCTGCTCGGCATCACGTTCGTCCGGTTCGGATTCTGGCGCGGCGTCCTGCTGCTGCCGCTTGCCCTGGTGCCCGCGGCGGCGGCCGAGTTCCTGCTCGTCGCGCAGTGGCTCGCGGACGTGCTGAACAACATCGGGTACCACCGTCCACCCCTCGCGGTCGCCGTACCCTCCGTCCTGGTGGTCAGCGTGCTCGGCGCGTACGCCGGGTACCGGCTCCTGCAACCGATGGCAGTCAAACCGCCTAAGGGCTAAGGGGGTTATGCACAGGGGCTGTGCATAACCCGGACGGTTTCTGTGGATGATTGCGGTCCTACTGTGGATGACCGAAACTGTTGCCTGTAAAGGGTTGTGCCGGGACTACCGACAGCGGTAGAAAGGTCGACACGTTGCTTCGATCGGAGCGGCGGGTCGAACGGAAACCGAGGGCCCTCGCGGTGGGGATCCCCACCGAGGTAGACCGGTGACGGGGTCTGCCGGCCTCTACGGACCCGTATCGGGAAGCTGGAGACGTCACTTTCCTTCAGCTGTGCGGGCCCCTCCGACTCATACTCGGAGGGGCCCGCCTTTCGTTGCGCATCAAGACTCCGCAGTACCGGATTCCCGGGCGTGAGAAGGCCGGCCAGTGTGCTAAACGTTTGCGCACCGGCCGGCCCTCGAGAGGTCTACTTCAGCGTGATCGTCAGGAGCGTGCGCGCGCCGCTCGCCGGTACCTGCACCTCCGTCCCGCGGCTGGTCGTGACCAGTTGGTACTGCGCCGTGTGACCGTCGACCGCGACGTTCCGCACCTGTGCGCCGGTCGGCAGTACGGCGCCGACCGTGATCGCTGCGTCCATGTTCTTCGCGGTCACCTCGGTCGACAACGCCTTATCTGTAAGGCGTGCCGACACATCGATCGCCCCGCGGCCGACCCGGATGTTGCTACCGGCCACCTTCTGCTGGCCTTCGGGAAGTTGCGGTACGACGGCGATCCGCGCGTGTCCCAGATCGGGATCGACGCCGAGCTGCTGGTGGATCACCGGCCAGAGGATGCCGTACGCGCCCCAGGCTTGCAGCGTCATCGAGCGGTCGTAGAACGGCCGGCCGATGTTCGCCGGCGAGTCCGGCGACGGAGCGATCTCGGGCATCGCACCGGGCGTCTCCCAGACCGACGGATCGAGCTGGATCCGGGCGTTGCCGGTGGTGTACCGCTGCTGCTGCTTCGTGCCGAGACGACCGAAGTTGCCCTCCGCAACCGCCATGATCGACGTGTTCAGACCGAATATGGTGCGCTCGCTCTGGACCGTCGAGACGATCGGGTCACACGTGTCACCGCGGTTGCCGCCCTCGGCCGAGGTCGGGCCGGTGCCGGTGTGGAAGAGACCGAATTCTCCCGTGTAGCAAGAGGTTTCGCGTTGATCGAGCGCGATCTTCGCGTGCTCGGCCGACGCCAGCGGCGACGTCTGATCGGGACGAGTCAGTACCGCTTCCATCGGCGTGACGCCGATCCAGTGCCGCTGGAAGATC
Organism: Kribbella sp. VKM Ac-2571; assembly: GCF_004362255.1. Lineage (NCBI taxonomy): Bacteria > Bacillati > Actinomycetota > Actinomycetes > Propionibacteriales > Kribbellaceae > Kribbella > Kribbella sp. VKM Ac-2571. The sequence goes on from NZ_SNWS01000002.1 coordinate 233,901, forward strand.
GGGGTGTTGTCGTTCGCCGGGTTGGCCGGGTCGTCGATCGAGTCGGCGTACCCCTTCGCCGCCGGCACCCACCATTGCGCCTCGAACTTGGACTCGAGATCGGTGGCGCGGCCGGTCGCCCACTGCTGCACCTTCGTGTCGTGCTTGGACGCGGCCAGGTCGGCCAGGTCCCGCAGACCGCGGGCGAGGTACACCGTGCTGTCGAGCTTCTCGACGCCCATGCCCGCGCGCTCGACGTTCGCCAGGCCCTCGGGCCAGCCGTCATTGTCCTTGTCGAGGGACTTGTAGATGTACTGCAGGTTCCGGACGCTGAAGTCGTACATCTCGTCGCGGAACTTGTTGTCACCGGTCCAGCGCCACAGCAGTGCGACCGTACTCGGGAACTTCACCGTCTCGTCGGTGTTGCCCGCGCTCTGGTTCGAGCCGAAGTACACGTCGCCGGTCGGTGTCACCTCGTGCGCGACCTTGCCGCTGCGGTTGTTCAGGAGGTCGCTGACAGCGCGGAGCGCCCGCAGGTGCTCCTTCACGGTGTCGAACTGTCCGGCCGCGACTGCGGCGAAGGCCGTGTACTCGCCATCGGTCGCGAACAGCCACGGATAGTCCGGGAAGCCGGCGCCGAACCAGCGGGCGGTCGGCACCGTCCCGACTGGCGCCGGGTAGTCCTTGCCTTCGTTCACGTCCCGGATCCGCAGGTTGCGCGCCTCCTGGACGGAATCCGCGAGGTTCTGCTTGCTCCACTCGACGCTCTGCTGCAGGAGACGGTCACCAGGAAGGTCCACTGCAGACTGCGCATCGATCTGTTGCCGCGCGGAGGTCTTTGCCCGCAGCAACTTGTCCGGGGCGCTCAGCGCCTTGCCGTACTCGCGTTCCGCGGCCCGGCTGCCCTGATCCGATCCGGCCACGGCGAACCAGATCGTCTTTTGCTGACCTGCCGCCAGCGGTACGTCGTACGTGAGCCGGCCGCCGGTGCCCTTCCCGACGAGCGAGTCGTCGCAGCGCGCAGGCGTCGTACCGTCGGCCGGACACGTCACCGCCGGACTCTGCGGTCCGCGGTGGTCCGCGCCGAGCTGGTGGCTTGTCGGACGCAGGGACGATCCGACGAAGGCGGCGTAGTCGTGCGCGGTCGCGTTCGGGTACGACGGGGTGCCCTGCTCGCGGAAGCGGAGCGCGCCGTCGCTGAAGTCGCCGGTGTCGGGCAGGTTCGCGTCCGCGGCGCTCGGAGTGGTCCAGCCCCACGGGTACGGCTGCATCAGCTCGGAGTGCGCGTCGACGTCGAGCTTGACCGTCTTCGCCGTACTCGAGCTGAGGGTGAGTCCGACGAGCGTCGCGCGGATGCCGTCGGGGACGAAGTCGGTACGGCGTACATTCACGGATCCGGAGTAGTCGATCCGGCTGTACCCGTGGCCGCTGGTGTACTTCGTCGCGGGCACCTGCTTGCCGAGCCAGTTGCCGTCGAGCCCGAACCAGATGCCGTCCAGGAGCTTGATCGGCTGCGACCAGAAGCCGCCCATCTCACCGCGGATGTGCCACCCGGCGGCGGGGTAGAGACCTGACTCGTCGCCCATCGCGTAGGCCCGGTCGCCGACGATGAGCGAACGCCGGTCGGTGAGGCGAGTGGTCTCGGAGAGCTCGGACGCAGCGGCCGGTGAGGTGGCGGTCGCGAGGCGCCCGGCCGAACCGGCGACGGCCGATCCGGTGGTGCTGGACGGACCGGCGAGGGCCGAGGCGGTGCCGGCCAGGATGGTCGCGGTGGCGAGCAGAGCGATACCGGCGGCCCGGCGTACCGGTCTGCGGGGTGGGGCTGCACCACGTCGGCTACTTCGGTTGATCGGATAGGGAGTCATGGCGGTTCCTCCTTCTCGCGGCGCCCGGGGAGAAGCGCCGAAAATCAGCCAGGGGTCGAGCTGCCCCTGATCACGAGTTCTGGTCGCAGCAGGCGTTCGACCGGGGTCCCGTTGCTGGAGCCGGTCAGGATCGAGATCAGTTCCTCGGCGATCTGGTCCATCGGTTGCCGGAGGCTGGTCAGGCCGGGGGAGACGACCTCGGCGAGCGGCGAGTCGTCGAAGCCGGTGACGCCGACGTCGTGGCCGGGGGTGAGGCCGCGGCGGGTGAGCTCGCGGAGCGCGCCGAGCGCGAGAATGTCGCTCAGGGCAACGATCCCGTCGACGGTCCGGCCGGCGTCGAGCAGCCGCGCGGTGGCGCGGGCGCCCTCCTCGATGCTGTCCTCGCGGCACCGGACGGTCAGCCCGGTCGTCGGCAGACCGAGGTCCTTGCAGGCGTCGCGCCAGCCGCCGACCCGGTCCTCGCCAAGCCCGGACGATTTCGGCCAGCCCAGGAAGGCGATCCGGCGACGGCCGCTCTCGTACAGGTGCCGGACCGCCATCGCGGAGCCGGCCGCGCCGTCGACGTCCACCCACGGGCCGGGTTGCGTGGTTTCCTTCCACACCCGGCCGAAGCTGACGAACGGGATGTCCTGTTCCTTCAGCCAGCCGTGCCGCGGGTCGTGCGTCTCGGTCTGCGACAGGACGAAGCCGTCGACCATCCGGCGCGCGTGCAGATCGTCGTACGTCGGCATACCGTCGACGCCGCCCGGTGCGGTGAAGAGCAGGATGTGCCGGCCGGTGCGTTCGGCGGCCGCGCAGAGGGCGTGCAGGAACTGGTCCATCACCAGGTGCGTCTGGTTCGGCCAGCTCGGCACGCAGTACCCGATCAGCTCGACGGCGCTGGTGCGGAGGCTGCGGGCGTTACGATTGGGCCGGTAGTTGAGCAGCTCGATGGAGCGGTTGACGCGTTCGAGCGTGTCCGCGCGCAGGCGGTGCGGGGCGTTCAGCGCGTTCGACACCGTCTGCACGGAGACCTCGGCGTGGGCGGCGACCTGCTTCAAAGTAGCCACAGCGACCTCCCACGGACGTTTTGAACGTTAAAAACAATCCGCAGTCTCTCCCTGAGGTTGCCGTGCTGTCAACGGTTCAGAGCACCGGAGGACCTTGCTCGATGACGGCTCGCGTCTCGGTGACGGGCAGTGGCGGGATCCATCGGCCCCACCATGTCGCTCCGGCCTCGGCGAACGCGGCCGGGTCCCCGCCGCTCACCTTCACGTCGAGGTCCCGGCCGCTGTCGGCGCGTAGCGCGCGGACGTCGTCCGGGGTGATTTGCTGGGGTGCGTCCGTGGTGCCTTTGTACGCGCAGGAGCCGTCCCAGCGGAGGATCCGCCGCCGTACCGACGGGACGAGAAAGTTGCCTCCTACCCAGATCGGGATCCTCGGCTCCTGCACCGGCCGGGCCGTCAGTTGCGCGTCCTTCAGCGTGTAGTGCTTCCCGTTGAAGTTCACCGGCTGTCCCGTCCACAGCTCGTCGATGATCGCGAGCCCTTCGTCGAGCATCTCCGCGAGCCCCCGCGGATCGTTGCTCTCCATGAACGGGTCACCCGGGTCGCCGATCCCGCCTCCGAGAATCATCCGGCCGCCGGACAGGTGATCCAACGCCACCGCCTCCGCCGCCACCTTCCACGGCCGCCGCCGGGGCAACGGCGTGACGGTGGTCCCGATCCGGATCCGCTCGGTGGTTATCGCCATCGCCGCCAGACAAACCCACGGATCGTACGTCGGCTGCGACGCATCCCCCTGGTAGACCAGATAGTCCTCCAGAAACAACCCGTCCCACCCCGCCCCCTCCACAACCTTCGCCAACTCCGCAAGCCCCCGCGGATCCCGCCCCACCCCCACCGCCCCCACCGTCACCGAAAACCTCATACCCCCGACGCTAACCCCACCCCCCGACACCCCCCGCCCACCGACACCCCCCCGCCCACCGACACCCACCGCCGCCCGCTCCGCCCGGGATAACCGCCTCTCGACCTTGCGCATCCGCATCACGTCCGGCGTGACCTCGCCCTGCCCGATCTCGCCTCCGCTGCCTGCTCTAGCGCCCGCTATGTGGGCGGTGATCAGCCCGATCCGCGCTCATGCAACAGGCAATGGTGGGTCGACACCTGCTATTGCATGTCCCCAGTCCCCGCCGCCTGTCCCCAGTCCCCACCACCTGTCCCCAACCCCCACCGTCTGACCTCGGTCCCCGCCACCCCCGCCACCCCCGCCACCCCCGCCACCCCCGCCACCCCCGCCACCCCCGCCACCCCCGCCACCCCCGCCACCCCCGCCGCCACCCCGGCCGCCGCCCGCCGTCGCCGCGCCTGTCAGCGCCGGCTGTCGCCGCGCCGGTTGGCCATCCCGCCCGTCGGGCAGACGACGGGTTATCCCCTCGCGTGCGGGGTTCTCCCTTCGTATACGAGTAGAGAACCCACGACGCGGGGGGATATCCCGTCGTGTTGGCGTGGTGGGGTGATGTGGCCGCGGAGGTGGCGCTTGGGGTGACGTGGCCGTGGAGGCGGGTGGGTGGGGTTGGGGCGTGCGGAAGAACGGGTAGTGCGGGGGTGGGGCGGGCTTTGGGTGAGCGGGCTGGCGCTCGGGAGTGGGGTGCAGCAGGCCCGTGGCGCGGGGGACTACCCGTTGTTGTGTGCGTCAGGCGGTGTGGCCGCCGTCGATGGTTAGGGCGGTGCCGGTGATGTACGACGCGTTCGGGCCGGCCAGGTAGGTGATGGCGGCTGCTACCTCGGCGGGGGTGCCGAAGCGGGGGAGGGACAGGTTGGTGAGTTGGGCGGCGGCGAAGGGGCCGTCGGACGGGTTCATGTCGGTGTCGGTCGGGCCGGGGTGGACGACGTTGGACGTGATGCCGCGCGGTCCGAGTTCGCGGGCGAGGCTCTTGCTCAGGCCGGTCATCGCGGACTTGCTCATTGCGTACAGCGTCATCCCCGGCCCGGGCACCCGCCCCGTCACGCAGCTCCCGAGGTGGATCATCCGGGCACCGTCGGACAGGTGCGGTACGGCGGCCTGCGCGGCCACATAGGCCCCGCGGACGTTGACCGCGATCACTCGGTCGACGTCCTCCAGCGAGAGGTCGGTGATCGGCGCGATCGCACCGACGCCGGCGTTGTTGACCAGGATGTCCAATCCACCAAGGGCTTCCGCAGCCCGCCGTACGCCGTCACCGACCGCCACCGCGTCACCCGAGTCGACCGCATAGGCGAATCCGCGCCGCCCGAGCGCCTCGATCTCTTTCACCACCGAAGCCGCGGCGTCGGCGGACGAGTTGTAGGTGATCGCAACATCCGCGCCACGCTCCGCCAGTGCGACTGCGGTCGCCGCGCCGATCCCGCGGCTGCCGCCGGTGACCAGGGCCTTCTTGCCAAGTAGTTCGTTCATGCCTTCAAGTTCAGCGGCACGACGACGGCGAAGCTGGCGAGAATCGGCCACCGGATCCTCGCGTCGCAAAACCGCGAACCTGCCCTCCTCCACGCCGGCGGCTCAGCCAGAAGACGCGCCGGCTGCGGGTGGCTTGAACAGGTTCCGGTGGCGTTGCACCGGGGATTTCCTGTGCGATGCCACCGGTTGGGGTGCACCGGCCATCATCCCGTCGCCCACTCCACCTCCATGTCGCAAAACCGCTAGGAACTGTCGGTGGCGGCAGGGATGCTGGAGGGCGTGTACGAGTGTAGGGAGCGATGCATCCGGGCGGTGCAGTCCAAGGACGCGCGGTTCGACGGGTGGTTCTTCACGGCGGTCCTGACCACCAAGATCTACTGCCGACCGAGCTGTCCGGTGGTGCCGCCGAAGGTCGAGAACATGCGCTTCTATCCGAGCGCCGCGGCCGCCCAGCAGGCAGGCTTCCGCGCCTGCAAGCGGTGCCGTCCCGATGCGAGTCCGGGCTCACCCGAGTGGAACGACCGCGCCGACCTGGTCGCCCGGGCGATGCGCCTGATCGCGGACGGCGTCGTCGACCGCGACGGCGTACCGGGGCTGGCCGGTCAGCTCGGGTACAGCGTTCGCCAGGTGCAACGTCAGCTCCAGGCCGAGCTCGGCGCCGGTCCGCTCGCGCTTGCCCGGGCGCAACGTGCACAGACCGCCCGGTTGCTGATCGAGACGAGTGAGCTGCAGATGGCGGACGTGGCGTTCGCCGCCGGGTTCTCCAGCGTGAGGACCTTCAACGAAACGGTGCAGGAGGTCTTCGCGCTCGCGCCGACCGAGCTGCGCCGCCGAGCCCGCCGGGGTACGACGTCTGCCACGCCCGGAACGATCTCGCTCCGGCTCCCGTTCCGCGCACCGTTGACGCCCGACAACCTGTTCGGTCACCTGATCGCGACCGGAGTACCGGGTGTCGAGGAGTGGCGCGACGGCCACTACCGCCGCACGCTGCGACTCCCGCACGGGCACGGTGTCGTCGCCCTGCGGCCGATGCCGGACCACATCGCCTGCCAGCTCTCGCTCACCGATCAGCGCGATCTCGCGATCGCGATCAGCCGTTGCCGCCGGATGCTCGACCTGGACGCGGACCCGGTTGCCGTCGACGACCTGCTCGGCACCGATCCCGTACTCGCTCCGCTGATCGCGAAGGCGCCCGGCCGCCGGGTCCCGCACACGGTCGACGGCGAGGAGTTCGCCGTACGGGCGGTGCTCGGCCAGCAGGTGTCGACGGCCGCGGCACGGACGCACGCGCACCGCCTCGTCCTGCAGCACGGCGAGCCGATCGAGGACGCGGCAGGAGGGCTCACGCATCTGTTCCCGACGATGCAGGCGCTCGCGGAGCTCGACCCGGAGACGCTGGCGTTCCCGAAGTCTCGCCGTACGACGCTCACCACGCTGATCGCGACGCTCGCGCGCGGTGAGATCGACCTGGGCGCCGGCGCCGACTGGGATCGTGCGCGCGAGCAACTGGCCGCGCTGCCGGGGATCGGGCCGTGGACGGTGGAGTCGATCGCGATGCGCGCTCTCGGTGACCCCGATGCCTTCGTGGCCAGCGATCTGGGCATCCGGTACGCCGCTCGTGACCTAGGCTTGTCCGAGGCCCCCAAACTCCTGACCGACCACGCCCGCGCGTGGCGGCCTTGGCGTGCGTACGCCGTGCAGTACCTGTGGGCCACTGGCGACCATGCGATCAACAAGATCCCCACGGAGTGACGAATGACCGAACTGACCACCGACCGGCTGCTGCTGCGCAATTGGCGCGACTCCGATCGGGAGCCGTTCGCCGCGCTGAACGCGGACCCGGCCGTGATGGAGCACTTCCCGGCCACGCAGACGCTGGAGCAGAGCGACGCGCTGATCGACCGGCAGATCCCTGCCATCGAGGAGCGTGGATGGGGGCTGTGGGCGGTGGAGGTGCGGGACACCGGTGAGTTCATCGGGTTCACCGGGTTGTCGGTGCCGAGCTTCGAGGCACATTTCATGCCGGCTGTGGAGATCGGCTGGCGGCTCGCGAAGGGTGCCTGGGGCAACGGCTATGCGACCGAGGCGGCCCGCGCGGCGCTGGCGCACGGCTTCGGGCCGGCCGGGCTGGACGCGGTCGTCTCGTTCACCACGACCACGAATCTGCCGTCGCAGCGGGTCATGCAGCGGATCGGCATGGTGCACGACGAGCCCGGCGACTTCGACCACCCGCGCATCGAGGAGGGCCACCGGCTGCAGCGGCACGTGCTCTACCGGATCGACCGCGCGCAGTGGGAGTCCACCCGGTGACGTACGCCGTCGTCGACAGCCCGCTCGGTCCGCTCACGCTCGTGGGGACCGATGCGGGCGAGTTGACGGGGCTGTACATGGACCAGCAGCGCTACCGCCCGGAGCAGGCGGGCTTCGGTGATCGCGACGACGCGGTCCTCCCCGCGGTGGCGGAGCAGCTGGACGAGTACTTCCACCACGGCCGCACGACCTTCGACGTACCGCTGCACCTCGTCGGTACGCCGTTCCAGCGTGACGTCTGGGTCGCACTCCAGGACGTCCCGTACGGCACGACCACGACGTACGCCGGTTTTGCTGAAACGCTCGGTCTGAAGCCGGGGTCGGCTCGGGCGGTCGGGCTGGCGAACGGGAAGAACCCGATCAGCATCATCGTGCCGTGCCACCGGCTGGTCGGCTCGACCGGCCACCTCACCGGGTACGGCGGCGGCATCGAACGCAAGCAGGCGCTGCTCGATCACGAACGGGGAGAAAAACTGCTCACTGGATGAGCACTTATCCGGCGCATGCCGGTTTCATGAACGAGAACGAGGCCCTGAACTGTGCGGATGTCGACGAGTGGCGTGGCTGGCTGGCTGCCAACGGGCGGAGTGAACGGTCGGTCTGGCTCGTCGTGCATCGCGAGGCGGGCGGTCTCAATCTGAAGGCTGCGGTGGAGCATGCGCTGTGCTTCGGGTGGATCGACAGCAAGACGGTCCGGCGCGACGAGCGGACGACGTACCAGTGCTTCACGCCGCGGAACCCGCGGAGCACCTGGAGCAAGGTGAATCGTGAGCGGGTCGAGCGACTGACCGCGGCGGGGTTGATGATGCCGCCGGGTGAGGAGCTTGTGGCGCACGCCCGGAGCACCGGGACGTGGGATCTGCTCGCCGATGCGCAGAACCTGATCGTCCCGCCCGACCTGCGGGCCGCGCTGGCGGCCGACCGGCGGGCGGACGAGAACTTCCGGGCCTTCCCGCCGTCGGCCCGCCGGACGATCCTCGAGTGGATCACCCTCGCCAAGCGCGCGGAGACTCGGAAGCGTCGGATCGCCGAGACCGTCGCGCAAGCCGCCAACGGCAACCGGGTCCGCTGAGAACCGACGCAACCGGGTCCGCTGACGGCCGACGCAACTGGGTGCTTCGACCGGCCAAGTACGGCACGGTCAGCCGGCTGTGTGGGCGGTGTCGTCCAAGCGCTCGGCGGCCGGGACCTCGTGAGGTTCGGTCGGTTTGGTGGGTTTGCGAGTGAGGCGGCGCGCGAGCGGCTCGGTGTAGCGCGCGGCGACCGGGCCGAGGATGACCAGGATCAGCACGTACGCCGTGGCCAGCGGACCGAGCTTCGGTTCGACGCCGACCGCGAGACCGGCGATCACGATCGAGAACTCACCGCGCGCGACCAGCGTCCCGCCCGCGCGCCAGCGACCCGCGGTCGAGATGCCCGCACGCCGAGCGGCGTACCAGCCGGTGATGATCTTCGTGAACGCGGTCAGGATCGCCAGCCCGAACGCGATCGCCAGCACCGGCGGGATCTTCGCCGGATCGGTGCTCAACCCGAAGAACACGAAGAACACCGCGGCGAACAGGTCGCGCAGCGGACTGAGCAGGTTCCGGGCGCCGTGGGCGACCTCACCGGACAACGCGATGCCGACCAGGAACGCGCCGACCGCCGCCGACACCTGCAAGTGCTGGGCGATTCCCGCGACGAGCAGCGTGAGGCCGAGGACGACGAGCAGCAGCATCTCCGGGTTGTCCGAGGAAACGGCCCGGCTGATGACACGCCCGTACCGGAGCGCGATGAACAGCACCACGCTGACCGTCCCGAGCGAGATCAGCAGCGTGATGCTCCCGCCGGCCAGCCCGACGCCGGCCAGCAGCGCGGTGAGGATCGGCAGGTAGACCGCCATCGACAGGTCCTCGAGCACCAGGATCCCCAGGATCACCGGTGTTTCCCGGTTACCGAGCCGGCCGAGATCTCCGATGACCTTCGCGATCACGCCGGACGACGAGATCCAGGTGACACCGGCCAGTGCGACCGCCGCGACCGGACCCCAGCCGAGCAGCAACGCGACCCCCGCGCCAGGCAACGCGTTGAGCAGGAAGTCGACCGCTCCGGAGATGTACTGCGTCTTCAGCGTGCTGACGAGATCGGACGCCGTGTACTCGAGCCCGAGCAGCAACAGCAGCAGGATCACGCCGATCTCGGCGCCGGTGGCGACGAACTCCTCGCTCGCCGCCAAGGGCAACAACCCGCCGTGCCCGAACGCCAGACCGGCCAGCAGATAAAGGGGAATCGGCGAGAAGCCGAGGCGGCCGGCGATCCGGCCGAGGATGCCGAGGGCAAGGATGACCGCGCCCAACTCGATCAGCAGGGCGGTGATGTTCTCGTGCACCTCAGCCCCCGGCGATCAGATCGGCCACGGCGTCGACGCCCTCACGGGTACCGACCACGACCAGGGTGTCGGCGGTCGCGAACCGGAAGTCCGGCGTCGGCGACGGGGTCGCCCCGGTACGCCGCAGTACCGCGACGATCGACGCGCCGGTGCGGCTGCGGGCCTGGGTGTCGCCGAGCGTCCGGCCGGAGTACGGCGACTTGGCGGTGATCGGGATGTGCTCCGTGACCAGGTCGATCTCGATCTCGCCGCGGACCGGGTCGAGCTGCTCCGGGATCAGCCACTGCGCGAGCGCGGCCGCCTCGCCCGGACCCAACGGGACGCTGGCCTGGCACTCGTCGTCGTCCTCGGGATTGTGGAAGCCGAGGAACCGCCGGCCGTCGTTGTGCACCACCACCGAGACATGCTGACCGGCGTCGGTGACCAGGTCGTACCGCACGCCGATTCCGGGCAACGTCGTCTTGGTCGGGTGATTCATCATGCTCCGATCAATAGGTGGCGTCTGCAACCATTCTCTCAAACCGGGCAAGGCTTGTTCGGACAAGTGGTGTGACCTGGGATGCAATCAGGTGCAGTGCAACTGGTTGCATAGGTAGCCTCGGGGTCATGGCGCTGGAGCACGCGATTCTGGTTTCGCTGACCGAGCGGGCCGGGTCCGGGTACGAGTTGGCCCGGCGGTTCGACCGGTCGATCGGGTACTTCTGGCCGGCCACGCATCAGCAGATCTACCGGGTGCTGCGCCGGATGGACGAGGCGGGCTGGGTCAAGCACACCGAGATCGCCCAGGACGGGCGCCCGGACAAGAAGGTGTACCGGGTCGCGGCGGCCGGGCGTGCGGAGTTGGCACGCTGGCTGGCCGAGCCGGAGGATCCCGCCGTACTGCGAGACGGCCTCGGGGTGAAGTTGCGCGGCGCCTCGCTCGGATCAGTCGAACTCGTGCTGAAGGAGATCGAGCGGCACCGGGCCGAGCACGCGACGCGGCTCGAGGTGTACCGCGGGATCCAGAAGCGGGACTTCCCGAAGCCGTCCGGCCTGCGCGGCCGAGAGTTGCACCAGTACCTCGTACTGCGCGGCGGGGTCCGCGCCGAGGAGTCCTTCGTCGCCTGGTGCGACGAAGTGATCGACGCCCTCCGGAAGGACAACCGATGAGTTCCTATCCGCATCTGCTCGAGCCGCTCGATCTCGGCCATGTGGTCCTGCCGAACCGGGTGATCATGGGGTCGATGCACACCGGGCTCGAGGATCGGTTGAGCGACCTGCCCAAGCTGGCGGCGTACTTCGCCGAGCGTGCTCGCGGTGGCGTCGGCCTGATGGTGACCGGTGGCTACGCGCCGAACCGCACCGGCTGGCTGACGCCCTTCGGGTCGACTCTCGTCAACCGGCGACAGGCCCGGAAGCATCGCCTGCTCACCGATGCCGTGCACGCCGAGGGCGGCCGGATCGCCCTCCAGATCCTGCACGCCGGCCGGTATTCGTACCACCCGTTCAGCGTCTCCGCCTCCGCGCTGAAGGCCCCGATCAACCCGTTCAAGCCCCGCGCTCTGTCCGATCGCGGTGTCCGCAAGCAGATCGAAGCGTACGTCGACTGTGCGGCGCTCGCCCGCGAGGCCGGGTACGACGGCGTCGAGATCATGGGGTCCGAGGGGTACTTCATCAACCAGTTCCTGTCCGAGCGCACGAACAAGCGGACCGACCGCTGGGGCGGCAGCCCGGAGAACCGGCGCCGGCTCGCGGTGGAGATCGTCCGGCGGACCCGGGAACGGGTCGGAGACCGCTTCCTGATCATCTACCGGCTGTCGATGGCCGATCTGGTCGGGGGCGGGCAGACCTGGGACGACGTGGTTGCTCTGGGCAAGGAGATTGAGGCGGCCGGGGCGTCGATCATCAACACGGGCATCGGCTGGCACGAGGCGCGCGTCCCGACCATCGTCACGTCCGTGCCCCGGGCGGCGTTCACCAGCGTGACCGCGGCGTTCAAGCCGCACGTGAAGATCCCGGTCGTCACGTCGAACCGGATCAACCTGCCTCAGGTCGCCGAGGAGGTCCTCGCCCGCGGCGATGCAGATCTGGTCAGCATGGCCCGCCCGTTCCTGGCCGATCCGGAGTGGGTGCTGAAGGCAACAACTGACCGGGCCGACGAGATCAACGTCTGCATCGCCTGCAACCAGGCGTGCCTGGATCATGTGTTCGCGAAGAAGAAGGCGAGCTGCATGGTCAATCCGCGGGCGGCTCGCGAGACCGAGTTGCAGTTGCTGCCGACCCGGCGTACCAAGAGCATCGCTGTCGTCGGAGCCGGTCCGGCTGGTCTCGCGGCGGCTGTGACGGCGGCCGAGCGCGGGCATCACGTGGAGCTGTTCGAGGCGGATGCGGAGATCGGCGGGCAGTTCGGGATCGCCCAGCAGATCCCGGGCAAGGAAGAGTTCGCCGAGACGATCAGGTACTACCGTCGGCGGCTCGAACTGACCGGCGTCAAACTGCACCTCGGCCGCCGCGCCGGGGTCGACGACCTGGCCGGGTTCGACGAGATCGTGCTCGCGACCGGCGTCGTACCGCGAGTGCCCGCGATCCCCGGCATCGATCACCCCAAGGTCCTTTCGTACGTCGAGGTTGTCCGCGAACGTCAACCGGTCGGGGACACGGTCGCGGTGATCGGGGCCGGCGGGATCGGGGTCGATGTCAGCGAGTTCTTGACCACCACGACGCCGGATCTCGCCGCATGGAAGGCGGAGTGGGGCGTCGGTGATCCCACATTGCTCCCCGGTGCGCTCGCCGTACCTCGGCCGGAACCGTCGCTGCGCAAGGTGTATCTCCTGCAGCGCAAGGCCGGGAAGATCGGCGCCGGGCTCGGGAAGACGACCGGGTGGGTGCATCGGGCGGCGTTGAAGAACAAGCAGGTCGAGCAGTTGCGTGGGGTGAACTACGAACGCATCGACGACGAAGGCCTGCACGTCACGTTCGGCCCGAAACGCGAGAAGGCGCGCGTGCTCGCCGTCGACACCGTCGTCGTCTGCGCCGGCCAGGAACCGGTCCGCGACCTCGCCGAGGTGCTCCGCGCCAGCGGTCGTCCCGTCCACCTCATCGGAGGAGCGGACGTAGCCGCCGAACTCGACGCCAAGCGAGCCATCGAGCAAGCGACCCGGCTGGCCCTCACGCTCTGACGCTGTACCGAAGAACGGGTAGTAGTCGCGCGCGTGGGCGCCCCGCAAGCGCGACCAAGCGCGGTCGGCGGGGCTTCCGGCTACCTCTACCCGTCCTTCGGTACGCCTAGTGCACCCCGCCCGGTGCACTAGTGCTCGTTGGCGCCGTCCTGCCCACCTAGTGCACTGTACAGCGTACGCGCACTAGTAAATGGGAGCTGGATATGAAGACTGTGCTGATTTCCGGTGGTGGGATTGCGGGTCCGGCGCTGGCGTTCTGGTTGCGGCGGTTCGGGTTCGCGCCGACGGTGGTCGAGATCGCGTCGGCGCCGCGGTCGGGTGGGCAGACCGTGGACCTGCGCGGGGTGTCGCGCGTGGTGGCCGAGCGGATGGGGCTGATGCCGGCCGTCGCCCAGCGGCAGCTGCACGAGCGCGGGCTCGCGTACGTGAAGGCCGACGGGCGGCAGGCCGCGGCGATGCCCGCGGAACTCCTCGACGGCGCCGGGCCGGTCGCGGAGATCGAGATCCTCCGCGGCGACCTCGCCGGGATCCTGGCCGACGCGACGAGCGAGGTGGAGTACCTGTACGGCGACTCGGTCGCCGAGCTGACGCAGGATGCGAGCGGCGTCGACGTGACGTTCGCGAGCGGGACGCGGCGGCGGTTCGATCTCGTCATCGGCGCGGACGGAGTGCACTCCCGGGTACGGCGGCTCGCGTTCGGGCCGGAGGAGCAGTTCGTGCGCCACCTCGGCGGCTACACCTCGTACTTCACAGTCGAGGCGCCCGAGGACCTGGGCCATTGGATGAAGCTCTACACCGCTCCGGGCGGGCGCTGGGTCGGTCTGCGGCCGGACCGCGATCCGCGGTTCGCGAAGGCCCTGTTGAGCTTCCGGTCGCCAGTGCTCACGTACGACCGGCGTGACGTGGAGGCGCAGAAGCTGCTCGTGCGGTCGCGCTACGAGGGGCTCGGCTGGCACACCCCGCAGATCCTCAACGGGTTGGACGCGGCCGACGATTTCTACTTCGACACCATCAGCCGGGTCGAGGTGCCGGAATGGTCCCGCGGCCGGGTCGCGCTGGTCGGTGACGCCGGGTACTGCGGTTCACCGATGGCCGGCCACGGTACGGCGCTCTCACTCGTCGGCGCGTACGTGCTGGCGGGCGAGCTGGCCACTGCGCAGGGCGATCACGTCCGCGCGTTCCCGGCGTACCAGGCCCGGATGCAGGCGTACGTCGAGCAGCGGATGGAGCTGCCGCCGGGCGGGATCAAGATGGCGATGCCGATGAGCCGGTTCGGGATCGGCTACCGCGATCTGATGCTGCGGGTGATGACGTCGCGGCTGCTGGTCGGCGTACTCGCGAAGTCGGCCGTCGCGAAACCGGACGCGATCGACCTGCCCGACTACTCAGTCCAGCGGGCTGACCCACTCCGGGTTGCGGCCGAGGAGGCCGAGTAGCTGGTCGAGGTCGGGGGCCGTGCCGGAGACCTTGACGCTACGTTCGAACGCGTAGCCGGCGCCGCGGTTCGCCTCGGTGTCGGGGATCCGGCGGGCCAGGGTGAGCGCCATCTCGACCATGTCGGGCGGCGGGTTGTACGGGACGTCGATCGCACGGGCCAGGTCCCAGGCGTGCACGACGCAGTCGAGCTGGTGGAAGGTCAGTGCGATCCGGCGCGGGAACGAACCGAACTCGCGAACCTCCACCAGCCGGTCCAGCGCGCCGCCGTCGGCGAAGGCGTCCGCGACCCGCACGTTCGAGCGGCGGTAGGCGCCGGCCGGGTTGTCGCCGAGGCGACCGCCGGTCCAGACGTGCACGGAGGCCGAGCCGTTCAACGCGGCCGCGGCGAGGCCCTCGTTCTGGCTGACCAGATGGCGCATCAGCCCTCGCACCGTCCAGTCGGGGCACGGGGTGGGAAACCACAGGTGCTCGGGCCGTACCTGCATCACGACTTCCCCGAGCACCGCGCCGGCCCTGCGATCCAGATCCCGGATATCCATCCGCGCTCCTCCCGTCGCCTTAAGGAGCATAGGCCGGTACGGCGGACTTCGCAGGGAATCGCGTGGAATACAAGGAAAATCCCGCGGCGGGTTGCAACAGGTCGGGCCCGAGTGTCGCGGCAAATGCGCGAGCGGTCAGGAGCCGGCGGTTTCCTTGGCGGCTGCCTTCGCGGCCTTCTTGAAGGAGCGGACCTCGGCGAGGGACGCGGCGTCGGTGACGTCGGCGATGGAGCGGCGGGAGCCGCGGTCGCCGTAACCGCCCGCGGCCTCACGCCAGCCCTTCGGGGCCACGCCGCGCTGCTTGCCGAGCAGGGCCAGGAAGATCTTCGCCTTCTGCTCACCGAACCCGGGCAGCGCCTTCAAACGCCTCAGCACCTCGGCGCCGTCGGGTTTCGGGCGGCCGGAGAGCCAGATGTTGGCGGTCTCACCGTCGTACTTCTCGATGATCTCCTGCGCGAGGGCGTGCACCCGGCGGGCCATGGAGCCGCCGTACCGGTGGATCGCCGGCGGGGTGACGCAGAGTTCGACGAAGGTCTCCAGGTCGGTCGCGGCGATCTTGTGCAGGTCGAACCCGTCCATCCGGTTCGCGATCTTCAGCGGACCCGAGAAGGCGTGCTCCATCGGGTACTGCTGGTCGAGGAGCATGCCGACCAGCAAGGCGAACGGGTCGTCGTTGAGCAACTTGTCGGCATCCGGGTTGCCGGTGAGGTGCAGTTCGCGCAGCATGCGGCCAATCTTGACACGGTTGGGGGGTGTCTGAGGGCGGCTGGCGGCGAGGTAGTGCGCTTACGATGTACGCGCACTAGTTGAAGGAGATGTATGAGCGGAGCGCCGTACCAGGTGATCGCGGCCGAGTTGCGGCGGCGGATCGAGGCCGGGGAGCTGTTGCCGGGGGATCGGGTGCCGTCGACGCGGGCGTTGGTCCGCGACTTCGGGGTGGCGATGGCGACCGCGACGAAGGCGTTGCAGGTGCTGCAGGCCGACCAGCTGGTGCATCCCGCGCCGGGGGTCGGCACCGTGGTCGGTCCGCCGCCGCGTTCCCGGCGTACGGCGATCGCACCCGACGGAATTCCGGACCTCAATCGCGACGAGGTCGTGCGGATGGGGATCGCGATCGCGGACGCCGAAGGGCTGGCGGCGTTGTCGATGCGGCGGATCGCGGCCGAGCTCGGGGTGTCGACGATGGCGCTCTACCGGTACGTCGGTGGCAAGGACGCCCTGGTCGTGCAGATGGTGGATGCGGCGATCGGAGAGTTTCCGCTCGGCGAGATTCCGGCGTACTGGCGGGACGCGGTGACGGCGGTGGCGCGGGTGCACTGGGCGGCGTACCGGCGGCATCTCTGGCTGGCGAGCGCGATCAGTCTCAGCCGGCCGCAACTGGTGCCGCGGTTGCTGCCGCACACGGACGCGGTGCTGCGGGCGTTGCGCGGGTTGGAGAAGGGCGCGGCGTTGTCGACGGTGATCAGCCTGTTCGCGTACGTGCGCGGGATCGCGCTGGTGATGGAGTCCGAGGCGCAGGCCGAGCAGGACACCGGCGTCACCGCGGACGAATGGGCCACCCGGCAGGGCGACCAGTTGGCGGCGATGATCGCGGCCGGGAACCTGACGGCCTTCCAGGAGTTGCTGGCCGACGGTTTCGACTACGAGTACGACCTGGACCAGCTGTTCGAGTTCGGCCTCTCGGTCTTCCTGGATGGTCTCGCTTCCCGGGGAAGGGGTGTCTGATGTCCCCGCGCCTACTGCGGGGCACTCGGCACGGCACCTCGCCGCACGGGTGCAAAGGCCACGATGCTCCGCATCGAGACCTTCGCCCCCGCACGCCGATGCACCGCACCGAGCACCTCCTCGCGACGGCGCGGGAACACCAGACACCCCTTACGCTGAGTGCTGACGACTTCTCCGGAGGTGGCGATGGAGCCTGTGTTCGCGCCGGGTGTGCCTGTTGGCGTGCGGCGGTTGTACGAGCACCGGCCGGAGTTGTTCGTGGCGGCCGACGCGCCGCGGCCGAAGCGGCAGACGTCGTGGTCGGTCGCGCCGGGCAACACGTTCGGGACGTTGCTGGTGTGGATCGCGGTGTGTGTCGGCGGGTGGATCCTGGCGCTGATCATCATGGCGGCGACGCTGCCGACCGCGGTGGCGGCGTGGGGCTCGGTCGCGCTCGCCGGGGTCGCGGTGCTCGCGACCGGCGGGATCCTGGTGAAGTCGGCGGTCGAGGACCGCGGGCACAAGGCGGTCCGCCTCCAGCACGGGAAGTACCTGCTACCGGAGGACTTCGACGAGCCGGCCGCGCGGCTGCTCGGGCGGGCGCAGCGGGCCGTGAAAACGGTGCTTGAGGCAACAGTTACCCGGCGTGGCCTGCTGGACGACGTACAGAACGAGCTCGTGCTGCCGGAGCAGTTGTGGGACATCGCGCAGGTGCTCCGCGAGCAGACAGTACTGCGGGCCAGGCAGCAGGACGTCGCGCGCGGAATGGCGACCGCCGAGCTCGACGCCGTACTCGGACCGCAGCGTCGTGCCCTCGCGCTCTCGGTGGACGCGATCAAGCGCAAGGTGGATCTCCTGGACAGGTACGCCGACCGCGTCCGCTCCGCCGACGCCGCGTTGCGCGCCGAGGCTGCGCTGGACGACGGCGACCGCTACATCGAGCTGCTCGCCCGCACCGAACCCGTCGGCGACACGTCCGTCGTACAGGGCTTCACCGACGAGGCCGGCGCCCTGAAGGAAACCCTCACCCGCTCCATCAACGCCGCCCGAGACGCCGGCCGGACGTTGGCCCTCCCGGAGTAACCCCAACTTGGTCGGTCAGCCAGCCAAATGAGGGGTTCTACACCCGGAACCACGGTGTAGAACCCTCGATTTGGTGGGTCAGCCAGGCAAATTGTGTTGGGTGAGGAGGGTGGCTTCGGCGTCGGGGGTGAGTCCGATGTTCAGCTCGGGCTCGCCACGGTCCTTGTCCCAGCGGAGAACATCTTCGACCGTCGTGCGAAGCGGGGTGACGGGCATGCCTGCCGCGCGGGCCTTGGCCGGGTTGCGGCGGCGCTCACCCCATTCGGACTCGGGGTCCATGAGCGGAAAACGGCGCGGTACGGCGTCGAACGGGACCGGGACGATCTCGACGGTGCTGCCGGACAGTTCGGCCGCGGTGTGGATCAGTTCGGCGATGGTGGAGTCGGGGCCGGTTGCGTTGTAGGCGCCGCCGCGGTTGTCCGCCACGAGGCGCGTGATCAGTCCGGCGACGTCGCGGCTGTCCACCAGTTGGAGCGGCGCCTCGGGCTTGGTCGGGAGCGCGACACGTCCACCACGGGCACCGCGCCGGATCCAGTAGAGCGCCGTACCCGACGAGTCGCCGGGGCCCGTGACCCGACCGGGGCGGACGAGCGTCGCGCGATCGCCGTACCGCTCGACGACGTCGTCCTCGCACGCGACCTTGCAGGGGCCGTACGTGTCGTTCGTGAGTACGTCGGCGTCGCGCAGCGGCTCGCGGCGTGGTGCGGTCTCGTCGGTCCCGGCCGGCAGATCCCGTACGTAGACGGCGTGGCTCGAGATGAACACGTACCGCCCGACGCGGTCCCCGAGCACGTCCATCGCCTGATCGACGTCCCGCGTCCGGAAGCCGCTCGTGTCGACGACCGCGTCCCACTCGCCGGTCCGCAGCGCCGAGTAGTCGCCCGTCTCGCGATCCCCGATCAGCTGCGTCACGCCCGCGGGGAGCGGCGTACCACTCTTCCCGCGACTGAACGACGTGACCTCGTAGCCCTGCGCCAGCGCGTCGTCCACGACCGCGCGCCCGACAAACCCGTTCCCACCCAGCATCAGAATCCGCACAACCGACCAACTTAGTCCCCGCGATCCGATTAGGCTCGCGGATATGAGCGAGCGAAGCGAGTTCATCATCGAGCACAGTCGAATTCGCGCCTCATCGGCGCCCGGAGCGAAGCGAGGACGTCGATGAGCTTCACGGTGGTTGTTGCCGGGGGCACCGGCGCGCTCGGGGTCGCGGTGACGGCCGAGTTCCTGCGGGCGGGTTGGCGGGTCGTCGTACCCGGGCGGTCCGAGGAATCCCTCGCCCGCCTCGGCGCCGACCCGGCGCTCAACCCGGTGATCGCCGACCCCTTCGATCCGGCCGGTACGGCGGACGTCGTCGCGCTCGCCACCTCGGACGAGAACGCTCCGCTCACCGCCGTGGTCAACCTCGTCGGCGGTTTCGCCTCCGGGTCCCGGGTGCACGAGACGCCGATCGAGGACTTCGAGACGCAGCTCCGGCTCAACCTGCGTCCGACGTACCTGATCACCCAGGGGGTCCTGCCGCATCTGCTCGCGGGCGGTGGTGGAGCGATCGTTTGTACGTCGAGCGGCGCCGCGCTGCGCCCGTTCTCCGGGGCGGCCGGGTACATCACCGCGAAGGCCGGGGTGATCGCGTTCGCCGACGCACTGCACGCGGAGTACGCACGCGACGGCATCCGGGTGAACACCATCCTGCCCGGCACCATCGACACCCCCGCGAACCGCAGCGCGATGCCGAAGGCCGACACCAGCAAGTGGAGCCCGCCCGACCGGATCGCCGCCGTGGTCCGCACGCTCGTCGAGCAGGAAGGTTTCAACGGCGCTCATCTGACCGTTTGACAACCGATTGACCCTGTAACACGTCTGAAGAGGTAAGGGCGCGGGTACTTGACGCACACTTGAGTGAAGGGCTGGGACGGGGCGACAGGGGTGCCAATGGGGAGTGCGCGCGCGACGGCGAGACGGCCGCGGTCGATGCCGAAGTTGCTGGGGTTCACCCTGTTGGGCGCTGTGATCCCCGGACTCGGGCTGATCGTCGGCGGGCGCCGGCGGATCGGCGCGTTCGTGCTCACGCTCTTCCTCGGCCTGGTCGGGCTCGTGGTGTACGTCGGTCTCACCCGGCGGGACGAGGTGCTGGCGGCCGCCGTCGTACCGAGCCGGCTGTTGATGACCTCGGTGGTGATCGGCGCGCTCGCGTTCTGCTGGATCGTGGTGATCGTGGCCTCGCACCGGTCGTTGCGCCCGGCAACGGGTGGAGCGGGCGGGCGGGCCTTCGGCGCGGCGTTCGTCGGGCTGCTGTGCTTCGCGGTCGCGGCGCCGGCGGCGATCGGCGTACAGAGTGTGCTGGCGCAGCGGTCGCTGGTGCAGGACGTGTTCCAGGCGCAGGGGGAGAGTCGGAGTGCGACCCGGCCGACGACGGTCAACGTCAAGGACCCGTGGGAGGGCAAGCCGCGGCTCAACCTGCTGCTGCTCGGCGGGGATGACGCGCCGAGCCGCGAGGGCGTGCGGACCGACACCGTGATCGTCGCGAGCATCGACACCAAGACCGGCAACACGGCGCTGGTCTCGCTGCCGCGGAACCTGACGTTCATGCCGTTCCCGGCGGACTCGCCGCTGCACAAGTACTACCCGAACGGCTTCGGCAAGGAGGGGCTCAGCCTCGACGGGCGGCTGGAATGGATGCTGACCGCGATGTACCAGAACATCCCGGACGCGCATCCCGGCATCCTCGGGCCGTCCGACAACGAGGGTGCGGACGTGGTGAAGCAGTCCGTCGGCGAGGCGATCGGGCTGAAGCTGGACTACTACGTGCAGGTCAACCTGCAGAGCTTCCCGGAGATCGTCGACGCGCTCGGCGGGATCCGGGTGAACGTGAACGAGCGGGTCGCGATGGGCGGCAACAGCAGCGCGCACATCCCGCCGAAGGAGTGGATCGAGCCGGGACCGAACAAGCACCTCGACGGGCGGCACGCGCTGTGGTTCGCCCGCGGGCGGTACGGCGCCGACGACGACCAGCGGCAGGTCCGGCAGCGGTGCGTGATCAAGAGCATGGTCGACGCGGCGGATCCGCAGACGCTGCTGACGAAGTACAGGGCGATCGCCCGCGCCGGCCGGCACCTGCTGCGGACCGACATCCCGCAGGAGCTGCTGCCCGCGATGGTGCAGCTGGCGCTGAAGGTGAAGTCGGGAACGGTCTCGAACGTCACGCTCGACTCCGACAAGCTGCGCCTGAAGTACCTGCACCCCGACTACCAGGCCCTCCGCGACACCGTTGAGAACGCCCTCGAGTCCGCCCCCGCCCCGACACCGACCACCACGCCAACCGCGACGCCGACCAAGCCCGCCACGACGCGCAAGCCCGCCACCACCACCGCACCGCCCGGCCCCACCCAGAACCTCACCGACGCCTGCGCCTACAACCCCAACGGCGACCAACCGAACTAGCCCTCGCGCACCGCCGCGCCGCCTGTACGAGCTGACCCGGGAAATGATCTGAAGTCAGGGTGTCGATCCGGTGGTGGCCCGCTCGACGTGAGAGTAAGAGCTCGACCGACACGACGAGGGAGCATCAGCGATGCGCTACATGATCATCAACAAGGCCGACGCGGACAGTGAGGCCGGGAAGTTGCCGCCGCAGGAGGTGGCCGAAGGTGTCGGACGGGTCGTCGAGGACCTGTCGAAGGCCGGCGTACTGCTGTTCGCGGAAGGCGTGCACCGCAGTTCGCTCGGCGCGCGGGTGAAGGTCGACGCCGGCAAGCGCACCGTCACCGACGGCCCGTTCGCCGAGACCAAGGAACTCATCGGCGGCGTGATCGTCGTCGAGGTCCGCTCCCGCGACGAGGCGATCGAGTGGGCCGCCCGGCTGGCCGAGGCCCTCGGCTCCGAGGTCGAGGTACGCCGGGTTGTCGAGGAAGCCGACTTCGGACCGGACTCCGACGCGTTCGAGAGCTGACGCGATCATGAAACTGACGACGATCACGCAGGTCTCCGTTGACGGAGTGATGCAGGGAAACGGCCCGTCGGAGGCTGACCGCAAGCAGGGCTTCGAGCGTGACGGCTGGGCGATGGCCGCGTTCGACGACGAGGCTACGGCGTTCGTCAACCAGCTCTGCGAGCGCGCCGGCGGGTTCCTGTTCGGCCGGCGGACATACGAGATCTTCGCCCGCTACTGGGGTGCGCTCGCTCCGGGCAGCGGTCCGATCGCGGACTCCTTCAATACGAAGCCGAAGTACGTCGCGTCGAACACGCTCACCGAGGCGACGTGGTCGGACACGACCGTCTTGTCCGGTGACCTCGCGGAGGCCGTCGGCGAGCTGAAGGCCAGGCCGGGAGGCGAGTTGCAGGTCCACGGCAGCGGCGTACTGGTTCGGTGGCTGTTGGAGAACGACCTCGTCGACGAGATCGTTCTGCTCGTCGTCCCGGTGGCCGTCGGTCAGGGCACACGACTGTTCCCCGACAGCGGCCCGGACCTGGCGCTCGACCTGGTGGAGTCGCGATCCTTCCCGACGGGCATGACGCTCCAGGTCTACCGACCGTCCGGGCGCCCGCAGTACGCATCTGCCTGATCCCATGCCGGACAGTGATGTCCATTCGTGCCACCTTCGCTCGTGGAGATGGCATGAACAACACGCTGAAGGTTTCCGACGCTGAGCTGTACTACGAGGTGCGCGGATCAGGGCCGCTGCTGGTCCTGGTCGGCGCCCCGATGGATGCGGACGCGTTCGCGCCGCTGGCCGACCTGCTGGCGACCGACTACACGGTCCTGACTCTGGATCCGCGCGGGGTGAAGCGGAGCAAGCTCGACCCGGGCGGTACGTCGCGACCCGAGCAGCGGGCCGACGACCTGGCCGCGCTGATCCGGCACGTCGACGCCGGGCCGGCCGTCGTACTCGGCTCCAGCGGGGGAGCGGTGAGCGCGCTGGCGCTGGCGCAGCACCACCCGGAGGTCGTCCGGACCGTGATCGCGCACGAACCGCCGCTCGACCGGCTGATCCCGGACGCGGACGAGGTACTCGCGAAGTCGGAGAAGCTCATGGCCGATTACCTCGCCGGTGACGTGACCGGCGCCTGGAAGCAGTTCTTCGCGCTCGCCGACATCCGGCTGCCCGACGAGGTCGTGGAGATGATGTTCGGCGGCGAGCGGGACCCCGAGCAGGAGGCGACGGAGCGGTTCTGGTTCGGCCACGAGATGCGCGAGTCCATCACCTGGCTCCCGGATGTCGACAAGCTGCGCGCCGTCGACATCGTCGTCGGAATCGGCGAGGAGTCGACCGGTCAACTCTGCGACCGGACCTCCACCGCCCTGGCCGATCGCCTGGGCATCGAGCCGACCCGTTTCCCAGGCGATCACACCGGGTTCGTCGAGCGCCCTGACGTCTTTGCCGAGGCTCTGTGCGCGCTGTTGGGAACTGTTCACCCGCGGAGGTGAGACTCGCCCGTGGGTCGTCGGGTGGAGTATGTGAAGCTGGGAGGTGTTCGATGGGTGCGCGGGTGTCAACGCGATCTCATCGGGCACCGGTCCGGCGTACCACGCTCGTCGGCGTGGCGTCTTGACCTCAACCGTGGTTGAAGTTTCAAGCTGGTGTCGCTGATACAGGACATCCGAGATATCGGCCCTCGCGGGGCCCTGACGAAGGAGCAGAGTTGACCACGTACACGCTTCCCGACCTCCCCTACGACTACGGCGCACTGGCGCCGAGCATCGCCGGCGAGATCATGGAGCTGCACCACGACAAGCACCATGCGACCTACGTGAAGGGTCTGAACGACACCCTGGAGAAGCTGGCCGCGGCCCGCGAGAAGGACGACTTCGGCGCGATCGTCGGGCTGGAGAAGTCGCTCGCCTTCAACCTCGGCGGGCACGTCAACCACTCGATCTTCTGGAAGAACCTGTCGCCGGACGGCGGCGACAAGCCGGACGGCGAGCTGGGCGCCGCGATCGACAACTTCTTCGGCTCGTTCGACGGGTTCCGGGCCAACTTCACGGCCAGCGCCACCACGATCCAGGGCTCCGGCTGGGCGATCCTCGCCTGGGACGCGCTCGGCGGGCGGCTGCTCGTCCACCAGCTGTACGACCAGCAGGGCAACCTGCCGGCCGGGCAGATCCCGATCGTGATGCTGGACATGTGGGAGCACGCGTTCTACCTGCAGTACAAGAACGTCAAGCCCGACTACGTCAAGGCGTGGTGGAACGTCGTCAACTGGGCCGACGCCCAGGCGCGCTTCGACGCCGCCCGCTCCGGCGCCGGCGCCCTGATCACCGGCGCCTGACCACCGCGGACGCCCACGCCATCACAATTCATCGCGCCCGCCGGCTTCCCGCTCACGCGGGGCCGGCGGGCGCGATGGTGATGGCCTGGGGATCCGTCACCTACAGAAGTCCGCGATCACCGGGGCGATCGCCGCGGCCTTGATGATGTGGCTCTGACCCGGTACTTCGGTGTGCCTGGCGCCCGGCACCGCCGCTGCGAGCGCCCGCGTCGAGGTCTTCATCCACCCCGGGCTCTTCCCGCCGTTCACCACCAGTACCGGCTGCTCGATCGGCGCCCACTGCTCGGTGTCCATCGGGTCGCCGAAGCAGTTGTTCCCGAGCACCTGCGCGTCGTACGGCAGAGTGTGCGCGATCGCCTTCATCGGCTTCCAGGCCGGCATCAGCTTCATCATCGTGACGAAGATCCCCGGCAGCCCGATCCCCTTCGTGAAGAAGTACTTGATCGCGTCGGCCGCCTCGAGCGCCTGCAGGTCGGCGACCCAGCTCCGCGGGATCTGCGTGCGGCTGTCGTCGACGACGTACGGCGGCTCGAACGCAACCAGCTTCTCGACCGGCAACCCGGCCGCCGTCGCCCGCAGCGCCAGTGCAGCGCCGGACGACGAGCCGTAGACGTACGCCGATCCGCCGGCCGCCTCGATCACCGCGGCCAGGTCCTCGATCTCCCGCTCGACCGCGTACCCGCCCGCGTCGCCGGAGTCGCCGCGCCCGCGGCGGTCGTAGTTGTAGACGGTGAAGCGGTCCGCGAGGGCCTCGGCGAGGTCGGGCATCGGACCCTGGGCACGGGAGCAGAGCGCGCCGTCGACGAGAACGAGCGCCGGCCCGTTCCCGCGCCGGTCGTAGGCGATGGTGGTGCCGTCCTTCGATACGACGGTGTTCATGATTCCTCCTGGTGGGTGACGGTCTCACCCCTGCGTCGAACAGGCGGTGACTACTCGACACCGTGTGACGCAGATCACTTCGTCGGCGATTCGCTGCGTGACGATCGGTCTGTCTGGGTACCGGACGAGGCAACCGAGTACGGGAGGCGGTCATGACGACACGTCCGGAAATGGTCCGGCGTGAGGCTGGACTGAACGGTCGGAACGGTCAGAACGCGAACATCGGTCACCTCGTGAGCGACGTGACGAGCGACCTGAGCCAGTTGGTCCGTGACGAGATTCAGCTCGCCAAGGCCGAGTTGAAGGAGAAGGGCAAGGAGGCCGGCGTCGGCGCCGGGTTGTTCGGCGGGGCCGGCACCCTCGCGATGTACGGCCTGGGCGTCCTGATCGCCGCGGCGATCCTCGGGCTCGCGACCGCGTTGCCGGCCTGGCTGTCGGCGCTGATCGTCGCCGCGGTCCTGTTCGCGATCGCAGCCGTCGCCGCTCTGCTCGGCAAGCGGCACGTCAGTCGTGCCACTCCGCCCGTTCCGCAACGTGCCGTCGGCGGCATGCACGAGGACCTGGAAGCGCTCAAGGGACATCAGCCGGAAGGAAAGGGCATCGCATGACCACCACGAAGAACGCCTCGCATCGCGAGCCGATGACGGACAGCGAGACGGTGCGCGAGGATCTCGAGTACACCAGGCAGCACCTCGCCGACACCGTTCAGGAGCTCACCCGCCGGCTGAACGTTCCGCACCGGATGAAGGAGACCGCGTCGAGCGCCGGCCATCGAATGTCGGGCGTCGCCGGACAGACGGGTCAGAAGATGAAGCAGGTCCCCGGCGCGATGAAGGAACTGCCGGCGACAAGCAAGCGCCACCCGAAGGCGACCGCCGCCATCGGAGGGGCGATCGCCGTCGGAGCCGGAGCCGCGGTCTGGATGAGTCGGCGTCACAAGTAGCCGGTCACCACAAGTCGCAGTGATGATTGTCTCGGTCATCGACCGGGCCGCTCGCGCCCGGTGCGAGGATCTGGGTCCTCGGCCACAGCGGCCAGCCCGGTACGCCGGGACCGTTGGGGTCACCGCTGCGGGCGAAGTTCGTCCAGTAGTGGCGTAGCTGCTTGGCCAACCGCTGCTGCGCCGGTGTCAGCTGGTACTGGTACGGCACCCCGCTGGCCGCGTCGAAGAGGTAGTTCAGCTCGGAGCCGTGTGACGATCCGGTCGGGAAGCCGTCCGGGAACGGGAGATAACCAGGGGCCGCGGGGTCGGCGAACTCGTAGGAGTACGTCGTGGTGTGCCGGGCGAAGGCCGCGGTCGTCGCCTGCTGGGTGCAGGCCCAAACGCGGTCGGTGTCCATCGCAGACCACGCCAGTGCGGCGGCCCGCTCTCCCTGGTGCGCCGACACCGGGTACGCCGCCTGCACCGCGGCCGCCCGGGACCCGAACGCCTCCGTCAACCGCGTGCCGTAGTTGTCGCTCGTCACCGGATCGCCGAGCAGTTCCGCGACCGACGCGATCGCGCGCGCCTCGTCCTTGGTGTGACCGGACAGCACCGGGATGGGCGGGAACAGACCGAGCTCAAGTGCCTTGCCGGGCTCGACGGGCAGCGTACGGTTGCCGTAGGCCACGGATCCGAAGGCACTCGACTCGGTGAACACCTTCGCGGTGTCCAGTCCGCGCAGGCATCGCAGGATCGCCGTACTCGAACCGCTGCAGCCCAGGCGGGCCCCCCAGGTGAGGTGAGCAGGCCGCAGGTTCCGACGCCGCCGCCGGACTCGCCGAACAGCGTCACGTTGTGCGCGTCCCCGCCAAAGGCGCCGATGTTCTGCCGGACCCAGCGCAGAGCGGCCTGCTGGTCCTGCAACCCGAAGCCGTCGCGCGCGGCCTGACCAACCGGGAGGTCGCCGCCGAGCTCTATCTCAGTACGGCGACGGTCAAGGCGCACCTCACCCGGCTGATGGTGAAGCTCGACGTCGCGAACCGGACCCAGGTCGCCGTACTCCTGCACGCCGCGGAGTGAATCAGCAGGCGGCGGCGCGTTCGAGGAGGAGTTTGCGTTCGCGTTCGTTGCGGGTCAGGGCGGCGGCCTTCTCGAACTCGGCGCGGGCCTCGTCCAGGCGGCCGAGCTTGAACAGCAGGTCGCCGCGCACGCTCGGCAGCAGGTGGTAGTCCTTCAGCGACGGGTCGTCCGCCAGCAGGTCGACCGCTGCCAGTCCCCGTTCCGGCCCGAAGGCCATCGAGATCGCGACGGCCTGGTTCAGCTCGATGACCGGCGACGGGGTCACTTGCGCGAGTACGGCGTACAGGCCGGCGATCCGGGCCCAGTCGGTGTCCTCGGGGTCGGTTGCGCGGGCGTGACACGCAGCGATCGCGGCCTGCAGGAGGTACGGGCCGGGCGGTTTCTCCAAGGCCCAGGCGCGCTCGATGCCTCCGAGACCGCGGCGGATCAGGAGCCGGTCCCAGCGGCGGCGGTCCTGGTCGAGGAGCAGCACCGGCTCGCCGTCGCTCCCGACGCGG
Organism: Kribbella sp. VKM Ac-2571; assembly: GCF_004362255.1. NCBI lineage: Bacteria > Bacillati > Actinomycetota > Actinomycetes > Propionibacteriales > Kribbellaceae > Kribbella > Kribbella sp. VKM Ac-2571. The sequence continues at coordinate 261,406 of NZ_SNWS01000002.1, forward strand.
GCGTTCGCGCGGGACGACTGCAGCTCCATCAACGCCAGCAGGCCGAGTACTTCGGGCTCTGTCGGCATCAGCTCGACGAGCAGCCGGCCCAGGCGCATCGCCTCGTTGCACAGGGCCGGCCGCATCCAGTCGTCGCCGGCGGTCGCGGAATACCCCTCGTTGTAGATCAGGTAGACGACCTCGAGCACCGACGACGTCCGTTCCAGGAGCTCCGGCCCGGACGGCACCTCGAACTCGACGCCGGCCTTGGCCAGGTTGCGCTTGGCGCGGACGATGCGCTGCGCGATCGTCGCCTCCGGGGCGAGGAACGCGCGGGCGATCTCGTCGGTCTTCAGGCCGCCGACCAGCTTGAGCGTCAGCGTCACCCGGGCGTCCATCGTGAGCACCGGGTGACATGCGGTGAACACCAGCCGGAGCAGGTCGTCCTCGATGTGGTCCTCGAGGATCGCCTCCACCCTGTCTTCTACGCTGTCCTCGACGCTGTATTGTCCGCCGTCGATCTCGAGCTCGTGGCCCAGCTCGGCGAGCTTGCGCTGGTAGGTGTCCTTGCGCCGGATCAGGTCGATCGCCCGCCGTTTGGCGATCGCCATCAGCCAGGCGCCGGGATTGTTCGGTACGCCGGACTCGGGCCACTGCTCCAACGCGGCCACCAGCGCGTCCTGCGCCAGCTCCTCCGCGAGCCCGACGTCCCGCACGATCCGCGCGACGCCCGCGATGATCCGCGCCGACTCGATCCTCCAGACCGCGTCGACCGCCCCATGCGCATCCGTAACCGTCACCCGCCGATAGTAGACACGAATGCGCTGGACCGCAGTCGCCATAACGAGGTTGTCTCGCCGTCCCGGGCCCGACGGTGCCGAGGTACGGCGTCGGCGCGCCCGGCGACCCGGAGTCCATCGGAACGGATCATGCGCGACAGCTCACCCCGCTCCCGAAGCCCTAGCCGCTCGGCCAGATCGGACAGGATCAACCACACCTCCCCACCCGGTGCGAGGTGCTCGCGGACGGTCCCCAGGAATGCGCGGAGCATTCGTCCGTCCTCGTCGTACACAGCCTGGTCGAGGACGGTCGCCGGCGCCGCGGGGATCCACGGCGGATTGCAGACGATCAGATCCGCCCGCCCCGGCGGGAACAGGTCGGTCTCGACGATCGTGGCGTTCACCCGTAGCCGTTCGAGGTTCTCGCGGGCGCACGCGACAGCTCGCGGATTGTTGTCCGTAGCAACTACCTGTCGGATGCCCCGCCTGGACAGGATTGCGGCGAGCAGTCCGGTCCCGGTGCCGACATCGAACGCCGTTTTTCCGGCCGGCAACGGGCATTCCGCGACCAGGTCGGCGTACTCCGATCTGGTCGGGGCGAACACGCTGTAGTGCGGGTGGATGCGCTCACCGAGGGCCGGCACGTAGACGCCGCGGAGCCGGAGTTGGTGCGCGCCGATCACACCCAGTAACTCCCGCAGCGGTACCCACCGCTCGCCGTCAGGTGCACCGTAGGTCTCCCGACAGGCCGTTCGTACGTCGGGTGCGCGGCGCAGGGTGATCCGGTGGTCGATCAGCGGAACCAGCAACGAGTTCAGGACACGGACCCGTTCTGCCTGGTGCCGGCGCCGGTCGTGGAAAGTGCCGCCGCGCGGCGCCGGAAGCCGGCGGCCGAGGGCAGCGAGGAGCTGTTTGGCGTTCTGGAAATCACCCTCCCAGTGAAGTGTCGATCCACGTCGGATCAGGCGCAGCGCCCGATCCGCGGAGATGGAGTCGTCGATCGTGGTGACGTGGTCCATGAGTCGTCCCTGCCGGTGCGAAGCGAAGATGGGCAGCACGGCTCACCCGAACGCCGGATCGGCGCCGGGGAGCGGACGACGGAACTAGCGAACTACCGCCGCATGTCTGGGCGAGGTCACCGCACCACTGTAGACAGGAAGGCGGTCGTCCGGTCCTGCTCCTCCGCCGAGTGCGGCTCCCGGTACGCTCGGGTGATGGTCGGGGCGTCGTACTAATAGACTTCGCAGCGGAAACCCCCCGAAAGATGGCTTGAGGTTTGCTGTGCTCACCATGCAGGACGCGCTGCTCGCGCTCACGAAGTACTGGACCGACCGGGGCTGCATGGTCGTGCAGCCGTTCAACACCGAGGTCGGTGCCGGAACGCTGAACCCCGCGACCATCCTGCGGGTGCTCGGACCGGAGCCGTGGCGGGTGGCGTACGTCGAGCCGAGTGTGCGGCCGGACGACAGCCGCTACGGCGAGAACCCGAACCGGCTGCAGACGCACACTCAGTTCCAGGTGGTGCTCAAGCCGGACCCGGGCAACCCGCAGGAGCTGTTCCTGGACAGCCTGTCCGCGCTCGGGATCGACATCGACGCGCACGACGTGCGGTTCGTCGAGGACAACTGGGCGAACCCGGCGACCGGGTCCTGGGGCCTGGGCTGGGAGGTCTGGCTGGACGGTCTGGAGATCACCCAGTTCACGTACTTCCAGCAGGCCGGCGGGATGACGCTGGACCCGGTGTCGGTGGAGATCACCTACGGGATCGAGCGGATCATGATGGCGCTGCAGGGCGTCTCGCACTTCAAGGACATCGCCTACGCGCCGGGCATCTCGTACGGCGAGGCGTTCGGCCAGGCGGAGTACGAGATGAGCCGGTACTACCTGGACGACGCGGACGTCGAGTCACAGAAGCGCTTGTTCGAGGAGTACGCGAACGAGGCCCGCCGGATGATCGACGACCGCCTCCCGGTGCCGGCGCACATCCAGGTGCTGCGGTGCTCGCACACGTTCAACGTCCTCGACGCCCGCGGTGCCGTCAGTACGACGGAACGCGCCAAGGCGTTCGGCCGGATGCGGACCCTGGCCCGCGAGGTCTCGCGGCTGTGGGCCGAGCGCCGCGAGGAGCTGAAGCACCCGTTGGGTCTCGCCGAGCTGCCGCCGGCCGCGAAGGAGCCGACCGAGTTCCCCAAGATCACCGGCACCCGCCAGCTGACCTTCGAGATCGGCACCGAGGAGATGCCGCCGTCCGAGGTCACGAAGACCGCCGCGGCGGTGCAGGCTGCGCTGGAGGAGAAGCTGGCCGCGACGCGGCTCGGGCACGGCGCAATCACGACGTACGCGACCCCGCGCCGCGTGGTCGCCTTTGTCGCGTCCGTCCAGGCGGGTGAGCCGGATGCCGAGCGGGTGGTCCGCGGTCCGAAGAAGGCGGCTGCGTACGACGCCGACGGCAACCTGACCAAGGCCGCCGCCGGGTTCGCCCGCGGTCAGAAGGTCGAGCCGTCCGAGCTGCACGACCTCGATGTCGACGGTGTCGAGTACGTCGCGGTGACCAAGCCGGACCCGGGTCGCGGGGCGGCCGAGGTGCTGAGCGGCGTACTGAGTGAGATCGTCGCGGGCCTGCGTTCGGACAAGAACATGCGGTGGAACGACGCCAAGCTGTCGTTCACCCGCCCGATCCGCTGGCTGGTCGCGCTGCTCGGCGACGAGATCGTCCCGGTCTCGGTGTCTAGCCTCGCTGCCGGACGGACCACGCGGGTGCACCGGACCGCCGCCCAGCCGAAGGTCGAGATCGCGTCGGCCGAGGGCTACCTGGACCTGCTCCGGATCCACGGCATCGAGGCCGATCCGGCTCGGCGGCGGGCGCAGATCGTCGAGGCCGCGGCGGAGCTGTCGAAGGGTGTCGGTGGCACGGTCGACGCCGAGGGCGAGTCCGCGCTGCTCGACCAGATCGTCAACCTGGTCGAGGAGCCGACGCCGATCCTGGGCGGGTTCGCGGCCGACTACCTGGACCTGCCGAGCGAGATCCTCACGACCGTGATGCGCAAGCATCAGCGCTACCTGCCGGTCCGCGACGCTGACGGCAAGCTGCTCCCGCACTTCGTTGCCGTTGCCAATGGTTCGGTCGACGAGGACCTGGTCCGGGCCGGCAACGAGGGCGTACTGCGGGCACGCTACGAGGACGCCGCGTTCTTCTGGCGGGCCGACCTGGAGAAGCCGCTGGAGTCGATGAAGAGCGAGCTGGAGAAGCTGGCCTTCGAGGAGCGGCTCGGCTCGATGGCCGACCGCGCCGGCCGGATCGGCCGGATCGCCCTCACACTGGCTTCCAAGGTCGACCTCGGCGGCGACGACCTGACCACCCTGAAGCGCGCCGCTGAGCTGGCGAAGTTCGACCTGGGTTCGCAGATGGTGGTCGAGCTGACCAGCCTGGCCGGCACGATGGCGCGCGAGTACGCCAAGCGCGCCGGAGAGACCGAGGCCGTCGCACAGGCCCTGTACGACATGGAACTGCCGCGGTCGGCCGGTGACCCGGTCCCGTCCACGACCCCGGGTGCGCTGCTAGCGCTCGCCGACCGGTTGGACCTGCTGGCCGGGCTGTTCGCGATCGGCGCGAAGCCGACCGGCAGCTCCGACCCGTTCGCGCTGCGTCGTGCCGCGGCCGGTGTCGTCGCGATCCTCCGCGAACACCCGGAGCTGCGGGCGATCACGTTGCCGGTCGGTCTGAAGGCGGCCGCGGACGAGATCGGTGCGCAAGGCATCGACGTACCGGCCGACTCGCTCGACGAGGTCGCCGACTTCACCGTACGGCGGTACGAGCAGCAGCTGCTCGACCGCGGTGACGATCACCTCCAGGTTGCCGCGGTGTTGCCGTTGGCAACTGCTCCGGTGGTCGCGGACGAGACGCTGAAGACTCTGCAGGGCCTCGTCGGCAACAGCGACTTCGCCGACCTGGTCGCGGTACTGCAGCGCGTCCGCCGGATCGTTCCGGAAGGCACCGAGGCGGAGTACGACGCCGGCAAGCTCACGGAGCCCGCGGAGGTCGTGCTGCACGAGGCGGTCCAGAAGATCGGACAGGCACCAACCGGGCTCGGCGACTTCGTCTCGACCGCCTCGGTCCTGGTAGATCCCGTGAACGCGTTCTTCGACGAGATCCTCGTGATGGCGAAGGAGCCGGAGATTCGCGCCGCACGGTTGGGGCTACTGGCAACGATCAGCCAGCTCGCCGCACCGGTCCTCGACTGGCAGGCCCTCGGCACGAGCCTCAACGCTGCAGAGTGATGACCCCCGCGGAAGCTGCCGCACGGGCCGAGCGCGTCGCGCCGGCCCTGCGGGAGCACCTGCCGCCGACACCGTTGGTCCGGTACGACGCGTTCAGCGAGGAACTCGGCGCCGAGGTGCTCGTGAAGTGCGAGCACCAGCAGCGGACGGGATCGTTCAAGGCCCGCGGTGCGCTGGCGAAGATCCTCACGCTGACCGAGGCGGAGCGGGCCGCGGGCGTGATCACGGCGTCCACCGGGAATCACGGACTCGGGGTCGGTAACGCACTCGCGACGCTCGGCGGTCATGGCATCGTCTACCTGCCCGAAAACGCCGCGCCTGGCAAGGTCGCGGCACTGCGCCGGCTCGGTCTGGAACTACGGGCCGAGGGCAACGACACCGGCGTCCTCGAGATCAAGGCGCGGGCGTACGCCGCGGAGCACGGGTTGGCGTACGTTCCGCCGTACAACGACCCGGACATCATTGCCGGGCAGGGGACGGTCGGCGTCGAGATCGCCGAGCAACTGGCCGGCGCGTCGCTCGATGCGGTCGTGGTCGCGGTCGGTGGTGGCGGGCTGATCAGCGGAGTCGCCGCGGTGCTCAAGAAGCACCTGCCCGGGATCCGTGTTTACGGCGCGCAGCCGGCTGTCGACGACGCGATGGCAGCCTCGGTACGGGCCGGTCAGATCGTGCAGGTCGACGCCGGGCAGACGTTGTCGGACGGTACGGCAGGCAGCGTCGAGCCAGGGAGCATCACCTTCGACCTGTGCCGTGAACTGGTCGACGAGTGGGTCCTCGTCGAGGAGGATGCGATCCGGGACGCGCTGCGGACGGTCATCGACACCGAGCACCAGTTGATCGAAGGCTCGGCCGCGCTGGCGTTCGCGGCTGCGCGCAAACGACGTACCGAACTGGCCGGGAAGCGCGTCGCAGTCGTGTCCTGCGGCGGCAACATCTCGTCTTCCATGCTGGTGGCTGCGCTTGCGTGAGCTCGTCGTACTCGGGACCGGCAGTCAGGTGCCGTCCCGGGAACGTACGCAGAACGGGTACTTCCTGCGCTGGGACGACGAGGGGTTCCTGTTCGATCCCGGCGAGGGCACGCAGCGGCAGATGATCTACGCCGGGCTCGCGGTCGGGGCGATCACCCGGTTGTGCGTGACGCACTTCCACGGCGATCACTGTCTCGGGGTGCCGGGCGTGGTGCAGCGGTTGTCGCTGGACGACGTACCCCATCCGGTGCGGGCGCACTATCCGGCGTCGGGGCAGACGTACTTCACGCGGCTGCGGTACGCCGCCTCGTTCTTCGAGCGGGCCGAACTGCTCGAGGAGCCGGTGGAGGAGGACGGGCTGCTGTCCGTCGGATCGTTCGGACAGTTGTGGGCGCGGCGCCTGGAGCACCCGATCGAGTCGTTCGGGTACCAGTTGATCGAGCCCGACGGACGCCGGATGCTCCCGGACAAGCTCGCGGCGTACGGCGTGACCGGGCCCGACGTCGGCCGGCTGCAACGAGCCGGATCGCTCGACCTCGGCGATCGCACCGTGCGTGTGGAGGACGTCAGCGAGGTGCGACCGGGGCAGCGGTTCGCGTTCATCATGGACACCCGCCTGTGTGAGAACGTCCTGCGGTTGGCCGACGGCGCCGACCTGCTGGTGATCGAGTCGACGTACCTGTCGTCGGAGACAGAGTTGGCGCGCCGGTTCGGTCATTTGACCGCGCGACAGGCCGCTCGGGTCGCGGAGGAGTGCGGCGTCCGCAAGCTCGTCCTCACGCATTTCTCCCAGCGCTACCTGGAACCGGAACGCTTCCACGAGGAGGCCGCGGCGGAGTTCTCCGGCGAGATCGTGGTCGCCTCCGATCTCAGCCGCACGCCGGTCCCGTCGCGGCGGTAGGCGGACCTCAGGCACTCACCAACCGCTCGTTTGCGACGCTCAGGGAGTCCCGGCGCGGTCATCGGGGCGGGTTGGTGAGTGGCACAGGTCCGCAGGTGGCGTCAGCCGTTGTCGGCGAGGAAGTCGTCGATCAGGGCGTTGACCTCTTGCGGGGACTCGAGTGCCGCCAGGTGTGCGGATTGCTCGAGTACGACGAACCTCGCGCCCGGGATGGAGTCCGCCATCTCCTCTGTCTCGGCGACCGGGAACGTGGCGTCCTCCGCGCCGGCCACCACCAGCACCGGCGTCCGGATCTTCCCGAGCAGGGCGCGCTGATCGGGACGGCGCGGGACCACGCTGATGACGGCGTGCCGTCCCGACGTGATGTCCACCTTGCGCGCGAGTTCGTTGACCGTGGCAACGACCTCCGGCTTCTCGCGTTTCGCGGTCGGGCCGAGGAAGGCGTCGCGGACCGGCCCGGTGAGCGGTCCGCGCATCCCGCCGAGGAGCTGCGCCGCGCGGATCAGGACGCCGTACTCGACCTTCTGGCGTCGTCCGGCCGGTGACGCGGTGGCGTTCATCAGTACGGCGATGCCGATCCGGTCCGGATGCAGCGCCGCGAAGGTGCCGCCGATCATCCCGCCCCAGCTGTTGCCGACCAGGTGCACCTTCTCCACCTGCAGGTCGTCGATGATCGCCAGGATCACCTCGGCGCACTGCTCGAACGTGAACGGCCCGGTCAGCGGATCGCTGCCTCCGTGCCCGGGCGGATCGACCAGGATCACCTGGAAGCGATCCGCGAAATGCGCGGCCTGGGCGGACCACAGCGTGCCGTCCATCAAGAGGCTCGGCCAGAACAGCATCGCGGGCCCCGACCCGTCGACACGCAAGCGGATCCGGCCCAGCACAGTCCCGACGTACCGATCCTGCATGCCTGAACGGTACCGGTCAGGACGCCGGAATCGCCGCTGCCAGGCGCGTCGTGAGTTCGCGGATGTGGTCGATGAGCGCAGGCGGTGACTGGACCTCGAGCGGGTAGCCGAGCAGGCCGACGTGCAGCGCGAGTTGGTCGAGCGAGTTGGCCCCGGTCTCGACCAACGTCGTCGTCGCGTCGACAGACGTCACCGTGGCGACGGCCGGCCCGAACTTGTCCGCGACCTGCTCGACCGGGGCTCGGACGAGCAGGCGGGCCTGGTAGCGGTAGCCGCCGTACGCGACGCCGCGGTTCGTGGTCGCGAGATCAGGCACCTCGCGCGGGCTGAACCGCGGGCCGGTCGGGATGCGTGGCTCCACCCGGTCGACGCGGAACGTCCGCCAGTCGTCACGGTCGAGATCCCACGCGACCAGGTACCACCGCCGCCCGGTGTGCACGAGTCGGTGCGGCTCGGTCGTCCGCGTGGTCGCCGTACCGTCGTGGTTGCGGTAGTCGAAGCGCAGCCGCTGGTGGTCCCGGCACGCGGCCGCGACCGCGAGCAGTACGTCGGGTTGCACGGACGGACCGCCCGAGGGCGTCACGGCGATCTGCTGGAGGAGCTCGATCCGATGGCGCAGTCGCGACGGGAGGACCTGTTCGAGCTTCGTCAGCGCGCGGATCGACGACTCCTCGGTGCCCGCGACGGTCCCGTTCGCCGCGGCACGCAGTCCGATGGCGACCGCGATCGCTTCCTCGTCGTCGAGCAGCAGCGGGGGGAGTGCGGCGCCGGCGCCGAGGCGGTAGCCGGCGACACCCGGGATCGCGTCGACGGGGTAGCCGAGGTTGCGGAGCTTGTCGACGTCCCGCCGTACCGTCCGGACCCCGACGCCGAGCTCGCCGGCCAGGGCGGCGCCGCTCCACTCCTTGGGTTGCTGCAGCAGGGAGAGGAGCTTCAGCAGTCGTGCCGAGGTCTCGATCATGTCTTGAATTCTGGCAGCTTCTTAGGACTGAAGGTGTCCTAGGTGGGTGACAGAGTTATGGACATGATCAAGCCGTTCAGCATCGACATCCCGCAGAGCACGCTCGACGAACTCGCCGCCAAGCTGGCGAGCACGCGGCTCCCCGCACCACTTCCCGGCGACGACTGGAACACCGGCGTACCGGTCTCCTGGCTTTCGTCGCTGGTCGACTACTGGCGCACGTCGTACGACTGGCGCGCCGCCGAGAAGGAGCTGAACTCGTACCCGCAGTTCACCGCCGAGATCGAGGGACAGCGGATCCACTTCATCCATGTCAGGTCCGCGGAGCCGGATGCGCTGCCGCTGATGCTCACACACGGCTGGCCGGGGTCGATCGTCGAGTTCCTCGACCTGATCGGGCCGCTGACCGATCCGGTCGCTTTCGGTGGGCAGGCTTCGGACGCGTTCCATGTGGTCATCCCGGCGCTGCCCGGGTTCGGATTCTCCGGGCCGACGGCGGACGACAACTGGACGTTCCCGCGGATCGGACGGGTGTGGGCAGCGCTGATGAACGAGCTCGGTTACGAGCGGTACGGCGTACAGGGCGGGGATCTGGGTGGATCGGTGTCACCCGAGGTCGGACGGGCCGCCCCTTCGCGCGTCGTTGGCGTGCACACGAACGGCGGGACGAACTTGCCGCCGTTGCAGCTGTCCGAGGAGGAACTGCAGACGCTGACGCCGCTCGAGCAGGACAAGATGCGGCGGATCGGGCAGTTCATGAAGGACGAGTTCGGCTACATCTCGATCCAGTCGACCCGGCCGCAGACACTGGGCTACGGCCTGGTCGACTCGCCGGTCGCGCAACTGGCCTGGATCATGGACAAGTTCAAGGCCTGGACGTACCCGGCCGAGACCTTGCCGGAGGCAATCATCAGCAAGGACCGGCTGCTGACGAACGTGATGATGTACTGGCTGACCGGGACCGGCGGATCGGCGGCCTACATCGGGTACGCCCAGCCGCGCGACTGGACGCCACGGCCTAACTCAGGCGTCCCGACGGCCGTCCTCGCGCTGGCGCACGACGTCGCGATCCGACGGTACTGCGAGACCTCGAACACGATCACCCGCTGGACCGAGGTCGACCACGGCGGCCACTTCGCAGCCCTGGAAGAACCCGACCTGCTGCTAACCGACGTCCGCGAGTTCTTCCGCAACCTACGCGGATAACCCCACTCGTGGCCGCCACCTGCCGGAAGCCGATGCGGCCGCCGGACAGGGGCTGGTCGTCGTGCCTGCTGTGCATTTGCTGGGTTGACGTCCGAGATGCAGGGTTTGCGCCCCGGATCTCGGACGCAAACCCAACTTCCCAGACGCCCACCCACCAGCCGCCTGCGGACGCCCACCCACCCACCGGTCGGCCGACGGATGCCCATCCACCCGTCGGCCGCGGACGTCCACCCACGGGTCGGCTGCGGGTGCCCATCCACCGGCTGGCCGCGGACGCCTACCCACTGCGGACGCCCATCCACCGGCTGGCTGCGGACGCCCAGCCACCGGCGGGCTGCGGGTGCCCCGCCTACGGGCGGGCTGCGGATGCCCGCCTACCGGCTGGCTGCGGACGCCTACCCACCGGCTGGCTGCGGACGCCTACCCACCGGCGGGCTGCGGACGCCCAGCCACCGGCTGCGGGTGTCCATCGCTGACTGCGGATGCCCCACCCACCGGCCGCGGGTGTCCATCGCCGGTCGTCTTCGCGTCAGTCGAAGTCGGTTGAGGTGGTGAGGTGGGCCCAGGCGGTGGCTTCGGCGGCACGGGAGGCCGACGCGCTTTCGGCGAGTTTGAGGGCGTCGGAGCCGAGCAGCAGCCGGAGCGGCGGGTTGTCGAGGCCGACGATCTGGAGGATCGCCTGGGGGGCCCTGGCCGGGTCGCCCGGCTGCTTGCCATCCATCTCCAGGCGGCGCCGGTGCATTTCGCCGACGGTGGACTCGTAGTCCGGGTGCACCTCGGCGAGCTGCATCGACGAGCCGCCCCAGTCGGTCCGGAAACCGCCCGGCTCGACGATGGTCACCTTCACACCGAACGGGTGCACCTCGTTGTTCAGCACCTCGGAGAAGCCCTCGACGGCGAACTTCGCGGTCTGATACGCACCCATGCCAGGCGTCCCGCCGGCCCGTCCACCGATCGACGAGAACTGCAGGAAGTGCCCGCTGCGCTGCTCGCGGAACACCGGCAGCGCAGCCTTAGTCACGTTGACCACACCGAACAGGTTGGTCTCGACCTGCGCTCGGAAGTCGTCGTCAGCCATCTCCTCGATCGACGCGCTGTTCGCGTAACCGGCGTTGTTCGCCACCACGTCCAGCCCGCCGAACTCCTCCACTGCGGTCCGTACGGCAGCGCGCGCGGCGTCCGCGTCCGTGACATCCAGCGCGACTGCCCGTAGTTGGTCGCCGTACTTCGTCACCAGGTCGTCGAGTTGCTCGGGTTTGCGGGCCGTGCCGACGACGCGGTCGCCGGCCGCCAGCACCGCCTCGGTCAGTGCGCGCCCCAGGCCGCGCGAGCTGCCGGTGACCAGCCAGATCTTGCTCATCGCCATTCCTAACTAACCGTTTGGTTGGATACAGCTCCTATCTAACCAACCGGTTGGTTGGAAATCAACCAACCGGTTGGTTGGTAAGCTCGCCGTATGCAGCAACGGAACGCAGACCGGACCCGGGCCCGGATCCTGGAGGCCGCCACCGAGGAGTTCGCGGCACGCGGGATCGGCGGTGCGCGGGTCAGCCGGATCGCCGAGGTGGCCGAGTGCAACAAGGCGATGCTGTACGCGTACTTCGGGAACAAGGACAACCTGTTCGACGCGGTGTTCAGTGCGTCGTTGGAGAAGTACCTGGACGAGGTCGGGTTCGACGTCGAAGATCTCCCGTCGTATGCGGGTCGGGTGTTCGACTACTTCGAGGAGCATCCGGACCGGCTCCGGCTGTCGGTCTGGTACCGGCTCGAGCGGCCGGACGGCCGGCCGTTGGAGGCGATCGTCGCGGTCAATCAGCGCCGGCTGGAAGAGATTCAGCGGGGGATCCGCCGCCGGGTGGTGTCGCGCAGGTTCACCCCGGTCAGTCTGCTGTCGCTGATCCAGGCGATTGCGACGAGCTGGTCGTCGATGAATCCGGAGTACGGGATGGAGCTGCCGGACCGGTCGCAGCGGCGGACGGCCGTCGTGATGGCGGTCGAGCGGATTCTCAGCTGATTCATTGGCGGGCCCGATGGAGTTCTCAGTCTCGCGAGCTCTACTCGAAGGCAGAGGGAACTTGCCGAGGAGGGCGACACCAGATGAACGAGACCGCTGGACCGGGACCGTACAACGGCGGACAGCAGCCCCAAGGCGGGCACGCCCGAGGCGGGCAGCCGCCGCACGCCGGGCCGACGCAAGGTGGGCAGGCGCCGCACGGCGGGCAGGCACCGCAAGGCGGACAGCAGTACGGCGGGCAGGCGCCGTACGGCGCGCAGGCGCAAAGTGGGCAGGCTCCGCAAAGTGGGCAGGCTCCGCAAGGTGGGCAGGCGCCGCACGGCGGGCAGCAGCCCGGCCGGCCGTATGGGCAGCAGCAGACATATCCGCAGTACCAGCAGATGCCTCAGTACGGAGTGCCTCAGTACGGGCCGCCTCAGTACGGGCCGCAGTTCGGTTCGCCGTACCCGTTCGGTTCTCCGCCGCAGCCCCCCAAGAAGCGCGGGCGCCGACTCCTGGGCGCCGGTGCGCTCGGACTGGCCGCCGTGCTCGTCGCCGGATCGGTTGCCTGGGGCATCGACCAGCGGTCCGGCGCGAACAGCTCGCAGCTGTCGCAGCAGGCGTTCGACCCGGCGGCCGTGGCAGCGAAGGTGTCGCCGGGTCTGGTCGACGTGAACACCGTCCTCGGATACGCGAACGCGCGAGCGGCCGGCACCGGGATCGTGCTCACCTCCGACGGCGAAGTCCTCACCAACCACCACGTGATCGAGGGCGCGACGTCGATCACCGTGACGGACGTCGGGAACGGGAAGACGTACAGCGCGAGTGTCGTCGGGTACGACGAGGCGCATGACATCGCCGTACTGAAGTTGAAGGACGCGTCCGGGCTCGAGACCGCGAAGACCGGGAACTCCGACCAGGTGAAGCTCGGCGACAAGGTGGTCGGGGTCGGGAACGCGGGCGGAGTCGGCGGTACGCCGAGTTACGCGGCCGGGAGGGTGACGGGGCTGAACCAGTCGATCACCGCGACCGACGAGAACGGGCAGGACCCGGAGAACCTCGAGGACCTGATCCAGACCGACGCGAACATCCAGGCCGGCGACTCCGGCGGCCCGCTCGTGAACGCGAACGGCGAAGTGGTCGGCGTCGACGTGGCCGGCAACGGCGGCAACAACGGCGGCCAGGGCCGTCCGGGCCAGACCTCGGCGTCCATCGCACAGGCAGCTACCGCGACCCTCGCCGCCTGGGGCAACGGCAACACCAGCACGGCCAACGCCAGCGGCTACGGCGACCCGAACGCGACCGGCGGCTCCCCGTTCGGCAACGGCTCCGGCACGGGCAATGGCTACGGGGACGGGTCGGGCAACGGAACCGGCGACGGGACTGGCGGCTTCCCGTTCGGGAACGGATCGGGCGACGGATCCGGTAACGGAAACGGCGACGGCACCGGCGGTTTCCCGTTCGGGAACGGGAACGGGTCGGGTGATGGTTCTGGCAACGGGTACGGGGACGGCTCGGGCGGTGGGTCCGGGAACGGTTCTGGTGACGGGTCGGGGCAGGGCAACGGGTCGGGGACGACGACCGAGGGGTATGCGATCCCGATCAACCAGGCGCTCGACATCGCCGAGCAGATCGAGGACGGGAAGGCGTCGGCCGACGTACACATCGGCGACTCGGCGATGCTCGGAGTCTCGGTCGTGACGAGCGCGGGTACCAGCGGAGCGGTCGTCGGCGACGTGGTCGCGGACAGTCACGCCGACGAGGCCGGCATCGAGGCCGGTGCCGTGATCACCTCGTTCGCCGGGCACGCCGTCACCTCGCCCGCCACCCTGTCCGAACTGCTCAACAAGCAGCACCCGGGCGACAAGGTCGAGGTCGGCTGGACCGACCAGTCCGGTCAGACCCACAAGGCAACCATCGAACTCATCACAGGCCCGGTCCGCTGACCCCAGCGTCACCCCCTCGCTGCCGGCGGACCGCCCAGATCGGGCCCGACGCTCCCCTCCCCCTCAGAGCGCCGGGCCCGATCCCTTTGCCGCACCGAGTCGTGGAAATCGGCAGCGAAACGAGTCAAAACCCAGCCACAATCCACGACTCGCGCTCCGTGACGCCAGCCAATCGCCACGACCCGACGAGTCAGGAGTCGAAGCCGGTGCGCCAGGTCAGGTGACCGGGGGACCAGCCAAGCGAATGTACGTAGGCGTCGGATGCCCCACGAGCCCATCCAGTCCGGGCGACACCCGCCTCTCCCGGTACGTCGGCCGCCGTCGGACCACCCCCAGCTCCACCGCCCGCAGCACCAGCCTCTCCCGGTACGTCGCCTACGGTTGGACGGCCCGTAGTTCCACCGTCCGGGGCGCCTGCTTCACCTGGTAGGTCGCCCACGGTTGGACGGCCCGTAGTTCCACCGTCCGGGGCGCCTGCTTCACCTGGTACGTCGCCCACGGTTGCACCGTCCGCAGTTCCACCGTCCGCGGCGCCCGCCTGTCCCGGTACGTCGCCCACAGTTGCACCGTCCGCGGCTCCACCGCCCACACCGCTCCCGCTCCACCGCCCCTCGGAGCGCTGGGCCCGGCCTCTTTGCCGCCGTCGAGTCGTGGAAGTCGGCAGTCAAAAGCCAGTCACGATCCACGACTCGCGTTCTGGGGCGCCAGCCGATCGCCACGACTCGGCGAGTCAGGAGGTGAAGCCGGTTCGCCAGGTGGGGTGGGTGGGGGACCAGCCGAGCGAGTGTGCGTAGGCGTTGGAGGCTCCACGAGCCCATGGGGTTCGCGCGGCATCCGCCTCACCCGGTACGGCGCCCGCAGTTGGACCGCCCGCGGCTGCATTGTCCGCCGTTCCACCGCCCGCAGTCTGACCGGCCGCAGCTCCGCCGTCCGCGGCTCCGCTGTCCGCGGCTCCGCTGTCCGCGGCTCCGCTGTCCGCGGGGGTGGTGGGGTGGGGGGCGGTTGCGTTGGATGAGGGGGTGGGTTTTGGGGGAGGGGCGCCGACGGACTGGGCGAAGGTGGGGGTCCAGGTTGAGGCGGGGGCGGGGTCGTTGTCGACGATGTTCACGGGGCCGGTGGGCCAGGTGAGGGCGGCTGCTGCGGCTGTGGCGGCGTCGTCGATGTGGAGGAAGCTGGTGATGTCGGGGCCGGTGGGGAGGTTGGCGGTGGTGGCTAGGTCGGCCATCAGGGCGCCCTTGGTGTACCAGGTGTCGGGGCCGTAGAGCATGCCGTAGCGGAGTACGACCCACTCGGGTGCTTCGGCGGTGATCGCCTCCAGGGTGGCGACCGCCTCGACCGTGGCGCGGCGGGTGGCGTCCGGGGCGTGCAGGTCGAGTGGGGTGGATTCGGTTGCGGGTGTCGAGCCGGGCTCGTACGCCCACGCGATGCTCTGCGAGACAATCCGCCGTACGCCGGCGGCCAGGGCTGCGTCGACCAGGTTGCGCGTGCCCTCGCGGCGGATGCGGCTGTTCGCCGCGAAGTCCCGCGTCGCTAGATCAGTCAGCTGATGCATCACCACATCCGGCCGAGCCTCCGCAACCACCTCCCGCAGCCGCTCAGCGTCATACACATCCCCGACAACAGTCGTCACCCCACCGCTCGTCGTCCCACCCGATCCGCCGCCGGATGAGCCCCCACGACCCAACCTCCCGCCCGATCCACCGCTCCCGCCGACGGCCGTCATCCCACTACCCGTCGTCCCACCCGATCCGCCGACGGGCGAGCCCCCGCCATCCAACGTCCCGCTCGACCTATCGCTCCCGCCGACGGGCGAGCCCCCATCATCCAACCTCTCGCTCGACCCACCGCTCCGGCTGACGGATGAGCCCCCACCGCCCAACCTCCCGCTCGACCCACCGATCCCGCCGTCGGATGAGCCCGCGCTACCCAACTTCCCGCTCGACGTATCCGGGTTGGGGCGGCGGGTTAGGGCTGTTACGTGGTGGCCCTGGGCTGCTAGGAGGGGGACGAGGCGGCGGCCTATTGCGCCGGTGGCGCCGGCGATGAAGATCCTCATGGGAGCCACCGTAGGCAACTGGGTGCCGGTCGGGCTGGGCCAATTGGTGAGCGGTTTCCCGGTCCACTTCCAACTGGGGTGAACAAGCGTTTACGATGCTGGGTAAACAACTGTTCACCTCTGTGAGGACTTCGCTTGACCGTCCGTCCTGCTGCCCGTCCACGTCTGGTCCTAGCAGCGCTAGCGTTCTGCGGCGTGCTGGTCTCGATCAGCCAGACCATCGTGGTGCCACTGCTCCCCGAACTCCCCGCGATCACGCACAGCCCGCCGTCCGACGTCAGTTGGCTGATCACGGTCACGCTGCTCACCGGCGCGGTGTTCACGCCGCTCCTCGGCCGAGCAGGCGACATGTACGGCAAGCGCCGCGTCCTCCTGATCGCCCTCTCGTCGATGGTCGTGGGCTCCCTGCTCTGCGCGAGCAGTTCGAATTTGAGCGTGCTGATCGTCGGCCGTGCGTTCCAGGGCGCCGCGGTCGCGGTCGTCCCGCTCGGCATCAGCATCCTGCGCGACGAACTGCCGCCGCGCCGGGTGATCCCGTCGATCGCCATCATGAGCTCGACGCTGGGCATCGGCGCGGCGTTCGGCATCCCGGCAGCGACGCTCGTCGTCGAGTACGCGAACTGGCACACGATGTTCTGGATCAACCTCGGCCTCGGAGTGCTCGACATCGTCCTGGTGCTGCTGATCGTGCCGGAGTCCGCGATCCGCACCCGCGGCCGGTTCGACATCTTCGGGGCCGTCGGACTCAGTGCGTTCCTGGTCTGCCTGCTGCTCGCGGTCTCCAAGAGCAGTGCCTGGAGTACGACGACGATCGTCGGCCTGTCCGCCGCCGCGATCCTGATGGTCCCGCTCTGGGGCTGGTACGAGTTGCGCACGAAGAGCCCGCTCGTCGACCTTCGCGTTTCCGCGCGGCCGGCCGTTCTCTTCACGAACCTCGGCGCCCTCTTGATCGGATTCGCCTTCTACGCCAACTCGCTCTCGACCGCCCAACTCGTCCAGGAGCCGACCTGGACCGGCTACGGTCTCGGCGAATCCATCGTGGTCAGCGGTCTGTGCCTGCTCCCCGGCGGTGTCGCGATGGTGCTGCTCTCACCGGTGTCGGCCCGGATCTCGAGCGCGCGCGGCCCGCGGTTCACGCTCGCGATCGCGTCGGTGCTGATGGCCGCCGGGTACGTCGTCCGCCTCTTCACCAGCAGCAACGTCGCCGGGATCGTGATCGGCGCAACGGTCGTCAGCGCCGGAACCGCCGTTGCGTACTCGGCGCTTCCGGCCTTGATCATGCATGCTGTGCCGGTGACCGAAACAGCCGCGGCGAACGGCCTCAACACGTTGATGCGCACGATCGGGCAGGCGATCTGCAGCACGATCGTGGCCAGCGTGCTTGCCGGCGTCACGATCTCCTCGGGCGGCCGGGTCGCGCCCGCGCTGTCGGCGTACCTGATCGTGTTCGTCATTGCCGGCATCTCGGCGCTGGTTGCCGCGGGTCTGGTCATGTTCATCCCAGCGCGGCGGCCCGAGCCGGTGGCGGTCCAGGTGAGGATGTGACGGACCCGGGGCGGACCACGATCCTCCGTGCGGCGCGCAAGGCGTTCGCACGGGAGCCGTACGACGCGGTCACGTTGCGCGGGGTCGCTGCGGACGCCGGTGTGAGTGCCGCCCTGATCGTCAAGCACTTCGGCGGCAAAGAGGCGCTCTTCGAGCGGGTCGCCGACTTCACCGAGGCCGCCCAGCTGCTGCTCGCCGCACCGAACGAGCGGCTCGGCGAGCACGCGGTCCGCACACTCGTCGAGTACCGCCGGGACAACGATCAGGACCTGCTCGTCCGGGTCGTGTTCGCGGCCGGCAAGGCCGACGAGCGGGCGCAGATCCGCGAGCACTTCCGCGACCAGGTCACCCGCGCCTTCGCCGCGCGGCTGACCGGACCGGATGCCGAGCTCCGGGCGGCCCTGATCACCGCGCACCTACTAGGACTCGGTGCCGCGATCGCGATCGACAAGACGGGCCCGATCGCCACCGCGGACGTGGCGACCGTCGCGGAGCTCTACGCCCCGGCGATCCAGCAACTTATCCACTGATTGAACGCCCGTCCTAGAATGTGGACAAAGCGCTTGGCGCTGAGTGTGACGCCACTAACATGGGGCATCCAGGCCGAGAGGCGCTGCAACGGACCCGGGTCCGCCACGCTCGACCTGGAGCACTGATGCAAGGGCGCCTCCGGAGAATTCTTCTGGAGGGGTTGGCAGATGAGTGAAGCCGCGCTGCGGGACCTGCTGGATCAGCGCATCGCAGTTCTCGACGGTGCCTGGGGCACGATGCTCCAGGGCGCCAAGCTGCAGACGGCCGACTTCCAGGGCGATCGCTTCGGGAACCACACGCATGACGTGACCGGCGACCCGGACGTGCTGAACCTGACCCGGCCGGACCTGATCCTCGACGTCCACCGGCAGTACCTGGCGGCCGGCGCGGACATCACCACCACGAACACCTTCACCGCGACGAGCATCGGCCAGGCCGACTACGGCCTGCAGGCCCACGTCCGCGAGCTGAACGTCGCCGGCGCGCGGCTGGCCCGCCAGGCGGCCGACGAGTTCGGCGGCAGGTTCGTCGCCGGTTCGATCGGCCCGCTGAACGTGACCCTGTCGCTGAGCCCGCGCGTCGAGGACCCGTCGTACCGCGCTGTGTCCTTCCAGCAGGTGAAGGACGCGTACGCCGAGCAGATCGCGGCGCTCGCCGAGGGCGGCGTCGACCTGCTGCTGATCGAGACGATCTTCGACACCCTGAACGCCAAGGCCGCCGTCGCCGCGGCCCGCGAGGTCGCGCCGCAGCTGCCGCTGTGGATCTCGGTGACGATCGTCGACCTGAGCGGCCGGACGCTGTCGGGGCAGACCGTCGAGGCGTTCTGGAGCTCGGTCGAGCACGCCGCCCCGCTCGTCGTCGGCGTCAACTGCTCCCTCGGCGCCGCCCAGCTGCGCCCGCACGTGGCCGACCTGGCCCGGTTCGCCGGCACGTACGTCGCCTCGCACCCGAACGCCGGCCTCCCGAACGCGTTCGGCGGGTACGACGAGACGCCCGAGGAGACGTCGGCGCTGCTGCGGGAGTTCGCCGAGTCCGGTCTCGTCAACATCGTCGGCGGCTGTTGCGGTACGACGCCTGCCCACATCAAGCAGATCGCGGCCGCTGTGGAGCAGC
The DNA here is from genome assembly GCF_004362255.1 of Kribbella sp. VKM Ac-2571. Classification (NCBI taxonomy): domain Bacteria; kingdom Bacillati; phylum Actinomycetota; class Actinomycetes; order Propionibacteriales; family Kribbellaceae; genus Kribbella; species Kribbella sp. VKM Ac-2571. The sequence continues at coordinate 280,573 of NZ_SNWS01000002.1, forward strand.
TGCCGCCGCGCACCGTCGTACCGTCCGATCACACCACCCGGTTCTCCGGCCTCGAGCCGTTCAAGATCAGCGCCGACACCGGGTTCGTGATGATCGGCGAGCGGACCAATGTCACCGGGTCGGCGAAGTTCCGCCGGCTGATCGAGGGCGACAACCACCAGGCCGCGGTCGACGTGGCGCTGGAGCAGGTGCGCGGCGGCGCGAACCTGCTGGACGTGAACATGGACGCCGACCTGCTCGACAGCGAGCAGGCGATGACCACGTTCCTGAACCTGATCGCGACCGAGCCCGAGGTGGCCCGGATCCCGATCATGATCGACAGCTCGAAGTGGTCGGTGCTCGAGGCCGGCCTGAAATGCGTGCAGGGCAAGGGCGTCGTCAACTCGATCAGCCTGAAGGAGGGCGAGGAGGAGTTCCTCGACCGCGCCCGCCGCATCATGTCGTACGGCGCCGGCGCGGTCGTGATGGCATTCGACGAGCAGGGCCAGGCCGACACGGTCGAGCGCAAGGTGGCGATCTGCGGCCGGGCCTACGACCTGTTGACCGGTATCGGTTTCCCGGCCGAGGACATCATCTTCGACCCGAACGTGCTCGCGGTCGCGACCGGCATGTCCGAGCACAACGGCTACGCGAAGAACTTCATCGACGCGCTGCCGCTCATCAAACAACGCTGTCCCGGCGTCCACATCAGCGGCGGTATCTCGAACCTGTCCTTCTCGTTCCGCGGCAACGACATCGTCCGCGAGGCGATGCACTCCGCGTTCCTGTACCACGCCGGCAAGGCCGGTCTGGACATGGGAATCGTGAACGCGGGCCAGCTCGCGGTCTACGAGGACATCCCGAAGGACCTGCTGGAGCTGGTCGAGGACGTCATCTTCGACCGCCGCGACGACGCCACGGACCGCCTGGTCGCGTTCGCCGAGAACGTGAAGGGCAAGGGCAAGCAGCGCGAGGTCGACCTGACCTGGCGTGAGGGCACGGTGGAGGAGCGGCTGTCGCACGCGCTCGTGCACGGCATCGTCGACTTCATCGAGGAAGACACCGAGGAGGCCCGGCAGAAGCTGCCGCGGCCGCTAGAGGTGATCGAAGGCCCGTTGATGGACGGCATGAAGGTCGTCGGCGACCTGTTCGGCGCCGGCAAGATGTTCCTGCCGCAGGTGGTGAAGAGCGCCCGCGTCATGAAGCGCTCGGTCGCCTACCTGGAGCCGTTCATGGAGGCGGAGAAGGAGCAGGCCCGGCTCGAGGGCCGCGCCGAGTCCGTCCGCGGGCAGGGCAAGGTGGTGCTCGCGACCGTGAAGGGCGACGTCCACGACATCGGCAAGAACATCGTCGGCGTGGTGCTCGGCTGCAACAACTACGAGGTGATCGACCTCGGCGTAATGGTGCCGGCGGCAAGGATCCTCGACACCGCAGTGGCCGAGGGCGCGGACGCGGTCGGCCTGTCCGGCCTGATCACGCCGTCGCTGGACGAGATGGTGTCGGTGGCCGCGGAGATGCAGCGGCGCGGGCTGAAGCTGCCGTTGCTGATCGGTGGCGCGACGACCTCCAAGCAGCACACCGCCGTCCGGATCGCACCGGCGTACGAGAACACCACTGTGCACGTGTTGGACGCCTCGCGGGTCGTCGGCGTGGTGTCCGACCTGCTCGACTCCGACCGCGCCGCAGAGCTTGCCAAGAGCAACAGTGTCGAGCAGGAGCGGTTGCGCGAGCAGCACGCGAACAAGCAGCGCGCACCGATGCTGACACTGGCCGAGGCGCGGGCGAACAAGGAAACCGTCGAGTACGGCGAGCTTCCGGTGCCGGAGTTCACCGGCCTGCGGTACGTGTCGCCGTCGATCGAGACGCTGCGCGAGATGATCGACTGGCAGTTCCTCTTCCTGGCTTGGGAGATGAAGGGGAAGTACCCGGCGATCCTGGACCAGCCGGTCGCGCGGGAGCTGTTCGACGACGCGAACACGTTGCTGGACGAGATCATCGCGAACGGATCCTTCACCGCGGAGGGCGTGTACGGGTTCTGGCCGGCGCACAGCGAGGGTGACGACATCGTCCTGGACGGACTGGACCGGTCGTTCCCGATGCTGCGGCAGCAGACCGCGAAACCGGCCGGGCGGGACAACCGCTGCCTCGCCGACTACATCGCGCCGTCCGGTGATCATCTCGGCGGGTTCGGGGTCGCGATCCACGGCGCGGAGGCGCTGGCGAAGTCGTACGAGGAACGCAACGACGACTACCGGGCGATCATGGTCAAGGCACTGGCCGACCGGCTCGCGGAGGCGTTCGCGGAGTGGATCCACCTGGAGGCGCGGCGGGCGTGGTTCGAGCCCGACGCACAGCCGGTGCTGGAGGACCTGCACGCGGAGCGGTTCCGCGGCATCCGGCCGGCCCTCGGGTACCCGGCGAGCCCGGACCACAGCGAGAAGCGGGACCTGTTCGAGCTGCTCGCGGCGGAAAAGATCGGCCTCGGGCTGACCGAGTCGTTCGCGATGACGCCAGCCGCGGCGGTGAGCGGTCTGATCTTCGCGCACCCGGCGTCGCGTTACTTCAGTGTCGGCCGCCTCGGGCGCGATCAGATCGAGGACTACGCCGTACGGCGGAATCTCCCGGTCGCTGAGGTCGAACGCTGGCTCCGGCCGAACCTGGCCTACGACCCGGAGTGACCGGGGCCAGGGCCGGATCCTCCACCAGCCGTCGCAGCTGTGGGTCGATCCGCTCCGACGCCCTCCGGACGGCCGTGGCCGCGAGCGACGGGTCGCGCTTCGCGACGGCCTCGGCGAAGCCCCTGCGGAGCGCGGCCTCGGCAGAGAACGTGTCGGACGGCGACAGCTCGTCGGTGCCCGGAAGCAGCTTGAGGATCTCGCCGTACCGTTCCTCGGGTTTTGTCGCGATCAACGCCTCGGAGAGGGCGGCGTAGTCCTCAGGTCCGACCGGAGCGCCCGGGCCCTGCTGCCGGACGATCTCCGTCATCAGTTCCCGTGCTGCCGCTGCCGCCGCCGGGTTCCGGCCGGCGAAGGCGAAGTCCTGCACCTCGGCGACGGGGACGAACTTTCCGGATTCGGTCTTCGGCCAGAGCTCGGGCAGACGTTCCTGGGTCCATACGTCGGCCAGCCCGTCGTCCAGGTCGGCCTCCTGCTCGTGGAGCCCGCCGATGTTGTCGAACAGTGGGCTGCTCAGCCCGGCCGACTGCGACATCGTGTGCCCGGTGGCGCGGACGAGCCGTTCCGCATCGCCCCGCTTGGGCTCCCCAGCGCCGTACCGGCGGACCGTGTCGGCCAGCTCCTCCGGCAGGAACAGCGGGCTGTCGTTCGACCGAAGTGAATGGACCGCGTCCGTCGGCTCGCGATCGTTCGGCCGGACGACGAAGTCGATGCCGCGCCAGCGGACGACGCGATCGGTGGTCTCGCTGACGGCTTCGACGATCGACTCTCCCCAGGAGACGCACGGATCGTCTGTCTTGACCAGGCCAATGGCCACAGCGCGTTCTCCTTCGTGAGAGAAGCCGAACGACGCAAGCGTAGGGGCGTAGCGGGTTCATTTACCCTGGCGGCATGACTGTGCGACCCGCTGTTGCTGAAGATGCCGATGCGGTGGCCGCGATCTGGTACGTCGGTTGGCAGGACGGCCACCTGGGACATGTGCCCGACGAACTGGTCGCGCACCGGACCAAGGAGTCGTTCTGGACCCGGGCCGCGCAACGGGTCGAGGACACCACGGTCGCCGTCGTCGATGACGAGATCGCCGGCTTCGTCATGGTGGTGGGCGACGAGGTCGAGCAGGTATACGTCGCACGTGAACACAGGGGATCGGGCGTCGCCACGACGTTGCTCGCCGAAGCCGAGCGGCAGGTGAAGGCAGCAGGTCATCAGGAAGCCTGGCTGGCCGTGGTGACCGGCAACGCGCGGGCGCGCCGGTTCTACGAACGCTGCGGCTGGACCGACGGCGGACCGTTCGACTATCCGGCGCCAGTCGAACGCGGAACGTTGCCGATCCCGTGCCACCGGTACCTCAAGCAGGTCTAGCGAACGCAGGATTCCCCTGAACCTCGGACCGTCAGGCCGCCGACGGGCCCGGACGGGGGTTAGTTTGCTTGCGCAAGCATTCCCGTTTCCCTGAAGAGGTCACCATGGCATTCCGTTCCTGGCGCCGGCCGTCCCGCCGCATGGTTCTGACCAGCGTCGCCGCGGTCGCGATGACATCGGTCGTCGGCGGAGTCGCGTACTCGGCCGGCGCCGCGACGCAGCAGCCGGCGATCCAGACGTCGACACCGCACAGCGAGAGGCAGGTCACCAACATCGACGTACTGCGTCAGCAGCTGCGCAACTACTACGGCGACCCGCTCGGCTCCGGCAACTTCGCGGCGGACAGCAACTACGCGAAGGAGGCGACGAAGGTCGCCGCCGCGGGAACGCACTGGATCTCGGCGACGCACCACACCGCCAGGACCAAGGCGATCCTGCTCGACGTCGACGACACGTCGCTGGCCACCTGGAACTACGAGATCGCCAGCAACTGGGCGTACAACCCGGCCACGAACGCGGATTACGTGCTGAACCAGCGGTTCCCGGCCGTTCCCGGCATGGTCGACCTGGTCAAGACGGCCGAGCGTGAGGGGTACGCGATCTTCTTCCTGACCGGCCGCGGCGCCGCGCAGGAGCAGGCGACGTTGGGCAACCTCACCGCTGACGGTGTCGGCGTCGACGCCGGGTACCCGAAGCCGACGACGCTGAGCAACGGCGAGGACGGCCTGTTCACGAAGCCGGCCGTCGCCAACTACCCGGACTACCTCAAGCAGGCGTGCGCAGGCGACCCGAACGGATCCTGTACGACGATCCACTACAAGTCGGCCACCCGCGCGCACATCGAGTCCCTCGGCTACGACATCGTCGCGAACTTCGGCGACCAGTTCTCCGACCTCAAGGGCGGTTTCGCCGACCGCACCTTCAAGCTCCCGAACCCGAACTACTACCTGCCCTGATCTCTGGGTAAAGCGCCGTACAGCAAGGCTCGCAGGGCGTCGGTCAGGGCCGGCTCGAACTCCATCCGGATCGCGCTCAGCGCCGGGTCGGTCTCGTAGGCGGCCAGGATCGCCGGCACCGGATGGGAGTGGGTCCAGATCGCGCCCGCGAGCAGGCTCGCGGCCGCGATGAAGCGGCCCGCTCCCTCCGGGCCGAGCTCCGGCAGTACGCCGACGACCACCCCGATCATCTGTTCGTACGCGACCATGGCCGCGCGTTTGAACGTGAGTGCCGTTTCGGTCGTGATGTTCCGCTCCAGCACGGCCGCCTGCGTACTGATCAGATCGCAGAGCACCGGCCGCTTCGCCAGCGTGCCGACGATGGTCGTGACAAGCCGGTCGGCCCGCTCGTCGGTCGACGCGGGGGCCTGGTCCGACAGAACGGTCGCCAGGTCCTGCACCCAGGCCGACAGCTCGCTGCTCGACAGTTCGAGCAGGACGGCCTCGCGGGAGTCGAAGTAGTTCAGCACGTTCGACTTCGCCAGGCCGACGCGACGACTCAGCTCGTTCAGGCTGAGGTCCGCGACCGGCATCTCGGCCAGCATCGCGGCCGCGGTCGCGAGGATCGCCCGCCGCCGCTCGGCCCGCTGCTCCGGTCTGCGCGCGCGCTGGAAAGTCATGCCCACAGTCTACAGACCAGCGGTCTGTTGTTATCGGACCGCTGGTCTGATAACGTCGAAGCCATAACAGACCAGCAGTCTTTTATGGAGCGTGGAGTATGTACGAAGTCCCCGACCAGACCGGCAAGCTCGCCGTCGTCACCGGCGCCAACAGTGGGACCGGCAAGGAGGCCGCCAAGCGGCTCGCGGCCGCGGGTGCGCGGGTCGTGATGGCGGTCCGGACGCCCGCCAAGGGCGAGGCGGCGAAGGCCGAGATCCTCGCCGCGCATCCGGGCGCCCAGCTCGAGGTACGGCGGATCGACCTGGCCGACCTGGTCTCGGTCCAGGAGTTCGCCGAGCAGCTGACCGCCGACGAGCCGCATCTGGACCTGCTCGTGAACAACGCGGGTGTGATGAACCCGCCCGACCGGATGGTCACCAAGGACGGCTTCGAGCTGCAGTTCGGCTCGAACTACCTCGGTCCGTTCGCGCTCACGGTCCGCCTGCTGCCGCTGATCCTGGCCGCCCCGTCGCCGCGGGTCGCGACGATGGCCAGCGGTGCGGCGAACTTCGGCCGGATCCACTTCGACGACCTGCAGTGGGAGCGACGCTACCGGTCGACGGCGGCGTACTCGCAGTCGAAGCTCGCCGACCTGATGCTGAGCAACCAGCTCGCCCGGCTGTCGACCGAGCACGGCTGGAGCCTGCGCAGCGTCGCGGCCCATCCCGGATTCACGAACACCAACCTGCAGACCACCGGACCGAGCCTCGGTCGCGACCGGATGCCGCTGGCTTCGCGGTTGCTGTTCCGCTTCGTCCCGTTCCCTTCACAGGGCGTCGAGACCGGCACCGAACCGCTGTTGTTCGCCGCAGCGGACCCCGCCGCCGAGCACGGTGCGTACTACGGCCCGTCCGGACGTTTCGGCCTCGTCGGCCCCACCGCGTTGGCCAAGCAGCCCAAGGCGGCGCTCGATGTCGAGACCAGCGCCCGGCTGTGGACGGTCTCCGAAGGACTGACGGGGGTCTCGCTGCCGTCTATCCTGCGCAAGTGAGTGAGTGGTCGAGTGGTGGAATCTACGAGTCGTACGTAGGCCGCTGGAGCCGTCTCGTCGCGCCGGAGTTCGTCGGCTGGCTGGAGCAGCCGGCCGGACTGCGCTGGCTCGACGTCGGCTGCGGTACCGGCGCGCTGACCAGCACGATCCTTCGGACGGCGGATCCGGCGTCCGTGCTCGGTGTCGACCCGTCGGAGGGCTTCATCGGCTATGCACGGGAGGTCGTCAACGATCCGCGGGCGGCGTTCGAGGTCCGGTCCGCGGCCGAGCTCCCGGACGGCCCGTACGACGTGGTCGTCGCCGGGCTGGTGCTCAACTTCATCCCCGAGCGGGTCGGGGCGCTCCGCCGGATGCGCGAGATCGGTACGACGGTCGCGGTCTACGTCTGGGACTACGCCGGCGGCATGCAGCTGATGCGGTACTTCTTCGACGCAATGGCCGACGTACGCCCGCAGGACCGGGACCACGACGAAGGCCGCCGGTTCCCCTTCTGTACGCCGGAAGGCCTCGAGGGGCTGTTCCGCGAGGCCGGGTTCGGTGCGGTGCGGACGCGCGAGATCGTCGTACCGACGGAGTTCGCGACGTTCGACGACTACTGGGGGCCGTTCCTGGGCGGGCAGGGCGTGGCGCCGGCGTACCTGCGCAGCCTCGATCCGGCGGACCAGGAGGCGCTGCGGGACGCCGTACGGGCGCGGCTGCCGATCTCTGTTGACGGGTCGATCAGCCTCACGGCGCGGGCGTGGGCGGCGGCCGGCTGAGGTCGTCGTCTCGGCGCGAACATCTGGGGATCATGTCAAGACTGCGCGTTCGACTCCGTCGTACCTGTGAGAGGAGAGCGCCGATGAAGTTTCTACTGATCCTGCAGGGTGATGGTGAGCCACGCCTGCAGCGCGACGAGTTCGAACGAGTCGCCCACGACGCCGGCGAACTGGTCGGCGGCGAGCTGCTCGCGGACCCCCAACTGTCCGTCCGGCTGCCCGACCGCGAGCCGACGAGGATCGACGGGTACTACGTGATCGACGTGGAGAACCGCGACCGCGCCGTCGAGCTTGCGCGCCTGCTACCAGACGCGCAAGCCGCCGGCCGCTCAGTCGAGATCCGCGCGGTCATGCACCCCGCCGCGGTTGATTTGTAGCGCGGGTGATGGTGGTACGCGACAGCCTCACCGAGGACGAGGCACGGCGGTACACCGGCGAACTCGGGTGAAATCACTGTCCGAGGTGAGCGAGCAGGACGGAGTCCGACCGGACCTCATCCTCCCCAAACCAGTTTGGGGAGCGTCGACGCACGGACCGGGGAGTCCTACGTCCCGATTCGGGGGGACAGGACTCCCCGAACCAGTTCGGGGCTAGGGCACGACCCTGAACCACAGGCTGGTCGCTAGTGGCGTTTCCGTGACGCTCAACCGTTCGAGACGGACGGTGTCGCCGCCGGGGCGGGTGAACAGGCGGGTGCCGTCGCCGAGCATGACCGGGGCGTAGAAGAGCAGCACCTCGTCCAGTTCGCCGGCCTCGATGCACTGTTTGGCGATGTTCGCGCCGATCACGTTCACGTACTTGTCGCCGGCCGCCTCCTTGGCCTGGGCGAGAGCTTTCGCGAAGTCGTCGACGTACGTGACCCCTGCCTCCGGGTCGGATGGCGGCCGGTGCGTGACGACGTACGCCGGTCCGCTCCAGCCACCGCCGAACGCCTCACCCTCCCCGGGCTCGCCCTTGTGCGGGTCGTCGCCGTCGTGCGACCGGCGCCCGATCAGCAGCGACCCGATCCGGGGGAGTAGGTCGTCGACCTCCGGGTTGGGGCCGAGATACGGGCGCATCCACTGCATATCGCCGTCCGGGCCGGTGATGAAGCCGTCCACCGACAGCGTCACCGAGTACAGCACCTTCGCCATGAGGGCCTCCTGCTTGTTCGTAGGTGCTTGTTGAGACGACTGAGCCGAAGAAAACTCATCGGCGCGACAGACCCGGCGCGCCCTCCGAGGAATTCACTGGTGTCCGGCGGCCGTCCGGACCATCATGGGTCGCATGTCTGCCAAGGCTGCTGCTTACTGATCGTCACCGCGCCCCGATGACTCCTGGCGCGTCCGATCAAGCCCGTCCCGAGGACGGGCCCCGCAGCGTGCAGTCCTTCAGCCTTGGAGCCAGCCTTCCCATGACTTCTCAGTCATCGTGGGTCGAGGTCGCGTGTGACGAGTCGGGGTTCTCCGGAACCAACCTGCTCGACCCCGCCTCACCCGTCATCACCCATGCCAGCGTCGATCTCGCCGTACCAGCGGCCGCCGACGTGATCGACGTACTGCGAGACCGTCTGCGCCGCCGGACGGAGTACAAGTCCAACCAGTTGCTGCGACCCGAGCAGCGGCCCGCGCTCGAGTGGTTGCTCACCACGCTGCGTGGGCATGCGCACGTCCTCACCATCGACAAGACCGCGTACGTCGCCGCGCGGGTGTTCGAGCTGTTCACCGAGGAACCGTCGTACGGCGCCGGCACCAGCCTCGGCACGGACCACGCGGAGATGGCCGCGGCGCTACGGCACCGGACCGGCTTCCTGGCGGCGTTCGTGGACCTGACCCGGACTAAGCGCGTGCGACTGATGGATCACGCGGCGGTGGACCGGTTCTTCGCGACGATGCCGGCCGACGTACCCGCGCTGCGTGCGGTGACCCGGGCTCGGGTCGAAGAGGTGATGCAGCGGCTGATCGACGAGGATCCGGAGCTCCCGCCGCCGCTGGAGCCGCTGGTGCCGGCGCTCGCCGAGACGTTGCTGTACTGGAGCGCCGGCGGTCGTTCGGTCGTCGTGGTGCACGACGAGCAGAGCGCTTTGACGCCGGGCCGGGTGGCACGGATGGGCGAGTTCCTCGCTTCCCGCGTGGAACCGGCGCCGTTGCGGTCGTTCGTGCAGGTCGACTCCAAGCACGATCCGCGAGTGCAGGTGGCCGACTTCCTGGCCGGCATCGCGCGCCGTCGTACGCCGGACCTGGTGGAGCTGCTGGAGCCCTACACCTGTGCGGCGACGAACTCGTCCCAGGTGTGAGTGCCGATGTCGGCGCCGGTGAGGGTGAGGTTGCCGCCCGCGCGGTACACCTTGCCCGCCTTGCCGGGAACACGGATCGGCAGCGACAACCGGTGCTTGCCGGTGGCCCGTAGGTAGTCGCGAGCCAGCTCAGACAGGCTGTAAACCTTAGGTCCGACCAGGTCGGGGACGAGGCCCTGCGGTTCACCGAGCGCGAGCTCGGCGAGCCGTGCGGCCACGTCCCGGCCGTCGACCGGCTGGAAGCGGATGCCGCCGGGCATCGGCATGACAGGCAGTTTCGCCATCGTCCGCGCGGTGTTCCAGGCGAAGTCGTGCAGCTGGGCGACGCGCAGTACGGTCGACGGCACCGAGGATTCGCGGACGGCCTGCTCGGCGCCGAGCTTCGACTTGAAGTACGTCAGCGGCAGCTGGTCGACCGCTGTCACCGAGATGTGCACCAGATGACCGACCTTCGCCCGCTCGGCCGCCTTGACCAGGTTGCGGGTGCCGAGGTCGTCACCCTTCGGGCCGCCGGCCAGGTGCAGGATCACGTCGACGCCGTCCACGGCCCGGGCCAGGCCCTCGCCGTTCAGGAGATCGACGGCCAGGTACTCGACGCCGTCGCCGCGATCACCCGCGTGCCGGCTCAGGACGCGCACCTTGCTGCCGGCCGCCTGGAGCAGCGGAACCACCTGACGGCCGATCGTTCCCGTACCGCCTGTCACCAGGATCGTGCTCATGAGCTTGCTCCGTTCTCGTCTGTGTGTTCTGCAGCGCTGACGGCGCCCGGTGAGCGAGTGTGACCAGATGTGAGCTGGAATACATCCAGGCAAAATGTCGAGGGTCTGCCCGCGCCTCCGACGTCCGGGGTGCCAGGGCGCAGTACGGCGTACCGGCACGACACAGGAGGTTCTCTCATGAAGTACGTGGTTCTGATCCACTCCAACATGCAGCCGTGGGGTCACCCGACAATCGACTTCACCGAGGTCGGCCGCGCGATCCCGGCGGACGAGCGGACCGCGATGGGCAAGGAGTTCGACGAGATGCTCGCCGAGCTGTCCGCGTCCGGCGAACTGGTCAGCGGCCTGGCGTTGGACGCACCATCAACCGCCCGGACCTACCGCTGGGAAGGCAAGCGCCCGGTCAGCACCGACGGGCCGTACGCCGAGTCCAAGGAGCAACTCGCCGGGTTCTTCGTCCTCGACTGCGCCACCCGAGCCCGGGCCGAGGAGCTCGCCGCCAAGTTCGCCGGCCCCGGCGACATCATCGAGCTCCGCCCGGAAATGGAGTTCTGAGGGCGATTCCGGACAGTAACGAACGAGTGTGACGCAACTGGCGATCCGGAGTGACGTACGCCGTACCGCCGGAGCGGAGGCTCCCATATTCTTTGGGACTTACCGAGAGTCAGGAGTGTGCCGTGACCACTGTCTTGCTGATGGGCCCTCCTGGGGCCGGTAAGGGTACGCATGCGGGCCACCTGGCCGCTCACCTCGGTGTGCCCGTCATCTCCACCGGTGACCTGTTCCGACGCAACATCGCGGACGGCACCGAGCTCGGCAAGACGGCGCAGGGTTACCTCGACGCGGGCGAGTACGTGCCCGACGAGGTCACCAACGCGATGGTCCGCGACCGCCTCGCGGACGCCGAGGCCCGTCCGGGATTCGTCCTGGACGGGTACCCGCGCACGCTCGACCAGGCCCGCGTCCTGGACGAGATCCTCGGTGCGCAGGGCCGTTCGCTGGACGCGGCCCTGGTCCTGCAGGTCGAGGCCGAAACCCTCGTCCACCGGCTGCTCCGGCGCGCCGAGATCGAGCACCGCTCGGACGACACCGAGGAAGTCATCCGCCGCCGCTTCGAGGTCTACCACGAGCAGACCGCGCCGCTGATCCACTTCTACTCCGGCCGCGGCATCCACCATGAGGTCGACGCGTCGGACGACATCGACACGGTCCGCACCCGCGTCTGGCAGGTCGCCGTACAACTCAAGCCGGCTGCGTGATCAGCTGCGCCAGGTGGGGGCTATCGAACTGCGGTAGCGGCGGCCGAAGAGGCCGAGGATGACCGTGATGACGGGTTTCGGGATGTTGTCGGTGACGGCGGCGGACTCCGCGGGGGTGGCGCCGTCGAGGGCCCACGCGAAGAACGTACCGCCCTGGACCGGGCCGACCTTGGCGAACTCGCGGCCCATCGCCTTCAGCTCGGGCGAACCGACGTTGGCCCGGTAGACGGGCTCGATCTCCGCCTCCTCGTGTTCGAGGTGCTCGACGGTGACCCGTTGCAGCTCCTGAATCGCAGCGCGTGCTGTGGCCGCGTCGTCCGCGCTCGCGGAGTTCCGCAGGGCACCCATCGCGGTCCGCGATGCGGCGAGCGCGCCTGCCATCGTGTCGTGCTCGGCATCCAGTTGCGCCAACAGCTCCGGGCTCACGCCGAGTTTCTGCAACGCCGGCCACGCGATCTCGTGCTCACCCTCGTGGTGCCGGGTCAGCTGGCTGTCGAAGTTCTGCCAGGCCGCGGCCAGCTGCGCCGCGCGCGTGCGGTCCCCGTCCCGGAACCGCTCCAGTGCATGCAGGAATCGATCCAGGTCCCGTCGAACGGCGGCATGGATCGCCTTGTTCATACTCATTTCCCCCATGGCCGGGAGTATGCGTCCGGGAACAACCGTTGACCAGAGCAAGTTGATGACGAATATGCATGGTGAGTACAAGGTCCCGGGCGGAAAGCTCGTCGTGGCCGACCTCGACGTGGTCGACGAGCACGTCCGCAACGCGCAGATCTCCGGCGACTTCTTCCTCGAGCCGGACGACGCGCTGGAGCGGATCAACGGGGCCTTGGCGGGTCTGCAGGTGGCGACTTCCGCGGCTCAGATCGCCGCGCGGGTGCGAGGTGCGCTCGGTGACGGCGTCGAGATGCTCGGGTTCTCGCCCGAGGCGGTAGCTGTCGCCGTACGGCGTGCGTTGACCGGTGCGACCGGTTGGCGTGACCACGAGTGGCAGTTCGTGCACGACGTACGGCGGGACCCGGCGCTGCAGATGGCGCTCGACGAGGTGCTGACCGAGCAGGTCGGGTCGGGGGAGCGCCCGCCGACGCTGCGGGTCTGGGAGTGGGCGTCCAACGCGGTCATCATCGGCAGCTTCCAGTCGCTGCGGAACGAGGTCGACCTGGACGGCGCGGCCCGTCACGACGTCACCGTCGTACGGCGGATCAGCGGCGGCGGCGCGATGTTCGTCGAGCCGGGCAACACCATCACGTACTCGCTGTACGTCCCGGAATCATTGGTGTCGGGCCTGTCGTTCGTCGAGTCGTACGCGTTCCTCGACGACTGGGTCGTTGGTTCGCTCAACGATCTCGGCATCGCGGCGACGTACCAGCCGATCAACGACATCACCTCGCCGGCCGGAAAGATCGCGGGCGCCGCGCAGAAGCGGTTCGCCGGCGGCGCCGTCCTCCATCACGTGACGATGGCCTACGACATGGACGCCGGCAAGATGGTCGAGGTACTGCGGATCGGCCGGGAGAAGCTGTCCGACAAGGGCACGAAGAGCGCGAACAAGCGCGTCGACCCGTTGCGCAGCCAGACCGGTCTCGACCGCGCGGACGTGATCGAGCGGATGGTCGGCACGTTCCGGAACCGCTACGGTCTGTCGACCGGCACGATCTCTCCGGACACCGTCGCGCTGGCCGAGGAGCGGGTCGCGGCGAAGTTCGGCACCGAGGAGTGGCTCACGCGGGTGCCGTGATCGGTACGGCGTTGCCGCTCACCCGCACGCGGTTGTCGTCCGGGCGGAGCTCGACCGTGATGAGGCTGGGCCGTCCGAGATCGTCGCCTTGGTGCAGGGTGATCGTGGGTTGGGCCGCGCCGATTTCCCGCAGATAGGCGCCGAACGCGGCCGCTGCGGCACCCGTTGCCGGGTCCTCGACGACACCACCGACGGGGAACGGGACGCGCACGTGGAAGACGGTCGGCGATTCCTGCCAGACGAGTTGCAGCGTGGTGAGGTCGCGCTCGAGCATGTACGCGAGCAGGCGGTCGAAGTCGTAGTCGAGCGCGGCGAGTCGTTGCCGGGTCGCCGTACCCAGGACGAGATGCCGCGCCCCGGCGTACGCGATCCGCGGCGGCAACGCGGGGTCGAGGTCGTCGGGTGACCAGCTGAGGATATCGAGTACGTCGGTCAGGTCACCGGCCTCTTCTGTGGACGGCTCGACGCTGGTGAGCGTTGCGCGCAGGTCGCCGTCGACCGTGACCGGGACGATGCCGGCAGGCGTACTGAAGACGATCTCGCCAGGGCCGTTGCGCTCCGCCAGGGCGACGGCGGTCGCGACGGTGGCGTGTCCGCAGAACGGGACCTCGGCCTTGGGGGAGAAGTACCGCACCGGGCGCACGCCGCTCGCATCCGGCTCGTCGGTGAACGCGGTCTCGGAGTACCCGACCTCGCCCGCGATCGCCTGCATCGTGGCGTCGTCGAGCCCGCGGGAGTCGAGCACCACACCGGCCGGATTGCCCCCGGCCGGATCGGATGTGAAGGCCGCGTAGCGGAGAACGGTCACCATCTGCTCATCCAATCATCGCGTCCAGTCCAGCTGCGCCTCCGGGATCGCCAGGCCGCGCCCGAATTCCTTCGCCTCCTCGCGCGCCGCGTCGTCACCCCGCCGGTACCGGAACACGCGCCCCGGGAAGATCACGAAGATCTCGTGCTCGTCATGAAAGTCGGCGTACCACCCCGGACTGTCGAGCACGCCCGCCAGCAGCTCGGCCAACTCCTCCCCACGCTCGACCTCGAACTCCAGCAAGGACCACACCGCCGGCTGTCCGACCGACGTCCCACTGACAGCCTGCCGACTGACCTTCGTCACCGTCAGCGGCACACCATCCAGCTCGGTCCCAACCTTCAGACTCTCCAGAATCAACACACCGTCGTACACGCCACCGACCGTATGCGCAGGCACCGACAATTGCGGGTATGGAGATCGGGTACGTCATCTTGTACGTCGGGGATCTGGCGGCGTCGGTGGGGTTCTACCGGGATGTGGTGGGGCTTGCGTACAAGTTCACGGATGCGGGGTATGCGGAGTTCGACGCCGGTGGGGTGCGGTTCGCGTTGTACGAACGGCGGCGGGCGGAGTGGTTGACCGGGCGGGCGGTGACGCCGGGCGCCGGTGGTGAAGTGGTGGTGATGGTGGCGGACGTGGATGCGTACGCCGAGCGGCTGCGTGCGGCCGGCGTACCGGTGCTGAGCGGGCCGGCGGACCGTCCGTGGGGACACCGGACGGTCCACGTCGCCGACCCGGACGGGTTCGTCGTCGAGTTCGCGGAGGAGATCCCGCGGGCTCGTGGGCGGCGCTAGTTCAACGGTGGTGCCAGCGGCGGCGGGACATGCCGCTGATCATGACGATCCAGAACATGCCCCAGAGCAGCCACGGAGCAGTAAGTGCCACGGAGGTGATCACGAGACCGATCATCAGGAACGGCGCGAGCATCAGGAACGGCGGCGGCGGACCCGTCCGGCGTCGGAGGCCGGCCGGTCCCGGCACGACCTGCAGCTGCGTCGAGTTCGGCAGATCGTCGAACAACGGCTCGAGATCGTCCGAGTACCGCGCCCGCGTCACCACCTCGCTCCGCTCCTCGAACTCGGCCTGCGTCAACCGCCCGGCCACGAAGTGGTCGCTCAGCAACGAAACGGCCTGGTCGCGTTCGGCGTCGCCGATCCGCACCCGTTTCCGAGGTACGTCGACTCGCGCAGCCTGCTGGGGCTGGACCCAGCCGGCCTGGCTCCACGTGCGACCGCGCCAGTCCCCGGCGGACTCGTCGTACCAGCCCGGACCACTCCAGCCCGGACCACTCCAGCCCGGGCCGCTCCAACCGTGCCGCCTGCCGGAACCGCCTTGGCGTCGGCGGTCCCGGTCGGCGGAGCTCATGAACGGTCCTGCTGGTCCGCGCCGTCGTCTTCCTCGGCGAGGATGCCGTACAGCTTGCGGCGCAGGTCGGCGACCGCGTCGCGCGCTCTCGCCTGCTGCTCCGGCGTACCGCTCGCGAGAATCTGCCACATCGCCGTCGCGACCTGCCCGAGGAGTGGCTTGAATCCGTTCTCGTCGTCACCCGACGGCGCGCTCATCGCCTCCCACGGCGCGGACACCTCGTCCTGGTGCTCAGCGACGTACGCGCGGCCCTCGTCGGTCAGCTGGAACGTCCGCCGCCCGACGGCCGCGTCCGCCGTCACCAGGCCCTCGTCCTCGAGCTGCTGCAGCGTCGGGTAGATCGAGCCCGGGCTCGGCTTCCACACGCCGCCGCTGCGCTCGGCGATCTCCTGGATGATGCCGTAGCCGTTCATCGGCTGCTCGGCGAGGACGGCGAGAATCGCCGCCCGTACGTCGCCGCGGCGCGCCTTCGGTCCCCGCCAGCGTGGCGGCGGTCCCCACGGCGGACCGAACATCTGCCCGCCGCCGAACATGCTCCACGGCGGCCCGAAGTGCTGCTGCTGACTGCGCCCCTGGTGCCCGCGGTGGCCGCTCATCGCCGCGCGCAACTCGTCCTTGATGTCGTCGAAGGTTGAACAGTGCCGCGCGAACTGCGCCCAAGGCCAGCCCGCGGCGTACGCCGATCCGGTCATCTGGACCACCCGTCCCTCACGAAAGTGATTGCGATAGTTCGACGATATATCGCGAACCATCGCAACCCAAGGGACTCACGCGGTGAACTTCAGGTCCTTCGCCACGGCGGTCAGGACGACGGAGTTGTCCACGACACTGATGCCGGTGAGCTGGGCGCCGAACGGCAGCTCAGGGATCGTGATGCCGCTCGCGAGCTGGCTGCGGATCGCGCTCTGCACGTACGACGGGACCGAGTCGGGCAACTGCCCGAGTGTCAGCGCGACCCGCCCGTCCTTCACCTGCGGCGTGATCGGTGCGTCGATGCTGATACCGCGCACCGTCGCCTTCGTCTGCAGTTGACCGTTGACGACCGACATCGACAATCCCTCGAGTCCGGTACTACGGACCGCGAGCCGAGCCAGTTCACGCGGCGACAACTGCAGCCGCAGATCGGTCGCGTCGACCGTCACGGCACCGGACTGCTGCGTCAGCAGCGACCGCGGCACGTGCACGTTCTGCAGCTCGACCTTCAGATCCTCACTTGGTACGCCGGAGAACGTCGGCTTCTCCATCGTCAGCGTGACCGTGGAGAAATTCTCTTTGACCAACTGCGGCAGGAACCCGAAGCCCCCGATCTTCACCGAGGTGCCGGCCGAGCGTACGTCGTACTGCCTGGCCTCCTTGTCGGCCATCGACGCGAGCTGGTTCTCCGCCACGTACGCGGCGGCGCGGTCGACGACGATCGCCAGGACCGCCAGCACCACCAGCGTGACGACGAGGCGGCGCAACCACCGGCGCGGTCTCCTAGAGCTCATCCCTGCCCTTTCCGATCATTTCCCGGAGCGCGTCGGCGGCCGGCGTGGGTTTGATGCCGAAGGCAACAGTTGCCGCGGTCGAGTCGATGACGAACGGCCGCTGCCACTGGTACAGCATCTCCACCATCTCCCGCGCGGCCGGATCGACGAGTCCCGCAAGCCGCAGTACCACGGTAGGCATCGACGCAACCTTCGCCGGCGGCGCACCCGCAAGTTCGGCGGCACGGGTCGCGAGTTCGCGCACCGACAGCGGCTCCGGCGTCGGAACGTGCCAGGCCCGTCCCCACGCGCTCTCGTCGTCGGCCACCGCGATCAGCAGCCGCGCGACATCACCGACGTACGTCCAGCTGTGCGGTACGTCGAGATCGCCCGGCATCATGCCGCGCTTGCCGGCGATCACCTTGGGCAACACCGTCACGCTGAAGGGTGACACCGCGCCGGCACCCAGGTAGTCGGACCCGCGCACCTCCGCGGTCCGGATCCGCCCCGCCTGATGCGCGGCCAGGGCGGCGGCCCAGACCTTCGCCCGCACCTGCCCCTTCACAGTGTTCGGCAGCAATGGAAGGTCTTCGCTCATCGGCCCGTCCACTGCGCCGTACCCGTACAGATTGCCGGTGCTCACCAGCACCGCCCCGGATGCCTCGGCGGCCGCGACCAGCGCCGCACCGAGCCGCGGCCATTCGGTAGTCCACTTGTTGTACGCCGGGCCTGCGCACGAGTAGATCGCCGTCGCGCCCGCGACGTGGTCCGTCAGCCCGTTCGTGGCGTCCGCGGCAATCCGCTCCACCCCGTCCGGCCCGCTCCCGGACCTCGTGATCACTCGGACCTGCTCACCCCGTGCCACCAACAGCCGGGCGACCACACTCCCTACGGCCCCAGCTCCGACGACAACCTGCACGCCTTACCCCTTTGACTCGACGAGCCCTTAGTATCCCGGGGCCGTCGGGTCGCTCACGACCGCAGCCCGCTGCGCAGGCGAAGCTCGTCGCGGATCACGGGCGGCACGGGCAGCCGGTACTTCTCCAGGGCCCTCGCGTAGGCACGCAGCGACAGTGCCAGCCGGCCGGTGTCGCTGCGGCCGTTCTCGCCCTGACGTCGCGGGCCACCACGAGCTACGCGCTCGGCGGCGCGGGCGGACACGACCTCGGCGAACAGGTGCAGGAGATCGTCATTCACGACCGAACGACGGCCGACATCGGCAAGAACGGGAGTTGGCCTGAACATCGGCATCGCCTCATAAGGCCCGCGGGTTCCCGACACGCCGCCTGGTATGTCATCGCTCCGGAATACTGCCAGTCTATCCGCACTGGCAATGGGTGGAGGCTGGGAAAGGGATGTTCCTGCTGCAGATGTCGGGCGTGCCAGGGTCTGGGAAGTCGACCCTCGCCGCTCATGTCGTCGACACGTTCGGTGCGGTTGCCATCGACTACGACGTCATTCTGACCGCTGTTCTCGACGGAGGCGTCGACGTCGCCGGTTGTTCCAAGGCGGCGTACGAGGTCCTGTACGCCGTCACGCGCAGCGTGCTGGCGCAAGGGCGCTCTGTGGTCGTCGACAGTCCCTGCTTCTGGCCGCGGATCCTCACCGAAGGTATGGACATCGCGCGAGCGTACGGTGCGACGTACAGATACATCGAGTGCCAGGTACAGGATCTGAAGGTGGTTGAAGAGCGCCTCAGGCAGCGGCCGCAGCTGCGAAGCCAGCGGCGCGGCGTGTCCACTCCACCGGTCGACCTCGGCGACCAGCCGGATGACGGGGCGACGCTGTTTCGCACGTGGTTGGAACGCGTCCAACGCCCCGCGGACAACTACCTCCTGTTGGACATGCACCGCCCGCTGTCCGACGTACTGCCCGAGGTCGACCGCTACCTGAAGGCCTAGGGCACGTCTCCCAATCCCACGCCTACTGCGCGGCACTCGGCACGGCACCTCGCCGCACGGGAGCAAAGGCCACGATGCTCCGCATCGAGACCTTCGCTCCCGCACGCCGAGCCACCGCACCGAGCACCGGCTCGCGACGGCGTGGGATTGGGAGACGCACCCTAGTCCGAACGGCCTTTCAGCCGTCGGCTCACCGCACGCTCGACCTCACGGGTCGCCTCGCGTTCGGCGAGCGTATGCCGCTTGTCCCAGGTCTTCTTGCCCCGCGCCAGGACGATCTCCACCTTCGCGCGACCGTCCTTGAAATAGAGGCTCACCGGGACGATCGTCAGCCCGCCCTCGTTGACCTTGCGCTCGATCTTGTCGATCTGAGCCCGATGCAGCAGCAACTTCCGCTTGCGCCGCGACCCGCCGTTGAACCAGCGAGACTGCGAGTACTGCGGGATGTGCACCGCGTGCAACCAGATCTCCCGCTCCTCGACCATGGCGAACCCGCCAACCAGCGAAGCCCGCCCAGCCCGCAGCGCCTTCACCTCGGGCCCCTGCAACACAATCCCCGCTTCCCACCCCTCACCCAGGTGATAGTCATGCGCAGCCTTCCGATTCCGCGCAACGACCGGCTCAGCCTCAGACTTCTTCACACGACGATTCTGCCCCGAATGCCCTAGTCGCCGCGCTGCGGGTTGGCCGGACGGCTGGCCTGCTTGCCGGCTTGTTTCGCCCCGCCCGACGATCCTCGGCTTCCGAACGCGGTCTCGCTGAGCGGCCGCGAACCGGACAGTGGTGTCTGGCCGTCGAAGGCGTGCGCGATGGCCCGGTTCGCGTCCAGAACCGGATTGCGCTGATGTGCCTTGCCGCCGCTGCCGACCTGGGCCGCACCGAACCGGTCGAGTTGCGGGAGGCTCTGGTTGGCCGAACGCCCGAGGCGCATCGCCGTCTGCTGGTAGGCGTTGTTCTCGCTGGCGTGACGAGGACCGATCGCGATGACATCGCGCGCATTCGTCCCGCCGGCGTTCCGGAGGACGCCCTTGAAGAGCGTGCGGTTCGCGTTGTGCGCAGGCGACTTGTCGTCGGGATATTGCTCGGCTTCCGCGGCAGCCGCGTCGCGCATCCGGTTGAGGTCCTGAACGGCGCCCTCGCTGAGCAGGACCTGGAACCGCCGTTCTGGCTGCTTCTCAGCCATCGCCCCTGGCGCGTTCCTGCCGAATCTCTTCGAGCATCTGCTGGGTGAACGGGTCGTCCTTGGCCCACTCGTCCACGCTGAACGGGGTGCTGCCCGGTGGCGGCGACGAATCGTAGGTGCGGGCGGTCGGGTCGTCGATCACGCCTGGCGGCGGCTCGTCGTCACCGCGCATGGTGCGGTACTGCTGCGTCGACATCACCACCAGCAAAGGGTCGGTCCCGCTGCCCACGAGTACCGGAGGGCCGAAGGTCCCACGGCGGATCGCCTCGACCATCTCCGGCAGTTGCCGACCGAGCACCTCGGGAGCGACCACGGTCCGGTACTTCCCGAGGGTGTCCTCACCGCCAAGATCGTCGTACTGGTCGTAGCTCGCGACAACAGCCTCGGGAACCCCATCGTCGCCGAATGCGAAAGCATGTCTCACCGCGTGTGAATCGCTCCATCAGGCCGGCGATGTCAGCAGCAACGTCGGCACCGAGGGCAAATCAGAGTACGGCGACACAGACATGCATTCCAGCGTACGGCCGCACAGGTTTCGGCGCAGCGCTGCCGCCTGCTGCCCGAGGTTCCGATGTCCACATGGGTGTCCCCGGCAGGGCGGTCTAGCGCACGCGGGCTGGAGTTTTCTCATGTCGGGCGACGTGGAGCTGGACGCGGTGGTGCAGGTCGTCGCGTCCGACGATGCGGTGCAGGTCGTGGCTGGTCTGTTCGGCTGCGGCTTGGACCGTGCCGAGGTCGGCGGTCGGTTCGATCGTGAGGTTCAGTTCGGCGACGAGCTGCCCCCGATCGGAGACCATGCGTCCACTGGAGCTGCGCACGCCGGCGGTCTGAGTCAGTCTGTCTCCAGCCGCCGTGGCGGCGGCCTTCGCATCGGCGGTGAGCAGCCCGGTGTGGTCACTGCCCGCCAACCGCAGTCGGCGGACACCGCGGCTGCGGAAGTGCCTGATCAGCCAGATCAGGCCGATCAGCACCAGGAGCACTCCGGCAACCCCTGTTGCCCAGGGCCACCACGCGGTCCGGGTGGCGTCGGGTAGCCAGCTGAACCGCAAGCGCTCAGGTGCGTCGGGGATGAGGTCGAACCGCCATCCGAGGCCGCCGGCACCAGCCGCGACGAGCCCGACGCCGAGCACGATTGCGACCACCCGATCCACCGCGATCACTCCACGTCCCATCTCAGTGCTCCTCGACGACGCGCCTGCGGATCCGTGGCGGTGGTGACAAGACGGCGAGCCGTTCACGCACGGTGGTGTCCACATCGGTGGCGACCCGGTCGGTGTCGCCAGTGGCCCGGACGGTGAGCCGCACCGTCCTCCGCCGGGACTTGGCCGTGGCCGAGACGACGGAGTCCACCGACTCCGCGGATTCGGCGGCCAGGCGGGCGATGTCGCGGCGCCGGATCCAGACGCCGTCCCGCCCGACGGCAGAGTGGGTGACGCGGCGCGGTTTCAGTGCCGCGACCAAGAACAACAGGCCAACGACCACGGCGATGATGCCGGCCGGGATCATCCAGCCACCTGGTTGGATCGTCTCGAGTCTGCCGGCCAGCCATTCGGTCCACGATGGTCCGCGCACCGCGCCGGCGGCCTGCAGAGCGTCATGGACGCCGACGACGCCGAGTGCGACGGTGGCAACCGCGGCCAGGATCCCGACCGGCGCGACGGCGGCCGTGCCGGTCGGCCGTTTGGCGGTTTCGTTGCTCATGTCACGTCCTCGTCTCCGGCACCGATCGCCGCTGGTGCCGGCGCGTCGGCCGCGACGGCCGCGACGGCCGCGATGCCAACCGCTACCGAATCGACGACCAGCCCGGTCAGCTCGGAGACTTGTTCGGCGACCTGCGAGCGGACAGCAGCAGCGGTCTGGGGCAGCGGCCGCCCCCAGCGCACGGCGACCTCCACATCCAGCCGGACATGTTGACCTGCCACCTTCGCAGTCGCGTTCGGCAGGCCGCTGCCGAAGGTGGCCGGCTGCCGCACCACCTCGTCCACCCGTCGAGCGGCAACCTGGGCGATACGTTCCACTACTCGGGAGCCGATCTCCAAATGGCCCCGCCGGCCGCTGTCGGCAGTCCGGTTCGGAACACGATCGCCTGGTGGTGCGTCCGTTGCTGCCGGCGGAGCCGCCGATGCCGACGTACTCATGTCAGTGGATGTGTCAGCCACGCCTGCGGCGCGACATCAGGTCGTCGAACGACTTCGAACCGCCGTCGGCGAACAGGCCGACGGCGAAACCGGCCGCACCCAGAACCAGTGCGAGCAGGAAACCGATGAACCCGCCGGCTGCGGCCGCGACCGCGACCAGCAGCCCGGCGAACAGGCCAATCACAGGGATGCTCATGAATTCTCCTTCCGGAGGTGCCCAGCGCCTGCCCGGCGCATCACTGGCGGCCCGGCAACCGACGGGTCACCGCCAGGCCGGGAGTCATCTCCGTGCCGCTGCACGAGGTCTTCGACCGTCACATAGACCGGTAGGTCGACCAACGGTTCGACCGCGGATCGGACGGCGTCGCCGGTGGCACGCACGGGATAGTCCAGATAGAGCGTGACGTGGACCTCGACCCGCCGATCTGACACCCGGACACCGGTAACCCGGCCGCCGGGGAGGTAGGTCCCGATCTCGCCGAACATCCCACCATGCAGGTCTGCCACACCCGGCACCGACCGGGCCGCGGTGGCGATCCGCCCGGACAGCTCGGATGCCTCGGCAGGGGTCACTGGACCCGGCGCTCCACCACGACGTCGGCCTCGCCGGTGTCGTCCTCGTCGTCCTCGTCGAGGTGGATGTCGTTGACGGCGATGTTCACCTCGGTGACCTCCAGCCCTGTCATCCGCTCGACCGCTTCGATCACGTTACGCCGGATACCTTGGGCGAGGTCGGCGATGCTGACGCCGTACTCCACCACGATCGCGAGATCGATTGCAGCCTGGGTCTCTCCGACCTCGACCCCGACGCCCTGGGACATGTTGGTCCGCGATCCCGGGATCCGTTCCCGCAGCATCCCCACCGCGCGCGCCGTACCGCCGCCGAGATTGTGTACCCCGGTCACCTCGCGGGTCGCGATCCCGGCGATCTTCGACACCACGGTGTCCGCGATCGTCGTCATGCCCTGCTCGCTGCTCAGTGCTCCGCTGCCGCTGGCACCGACTGCCCTGCCACCGGACGCCTTCACGGCCTCGGCGCCGGCCTTGGTCTCGGTCATCAGCTGGCCTTCTTCCTGTCTTTCCCGATGTCGCCTCTTCAGGTTGGACGAGGCGGCCGGCCGAAACCTCACGCAATGACTCCCGAAAACTTCCGCGTCCCGTACTCATCGGGTTGAATCGTTGTGTGAACGGGGTTACACCCTTTTCCCTACGTGCTGGAGATGCCGAAGCAGAAGCCTGGGCCACCTCGAGCGACGCCACACTACGGCGCGCTGCGGCGCTGGGCGATGTCGAAGCCTTCGCCGTGATCATCGACAGGCACGGACCGTCGATGTTCCGCTACGCCCGCCGTATGCTCAACGACCAGGGTGACGCTGAGGAGGTGGTCCAGGATGCCTTTGTCGCGGCCTGGAAAGCCCTTCCAGACTTTCGGGGCGACGCCCCGCTGCGGACCTGGCTGTTCACCATCACCGGCCGCAAGGCCGTCGACCTGTTCCGGAAGAAACGCGCCGTCCCGGTCGAGGAGACCACCCTTACCGACCTGGCTGCGCCGGGCACAGACCCTGCAGGGCAGGCAGTCGAGGCCGGTCTGCTCGACGCACTCGGAGCTGCCTTGGCGGACCTGCCCTGGCTCCAGCGAGCCATCTGGTTGCTCCGCGAAGTCGAACAGATGAGCTACATCGAGATCGCCATCGTGCTCAGTACCAGCCCCACCGTTGTCCGCGGTCAGCTCGCCCGCGCCCGGGCCACGCTGAAACACCGGTTGGAGGCCTGGCGATGACCGACAACGTCCTGAGCCGCGCCGGCCACGCGGCCCGCACTCACGTCGAACCAGGCTGGGTCGACATTTCGGCCACCATCAAGCAGCGACTCCGGACCATCACGCGGCGGTCGCGGCCGATCCGCGCTGCTGCTGACAACGGCATCACGCTCTTCGTCACCGACCACGTGTTGATCAGCGCCCTCCGTCGGGCGATCGGGGAACTGCGCTGCGAGCTGGACCGCGTCCAGTTGATTTGCGACGGCGACACCTGTACCGGCGCCGTACTCGATCTCGTTACTCCGTACGGCCAGGACCTGCACGATGTCGCCCGCCACGTCCGAGGCACCGCCTACGGAGTCTTCACCGACCTCCTCGGCCCGATCGATCCACCCTTCGGCGCCGACGGAATCGACATCGTCATCACCGACCTCACCACCGACTCGGACCACCACTGAAGGTGCCGGCTCAGCGCCGTGCCACCATGGACGTAGTCTCGCTCAGGAGGCCACGACATGACAGTTTCGAACACCGCCATCGGCGCGACCAAGAGCGCCCCCGCGGCGACGAGCCTCGCACCTGCGCTGAGTGACCTGCAAGAAGCGGCCCTGCTGTACGCCACTGCGAAGGTGTCGCGGAAGGTGGAGGACTGGGCCGACGGCCTGAACGATTTTGTGGCAAGCGGAGGGCCCACGACGCAAGCCGTCTTCGCAGGGCTGGGAGCCATGCTGCGGGGAAAGAACCCTGTCTGGGCTGCGATCAAGGGTGCTTGGTCGGGGGCAAGCCCACAGCTGAAACTGGCTGTGGTCTTGATCCTGATACTGACGATGTTGCTGAGTCCTGTTGTACTGCTCGTGCTCTTGCTCGGGCTGCTGATTGCCGCGCTCGTCGCAGGCATTCGAGCCGCCACACGATGATCAGGCCCCGGATCGAGCGCGACCAGCCACAGCCACACCGACGGTCACGTGTCAAGGCGCGGGCAGTCCCTCCGGACCGCCCCGATAGCCGCGGCCCGTCAGATTCGGGTCAGCTGCGTCAAGGGGCGAGCGTGCTCGCTCGCGAAGCGACTTGCCCTTGACGCGTGCCGGACCGCATTTCCCATGATCTGCTAGCGGGGCGGTGCAGAGCCACGGTCCAGCGTCGGTCGGCAGACCATCTGCTCCGAGGATAGGAGTGACGTCGGAGACAACTTTGATTGTTGCCGTCACCAGCAGTTCGCACCATGAATGGCCCCATGCGGACGTCGGCGCCGGAGCCTGACCCTCAGCATTTGGCCTCGGACCAGCGCATTTGTATGGTGCCCCCGGCAGGATTCGAACCTGCGACGCACGGTTCAGGAAACCGAGGGACTCCGGGACCCACTGCCCGGGACGAACCTTAGGGTGAGCCTTTCAAATGGGCCGGCCACAACGGCCACGGGGCTGAGGCGCGCCGGGACCGTTACCGGATGATGTTGTCGCCAGCGATGGGTAGCACGTCACGAAGCTGACGGCGCGAGCCGATGGAGAGCTTGGCGAAGATCTTGCGCAGGTGCCATTCGACGGTGCGAGGGCTGATGAAGAGCCGTGCGCCGACCTCGGGATTCGACAGACCGTCGCGGACCAGCAGAGCGATCTGCCGTTCCTGTGCAGTCAGCACGTTGCCGGAGGTGGCCTCGGCGGCACGTTTGCGGACGGTTTCGCCGCTCGCAAGCAGCTCCCGGCGGGCCCGTTCGGCGAACGCCTCCATGCCGATCGCCACGAACATGTCGTACGCGGTCCGCAGTTGCCGGCGGGCTTCGACCCGCTGTCCTCGGCGGCGCAGCCATTCGCCGTACAACAGATGGGTTCGTGCCTGGTCGGGACGCATCCGGGTCCGGCTCAGCCGCTCGATCGCCTCCCGGTAGAGAGCCTCGGCATCGTCGTCGCGGGCGAGCAGGGCGCGGTTCCGCGCTTCCAGCCCGGCCGGGAAGTCGGCGTCGAAGGGCCGCGTGGCCTCGATCAGCCGTTCCAGGGCGTCACGAGCGACCTGTTCCGCACCGGAGCGGCAGGCCGCCTCGATGAGCTCCGGGAGCACCCAGGCCGTGCCGACCGGTTCCCAGGTCTGCTCGGCGGCAAGCGCCGAGCTCATCGCCTCCGGGTAACGGCCCAGCCCGTTGTAGAGCACCGAGCCGGCCCAGTGCGCGGTCGTCAGGGCCGCGCCGAAGCCGGTGACTGCGGCAGCCTCCAGCGCGGCCGCGATCAGCTCGGTGGTCTCCCGTTCCCGGCCCTGCAGCGAAAGCAGGTGCAGGCTGTTGAACGGCGGGATCGGGTTGCCGGTTGCCGCCGCGACGAGTTCGCCCTCCGCGATCGCGGCAGCCGCCTGCTCGAACTCGCCGGCCCAGGTGAGGGCGTAGGCAAGGCCGGCGAGGTTGTTCGGTAGCACCTGCAGGGCGCCGGCCTCTCTGACGAGGCCAACCTGCTGGGTGCAGACGGCCTGCAGCGCTTCAAGGTCCCAGATGCCGCCGAACACGACAGTCGACTGCCATCCCCAGCGCACCACCGCGGAGACCGGCAGGTCGCCGATCAGCTTCGCGGCGTCGCGCAAGGTCTCGGCTGCGGCCGCCCAGCCCTCGGTGACCAGCAGCGCCACGCCGTCGAGGACGAGATCGAGCGCGCCCCGCTCGCCGCTCGCGGGCACGCTGTGCACAGCTCGGGCGACGGCCACGAAGCTCTCCCGATTGGAGATGACGGTCGCCATGCCCCACGCGTTGAGCAACGTCTCCCGAGCCAGCTGCTGGTGCGTGGCGGCGAATCGGGCGGCCGCGTTCAGCAGCAGCGGGATCGCCGCGGTACCAGCCCCGGAGGCGAACGCGAGTTGACCTTCCAGCACGGCGGCCCGGCCACTTTGGTGCGCGTCCAGGGATCCGGGCAGGGCGCCCAGCAGCCGGCGGACGTCCTCGACCGCACCGGCGTCCAGGCTCGCCTCGGCGGCCGCCAGCATCCGATCGACGCGCCGCGCCGGGTCGCTGGTCAGCGATACTGCCCGCTGCAGGAACGCGGCGGCAGCCGCCACCCCGCCGCGCGCCTGCGCGCGACCGGCGGAGCGCTCGAGCTCAACGGCGACCGTCTCGTCCGGACCGGCGGCCGCGGCCGCGAGATGCCAGGCGCGCTGGTCCGATGCCACCCGCGGGTCGGTGACCTCCGCCAGCGTCCGATGGACCGTACGGCGCTGGGCAGCCCCGGCTGCCCGGTAGACGGCGGACCGCACCAGCGGGTGCCGGAACGTCACCCGCTCCCCGATCGTCATCAGCCCGTCGGTGCCGGCCGCCGCTGCGAGGTCGATGCCGAGCAGTTCAGCCGCGCGGAGCACGGCATCCGTGTCGCCGGCCGGTTCGGCTGCGGCGACCAGCAACAGCAGACGGGCGGGTTCGGGCAGGTCCCGCATCCGGCTGACGAAGCTCTGCTCGATCCGGCCCGGCACCATGTCGGCGTTGAGCAGACCGAGGCCACCGGCCATCTGGGTGGGGGTCAGCCCGCGTGGCAACTCGATGAGCGCGAGGGGGTTGCCGTTGGTCTCAGCCACGATCTGGTCGCGGATGCGTTGGTCCAGCCGGGCGTGGGTGAGCGAGTTCAGCAGCGCGTGCGCGTCAGCTTCGCGCAGGCCGGTGACCTCCAGCGTCGCCAGCCCGCGCAGTTCTGGACTGTGCTCCCGGATGCCGAACAGCATACCGATCGACTCGGCGAGCAGCCGGCGCGCGACGAACCCCAGGACCTGGGCTGAAGCCCGGTCGAGCCACTGTGCGTCGTCGATCACGCAGAGCAGCGGCTGCCGCTCGGAGGCGTCCGAGAGGAGGTCGAGCACACCCAGCCCCACGAGGAAGGGGTCGGGTGGGGTGCCCGCACGCAGGCGGAATACCGTCTCGAGGGCCTCGCGCCGCGGCCCGAGAACGACTGCCAGCCGGTCGAGCAGCGGCAGGCAGAGCTGGTGCAGAGCGGCGAACGCCAGCTCCATCTCGGACTCGATTCCTCCCGCGTGCAGGACCTGGAGCCCGGTAGCGGCCTGCTCGGCGTACCCAATCAGCGCGGACTTGCCGACGCCCGGAGCGCCCTGGACGACGAGGACCCGGCTCTCGCCGTCCCGCACCGCCGCGACCATGCGGTCGAGAGCGGCGCGCTCGGTACGCCGATCAACCAGCGGCTGATGTTGCATATACCTACCCTTCGCCGTGCCGTCAGATCTAAATCATCGCTGGCGAGCCCCTCGTTCTGTCAGACCAGGGTGCAGAATCAAGGAAATGTTCTCCTCTCCGATCGACCGGGCGCGTAGCGACTCCAGATCCCGCCGGCATTGAAAGCCGGGCGCGGCGATGACCGGGGAGTGGCTTGCAGCACCAACTGCCGCAGCGCGAAAGATGCGAGCTCGCGCAGCAGGCGGCGAATGGCTCGTCACGGGCGGGTCGCCGAGCCCGATGAGCGCTCGACTCCAGTGTCGACCAGGTCGGCGGCCCTACGGCAGGGATCTGAAGGCGGCCGGGGTCGGCTTGCGCGCGGTCCTCGATCGATGCGTTGGATCGGGACCACGTCGGCTCATCCGGCCAATGAGGTCTGTCGCAGCTCCCCGATCGCGGTACCGAGGTTGGCCTCGATGCCGTCGGGCTGCTGGAGGCCGTTGTCGAGCAGTAGCTGGACGAAGGGGCGGTGCTGCGGCCGGCCGGCGGTGGCGAAGTAGGCGTCAAGCCCGGGCGCGAATTCGTCGTCCGTGGGCAGGGTGGCCACGTCGACCAGCTTCTTGATGCCCCTGACCGCGACCTTGTCGAAGGATGCGATTCGGCGGGCCAACGCATCGGTGAAGCCCTCGATGTCGGTGTCCGGGACGAGCCTGTTCACGTAGCCGTACCGAGCGGCCAGGTCGGCGGGGATGTCCTCCCCGCCGAGCAGGATCTCCAGGGCACGGCCGCGACCGACCAGGCGCCCCAGCCGTGCCATGGGACCTCCGCCGGGGACGGCGCCGACGCCGACCTCGAACTGTCCCAGGACCGCCTTCTCCGACGCGAAGCGGATGTCGGTGGCGAGAACGAACTCGCTGCCGGCGCCACGGGTGCGGCCCCTGATCTCCGAGATCGTAGCCACCGGCAGCTTGCTCAGCCGCACGAAGTTGTCCAGGTAGGGGTGCAGGCCCGTCGGGCCGGGCCGCATTCCCGCCACGCGGGTGTTGTCGGCCAGGAAATCCCAGTGGGCCATGAAGTACCCCGGTTTGTCACTGCAGAAGACGACAACCGTGAGGTCCGGGTCGTTCTCGATGCGTCCGATGAGCGCGCCGAGCTGGTCGAGCGTGTCGGGATCCAACAGGTTGACCAGGCCGTTGTCGAAGGTCACCCGCCAGTAAGCCGGGGAGACCTCGCTGATGTGGAATTGTTCTGTCGCACTCATGTCCCTGCTTCTCCTGACTCTTGGGCCGGGCGTCCGGCCGGGGTGGTCGTTCGGTATCGGCGTTCATGACACGCCCGGACCCGGGAGAACCGTGGCCTGGTGGTCTGTGTGCGCCCGGCGTCGGCAAGTCCGCGCTGCTCGCCTACGCCGTGGGCGGCGCGACAGCGATGCAGGTGCTGCGCGCTCACCTTTCGTCTCCGGTTCCGTAATCGCGTGCGCTCTTTCATCGGTCGCGCTACCAGGTCTGGTCGCCTGCCCGGACCAGCATCTCGTTGACGGCCACCCGGCGTTCTCGGGTGACGATGTATCGGATCGCCTCGGCGACGTCCTCGGCATACAGCGATTCGATGCCGCTGTCCTGTCGTCGGGCGGCCTGGTGGGTGGTGTCGCCGAGATGGTTCACCAGCTGTGTATCCATGGTGCCGGGCTCCACCACGCCAACGCGTACCCCTTCCGTCAGCAGTTCCTGGCGTAGCGACTCAGTGAACCCCTGCAGGCCGAACTTGGTGAAGTTGTAAACGCTGCAGCCGGGTCGGGCGAACCGCCCGGCCGTCGAACTCACGTTCACGATGTCCGCGACCTGCCGCGGTGCGGTCGACGCCGCGTCGATCAGGTACGGGATGGCGGCGTGCGTGACATGCAACAGGGCCGACACATTGAGGGAGACCATCCGGTCCCACTCCTCGATCGTGGTGTGCAGCGCCGTGCCAAGCAGCATGATTCCCGCGTTGTTGACAAGGACGTCCAGCCGCCCGAACCGATCGAGCGTGTCCTGGACCGCCCGTTCCGCGTCGCCCGGGTCGGTGACATCTGCCGCCACCGCAACCCCGTGACCGCCCATTCCCGAGATGTCGTCCGCGACCCGATCCAGCCGGTCCCGTGGCCCGGCGACCATGGCCACCACGGCGCCTTCCGCAGCGAGTCTGCGCGCGGTCGCGGCGCCGATCCCGCTGCTGGCGCCGGTGACGAGCGCGACGGCCCCGCACAACGATTTGTCAGGCATGGGCTCATCCTTTTCGGGTCGAGGACGACGGTTCACGACGGCCGTTGGGTGCCGGCCTGCTCCCGCAGCAGGTAGTCCGCGTGCCAGTTCTCGGGTCAGTGAAATGATCGGAAGGCCGCACGAATTTCCTGAGTGAACAATTCGGGCTCCTCCCAGGCGGCGAAGTGTCCGCCCCGCACGGGTTTGTTGTAGTAGCTGAGGGTCGGATAGCTGGTCTCGGCCCAGGTACGCGGCGCCTGGAAGATTTCGCCCGGGAAGGCGCTGAACGCGACCGGGACGGTCATCGGAGCAGGGGTCTGGCCCGCGGCGGCGGTCTGCGCTCTTTCCCAGTACACGCGGGCGGCCGACTCGCCGGTGCCAGTCAGCCAGTAGAGCGACACGTTGTCCAGGACGTGCTGTCGCGTGAGGTTGCCCGACGGCGGGCCGCCGAGGAAGGCACGGGAGATCTTGAGGTAGCTGTCGGTGTCGTGGTCGAGCATCCACGCCGCCAGGGCGACAGGGGAATCCAGCAGCGCGTAGCCAATCGTCTGCGGACGCGTGGACTGCTCGACCAGGTAGCCCTTGCCGCTCGTCGAAAAGACTTGGAGTGCGGCGAGCGCGGCCTTCTCCTCGTCGGTGTTCGTCGGCAGGTTGTCGGTGCCAGCCAACGCCGGGACCAGCAAGTTCAGGTGGATGCCGAGCAGTCCCGCGGGTGCCAGGCGTCCGATGTTGTCGGTGACGGCGGCGCCGACGTCGCCGCCCTGGGCGACGTAGCGGGTGTAGCCAAGGCGGCGCATGAGTTCCGTCCAGGCGTGCGCCGTCCGGATGGCGTCCCAGCCGAGTTCGGTCGGTTTGCCGGAGAAGCCGTAGCCGGGGATCGACGGCAGCACGAGGTGAAAGGCGTCCGCCGCGGTGCCGCCGTACGCGGTCGGATTCGTGAGTGGGCCGACAGTCTCGAGCAGTTCGACGATCGAGCCGGGCCAGCCGTGGGTCATGATGAGGGGCAGTGCGTTGCGATGCCGCGAGCGTACGTGGACGAAGTGCACGTCGACGCCGTCGATCTCCGTCTTGAACTGTGGCAGCGCGTTGAGTTTCGCCTCGAACCGCTGCCAGTCGTAGCCGGTCGCCCAGAACCGGGCGAGGGCTTGAGCAGTCGCCAGCTGCACGCCTTGCGAACGGTCGGCGACGAGCTCGCGAGACGGCCAGCGGGTCGCGGCGATGCGACGGCGCATTTCGGCCACCTGTCCACGCCGAATCGCGACCCGGAACGGGCGAATCCCGGTCGGGCCGGTGGACGGTGCCGCGATCGCCGGCGCCTGGCCGAGCGCGGCGTACGCGGCGACGGTGAGGCCGGCCGCGAGGCCGCCCTGGAGTACTTGGCGTCGAGTGGGTTGAGACGCGGACGAAGTCATAGTTCTCCACCTCCAGGTTCGAATACTTCGATGTCCGCCTGCGATCCGCGACACGGCCCCGGCTCGCACGAGCATGAGCAGGCGCAGGGGCTTCCACAGGGGCGCGACGATGTCGCGGTCGGCGAGGACGTACGAACGGTGCACATCACGCCACTGCATTTGACTGCGCGATACCCACGGGGTGTCGGTGGCGTCCGAGACTCGTGGCCGGCGGCTATCGCAGTGGACGGAACGCGGCCCGCACCTGCGCCGCGAACAGTTCCGGCTCTTCCCAGGCGGCGAAGTGGCCGCCCCGTTCCGCTACCCCGAAGTAGTTGAGCGTGGGGTAGGACTTCTCGGCCCAGCTGCGCGGTGTCCGCCAGATCTCGCCGGGGAACGTGCTGAATCCGACCGGCACCCGTGGATCCGGAAGTGGTGGGCGGCCGGCGGCAGGCGCGTCCGGCCCGTACGCCTCCCAGTACGACCGGGCCGTGGATGCTCCGGTGCCGGTCAGCCAGTAGGCGGTGACGTTGTCGAGGATGTGGTCCCGGGTGAGGTTGCCCGAGGGCTTGCCGTCGACGAACGCGCCGGCGATCTTGTCGTAGGCGTCGGTGTCGTGGTCGATCATCCAGGCGGCGAGAGCGGCCGGCGAGTCCAGCAGCGCGTACCCGATCGTCTCCGGGCGGGTGGCCATCTCCACGAAGTAACCGTTCCCGCTGGTCTGAAAGACCTTGATCGCGGCGAGCGCGGCGCGTTCCTCCTCGGTGTCGTCCGGCAGCGAGGCGGGGTCGTTGAGCGCCGGCACCAGCAGGTTGGTGTGGATACCGGCCAGCCCCTGCGGTCCCAGCCGTCCGATCGCGTCGGTGACCCCGGCGCCGACGTCACCTCCCTGCGCCACGTAGCGGTCGTAGCCGAGCCCGCGCATCAGCTCCGCCCAGGCCCGGGCGGTGCGCACGAGGTCCCATCCGACCTCGGCCGGCTCGGCCGAGAAGCCGTACCCGGGCAGTGACGGCAGCACGAGATGGAATGCGTCCGCGGGGGTGCCGCCGTGCGCGGTCGGGTCGGTCAGAGGGCCGACGGTGTCGAGCATCTCGATGACCGATCCTGGCCAGCCGTGCGTCATGATCAGCGGCAGCGCGTCCGGATGCTTGGACTTGACGTGGACGAAGTGGATGTTCACGCCGTCGATCTCGGTGGTGAACTGGGGCAGCGCGTTCAGCCGGGACTGGACTCGCCGTAGGTCGTAGTCCTTCTCCCAGTACTGGCCCAGCGCCCGCATCGCGGCCAGTTGCACCCCCTGCGAGCGATCGCCGACGAGCTCGCGGGTCGGCCAGCGCGTCGCCGTCAAGCGGCGGCGCAGGTCGTCGAGCGCCGCGTCGCGGAAACGGACGGTGAACGGTCGGATCGCATGGCTCACTGGCTGTTGGAGCGTGGTCATGTCACGCGCCGCCTCTCAATCGGAATCCGGTACAGAGACATCCAGGTCCGGGCGACAGCGAGATCCCTACCAACGACCTACCACCGAACCCAGCTCCCTGGACGCACACCAGCATGGCAACGTCTCGTGCGGACTCGCGCCCGTGAAAGACCCTGGTCGATACGCTGGGGGTTCATCCCCCGGACCCCCGGGTGTCATCGCTGTCCCCATGCGGTGGCCGAGCTGGAGAAGCGCCCGGTTGTGACCTTGGCAAGCGTTGTTGTACGCCGATCTTGTACACGCGAGTGGCTGCCCCTGGGCCAGGGTTTCTCACGGGCGCGAGCCGCACAGGGACGTTCCAGGAGCCTGTTGTCGTCGGTCGAGGGCCGTGCAGAGTGACCAGCGAAGGCCTACACAAGCGCCGATGCTGCCGCAATCGCATGACGCCAGGGTGGCCCGATGCGCACGCCGCTCGCCTCTTATGTGGGCAGTCGCCTCAGAGTGGTGCCCCCGGCAGGATTCGAACCTGCGACGCACGGTTTAGGAAACCGACGCTCTATCCCCTGAGCTACGGGGGCGCACGCGGGACAGCTTAGCGGAGGTCGTGGTCGAGCAAGGCGGCAGCGAGGGCGGTGGAGATGAACTCGCCGTACGCCAATAGCGGCCAGCCGGACTTGAGGACGAGGAGCTCGTAGAGCTCGGCCGACGAATAGGTCCAGAGGATGTCGGCGGCTCGGTCGACGTCCAGGCCGGCCTTCAGCCAGCCTCGGGTCGCCAGACGTTCCGCGTTGTGGTGCATCCGGTCGCGGCGTTGCTGTTCCACCTCGGTCAGTAGCGCCCGCATGTCCGGGTCGTGAGCGGCCGCGTCCCTGATCAGCAGCACGATCGGCGACCCCTCTGGGGTGAGTTCCATCAGGAAGTTCGCCCAGCCGTCGAGCAGGGTCCTGGGATCCGGTGCGGTCGCACTGAGCCGGTCGCTGCGGTCGGGCGCCGGCGCCGGGCCGCGGCCGGCGAGGCCGCGTTCCCAGAGGGCGCGTACGAGCGCGGGCTTGGGCCCGAAGGCCTTGTACACAGTCTCGGTGGAGACACCGGCCGCTCGGGCGATCGCGGGCACTGTGGTGTCGGCGTACCCGTGCTCGATGAACAGTTGGTGGGCGGCCTTCAGGACCGCCTGGCGGTTGGCCTCGGCCTGCCGGCGACGGGCCGACGAATCGTAGCTACGCGAGGTCTTGACGTGTCGTCGCATTCGGTTCCATAGTCCTGTATTGAATACTAAGTAGTGTAATCAAAGGGGGCGGGCGATGGAAACCATCGCAGAGAGGTTTGTTGCCGAACTCGTCGAGGCGGTCAACGGCCACGACTTGGAAAAGCTGACGGAGCTGTTCGCACCGGACTACGTCAACGAGACGCCGGCGCATCCCGCGCGCGGCTTCACGGGCAACGATCAGGTACGCCGCAACTGGGCGTCGCTCTTCGCGGGCGTCCCGGACATCGCTACCGAGGTCATGGCACTCGCCGTGGCGGGCGACACGGTGTGGACCGAGTGGAAGATGGACGGCACCCGTCGCGACGGCGCGGAGCACCACATGCGCGGTGTCGTTGTGTTCACGGTCGAGAGCGGCCGCGCGACAGCGGCCAGGTTCTACCTCGAGCCGCTTGATACCAGTGGCGCCGACGTCAATGCCGCAATTGCCTCGGCGCTGCATTCGCACAGTGAGTCGTCATGATTCTCGTTGCCGGAGGCACCGGTCGGCTCGGCTCGGTCCTGGTGCGCCGGCTCGTCGGTCGTGGTCAGCAGGTCCGGGTACTGACGCGCAGCCCGAGTTCCACGCCGGTCGATCACGAGGAAATCGTTGGCGACGTACGCTCACGTCAGGCTGTCGCTGCGGCACTCGAAGGATGCGACACGGTCGTGTGGTGCGTCCACGGCCTGCTGGGCAGACGGGGTGCCGGGCCGGAGGCGGTCGATCGGGAGGCGTGCATCGCGACGATTGACGCTGCACGGCAGGCGGGCATCCGGCGCTATGTGCTGGTGTCGATCAAAGACGCGGCACCCGGACACCTGTCCTCGTTGTTCCGGGCGAAGTACGCAGCAGAGCAGCACCTGCGCGCCACGGACCTGGACTGGACGATCCTGCGGCCCACGTCCTTCCTCGAGTTGTGGCTCGAGGTCGTGCGCGGCAAGGTCGACAAAGGCGGACCGGCCGTCGTGCTCGGCAGCGGAGAGAACCCGATCAACGTCGTGTCGGTGGCCGACGTCGCGGCCGTCATCGACTACTGCCTGGTCGAACCGTCGGCGATCGGCCGGATGCTCGACGTGGCAGGCCCGGAGAACGTCACCCTCGACGAGTTGGCTCGCGCGCAGGGCGCGACCGCGATCAAACGGATTCCGCTCGGCGTACTGCGGCTGATGCGCTACCTCGCCGTACCTGTGGCTCCCGCCTTCGCGCGGCAGGCGACGTTGGGCGTGATGCTGGACACGTACGACCTCACGGCGACCGCGGGCCCCAGTGAGTGCCTACCCACGCGGACCGTGCACGAGGTGCTCGCCGATCAGGCCACGCACTGAGGGAATCAGCCGGTCAGGGCGGTGACGCCGAGGTGGCCGGCGATGGAGTTGTACCGCTCGGCGTACAGGGTGGTGCAGCGTGAGGCGGCGCAGCCGGCGCCGGCGAAGGCGATGCCGCGGATGGTGGCGGAGTTGGTGCCGCGGCGGGAGTAGACAGGACCGCCGGAGTCGCCGCCGACGATCGCGACCAGGCCGCCGCGGGTGGCACGGATGACGTACGTCGTGCAGCCGTCCGCGTCGCAGTACTTCGCCGACGTCGAACGGACCGTGAGACTGCAGAGCGACGTACTGAAGCTGCCGGACTGGCAGATCACGGTGCCGACGCCGGGGTCGCCGCCGTCGGTGACGGTGCGCGTGTTGACGGTGTCGCCGGGACCGTCGGTCCAGATCTTGGCGCCGTACGCGCTGCCGGTGACCAGGGACTGGTCGTAGTCCGGGTAGTTCGTGCGCACTGTGGTGGTGCCGTAGTAGTTGGTGCCTGACTTCCAGACCGTGCCCGGGCCGCCGCAATGCCCTGCGGTGACGGAGCCGCGCTGGCCGTTGGAGCGCCGTACGACGGAGAAGCCGGCGGAGCAGTTCTTGAGCGCGGACATGATCCGCGCACCGCCCCAGTGGCCGCCCTTCGGGGTGTCGCTCAGCCGGGACGTGCGTGCAAGCGAGCCGGCGACGAGCTGTACGCCGGGCAGGTCGCGGAGGCCCGCCAGCGAAGCGGTGGAGGTCGTTGCCTGGTCGTACTCGACGACGACGTTCTCAGTCACCGGGTCGAGGTCAGCGGCGTACGTCGTACGCGACGCGTCGGAGGACCACGAACGGTCGCCGACTGCGTTCCAGGCGTCGGCGATCGACTGGGCCGAACGACAGCTGGGCTCCACCTTCACCAACGGCTTCCCCGCCGCGGGCAGGTTGCGCGCCATCGCGGACTCGTACTTCTTCGCATCCAGCTTCGCCGAGTCCACGACCACCTTGTAGCCGGTCATGGCCGAGCCGACCACGCCGATGACGCCCTGGCTCAGCCCGTACGGCAGACCGGAGGTCGGGCGGCCGGTCGCGTCCAGCGGCTCGAGGGACCGGACTGCGGCGGAGATGCCTTCTCCGAGCGACTCACCGAGCGGTCGCGCATCGGACGCGGACGTGGGTTGCGCCAGTCGCGTCGCCTCGGCCGAGCTCACACTCGGTTGCGCGTGGGAGCATGCCGCGGCACCCGTCACCGCGCCCGAGGAGGGTGCGGTGACGGCGACTGCGAAGAGTGAGGTGGAGCCGAGTGTGACCAGCGGGACGGTGACAGAGAGTCGCACGAAGCTCCCCAGATCGGTGGACCAAACCACTAGATGGTCCGGTCAAGGACTCCGTTCCGTCAAGACCCGATCACGGTCCGCGAACAAATTCGACTACCGTGCGCGAGCGTAACTGGCAAGTTGACGCCCGTCGGCGCCGAAGAACTGCAGGGTGTCGGCGTTGATCGCGATCCGCTTGGCGGCATGCAGTACGCCGGTGTGCGGCACGTTCTCGCAGCCGACCAGGTGCTGCGGACCGGACGTCGCGCTGAACGCGCCACGCTGACCGATGCTGTACGTTCCGTGCAGTCCGTTGCAGCCGTCCGAGCCCGTCCATGTCCCATCCGCCTTGAACACCAGCACCGGGTCGTCCGGGCGGGCGGCCTGGAGCGTCTTGGCGCCGACCATCTGCACGGGTCGCCAGGTGCCGGCCACGGTCTGGGCCGAGACCACCTGTGGTGTCGCACTCGCCGAGGCCGGCGCCTGCCCGGTAGCGACCGGCGGTTGCGTCGGCTGGTTCCGGGACCCGGCCAGCCCGAATCCGGCGACCGCGATCGCAGCCACCGCGACGGCGGCAGCGCCGGAAACGACCCAGGTACGTCGCTGTGCGCGACGGGCGCCCGTGGTGGCGCGCTCGGTCAGGTCCACGGCCTGCGGCACCGAGGCCGCGGCCCGTTCGAAGGTACCTCGCAGATCATCCTCGAGATCGGTGTTGCTCACGACAACCTCTCATCAAGACGATTGGACTCGCTGGCCCCTGAATAGGCCGGCCGCCGTCGGAGCGACGCCAGCGCTCGGCTCGCGGTTGCGCGCACGGAGGACGGTTTGATGCCGAGCATGTCGGCGATCGTCTGGTCGTCGAGGTCCTGGTAGTAGCGCAGGACCAGAACGACCCGTTCCCGGGCGGACAGCGTCGCCAGCGCGCGCCACAAGTCGTCGGAGTTGGCGACATGCGTCGCGTGGTCCGGCACGGTGCGCTGCGGGTCGAGGTCGGCCGTCGGCGCCTCGGTGAACGAGCGCCGGCGCGTCATCGACAAGTACTCGTTCACGAGGATCCGCCGGACGTAGTGATGCGGATCGTCCGCGTTGCGTACCTTCCGCCAGGAGCGGAACGCCTGCATCAGCGCGATCTGCGCCAGGTCCTCCGCCCGCTGGTAGTCGCCGGAGACCGTGAACCCGAGCCGCACCAGTTCCTGTCCGCGGGCGGACACGTACTCCTCGAACTCCACTCGCCACTCCCTGGCTGGGCGTACAACTCCTCACACCTATTAGACGCATCGAGCCGCCCACGTGCTGCAACCGTTCCCACACAGTTCGATCTCTGCTCCACCGCCATCGCTGAGCAGCGGACGCGGCGGTTGCCGCAACCTGCCACGCGGGTCGACCTCGAAAGGGACCCGCAAGGCAGGCGCGGGTAGACCCCACTTCGGACGGCTTCGGGGTGCGCGTCCGGCGCGGGGTCAGCGCAGGCCGAGCGACTTCGTCAGCTCGGCGGTCACCTGGCGCGGCGCCGGCAGCGCGCCGGGCTTGCCCTGGCCTTCCAGCGAGGTCGCCACCAGGCGGCGGCAGCCGAAGGCTTCAGCGGTGAACGACAGGACACCGCGGTCGTTGTCGGTGAACCGCAGCACGTACGTGGGGCCGAGCTCCTTGGTGCACATGCTCGGCTTCTTCGCGACAGGCTTCGCCGCGTTGACCAGGGCGAACAGGTCGGTCGCCTGCTTGCCCATGCGCTTGGTGGTGATCGTTGCGTAGTCCTGTCCGGTCGCCTGTGCGTCGTACTGGCAGATCGTCACACTGACCGGGTTGAACTTCGAGGTGGCCGCGCCCTGGCCCCACACCGCTTTGTCGGTCGCGGCACGGACGGCCGTGATCGTCTCGGGGCAGTCCGTGCTCGGCGTACCGCTGGGACTGGCTGACGGGGTGGGCGACGGCATGGTCACCGTTTGGGTGGGCTGGGCGGCGGGCGGGGACGAGGCGTCCTCGGTGCCGCAGGCGGCGGCAACTCCGAGCACAGCCACGACAAGCGTCGCACCGATCAGGCCCCGTGTCCGTTGTGCACTCACGACTCGGTCCTTCCGGGTTGGCAAGGTCCACCATCATGGTGGAACGGGGTCACGCCGCGCGTGCCGCAACATCACGGCGGCGCGTCTTTCCGGTCACGCCGTGGGATCGAGCCCCAACCGTGGCGCAGCTGTAACGTGCACGCACTGGTCACCTACCCCAGGTCACCGCGCAGCATTCCCGGAGGGCCGCAGTGACTCGGTAACCTGAAGGTATGACGAGCCCGTACGAAGACGACGAGCCGCTGCTGCCGGAGCAGACGCGGGACGACGACCCGCGGACCTGGGGCGACAACGACTTCAGCAGCGACGACGACGAGCGGATCCTGAACGAGGTCCCCCCGCACCACGGATGACCGCCTCGCTGTTCCTCGTCCACGGCGGTCTCTGGGACGCCATGGACGCCGAAGCGTTCTGGGGTACGACGGGAATCACCGACGGCCTGTCCGCGGCACTCGCGCCGCAGGGAATGGCAGTGCTGGCGCCCGACCGGCCACAGCGAGCCAAAGCGTGGGACGTCGAGGTCGCGGCGCTGGGTGAACAGCTGGCGAAACGTTCCGGACCGGTAAGAATCGTTGGAGCCTCCAATGGATGTGCGGTTGCGGTCCTGCTGGCGTTGAGGTTTCCGGAGCTGGTCGACCGCCTCCTTCTGGCGTGGCCCGCGACCGGCGACGACGCCGCCGCGAACGAGCGCGCTCATGCCGGGATGGTGAATCGCGGGTGCCCGCCGGAGGTCGCGGACGAACTGCTCGCAGGCGGCATCCTGCGCGGTGTGACGGACGAACAGGTGCCCTCGCTGTCGCGAATTCGGGTGGCGGTGCTGCCCTCGGTACCGGAGAACCTTTGGCATCAGCGGAAGACGGTTGCCGCCTTGCTGCGGTCGATCCGGGGGAGTCGTGAGCTGGCCGGGTGTCCCGAACCGCCGACACCCGCCTTCCGCATGAGCAACGACCCGCCGTACCTGGATCAGCTGCTGCGAATGATCGTGGCGTTCGTCAACTGAGGGGATGGGACGCCCGGTTCCACACTGCTGGATGCGTTCTGCCGGTGAGCAGGCGGGCGTTGGCGAGCTCAGGGCTGAGGTTGTACGCCCACCTGCTGAGGCTCACGACTGGCGGCTGCGCAGCAGGTCGCGGATCTCGGTCAGCAGTTCCTGTTCGGTGGTCAGCGGGTCCGGCTCCGGCTCCTGCCCGCGCTTGCGGCGCTCGGCCAGCTTGTTCAGCGGCAGCACGATGAAGAAGTAGACGGCCGCGGCGACGAACAGGAAGCCGAGTGCCGCGTCCAGGATCAGGCCGATCGAGAACTGAGCGCCGTTGATGTCGAAGTTCCAGACACCGGTGAGGTCCGTCTTGCCGAAGATCGCGGCGATCAGCGGGTTGATCAGACCGTCGACGAGCGCGCCGACGATCTTGGTGAACGCGGCGCCGATGACGACGGCGACCGCGAGGTCGACGACGTTGCCGCGCATCACGAATTCCTTGAAGCCCTTGAGCATGTGGTGCCCTCCACGAAGCGGGTGGTTGTACCCGGACAACCTAGGGCTGCACCCCTGTCAGGGCGAGCGAGCGCGCCGGAACACGGACACATCGTGCCGGCACAATCCCGAAGAGTGATCAGCTCGTGTCCGGCGTCAGTGCCACGGTGATCCGTGAGTTCGAACTGGCCTGGGCCAGTCGGGTGGCGACCTCCGGTGTGGTCGCCACCACGATCAGCGCGCCGGAGGTGGCCGATCGCGGCGTCGGCAGGGCGACCACAGGCACGGCGCGGGCGAGCTGGCTCGCGGAGCCGGCGGTCGTGCTGTCGGCGGCGTACAGATTGATGCGGTCGCCGACTCGGAGGAGCGAGGTGATGTCCGCGTCGTCGACGCGGAACGGGTAGGCGACTGAGCCGGGCGTCACGGCGGGTGGGGCGAGGAATCTGGCGTCGGTGAGCGGTTCGCCGGCTCTGACGGGTCCGCTCAACACGCGGGTCGTCAGTTCACTGCCGGGTCTGAGTGCACCGGCCGGCACGGAGCCGGGTGGCAGGTCGACGGTCCGCAGATCGTCACGCGTCGGGGCCACGCCCCCGGTGAGGTCGCGCGCAGCGGCCAGCACCGCGACCGTCGGTGGCGGTGCGGGGGAGAGAGCGAGAAGTCCGAAGTACACGGCGGCCGCGGCGGCGACGCCGGCGAGGAGCCGACGGTGCCACCGGGCGGCACGCAGCAGGTCACGAAGCAGGGAAGGGATTTTCATGCCGGAGAAGATACGAGTTTCGCCGGCAGCCGCCCTTCAGTTATCCACAGGGCGCGCGGTCAGGCCGCGCTGGTGCCCGAGGTCGAGCTGCTCGAGCCCGAAGACGAACCCGACGAACCCGAGGACGACGAACCCGAGGACGACGAACCGGAGGAACCGTTGGACGACGACCCCGAGGAGGCGGACCCCGACGAGGACGATCCGGACGACTCGGCCTTCGCCGGCACCGTGCTCTTGCCGGACGACCGGCTGTCGGTCCGGTAGAAGCCGGAACCCTTGAACACGACGCCCACGGCGTTGAAGACCTTGCGCAGGCTGCCCTGGCAGTTCGGGCACACGGTCAAAGCATCGTCCGTGAAGCTCTGGCGCACCTCGAGCGCTTCACCGCAGTCGGTGCACTGGTACTGGTACGTCGGCACTGTCGGTTCCCTTCAAGCCGCTGGCACTCCTACTACCCGACTGCTAATAATGCGCCAGCGGACCGAAGTATTCCAAACCCGGTCTCACGTACCTCAACTCCGGGTCCCTGTCCAGCCGACGCAGAGCCACGCAAAGTTGTGAGGGACCCCATTTGGGGTGGGCGGGGGGATTCTCTACGGTTGGTCCGTGCCACGCCTGCTTCGAGTCGTCGTCATCAGCGGAATCGCCCTCGCCACGGTCCTCCTGGTGATCGCCGGTACCGTCGTCTTCGTCGTCCGCCACTCGTTCCCGACGTACGACGGAACCATCGACCTGGACGGCCTGGACGCCGAGGTCAGCGTGGTCCGGGACGCCAACGGAATCCCGCAGATCTACGCCGACACCCCGGCCGACCTGTTCGCGGCGCAGGGGTACGTGCACGCGCAGGACCGGTTCTTCGAAATGGACTTCCGCAGGCACGTCACGTCCGGCCGGTTGAGCGAGCTGTTCGGCAAGACCGCGCTCGAGACCGACAAGTTCGTCCGGACACTCGGCTGGCGGCGGGTGGCGGAGAAGGAGCTGCCGCTGCTCAGCCCGAC
Organism: Kribbella sp. VKM Ac-2571; assembly: GCF_004362255.1. NCBI lineage: Bacteria > Bacillati > Actinomycetota > Actinomycetes > Propionibacteriales > Kribbellaceae > Kribbella > Kribbella sp. VKM Ac-2571. Next base: position 322,919 of record NZ_SNWS01000002.1, read on the forward strand.
CACCCGGCAGTACCTCGACGACTACGCCCGCGGCGTCAACGCGTATCTGATCAAGCACAACGGCTCCGACGAAACGTCGAAGCGCAGCGGCTCCGCCCTCAGCCTGGAGTACGCCGTCCTGTCCCTCCAGCCGGGCGGGCCCAAGAACTACACGCCGGAGCCGTGGACCGCGGCCGACTCGTTGTCCTGGCTGAAGGCGATGGCGTGGGACCTGGGCGGCAACCTGGACGAGGAAGTCACCCGGACGAAGCTGCTGGCCGCGATGCCGGCGCGCAACGTCGAGAGCCTCTACCCGCAGTACCCGTACGACCGGAACCAGCCGATCCTGTCCGGCGGGTCGATCGGCAGGGACGGCAAGTTCACCACGGCTCCGGTCAGCAACGAGGTACGGCGGAGCATGCTCACCCAGGACCTGCTCAAGTCGCTCGACTCGGTGCAGAAGGTCGCCAAGGGACTGCCCGAGCTGCTCGGCCAGGGGGACGGCGTCGGGTCGAACTCCTGGGTGGTCTCCGGTGACCACACCACCACCGGTAAGCCGCTGCTGGCCAACGACCCGCATCTCGGCGCGACCATGCCGGGGGTCTGGACGCAGGTCGGCCTGCACTGCAACAACGTCGGCAAGACGTGCCCGTTCGACGTCTCCGGCTTCAGCTTCTCCGGCCTGCCCGGTGTGGTGATCGGCCACAACAACGCGATCTCCTGGGGCTTCACCAACCTCGACCCGGACGTCCAGGACCTCTACCTGGAGCGGATCGAGGGTAACAACGTCCTCTACAACAACAAGTGGCGAGCCATGGCCACCCGCGAGGAGACGTTCAAGGTGGCCGGCCAGGACGAGCCGGTGAAGATCACCGTCCGCGAGACCCGGCACGGTCCGCTCATCTCGGACGTCCGCGAGAACGAACGCAAGGTAGGCGAGTCGGCTGCGGCGCAGGCGAAGTACCCGACGGCGTACGGCGTCGCGCTGCAGTGGACTGCGCTGAACCCGGGCCGGACCGCGGACGCGCTGTTCGCGATCAACACCGCGCAGAACTGGGCCCAGTTCCGCGCCGCCGCGCAGCAGTTCCAGGTGCCCTCACAGAACCTCGTGTACGCCGACACCGACGGCCACATCGGCTACCAGGCGCCCGGACTGATCCCGATCCGCACCACCGGCCGCGGCGACTGGCCGGTCCCGGGCTGGGATCCGAAGTACGCCTGGAAGGGGTACGTCCCCTTCGACGCGTTGCCGAGCGAGTTCGACCCGGCGGACGGCATCATCGTCACCGCGAACCAGGCCGTCGTACCGAACACGTACACGTACTACCTGACCAACTCCTGGGACTACGGCTACCGCTCGCAGCAGATCCTCGACCGGATCAAGGCGGCCGGGAAGCTGGACGCGAACGCGATGGCGTCGATCCAGCTGGACACCAAGAGCAAGGCCGCGGAGATGCTGGTGCCGTACCTGCTCCGGATCAGCATCGACGACGCGTTCGACAAGCAGGGTCAGGACGTCCTGCGGAACTGGGACTTCACCCAACCGCCGGACTCGGCGGCCGCGGCGTACTTCAACGTGGTCTGGCGCAACCTGCTCGCACTGACCTTCCACGACCAGCTCCCCGAAGACACCTGGCCTGACGGCGGCTCGCGCTGGTTCGAGGTGATCCACACGCTCATCGGGCAGCAGAACAGCGGCTGGTGGGACAACATCGGGACGCCGCAGCGGGAGAGCCGTGACGACATCCTCCGCGAGGCCCTGATCAACGCCCGGACCGAGATCACCCAGAAGATGGCGCGGGAGCCGTCCAACTGGCAGTGGGGCCGGCTGCACAAGCTGACGCTGACCAACCAGACGCTGGGCAAGTCCGGGATCGGAGCGGTCGAGAAGATCTTCAACCGCGGCCCGTACGAGCTGGGCGGCGGTACGTCGATCGTCGACGCCACCGGCTGGGACGCCGCCGAGGGGTACGACGTGACCGCGACCCCGTCGATGCGGATGGTCGTGGACCTGTCGGACTTCGACAAGTCCCGCTGGGTCAACCTGACCGGTGTGTCCGGCCACGCGTTCTCGTCGAACTACACCGACCAGACCGACCTGTGGGTCAAGGGTGAAACCCTCCAGTGGGCCTACACCAAGGGCGCCGTGGAGGCGACCCGCAAACACTCCCTGACCTTCACCAAGCCGGACAGCTAAAGGCCACCTGCGAACGGCATGGCTCGCCACTGGGTGGCGAACATGCGGATGCCGTCGGCCAGGGCTGGGAAGGCCGGGACCAGGGGAGTGCAGACCAGGACCTGCAGTGCTCGTGCGAGGTCCATCACCTGCTGGACCTGCGGGTCCAGCGTCGGGAGACCGCGGGAGCGTGCGCCCTCGTCGTACGCCTGACACAGGTCGGGGCCGAAGCCCGCGAGGTCCCACTCGAGCGGGCCGATTGTCACGTCCTCGAAGTCGGCCCACAGCGGGCCGTCGACAGTAGTGATCAGGTTCCACGACGGTGCGTCGCCGTGCAGCGGCTGCACGGTCGCGGACGGGAAGACCGCCTCGAACCCGGCCCTGCTGGTCAGGATCGGCTCCAGCACCTTCCACTCAGCTCTTGCCCGGTCCACGTCCTCCTGCTCGAGTAAACCCGGCACTGCCTCGGCCGCTGCCAGGCCCGGGCCGATCAGGCGCAGAGGAGTCATCCAGGGGAGCTCTCCTGGGTACTTCGCGAGTAGGGCGTGAAGCTCGGCTACGCGGGCGGTTGCCCCGACGTAGTCCGGTTCAGCTGCCTTGTCCACCTCGACGTACGTCCAGAACGTCATGGACAGTCCGTCCTGCTCCTTCGGCTCCAGTGGTACCAGTGGGCTTGGCGGCACCACGGGGAGTCCCTGTTCCGCCAGCCAGGCCACCACGTCCAGTTCGCGCTGCTGGCGTCGTACGGCGGGCTCTGGTTCCTGTAGGCCGGCTGGGAGGTTCATCGGTACCCGTGCGACCACCGGGGACGGCAGCAGGTGCACGACCGTCGAGAACGCCTCGTAGAGGACAGTCGGGTCGGTGACCGTGAGGCCGAGGGTGCGTGCGGCTGTGGCTGCGGCTTGGACCGCGGTCTCAGTCATCCCCTGATCCTCGCAGTGGGATCAAGCGGTTTGGCGTCAGCGCTGCGTCGACCGGCTGGTCGTGGGGGTCGTTCGGCAGGGCATCGACGATCTCTGTGTCGTAGACGGCGGCCCAGACCGGCGTACCAGGGCGCACGCGGGCGAGAGCGCGGTCGTACGAGCCGCCGCCGCGGCCGAGGCGCACGCCGTCATGGGTAACCGCTACGGCCGGGCAGATGACCAGATCGGCGGTAGCGATCGCGTCGGAGCCCAGGTCGGTCGGCGGCTCGGACAGGCCGAGCCGGCCGGGCACCAGGTCGGCTGCGCCGGGTGCGACACCCCAGCCCAGGTCGTTGTCGGCGTACAGGATCGGCAACAGCACCTCACGGTGTGTAGCGAGCAGCCAGTCGATCAGCGCACCGGTCTGCGGCTCAGGTCCCATGGACACGTAGAGAGCGACGCGGTGCACCTCGGGCAGCGCCTGTTGGGCGCTCGCCAGCAGCCCCGCCGCGTGCGTCCGCAGCCGGCGCGCCTCCAGGAAATACTGCCGCGCCGCCGCCTTGGTCTGAAACACGTTCTGATCCTAGGTCTCCCTCCGCGGCTCCTGGCGGGGCTGCGCGGCGCTCGCTCCCACCAGGAACCACGGAGGGAGACCGGGAGCGTGACGCGCGCAACACAGGGATTGGCTGCCGTCCCCTAGGGTTGGTGCATGAGTGAGGTGGGTCTCAGACAAGCGCAGGAGAAGATGCGCGCCGCCGGTGCTGCCGACGTCGCGATACGTGTCTTCACGCACTACTACCGGCTGCTCGAGTCCGGACAGCAAGGAAAGATCCGCGAGGACGACATCGAGCCGGTGGGCGACCTGCCACACCTGGACCACCTGGACACCGACCCGGACGCGCTCCGCGCCGCGCTGGCCGAGACCGTGGTCATCAAGCTCAACGGCGGCCTCGGTACGTCGATGGGCGTCACCGGCCCGAAGTCCGCGCTGCCGGTGAAGGACGGGCTGAGCTTCCTGGACATCATCGCCCGCCAGATCCTGAGCACCCGGCGCGCGTACGACGTACCGCTGCCGCTGGTGCTGATGAACTCGTTCCGCACCAAGTCCGAGTCGCTGCAGATCCTCAGCGAGTACGACGGGCTCGCGGTGGACGGCCTGCCGCTCGACTTCCTGCAGAACATGGAGCCGAAGCTGCTCGCCGACGACCTGACGCCGGCGGAGTGGGAGCCGGACCCGGAGCTCGCCTGGTGCCCGCCCGGGCACGGCGACCTGTTCACCGCGTTGGTTGCCTCGGGCACCCTCGACGCGCTGCGGGAGCACGGTTTCCGGCACGCGTTCATCTCGAACGCGGACAACCTCGGCGCCACCGCGGACCCGCGGATCGCGGCCTGGATGGCCGAGCACGACGTACCGTTCGGGATGGAGGTCTGCCGGCGGACGCGGTCCGACCGCAAGGGCGGGCACGTCGCGGTGCGGAAGTCCGACGGCCGGCTGATCCTGCGGGACAGTGCGCAGGTGGCCGACGAGGACACGCAGTACTTCCAGGACGTCACCCGGCACCGGACCTTCAACACGAACAACCTGTGGATCGACCTGGACCGGCTCGCCGAGCTGATGGACGGGCACGACGGGATCCTCGGGCTGCCGATCCTCGTGAACCGCAAGACCGTCGACCCGGCCGACCCGTCCTCGCCGAAGGTGATCCAGTTGGAGACCGGGATGGGGACCGCGATCGAGACCTTCGACGGGTCGCAGGCGGTGATCGTGGACCGCAGCCGGTTCAAGCCGGTGAAGACGACGAACGACCTGCTGGTGCTGCGCTCGGACGTGTACGACCTCGACGAGACCGGCGACCTGACCACGACCCACGAGGGCGACGAGCCGTACGTCGATCTGGACCCGGAGTACTTCAAGATCCTCGCCGACTTCGACGCCCGGTTCCCGGCCGGGGCGCCGTCCCTGGTCCGGGCCGACAGGCTGGCGGTGCGCGGCGATGTTGCCTTCGGCAAGGATGTGGTGGTGATCGGCGACGTCGAGGTGACCGCGCCGGACGGTGAGCGCCGGGTGATCCCGGACGGGACCGAACTGCGTTGAGCGTGGGCGACCTGCTCGTCCGGCCGCTGGAGCCCTACGACACCGACGAGGCCGCTGCGGTCTGGTGGCGCTCACGGCACACCGAGGACTCCCAGCTGCCGCCGGCGATCCATACCGCGGAGCAGGTCGCCACGTGGTTCGCCGACGTGCTGCTCCCTGACGCGCAGACCTGGGTCGCCCTCGACGACGGCCGGATCGTCGCGGTCCTCACCCTCGACGGCGACGACCTCGACCAGTTGTACGTCGCCCCGGAGGCGGCCGGCCAGGGCATCGGCTCCGCCCTCGTCGACCTCGCCAAGGATCTTCGCCCCGGCGGTCTGGCGTTGTGGACGTTCCAGACCAACACCCGCGCGCAGGCCTTCTACCTGCGGCACGACTTCCGCGCGGTACGCCGTACCGACGGCTCGGCGAACGAGGAACACGCCCCGGACGTCCGCATGGTCTGGGGCAACCACCCGGAATCGGACCCCACCTAGACCCCAACCGGACTTCTTCGCGCACCCGTCCGGAACTTGGCGTCGAAACGTGCGAGCCGTGGATTAGGGTCGAGCTCGTGAGACGGAGTGTGGATGAGCATCTAGAGGTCGTACTCGGACGGGTGGCGGCCCTGCCGGCGTTCGACCAGCCCTTGATGGACGCGGTCGGGTTGGTGCTCTGCGAGGACATCGTCTCGGGGGTGAGCCTGCCCGGGTTCGACAACTCCGCCATGGACGGGTACGCCGTTCAGGCGGGTGACCTGGCCGGGGCCTCGGACGAGAACCCGATCAGGCTGCCGGTGGTCGGGGAGTTCCGGGCCGGCCGCAGCGAGCCGATCGTGGTGACCCCTGGGACCTGTGTGCGGATCATGACCGGTGCGCCGATGCCGCGTGGGGCGGACAGTGTCGTGCCGGTCGAGTGGACCGACGGCGGGACCGTCAACGTGCGGATCACGCAGCAGCCGTCGCTCGGTGCCTCGGTACGGCGCGCGGGCGAGGACGTGACGGCCGGGGCGCAGGTGCTCGACCGTGACACCGTCCTCGGTCCACGACAGATCGCCGTACTCGCCGCTGTCGGGCGGGCCCGGGTGAAGGCGCGTCCGCGACCACGGGTCGTGGTGGTCTCGACCGGGGCCGAGCTGCGGGAGCCGGGGAGTCGGCTCGGCGACGGGCAGATCTACGACTCGAACAGCTACACCCTGGCGGCGTGCGCGCGGGACGCCGGGGCGGTGGTGTACCGCGTCGGCATCGTCGACGACGACCCGAAGCGGATCATGGACACGCTGTCCGACCAGTTGGTGCGGGCCGACCTGGTCATCACCACCGGCGGCGTCAGCATGGGCGCGTACGACATCGTGAAGGAGGAGCTCTCCAAGCTCGGCACGGTGGACTTCCCGCAGGTCGCGATGCAGCCGGGAAAGCCGCAGGGGTTCGGCGTGATCGGTGAGGACGAGGTGCCGATCTTCACGCTGCCCGGCAACCCGGTCTCGGCGTACATCTCGTTCGAGGTGTTCGTCCGGCCGGCGCTGCGCAAGATGATGGGGCAGATGCCGTACCGGCGGGCGCTGGTTCCCGGCGTGACGCTGGACGGGTTCAGCTCGCCCGCGGGGAAGCGGCAGTTCGTCCGCGCTGCGGCCACCTCCGGCGACGAGGGCTGGATGGCCAGTACAGTCGGCGGGCACGGCTCGCACCTGCTCGGCGGGTTGAGCCGCGCGAACGCACTGATCGTGGTGCCCGAGGACGTCACCTCGGTCCGCGCCGGCGATCACGTCGAGCTGATGCTGTTAGGGGATGTCTGATGGTTCCACGCCTACTGCGGGGCACTCGGCACGGCACCTCGCCGCACGGGAGCAAAGGCCACGATGCTCCGCATCGAGACCTTCGCCCCCGCACGCCGATGCACCGCACCGAGCACCTCCTCGCGACGGCGTGGAACCATCAGACACCCCCTGACAAGGAGACCGGATGACGCAGGACCCGGGCGCGACGACCACCGGCTCCGGTACGCCGGGACCGGGCGGGCTGACGCACGTCGACGAGACCGGGGCCGCGCGGATGGTGGACGTGTCCGCGAAGGACACCACGGTCCGGCGAGCTGTTGCCAGCGGCAAGGTTCTTGTCTCGGCCGAGGTCGTTGCGGCGCTGCGTGGTGACGGCGTGCCGAAGGGGGACGCGCTCGGCGTCGCCCGGATCGCCGGGATCATGGGCGCGAAGCGGACGCCGGACCTGGTCCCGCTGTGCCATCCCATCGCGATCACCGGGGCCAAGGTCGACCTGGAGGTCGCGGACGACGCCGTACTGATCCGGGCTCAGGTGAAGACCACCGACCGGACCGGCGTCGAGATGGAGGCGTTGACCGCCGTCGCCGTCGCCGGCCTCGCCGTGATCGACATGGTGAAAGCGCTGGATCCGGCTGCGGTGCTGACCGACGTACGGGTGGAGCTGAAAGAAGGCGGCAAGACCGGGCACTGGGAGCGGCCGTGAAGGCTCTCGTCGTCAGCGTCTCCAACCGGGCGGCCGCTGGGGTCTACACGGACACCACAGGTCCGCTGATCGCATCGCGGCTTGCCGACTGGGGCTTTGACGTCTCAGGACCTCAAGTGGTCCCGGACGGTGCCCCGGTGGGTGAGGCGCTGCGGGCGGCGGTCGAGGCGTCGTACGACGTAGTGCTGACGACAGGTGGCACCGGGATCTCGCCGACCGACGAGACACCCGAGCAGACGGCTGCCGTGCTGTCGAAGGTCATACCGGGAATCGCTGAAGCCATCCGGGCGTATGGCGTGGCGAACGGCGTACCGACGGCTGCGCTGTCACGTGGGCTCGCAGGCGTCGCGGGTACGACGGTCATCGTCAACCTGCCTGGTTCGCGGGGCGGTGTGAAGGACGGTCTCGCCGTACTGGAGCCGCTGCTGCGCCATGCGGTCGAGCAAGTGCACGGTGGGGACCACGTGCGGACGGACGTCGACTGATGGCAGTCGTGCAGTGGCCTGTGGAGCTCAAGCACGGGCAGGTCGGCTTGCGGCCACTGCGGGCCGGCGACGGAAGCGAGTGGGCCGCTGCGCGCCAGCGGAACGTCAGTTGGCTGCGGCCCTGGGACGCGACCCAGCCCCCGGGCGCGGACGACGGCGCGCGAACGTTCCGCGCGATGGCGCGCGACTGGAACCGGCAAGCGCGGTACGGACGGATGCTGCCGTTCGTCATCACGTACGGCGGTGCGGCGGGTGCCGGCGCACGATCGAAATGGCCGCTGGTCGGACAGCTCACCGTGTCCGGAATCACCTACGGATCAGCGCGCTGGGCGAACCTCGGCTACTGGGTCGACGAGCAGTACGCCGGTCGCGGCATCGTCCCCACCGCCGTCGCGATGGCTGCCGACCACTGCTGGTTCACCCTTGGCCTGCACAGGATCGAAGTGGCGATCCGCCCGGAGAACAAGGCGAGTCTGCGCGTCGTCGAGAAGCTCGGCTTCCGGTTCGAAGGCGAGCGGCCGCGGTTCCTGCACATCGACGGCGACTGGCGCGATCACCGCATCTTCGCGCTCAACGTCGAAGAGGTCGGACCCGGTCTCGTAGCGCGATTGCCCTGACTACGCTGCGTGCTATTCACATCAGTCACACGAGTCTTCTTGCGACACACCGTGCCACGTTCCCCATCTGGCCCTATCCGCACCTTAGCGTCGTCGCATGGGGACGACAGGGCTGATCTATGTGGCGATCGTCGCCGCGTGGGCCGCCTACCTCGTCCCGATGTGGCTGAAGCGGGGCGAAGAGGCGCGGCGCCGTCCGGTCGTGCCGTCGTCCGACGAGGCGCGCGTGCTGTCCCGCGACCCGTCGCGGACCCGGTACGTCGTACGTCCGGCCGCAACCACTGCCACTGACGACTCGTCGCCACCGAAGCGCTACGTTCCCAACCGAGCCCGCCGGGTGGCCGCCATGCGCCGTCGGCGGGTGCTGTCGATCCTGACCCTTTCACTGCTGTCCGTCGTGGCGCTCGCCGGTCTCGGGATGCTGCCGTGGTGGACGGTGGCGATCCCCGGCACGCTGATCGCCGGCTTCGTCGTACTCACCCGGGTGCAGCTGCGCCGGCAGGCCCGCGCGCGGATGCAGGCCGCCGCCGAACGTCGTGCCCGCGCGCAAGCTCGCCACGACCGAGGCCCGGCCGGCAAGCCCGCGCCGTCGCCCGACGAGGAGATGACCATCGAGGTCAAGCTCCCCGCCGAGCCCGCACCGACGCCCGCCGCTGCTTCGACGAGGGAGGAGAAGCCGGCCGCCGAGGGCCTGTGGGACCCGGTGCCGGTCACGCTTCCGACGTACGTCATGAAGGAGAAGGCACCCGACCGGACGGTCCGGACCATCTCCCTCACCGACGACGAAGTCTTCTCCAGCGCCCGTACGACGGACCCGTCCGAGAAGCCCGCGGCAGCCGAAGCGCCGGCCCCCCAGCCGGCCGAAGAGGTCGAGGTGAAGCGGGCCGTCGGCGACTGATATCCGGTTTTAGTCTGCGGGCCTCTACGTGTTAGAGTTTCGCGGTCGCCAGGGAAACCCGGCGACCAGCTTTGGGGCTGTGGCGCAGTTGGTAGCGCGCTTCGTTCGCAACGAAGAGGCCAGGGGTTCGAATCCCCTCAGCTCCACGAAGCCGATAGGCGAGGTGTGTCGCGCAGAACCTGCGCTGACCGCCTCGCCTTCGTCGTGTTGCGCGGCTGCGCTCCGCTCGCCGCCGGCGGGAGCTCCGCCACCCGCACCCCCTGCGCCTTCGCTCCGCTCGGCTCCTGTGGTCAGGTTGGGCGGTCAGGCGAGGGTGGCCTCCACTTCACTCGGCGCCCGCGACTCGTCAGCGGTCGGGGAGCTGGAGGCGGGCCAGTAGGCCGATGTGGTCTGAGAGGTAGGTCGGACCGCTGGGGAGGACGCGCCTGTCGGTGAACAGAAGGTCGGTTTCGTCCACGCCGATCGTCTCAGCGACGAGGATGAAGTCGATGCAGTGTGGTTTGTTGCCTGGTGCAAGGTACTCGGGGTGGAAGGTCGGTGGGCACCGGCCGTCGAACGCGTCGCGCAGGCCGGACCGCTGCTGGAGTTCGCGGTGCAGCGTGCTCGCCTGGCTGACGTTGAAATCTCCGCACACGACCGCCGGCGAGTTCTCGGCCGTGACCGCCTGCGCTAGAGCACTGAACTGATCGCGCTGCATTTCATGGAACCGATTCTGCTCAGACCAGTCGCCGTCGGTGTTGGCCGTCGGGTGGATGTTGAGCACGCGGACCCCGCGGTCGGCAAGTCGAACGGAGAGCATCCCGCTGTGGCGGGCATTGAGCCGCGAGCGAACGGGCATTCCTGAGTGACGCGACGACCACGGAAGGCGGGCATAGGTCGCGCCGGCCAGTCGCAGCCGTGACAACGTGACCAGACCGCCCGCCGGGCCGATCAGCGATGGCCGATAGGCGATGTGCGGGAAGGACGGCATCCGTTTCCGGAGGTGTGCGAGGTGGTGGTAGCCGAACACCTCTTGCAGGCAGACAAGATCGATGTCGCCGATGTCGAGCTCAGCCGCGATCGCGGCGAACCGCTCGGCGATGCTGGAGCCTTTCAGCGGAAGCCCACGCACGTTCAGGGTCGCGACGGTCAGACGCCTGGTCATGGTGCGCCACATCGTACCCAGCTGGGCTGGCTGCGCTCCGGTTGGGTTGGTCAGAGGGAGGTTGTTGCTGTGCGGAGGGCTTCTAGGGCTTTGAGGACGTGGGGGGCCAGGCCTGCTTCGTCTTGTTCTAGGGCTGTCCAGGTGGCGTAGCCCTGTTTGAAGGCTAGGACTCCTAGCTCGGCTGCTAGGTGGGCCAGGGGGTCTGGGACGCCTCTTGATTTCAGGGCGTCTGTCATGGCCTTGGCCAGGCCCACGGTTTTCAGGGCGTCGCGTTCCTGGAGTTCTGTGCTGACGGCTATGGCTGCTTTGAGGCGGGGGGCCAGCTCCCGGTTCAGGGGGCCCATCTCGTTCGAAGCGCGTTCCAGGCCGGCTGCTACTGCTTCCAGTGGGGTGGCGGAATCGGGGGCTGTGGTGATGCCTTCGACCAGGAGGCGGCCGAGGGTTTCCTGGCCGGCTACCAGGAGTTCTCGCTTGTCGGGGAAGTGGCGGAAGAACGTGCTCTTGGTGACACCGGCGCGTTCGGCGATCTGGGCGACGGTCGTGGCGTCGTACCCCTGGTCGGCGAACAGATCGACCGCGGCCAGGACCAACCGATCACGCGCACCGGGTTGCCATCGAGCCATGAGACCCATTCTAGGTGATGGGACCTTTGTCCCGTCGAGTGCTACGGTGACGAGACAAAGGTCCCATGACATCGAGGAGCGTCTCATGCAGGTTTTCATCACCGGCGGTACCGGGCTGATCGGATCGGCCGTCGTCCGCGAGTTGCTCGACAACGGCCACACGGTCCTCGGCCTCGCGCGTTCCGACTCTTCCGAAGCGACGCTGAAAGCTGCCGGCGCGGAAACGGTTCGTGGCGGGCTTGCCGACCTGGACGTGCTGCGTACCGCCGCGGCCAAGTCCGACGGTGTGATTCATCTTGCCTTCAGCAACGACTTCAGCAGCCCGAAGGCATTGGCGGCGGGGGTCGCCGAGGAGAGCGCCGCACTGCAGACCTTGGGGGATGAGCTGGTCGGCAGCGACCGTCCGCTCGTCACGGTGTCGGGTACGCCGTGGGTGCCCGGCAGACCGTCTACGGAAGCTGACCCGCTGCCCCTCGACGGACCGGTCGGTGGTCGCGGCCGCTCCGTCATGGCGACGCTGGCGCTGGCGTCGCGCGGTGTCCGGAGTGCGGCTGTCCGCATGCCGCGCACTGTCCACAATCAGGGCGACGGCGGATTCGCCGGCTTGCTCACACAGATCGCGCGCCAGACCGGTGTCTCCGGGTATCCCGGTGACGGCACGCAGCGCTGGCCCGCCGTACACGCACTCGACGCCGCCGTTCTCTTCCGGTTGGTCCTCGAGAACGCGCCGGCCGGGACCGCCTGGCATGCGGTCGACGACGAGGGTGACGCCGTACGCGACATCGCAACGGTCATCGGCCGGCGCCTCGGCCTACCGGTCGAGTCTGTCCCCGAGGCGACGTACGGCCCGCTCGGCCCGATCTTCGTCACCGACCAGCCCTCCTCCAGCGCCCACACCCGCCAGACCCTCAACTGGCACCCCCAACACCCAAGCCTCCTCGAGGACCTGGAGAACATCGAGGCGTGATGAGCCACCTCGTTGCTTGCGGCAACGGGGTGCTGTGCCACAGATCGCCCAGGCCGCCGCTCCGGAGATCGAAGGCCTGGTCGGTACTGAGCGGCAGCCAGGCGGGCTGGGAGTTCGGTGGTATCCGCGGTCTCGTGCAGGGCGGCGCCAAGTTGGGTCTTCGCAGCACGCGGCGTCGTGAGGGTGGGAGTCATCCTTCGGATGATGGACAGTGCGGGGTGAGGGCGGTGTAGTGGATCGTGAAGTCTGCGGAGGGGGATTCGTAGTGCCACGACCTAAAGCCGTAACTGATGATGCCAGTGCCAAGCAGTTCCTTGATGCTGCGGCTCAGCTGATCGATGCGATGTTTGTGACATCGCCCGATGAGCGACCGCGGCGGTTGAGTTCGATTGACTTCCCGGCGACCTTGGAGTGGCTGCGGAAGGAAGATGTCGTTCGCCTCGCGCGGGACGGTGGGCAGCCGGGAGTGAGCCGGAAGTCGTTCGACAATCGGTGGGAGTCCAAGGAGGACTTCGTCAATGACGCGGTGATTCACACGATGCTGTACCGGGACGCGCCGAACGCCAATCCGGCGTTGCAGCTCGCCGACATGGCGAGTCTGACGGAGGCCGAGAATGTCGCTCAAGCAATCGCGCAGTTCTGCGACGCGATGCTTGCGAGTCTGCTGTCGTACCCGCGGTCGTTCCTTCTGCTGCATATCGGGCCCCTATTGGAGCAGCATCCGAAACTCAAGGCCGCGATCGTCGAGGACATGCTGAGGGCGTTGGCGCCGTGGTACGAGGGCTACGCGAAACTGTTCGCAGCCTTCGGTGTCCGGATGCGTCCCGGCTGGACCATCGAGCGGTATGGGCTGACGATCCAGTCGATGCTGGACGGGTTCCTGCTGCGCTCCCGTGTACAGGACGAACAGATGGAAGCATGCAGCTCGGACGATGCCAGTCTGTTCGCAGACGCCGTGGTCGCATTCACGCTCGGCGTCATCGATACCAGCGAAAGCAGCGGACTGACGTCGCGAGAAGCCCTGAACGCCGGCGTCGGCCCGGCACCAGGCGTAGAGAGACTCAGGTCGCTCCCTAAGGCCGTTGACTGAGCGTTACCGCCGCTCGATGCTTGGTGTGGCTCGGGGGGAAACGTGCCGTGCAGGAAAGGTCAAAGCCTTGAGGGGGACGCAGTGGCTCAGGGTATGAAGTGCCGGGTCTGCGGCTACTACATGTACGCCGAGCGTGAGGACGACCAGCCGCAAGGACGGTGGGTCTACTACGTGTGCCAGAACCGCGCAGACAAGTGCAACAACCGCGAGAAGGTCTTCGAGAAATACGCTGACCGGCGCTAGCGGATCGTAGCCGAACGCTCGCCGCTGCCGACGTCGGCAGCGGCGATCTCTGGTATTGCCGCCTTCCCGATCCCGGGAAGGCGGTCTGTCGAGCATGCTCTTTGCGGTAGGAGGCGGGCGATGGGCCAGTACATGGTCAACGGGCAAATGGTGCAGATGAACGAGGACAAGCCGACGGCAACCCACCTGAAGCAGTACGTGAACGCCGATGCCGGCGACTGGGTGATGGCCAACAAGGCGAGCGGCGAGGTCGTCCAGGTGGCCGATCATGAGCTGCTGCCGAAGGACGCGGAGAGCTTCTCGGTGACGCCGAGCTTCCACTACGGCGTCTCCGGCCTGGAGCGCTGAGGTGGCGAGGGATCACGACACGGCCGCCCGGGTCTCGCGGCTGCAGGCCGAAGCAACCCTGATCGCCCAGCGGTTCGGTCCGACCCGCTTCGATCGCCAGGACGGCACCTGGCTCTACATCGAGAAGTTCACGCTGCCGCGGGGCTGGAATAAGAGTACGGTCGACATCTTGATCGACGTTCCGTCCGCCACGCCGGGCTATCCGTCGGTCGCGCCGCAATGGTTTTGGGTCGACCACGACCTGCGTACCGACGACGGCCGTCCCATCGGTCACTTCTTCGAGGCAGGTCCACAGGGCAACGGCGAGTACGCGGACAAGGGCTGGGGGCATTTCTGCATTCACATCGATGGGTGGCGGCCCGCCGATGCGTTCTCGCTGGGCCGTGGGCATACGCTGCTGAGCTACGCGAACCTGATTCTCGCCGCCTTCCATGACCACAAGCGGTTGAGGCAGTGACCATGGAGCTGGTGTTGAGTGCGCGCGTGTGGGATGGCCTCCTGCAGCACCTATTCGCGAATCTGACGGCCTCCTCCATCCGGGAGGACGAACAGATGGCTTTTATCCTCGCCTCGCACAGCATCACGGGACCGATGGTCAAGCTCGTCGGCCGCGAGCTGGTGGTCGCCGGCCCCGACGATCTGAGCTATCAGTCCGCCGGCGGGATCGGCCCGACCGGCGGTTTCGTGGCGGCCATGCTGACCCGATGCCGCCAGGAGGGCTGGAGCCTGATCGAGGTTCACTCGCATCCGTTCGACCGGAGCAATCGGACCACGTTCAGTGGTATCGACTGGGGCAACGACCGGGTGAAGATGCCGCAGTTGGCCGCGATGCTGCCCGCGCCCTTCCACCACGCGACGATGGTTGTCGGCCGCCGCAGTCTCGATGCGCACTACTACGAACGGCGATCCGGCGACATCCTGCCGGTCGAACGGATCACCCTCGTCGGCGCTACGGACGGTGCGGAGCATCCACTCCGCTACCTCGACATCACCAGCAGACGTCAGGAGGCGCCTGCCGAAGCCGATGGTCGGCGCAGCCGGCAGGTGCCGCTGGTAGGACGCCGGGGGCAGGCCGCGTTCCCAAAAGCAACGGTCGGCGTCGTCGGCCTGGGTGGCCTCGGATCGTTCGCGGCCTGGGAGCTCGCGTACTTGGGGATCGGCCGTCTCGTCCTGATCGACGCCGACGAAGTCGCAGAGACGAACTTGAATAGGCTCCTGGGTGCCGGGCCACAAGACATCGGCCGCCCGAAGGTGGAGGTACTCGCGGAGCAGATCGAACGGGTGGCGCCGGACGTCGATGTGGTCGCGATCGCCGAGGACATCCTCAGCCCCGCCGCGCTCGACAGGGCGAAGTCCGCGGACGTGCTCCTGGGCTGCGTCGACAACCATGGTGCCAGGCTCACCCTCAACCACTTGGCGATCCGGTACCTGGTCCCGCTCCTCGACGCCGGGACGGGCGCCCGGATGGGTGCGGACGGTCGTCCGGCCCAAGTGGGCGGACAGGTCCAGCTCGTCGTCCCCGGTCGCGGGTGCCTGGAATGCCGGGGGTTCATCGACCCGAACCGGGCCGCCTTCGACCTGGCGTCGCCGGAGGTACAGCAGTACGAGCGTGACCTTGGCTACGGGACGGAGGAGATCGCGCCATCCGTCATCTTCCTCAATGGCGTCGTGGCATCGATGCAGGTCGCTGAAGTGGCGCGGCTCCTGGCCGGTCCGCGGTCAGGTCAAGGTCGGCAAGTGAGCCTGATCATGTACGACGCGCTGGCGCAGAAGTCGATCACCGCCGGCACGAGCACCGGGGCTGACTGTCCGACCTGCGGTCCGAGCGGGGTGGTAGGTGTCGGAGATCTGGCCCCGCTGCACCGGGCAACGGCATCGGGGCGGAGCGGCGTACCCTCGCGGTTCGAGGCGGTCGGAGCGAGTGGTGCCGGAACCGATCCCGACTAACAGCAGTTCCCGCGGGCGCCGGCCGCGGCAGGTACAGTTTCCGGCCGCACCTGCGGGCCCCGCAGCGGTGCCGCAGGCGCCTGTCCGGCCTGCGCCAGCGCCGGGCGCCCAAGTGCGGCGCGGTGGAGGCTTCGACCTCCTCACAGTCGGAGCGGGCGTGGTGCTGGCTGTCACGGTCCTGGTGCCGTGGGGAATCGGCAGAGGGGTGCTGAGGGACACATGGTTCTCTCCGCATGACCCCGCGGTCTTCGACAACAGCGTTCGTACTGCCGGTGCGTACTTCAAGGCGGATTATCTGGGTGGGCTGGTTGTCGTCGGCGCAGTGGTGGCGATAGTTCTGTTGACCGGCAGCCTGCGCGGCCGCCATTGGGCGACGTCGATAGGTCTGCTGCTGGCGGTGGCCACGGTCGCGGGATTCTCCGTCGCCCGGTCGGCCTGGTCCGACTCGGAACGTCGATCGTCGACGACACTAGCCACCGGAGAGTTTCCCTACCAGGAAAGAATTCCTGGTGCCTGTACGCCGACGACCATTCCCATCCGTGGAGTGCACTATCTCGCTGGTCAGTGGGCCCCCGACGGCGGCGGCATGTTCGGAGGGAACCGTTGTGCAGCCATCGACTTCTACCGCGGCTGGCGGCATCTGTACAGATACACCTTGCCGACCGGTCAGGGGATCGAGTCCGCCTTCGGCTTCACCGGTGCGACAGCAGCGAAGGCGAGCTATGTCGTCGTCGTGACCACGCAAGCCGTCGTTCCCGCGAAGAGCCGGAACTACGTGCTGGGTTTTCCGCTGAGCACCGTACGGCGGCCGTGGACGCACGAGATCCCGGCGGGTCCGGGGGAAAGCTCGATCGCCGGTGAGGTGATGCAACTCGGACCACTGGTGGTGGTCCCGGAGTACTGGGGCCAGGAGCAGTCCGGCCAGGACGAGCAGACAAAACTGACAGCCTTGAACGCCGCCACGGGCAAATTGGTGTGGACAGCGCGATGCCCTCGCGGTGCAATGACAGCAGGCCAAGCAGCCCAAGCGGACAGCACCAGCACCCGGATCGAGCCGATCCAGTACTCCTGCCGCGACACGGACTCCGGCAATGCCGTGTCCTACCGGGTGGGCATCAGCGGCAAACTCATTCGCACGGAATAACGGCGATCACCCATGCCCGAACCGTGCTCGGAATCAGCGAATTGAAGGAGACAGGTGGGGTTGATGGCTGACAATTTGGCGCGGGCCCGGGAGAAGCTCGATGGGCAGCGGCGGGCGGTGCGGGAGCATGTGGAGAAGTGGCAGCGGTACGTCGAGGCGTACGAGAAGAACGGTGCGCTGAAGACGATTCAGAATGCGCAGAGGCATATTCAGAAGATCAAGTCTGACTATCCGACCTTGAGGAATGACAATCGATCGGAGGACGCCTGGCGGCCTGGAGACCGGTTGTAGCGGAGATCCACCTAGTCAGCGGGCCGCCGGGGTTGTTCGGCCGCTCGGGATGTTGGTGCGGGCGTGGCCGTCGGGCGGTGACGGGCACGGCATGCGGGGAGTCCACCTGGGGAATGGCATCGGCCTGACACGCCGGTGCGTGCGCGGCCGAGCCTGGGGCTTGCGATAGTGGGGGCTGGTCGGGGGAGCGGCACTGTGGCTGCGAGGATTGATGCTGGTACGGCGCTGATCCTGCAGGAGGCGTATCACAAGATCCAGGCGCTGCCGCCGGGCAACCACTACGCGCTCTACGACTACGTGCGTGGGGTGGCGGCGAAGGTGGCGCCGGTGGACACGTTCTTCGTGGGATTCCTACAGGGATCGGACCGGGTGCGGTATCCGTACGGATACGAGGACGGCAAGTACGACGACCCGTCGAGCCACATCTTCGGGCCGAGCGGGCCGACGGCCTGGCTGCTGAGGATGCGGCAGACGTACCGGTTCGGCTACGACAACGGTGCGACGCTCAATGCGGGGATCCCGTGTGGAGACGTGAGCCGGCAGTCCGAGGACGGCGTGATCGCGCCGATGTTCCGGCGTGCAAAAGACGGTCGCGACTATTTGTTCGGGATGCTGGCGACGTACAGCTACACGCCCGGGGTGTACGACGACAACGCGGTCCGCGCGCTCGAGTGGCTCGCCGGTGCGCTCGCGCAGGTGCTGACCAGGGAGGTCGAGGACCGGGAGGCGCTGAGCCTCCTACCGGCCGGCGACGATACGCCGAACCTGCTCACCTCCGATCACGTGATGGAGTACCTCTCCAACCGGATCGCCGTCCTGCGCGGACTCGCCGACCAGGCGATCGACGAACCGGCCGCAGCGGCGGAACCGCTGCACGGGTATCTCGAGGGCATCATCCGGACCGCCGAGCAGACGCAGTCCGAGCTGATCGAGATGATGTTCGAGGTCGACGACGGTCCGGAGCGACGGTTCCTGTCGCTGACGGAGGCGCAACAGCGAGTCGCGCTTCTCCTGGTCCAGGGCCTCGACAACGAAGCCCTCGCGGCCGAGCTCGGAGTGCGCCTGCCGACGGTGAAGTCGCACCTGGGGGTGATCCTGCGCAAGTACGGGATGGAGAGTCATCCAGGTCGCCCAGGACGTACGTCGCTACCTGGCCCGTTGATGTCTCAGATTGAGAATCGCGTCAGCTAATCTTGACTCATTCCAGAAAAGAGGGAAGACTGCGGGGCGTGCCGGCGGTGGAGGAGCTTCGGGGGTTGTTGCGTGGGGCTTCGTTGCGGGTGACTCGGCCGCGGCTGGCGGTGCTGGCCGCGGTGTACGGGCATCCGCATGCGGATACCGATTCGATTATCGGTGCCGTGCGCAACGAATTGCCCCAGGCGTCGCACCAGGCGGTGTACGACTCGCTGCACACGTTGACAGCGGCGGGCCTGGTGCGGCGGATCCAGCCGCTGGGATCGGTGGCGCGGTACGAATCGCGTGTGGGTGACAACCATCATCACGTTGTCTGCCGGTCGTGCGGCGCCATCGCCGACGTCGACTGTGCGGTCGGGCATGCGCCCTGCCTGACCGCGTCCGACGACCACGGGTTCGTGATCGACGAGGCCGAGGTCATCTATTGGGGCCGGTGCGCGGACTGCGCACGACGTACCTGACTTCCTTTGAAAACGTCCAGTCCTGGAAGGATTCTGATGTCCGAGAACCATGAGCCCCTGCCCGGCGAGGCCACCGCGGAGAGCCGCGGCGACGGCGAGACCGGTGGCTGCCCGGTGAACCACGGTCAGGGCGTGCACCCGACCAGCGGGAACGCCAACCGTGAGTGGTGGCCGAACCAGCTGAACCTGAAGATCCTGGCCAAGAACCCGGCCGTCGCGAACCCGCTCGGCGAGGAGTTCGACTACGCCGCGGGGTTCCAGACGCTGGACCTGGCCGCCGTGAAGGCGGACATCGCCGAAGTACTGACCACCTCGCAGGACTGGTGGCCGGCCGACTTCGGGAACTACGGCCCGCTGATGATCCGGATGGCCTGGCACAGCGCCGGCACGTACCGGATCCACGACGGCCGCGGTGGTGCGGGCGCCGGGCAGCAGCGGTTCGCGCCGCTGAACAGCTGGCCGGACAACGGCAACCTGGACAAGGCCCGCCGGCTGCTGTGGCCGGTGAAGAAGAAGTACGGCCAGAAGATCTCCTGGGCCGACCTGCTGATCCTCACCGGCAACGTCGCGCTGGAGACCATGGGCTTCAAGACCTTCGGGTACGCCGGCGGTCGCGAGGACGTGTGGGAGCCGGAGACCGACGTGTACTGGGGTCCGGAGACCACCTGGCTGGACGACAAGCGGTACTCCGGTGACCGCGACCTCGAGCGCCCGCTCGGTGCGGTCCAGATGGGTCTCATCTACGTGAACCCGGAAGGCCCGAACGGCAACCCGGACCCGGTCGCAGCGGCCCGCGACATTCGCGAGACGTTCGGCCGGATGGCGACGAACGACGAGGAGACCGTCGCGCTGATCGCCGGCGGGCACACGTTCGGCAAGACCCACGGCGCCGGCCCGGCGGAGAACGTCGGCGCGGAGCCCGAGGGCGCCCCGATCGAGCAGATGGGCCTGGGCTGGAAGAGCACGTACGAGTCCGGCAAGGGCAAGGACGCGATCACCAGCGGTCTCGAGGTCACCTGGACCACGAAGCCGACGCAGTGGACGAACGACTTCTTCGAGATCCTGTTCGGCTACGAGTGGGAGCTCAGCAAGAGCCCGTCCGGCGCCAACCAGTGGGTCGCCAAGAACGCCGAGGCGATCATCCCGGACGCGTACGACGGCCCGAACAAGCTGCCGACGATGCTGACCACCGACCTGTCGCTGCGCTTCGACCCGATCTACGAGCAGATCTCGCGACGGTTCAAGGACAACCCGGACGAGTTCGCGGACGCGTTCGCGCGTGCCTGGTACAAGCTGACCCACCGCGACATGGGTCCGGTCGCGCGGTACCTCGGCCCCGAGGTCCCGAGCGAGGTGCTGATCTGGCAGGACCCATTGCCGGCCGTCGACCACGAGCTGATCAACGACGCCGACGTGACCGCGCTGAAGGCCGCGATTGCGGCGTCCGGCCTGTCCGTCGCACAGCTGGTCTCGACCGCATGGGCGTCCGCGTCGACCTTCCGCGGCAGTGACAAGCGTGGTGGCGCCAACGGTGCGCGCATCCGCCTGCAGCCGCAGATCGGCTGGGAGGTCAACAACCCGGACGAGCTCGCGCAGGTACTGCGGACGCTCGAGGGCATCCAGCAGTCGTTCGGGAAGCCGGTCTCGCTGGCCGACGTGATCGTCCTCGCCGGCGGTGTCGGTGTGGAGGTCGCGGCGAAGAACGCCGGGTACGACGTCGTCGTACCGTTCACGCCTGGTCGGGTGGACGCTTCCGCGGAGCAGACCGACGCGGACTCGTTCGCCGCGCTCGAGCCGGTCGCGGACGGGTTCCGCAACTACTACGGCAAGGGCAACCGGCTCCCGGCCGAGTACCTGCTGCTCGACCGCGCGAACCTGCTCAAGCTGAGCGCTCCGGAGCTGACGGTCCTGGTCGGCGGCCTCCGCGTTCTCGGTGCGAACTACGACGGTTCGAAGTACGGCGTACTGACCGACAACCCGGGCACGCTCACGAACGACTTCTTCGTGAACCTGCTCGACCTCGGCACCGAGTGGCACGCCACGGACGAGAGCCAGGAGACGTTCGAGGCCACCGTCAACGGTGAGGTCAAGTGGACCGGCACCCGCGCCGACCTGGTCTTCGGCTCGAACTCCGAACTGCGCGCCCTCGCCGAGGTCTACGCCAGCGACGACGCCAAGGAGAAGTTCGTCAACGAGTTCGTCTCCGCCTGGCACAAGGTCATGGAACTCGACCGCTTCGACCTCCACCGCTGAACCCGACGAACCGGCTCCCCCTCACCCAGGGGGAGCCGGTTTCGCATGCCCCCGACCCACCGGCCGCGCGCCAGTTGCTGGTGGGCTAAAGCCGACGTTGGGGAGGGTTTCTCCCCCGATTCGGGAAGAAACCCTCCCCAACCCTTGATCGACCTTTGTTGCAGGTGGTCGCGCCTCAGTTGGTGCAGGTCCCAGGAGCCGTTGATGGGGGTGCTGAGCCGCCGTCCGGGTCGACGAGGACCGGGCGTAGGTCGGTGATCCGAAGGGGGATGGAGCGGCTGAAGTCGAGCGGAATGTCGCCCTGCATACCGCCACCGGTCCAGTGCACGGTCCAGTACGCCGTTGCTGTGACGTTGTACGCGCCGGACTTCTCGCAGCGGGAGGCCTTCGTGTATTTGTAGCCGCACGTAGGGGATGAGGGCATGTCTTTAAGGGACTTGCCAGCCGCCATCTCCCGGGTGAACGCGGTGCCGGCGCCTTGACAGGTAACGGTGTCGCCGGTCCCCATCGACCACTCGATCCGGTCGACGGTGCCGGTCGCGGTGATGGAGACACCACCGAGCGCCGCGGTCTTGGTCTGAGGCCCGGTCGTCGTCGGCCCGGGATCGGACACCCACATCCAAATCGGCACGTTGACGATCCCGACGCGATTTGCACTCTGCACGTACGGCGAAACCCGCAACTGCGGCGCCACGAAGTTCATCGTCTTCACGACCTGCTGAGCCGCAACTCGCGGATCAATCGTCCGCGTCTCACCCGGCTCCCGGACCTCAGATAGAGTCCTTTCAATCCCTTCCGGCTTGCCATCGACGACATCGAGAATCACCCAGCATTTGTAGAACTTCGTGCCTGGCGGGTAGTCGGGGTATGGGCCCATCAGGAACGGGACATCGATCTGTGTCAGATAGCACCCGGACTTTGCATCAAAGAACCCGTTCGCAGTCCGACACGGCACAACCTGCCCTTCGAACACACAGGCAGATCCGCCCGGCTTCTTGCTTCCGGGCGTCGTCTTGACGGATGACTTGGGTGGGACTCCGTCGTCAGAGACCTGTAGCTCGCATTTGCCAGAGATGAGGTCTTTCGGCATGGTAGCGGGTCGGTCGTGCGGTTGGTCGGGGCAAGCAGGGCAGAGGAAACGAGTGCGGCTGCCGCGAGAGTGGTAGTCAGCATTTGGCCGCCTGATTCATTCCCTTGGACGCCTTCCAGGCGTTACCGTCGAAGTGCATTTGCATGTCGTCGAGCCAGCGAGTTGGTGTGCCGGACTCTTTCACGCTTTTGCCTTGTGCATCTACCGCGGTCACCTTGGACGCATCGAGGCAGGCCCGGACTGCTACCTCGCTGATTTGACCACTGGCAGCAGGGGCGCCGATCTTGATTGGCTTCGTCCAGACCACCTCGATCTGCCCGATTGCATGCCACCGTCGGGCCTTGTAGGTCGCTGCCTGGTTCAACTCAGTCTTCAACATGACGCCGGTGGCGACCTTGGAGAGTCCTGTCACATCCGTCCCGCCGCTGGCAGCGGTTGCGACCTTCGCCGCGATATACGCGCGGTAGCCCGCCTGAGCCGCCGCTGCCTGTGCCGCAGAGGAGTCGGTAGGTGTCGGAGGCGATGATGGCGTGGGGGATGAGGTGGACGGCGGAGGGGCCGTGTTCGGTTGCCCCGCATCCGGAGAGCCTTGGCAGGCGGTCAACGCCACGAGGGCGCAGAGGGCTGCGGTGGTGGTTCCGAGGGCCGGGCGGCGCGGCATAGGGACTCCGTTCTTTGGTGCTGGCGAGTTGAGCGTCGCATACGGAGGGTGTTCATCGGGCCAGATAATCCACAGCTCTGCAGGTTGTTGCAACGGAGCGCGTGCTCGGCCTCGAGGGCGGTCTGTGGCTGTGGATAACCCGGATCTGTGGGGTGGTGTCGCCATAGACTCGCGGTATGGATGTGATGCCGGGACGGCCTGAGGTGTTCTTGCTCGGAGAAGGTGAGCGGACGGTCGCGTCCGGCGGACCGGCCTTGGTCGGGGCCGGTGGAGATCGACGTGAAGTGCCCCCCAAGGCCTACGACGCATTGCGGTTCGTGGAGGCGGCGCTGCGCGAGGGGTTCGCGGTTCAGATCACCCCGCTACGGACCGAACTGCCGATCGACGACGCGGCCGACGCCGTCGACATGGACCGCGAGGAGCTACGGCTCTACGCGAGCCGCGGTGACCTTCCGTTCAGATCGAGCCAGTACGTCGAATGGGTCCAGCTCGCTGACGTTCTCGCATTGAGTTCCCGCGTCGATGCCGAACGCGCGCAAGCGCTGCAGGAGTTGGCGGCCGAAGAGCCGTGGGACGACGACGCCGGCCCGAGACGGTGAACTGCCAGAATGGCGGACCGGCCCCGCGCGTTTCTCGACGCCTGTGTGCTGCATGGGCAGCTGACCACTGACGTGATCCTCACGCTGGCGCATGCGCGTCTGCTCACGCCGAAGTGGTCTGCCCAGGTATTGGAGGAGGTCAAGCGCAATCGTCCGGAGGGTCTGCCCGAGGAGCGGATCGATGCCCGGTTCGCGCGTATGAACCAGGTGTTCCCGGCGGCGATGACGTCCGAGTACGAAGCTTTGGTGCCACAGATGCAGGCTGACGAGAAGGACAAGCATGTTCTCGCCGCTGCGATTCACTCCAGGGCGACCGTGCTGGTCACCGAGAACACCAAGGATTTCTGGCCGTCGTCGACGGGGCGTGATGCCATGAAGGTCGAGCGAACCTCGGAATTCCTGAACCACCTGCTCACGCGGTTCCCCGACCGGGTGGTTGCCGCCCTCGAGTCGATGGTCGCGCGTAATCGCCGGGAGCCTTGCACGATGCCTGAACTTGTCGACGTGATGGCGTCGCGATCGGATCTCGAAGGTTTCGGTCACAAGTTGAACGAGGTACTTCCTGAGCACGCACGAGGTTCGCATCATCGCCTGCAGACAGTTCGTGCGGTGCAGACGGCGACAAGTGGCGTGGTCTCGCCGGTCGATGCAGTTCAGCAGCCTCCTGTGCAGCCAGCAGGTCCCAAGTCTGTGCGAGCTACCGGAAAGGAAGCCGATCGAGAGATCTGAGCCGAGGGACCGGCCCACGGTGGCGGAGGCGGTTGGGTGGGCTGGTTGCTTTCAATCTGGTGGGGGGCGTGGCAGGCTGGCTGGGTTTGGATACGGGTGGAAGGGGTCTGGCATGCGGTTTCACCATGATCGGGAGCCGGCGGGAGATCTGACCTTCAGTGACGTGTTTCTGGTGCCCAACCGGTCAGGGGTGGCGTCCCGGCTGGATGTGGATCTCAGGACGTCGGACGGGACCGGGGCGTCGATTCCGGTGGTTGCAGCGAACATGACCGCAGTGTCGGGACGGCGGATGGCCGAGACGATCGCGCGGTGTGGTGGTCTCGCGGTGATTCCGCAGGACATCCCGGTCGATGTGGTCGCGGACGTGGTTGCCTGGATCAAGGAACGGGATCCGGTCCACGACACAGCCTTGACCCTGCCGCCGACCGGCACCGTCGGCGAGGCGCTCAACCTGCTGCCGAAGCGCAACCACGGCGCGGTGATCGTCGTCGACCAGGGGCGGCCGGTCGGTGTGGTGACGGAGGCCGACTGCTCCGGCGTCGACCGGTTCACCCAGCTGGATGCGGTCATGTCCCGCGAGCTACTGACGGTTCCGCACGGGATCGACCCAGAGACGGCATTCGATCAGCTGCACGACGGCCGCCACCGACTCGCGCCGGTCGTCGACGCGGACGGCCGGATCGTCGGCATCCTCACCCGCCAGCGCGCCCTTCGCGCCACGCTGTACGAACCGGCCCTCGATGCCAACGGCAAGCTCCGCGTGGCCGCCGCGATCGGGATCAACCGCGATGCCGAGCAGAAGGCGAAGGCGTTGCTGGACGTCGGCGTGGACGTCCTCGTCATCGACACCGCGCACGGTCACCAGGAGCGGATGCTCGAGGTGGTCGAACGGGTTCGCGCTCTCGGCCCGCAGGTGCCGATCGTGGCCGGGAACGTCGTCACCGCCGAAGGTGTCACGGACCTCGTGAACGCCGGGGCGGACATCGTGAAGGTCGGCGTCGGCCCGGGCGCGATGTGCACGACCCGGATGCAGACGGCCGTCGGGCGTCCGCAGTTCTCCGCCGTGCTGGAGTGCGCGACCAGGGCGCGCGAGCTCGGCAAGCACGTCTGGGCGGACGGCGGCGTACGGCATCCGCGTGATGTCGCGCTCGCGCTGGCCGCGGGGGCGTCGAGCGTGATGATCGGGTCCTGGTTCGCCGGTACGTACGAGTCGCCCGGTGACCCGCACCGGGACAGTCAGGGCCGGATCTACAAGGAGAGCTTCGGGATGGCGTCGGCCCGCGCCGTCCGGTCCCGGACCGCCGAGGACTCGCCGTTCCAGCGGGCCCGGAAGAGCATCTTCGAGGAGGGCATCTCGACCGCCCGGATGTACCTGGACCCGGAGAACCCGAGCGTCGAGGACCTGCTGGACTCGATCGTGTCCGGCATCCGCAGCTCCTGCACGTACGTCGGCGCCGCCAACCTGACCGAGTACCACGAGCGCGCCGTCGTCGGCCTGCAGACGGCCGCCGGGTACGCCGAGGGCAAGCCGCTCGACACCAGCTGGCTGTAATCGACTACAACGTCCTCATCCCCGGAGTGAGACTCCGGGCCTGGCAAGATCATGCGCCGGGCGATGGTCACGCTGGGCGATCGGTGGCACTGTGTAGTCAACAGGGGGAGGAAGGGCACCGAACCAACCGTCGGGGGGTCGGGGTCACGCCGGGGGCGGCGGGACCGATCGACGCGGGGGCTCAACAGGTATTGGTGTCCTGCTCGTGGTCGTGGGTGGTGCTGGGGTTCGGCCGAGGCTTGGGAGGGCGACTCGGGAGCCTGCAAGTACCACCCACGACCGGTTTTTCACCACATGTTCGGCTGCATCACTTGGCAAGTCGCTGGTACGGCGCGATAGTCGAGTGATCGATACAGCAGAGGTGTGTGTGGGGAGCCGACGTTGTGGAGGCAGACAAGGTCGCCCCGCTGAGGATCGACGCGGAGACCGCGATCATCCTGCGCGAGGCATACCACAAGATCGAAGCGTTGTTCCGGTCCGACCATTACAGCCTGTACGACTATGTCCGGGTGGTGGCCGGGAAGATCGCGCGCGTCGACGCCTTCTACGTCGGGTTCTTGCAAGGCAGCAGCCGGGTGCGCTACCCGTACGGGTACGACGACGGAGAGTATGTGAACCCGGACACCCACATCTTCGGGCCGAACGGGCAGACGGCCTGGCTGATCAAGCACCGGCACACCTACCGGTTCGCCTACGACAACGGTTCCACGCTGCACGCCGGCGTACCTGTGGGGGACCTGAAGCGACGGTCCGAGGACGCGGTGACGGTGCCGATCTTCCGGCCCAGCAAGGACGGGCCCGATCAGCTGTTCGGGATGCTCTCGATGCAGAGCTACGAGCGCGGGTCGTACGACGACAACGCGGTGCGGGCGTTCGAGTGGCTGTGCGAGGTGGTCGAGCGGGTACTGACCCGTGAGGGGGAGGACCGGGAGTCGTTACGCCGGCTGCCCGCGGGCGACGTCGGCCCGAACCTGCTGACGTCCGACCACGTGATGGAGTACCTGACGCACCGGGTCGCGTCGATCCGGGAGATCGCGGCCGAGGCGCTGGACGAGCCGGACGTGGCTAGCGCCGTGCACAGGCACCTGGAGCGGATCGTCGACGCCGCTGAGCACATCCAGTCCGAGCTGATCGAGATGCTGATGGAGACCGACGAGGGCCCCGAGCGCCGGTTCACCAGCCTGACGAAGGCCCAGCAGGCCGTCGCCGTCCTGCTGACCGACGGTCTCGACAACGACCAGCTGGCGGCTGAGCTCGGCGTCAGCCTCAACACCATCAAGACCCATCTCAGCGCGATCCTCCGCAAGTACGGTTTCCGCTACCGCTCCCAGGTGGCCGACGACGTCCGCAGGTACTTGGCCCGCTAGTACGAGCGGGCCACGTAGGCGACCAGGTCCGGTTCGTCGTCGTCCACCGGCAGTGAGCCGTCCGGGCGTTGCAGGCAGCGGACGGTGATGCCGGATTCGGCCAGGCGGTCCTCGCCCTGCTCACCCACGGCGTCGTACGGGATGCGCGCCCAGCCGGACGCGGCAGCCTCGATCGCCTCGTCGATGGTGGAGGTGGCGGTGATGCGGGCGGTCTGCCTGGCGGTCGCATCGGCCAGCAGGTGTGCCTGGTCGGCCTCGATGGCGGCGGCGACGTGGGCCGTGAGTTCGGTCAGGTTGACCGCGGCCTTGGCAGAGTCGCGCAATCGTCGTACGACGGTTGCGTTGCCCGCCGCGAGGTCGCGGGGGCCGACCTCGATGCGGATCGGGACGCCCTTGAGCTCCCAGTTCACCGCGCGCCGCCCGAACGGCTGGTCGGCGCGGTCGTCGACCGTGACGCGCAGACCGGCCGCTGTCAGCTCGTCGACGATACCGCGGGCCGCCGCGATCGCCTCGTCCTTGACCGCGAGTACGACGACCTGCACCGGAGCGACCGCCGGCGGGACCCGGAGGCCCGCGTCGTCGCCGTGCACCATGATCAGCCCGCCGACCATCCGGGTACTGCTGCCCCAGGAGGTGGTCCACGCGAGCTCGCGCCGGCCCTCGCTCGACAGGTATCCGATGCCGAATGCGTGCGCGAAGTTCTGCCCGAGCTCGTGCGACGTACCCATCTGCAGGGCCTTGCCGTCACCCGTCATCGCTTCGAGCGTCATCGTGTTCACGGCGCCCGCGAACCGTTCCCGCCGCGTCTTGCGGCCGACGACGACCGGGATCGCCAGCACGTCGACCATGACGTCTCGGTAGACGTCGTACAGGATCTTCGTCGCGAAGGCGCGGGCGTCCTCGGCGGAGGCGTGCGCGGTATGTCCTTCCTGCCAAAGGAATTCGGTGGTGCGCAGGAACAGTCGTGGGCGGAGCTCCCAGCGGACGACGTTCGCCCATTGGTTCAGCAGCAGCGGGAGGTCCCGGTAGCTCTGAATCCACTTGGCCAGATACTCGCCG
Source organism: Kribbella sp. VKM Ac-2571 (assembly GCF_004362255.1). Lineage (NCBI taxonomy): Bacteria > Bacillati > Actinomycetota > Actinomycetes > Propionibacteriales > Kribbellaceae > Kribbella > Kribbella sp. VKM Ac-2571. Next base: position 351,292 of record NZ_SNWS01000002.1, read on the forward strand.
ACAACGGTTTCCGACGTCGGCCGGATGATGGCGGCCTCCTCGAGTTGCTTGCCGCCGGCATGCGTCACGACCGCGAGCTCCGGGCTGAAACCCTCGACGTGCTCGGCCTCGCGCTGCAGGTAGCTCTCCGGAATCAGCAACGGGAAGTACGCGTTCTGCGCCCCGGTCGCCTTGATCCGCCGATTCATTGCCTCCTGCAACAGTTCCCAGATCCCGTACCCGTACGGTCGCACCACCATGGTCCCCCGCACCGGCCCGTTGTCAGCGAGCTCGGCCTTGGCAATCACATCCTGGAACCATCGCGGAAAGTCCGTTGCCTGCGCGGCAAGCACGGATCGGGTCGCTGTCATGCCCGCCAGTGTAGGAACGCGATCCGGTGGCGGCCACGCATTTCCTCAGCAGAACAAGCAGCTCCCGGCGCCCTGGCGGGCACCGGGAGCTGGGAGAGAGATGAGCCGACGCGAGGTCTGGGGTCGAGGTTGGTCGGCTCGCCCTGGCGGTTGTGCGGTGTGGTGGTTACAGGGAAGCCAGAGCGTCGTTCCAGGTCTTTGACGGGCGCATGACTGCGGCGGCCTTGGCCGGGTCGGGGTGGTAGTAGCCGCCGATGTCGGCCGGGCTGCCCTGGACGGCGAGCAGTTCGCCGACGATGGTCTGCTCGTTCGTGGCCAGGGTCTCGGCCAGCGGCGCGAACGCCTTGGCCAGCTCCGCGTCGTCGGTCTGCGCGGCCAGCTCCTGTGCCCAGTACAGCGACAGGTAGAAGTGGCTGCCGCGGTTGTCGATGCCGCCGACGCGACGGGTCGGGGACTTGTCCTCGTTCAGGAACGTGGCGGTCGCCCGGTCCAGGGTGTCGGCCAGGACCTGCGCCCGCGCGTTGCCGGTCGCCTGGGCCAGGTGCTCGAAGCTCGCGGCCAGCGCGAAGAACTCGCCCAGGCTGTCCCAGCGCAGGTAGTTCTCCTTGACCAGCTGCTGCACGTGCTTCGGCGCCGAGCCGCCCGCACCGGTCTCGAACAGGCCGCCGCCGGCCATCAGCGGGACGACCGACAGCATCTTCGCGCTGGTGCCCAGCTCGAGGATCGGGAACAGGTCGGTCAGGTAGTCACGCAGCACGTTGCCGGTCACCGAGATGGTGTTCTCGCCGCGGCGGATCCGCTCCAGCGACAGCTTGATCGCCTCGACGGGCGCCAGGATCCGGATGTCCAGACCCTCGGTGTCGTGGTCGAACAGGTACTTCTGGACCTTCGTGATGATCTGGGCGTCGTGGGCACGGGTCTCGTCCAGCCAGAACACCGCCGGGTCGCCGGTGGCGCGGGCCCGGTTGACGGCCAGCTTGACCCAGTCCTGGATCGGGGCGTCCTTGGTCTGGCAGGCGCGGAAGATGTCACCGGCCGAGACCGCCTGCTCGAGCACGACGTCGCCGGCCTGGTTCACCAGCCGGACGGTGCCGGTCGTCTGGATCTCGAAGGTCTTGTCGTGCGAGCCGTACTCCTCGGCCTTCTGCGCCATCAGGCCGACGTTCGGCACCGAGCCCATGGTGGCCGGGTCGAACGCGCCGTTCGCGCGGCAGTCGTCGAGAACGACCTGGTAGATGCCGGAGTAGCTGTGATCCGGCAATACGGCGAGGGTGTCGTGCTCCTCGCCGTCCGGGCCCCACATGTGCCCCGACGTACGGACCATGGCCGGCATCGACGCGTCGACGATGACGTCGGACGGGACGTGCAGGTTGGTGATGCCCTTGTCCGAGTCGACCATCGCGAGCTTCGGGCCGGCGGCCAGCTCGGCGTCGAAGGAGGCCTTGATCTCGGCGCCTTCCGGCAGGTTCGCGATCCCGTGCAGGATGCCGCCGAGGCCGTCGTTCGGGGTCAGGCCGGCCTTCGCGAGCACGTCGCCGTACTGCGCGAACGTCTCCGGGAAGAAGGCGCGGACGACGTGACCGAAGATGATCGGGTCCGACACCTTCATCATGGTGGCCTTCAGGTGCACCGAGAACAGCACGTCCTCGGCCTTCGCCCGGGCGACCTGGGCGGTCAGGAACTCGCGCAGCGCTGCCACGCGCAGAACAGACGCGTCGACGATCTCGCCGGTCAGCACCGGGACCGACTCGCGCAGCACCGTGGTGGTGCCGTCGTCACCGGCCAGCTCGATCCGCACCGAGCCCGCGGACTCGATCACGACCGACTTCTCCGTCGCGCGGAAGTCGTCGTTGTCCATGGTCGCGACGTTGGTCTTCGATTCGGCGCTCCAGGCGCCCATCCGGTGCGGGTGGGCCTTGGCGTAGTTCTTCACCGAGGCCGGGGCGCGGCGGTCCGAGTTGCCCTCGCGCAGCACCGGGTTCACCGCGGAGCCCTTGACCTTGTCGTAGCGGGCCTGGATCTCCCGCTCCTCGTCGGTCTTCGGCTCGTCCGGGTACTCCGGCAGCGCGTAGCCCTGGGACTGCAGCTCGGCGATCGCGGCCTTCAGCTGCGGGACCGAGGCCGAGACGTTCGGCAGCTTGATGATGTTCGCCGCGGGCGTCTTGGCCAGCTCGCCGAGCTCGGCGAGGGCGTCCGCGATCCGCTGGTCCTCCTGGAGGTACTCCGGGAAGAGCGCCAGGATCCGGCCGGCCAGTGAGATGTCCCGGGTCTCCACGCCGACACCGGCCTGGCCGGCGTACGCCTGGACGACAGGAAGGAACGAGTACGTGGCGAGCGCCGGAGCCTCGTCGGTGTGGGTGTAGATGATCGTCGAGTCAGTCACGGGCCCACCTTATCCGGCGTACGTCGTACTCCTACGTGGGCCGGATCACGCTTAGGTCCTACTCCAGGTCGTCGGGATGCGCCAGGGTGATGCCGCTCGCGACGGTGACCGCGCTGGTGAACGCCAGTGTGTCGATGGGGGAGGCGGCCGCCACGGTCGCGCCGGAGAGCGAGGCGAGGCCCTTGGCGCCGTCCCAGGTGCAGTCCACGAACACCGCTTTGGCCGCCTTGACCTGGGAGAACTCCACGCCGGACAGGTCGCAGCGCCGGAACACGGCGCCCGTCAGGTCGGCGGAGACGAAGTCGGCGCTCTGCAGGCGGCAGTCGGTGAGCTCGACCTTGAAGAACTTGGCGAACCGGAACGACGCGAAGTCGAGCACGGTGTCCTGGATCGTCACGTGCTGGAGGTTCGCGCCCGGTCCGGCGAACCCGATCATCCGGGAGCCGGCGATCGCGACCCGGGTCAGGGCGACGTCGGACCAGCGGGAGTTCGCCAGGTCGCACTGGATGAGCTCCGTGTCGACCAGGATCAGCTTCTCCAGGTCGGATCCGGCCAGCTTGCTCCGCGTGAACCGGCAGCCGCTGATCTCGAGGTGCTCGGCCTCCAGATCACTGAGATCCACGTCCTCCAGGCCCAGATCGAGCAACCGCTCCTCGTCCTCGATCTCGTCGGGCAAGGTGGACTCGAGCTCGGCGCGCAGTCGTGGCGCTGCGATCGCGGCGGGTTTCCGGGGTGGCATGCCGTCAACCTAGCGGCGTCCACCGACAACAGGCGGACGCCCGGGCCATCACAATTGCGCCGTTGGAGCGGCCGCCCGCGGGGCGTCGCCGGATTCGGGCGATTGTGATGGCCTGGCGGTCCGTCATTCGCTCCGCAGGTAGTGGGCGGCCGCCCCGACGAGGGCCGAATGCTCGGTGTCGCGCGTGGCGGAGGCGGGGAAGTCCAGGACGGACTCGACCAGGTCGAAGGCTCCTGAGATCGAGCCGCCGAGGACCGTCTGCGTTACTCCGAAGCGGTCCAGCCAGGGGTGGAGGGCGGCGGCCAGGTCGGTGAAGCAGGCTGTCAGGACCTCCTGCGCGGCGGTGTCGCCGGTGCGGGCCTGGTCGGCGATCTCCTTGACGCCGGGCGATTCGGTCGCGGTGCTCTCGGCGTACCGGCGGAGGATCGCGCGCGCGGAGATCGAGTCCTCCAGCGGCTTCCCGGCGTACGTCGTCTTGTAGAGCTCACCGCCCGGAGGGACGCTGTCGCCCTCGCGGACCACGCGTCCGTCGGCGAGGAACGCCGTACCGATGCCGGTGCCGATCGTGACGCCGACGCAGCGTTCGACGCCGCGGACCTCGCCCGCGGTCCACTCGCCGACCGCGAACGCCTCCGCGTCGTTCATGAACAGCAACCGCTCGATCCCGAGTTCGCTGCTCAGCGCGGCGCCGAGGTTGAACCCGTACAGCTGGTCGAACTTGCCCTGCCCGCGGTACCACGCGATCCCGGTGGCGAAGTCGAACGGACCGGGCAGTGCGACCGCCAGACCGTTTGCCAGCGGCAACTTCCGGGCCGTCTCCGCGAGCTGCTCGACCACCACCTCGGCCGCCTGCTGCGACTCGAGTTTCGCCCGGTCCACCTCGGTCACGTCCCACGTGCCGGGCGCCACCACGGCCGCCGTGACGTGGCTTCCCCCGATCTCCAGCACCGCTACGTCCATCCGCACATCATCGCAGGACGTCAGTACCGCTCCTTGAAGACCTGCTTCCCGGAGTCGTCGTACATGGTGATGTAGATAGGGTCGGTGTTTCCCTTCAGGATGTTGTCCGTGTAGACGCGGTGCACCCAGTACCCGTCCTTGACGGTGGCGTCGCCTTGCTGCCCGAGACCGGTGAACGCGATCCGGGTGACTCCCTCCGGCACCCGGCCCGCGTAGCTGTACCGCACACCCCTGCAACTGGTCTGTTGGTAATCCCTCTCCACCGGCTCGTTGCCGCACCCCATGCTCCAGTAGCGCTGGATCTGGTACTCGCGCGTGACGATGCCGACGTTCAGCAGCGTCGCGCCGAACCCACCCAGCGGTTGCTTCTGGATCGGCACCCCCGCCACGCAGTACGCGTACTGCGATCCGTCGGGCGACCGGCGGACCGTCATCGCGCCGTCGGCATCGCTCACCTCGACGACCTTGTCGGTCCAGCCGGCGACTACTTGCCGTCGCCAGGCGTCGTCGTTCGCGGTCCGGAAGAAATCGTCGGATTTCGCGCACAGGTCGGTGATCGCGGCAGGCTGAGCGACGGTGGCAGGCTGCGGCTTCGTCTGCGGGTCTACGATCCTGCCCACCAGCAGTACGGCGATCACGGCAGTCGCGGCGCCGACGGCCGTGCCTGCGCCCAGCATCGCGCGACGGCGCCGGGTCCGGCGCCGGCCGGTCGCGACCAGTTCGGTCACGTCGGGCGCGAACGACGTACCGCGGTCGGTGGCCTTGTCCATCAAGGTCTTCAGGTCGCCCGTCATTTCATCCCCACCAGGTCGGAGAGTTCGGCCAGCGACGGATGGGCGCGCAGCTTGTCCAGGGCGCGCATCGTCTGGCTCTTCACGGTTCCGGGTCGGCAGTCGAGGGCGATCGCGGTCTCTTCGACGGACAGTTCGTCGAAATACCGCAGTACGACGCATGCGCGCTGGCGGGACGGTAGCTCGGCGAGTGCCTTGGTGATCACCAGCCGGTTCTCGACGGTGCCCAACGCGTCGGCCTCCGCCTCGTTGGCGAAGTACTCGTCGCCGCCGACCACCTCCTGACTGGACTTCCGGCGCAGCGCGTCGAGAGTGGTGGAGACCACGACCTTCCGCGCGTACGCACCGACCGCGCCCTTGCGCTGGATCCGGCCCCAGACCCGGTACAGCCGGATCAGGGCCTCCTGGGTCGCGTCCTCGGCCCGCCGCCAGTCGCCGCACAGAAGGTAGGCGGTCCGGCACAGAGAGTTGGCGTGATGCGTCACGAACTCGACATAGTCCCGTTCCGTCTCCGCTCTCACGCGCGGCGCTCCCCAGTCATGCCGAGTCAAACGTGGTGGCCCGCATGAATGGTTGCACGACTACGGCAGACTTTTCCCGTGCCTCAAGTCATGATCGACGGTGTCCGGGTCAGCTACCACGTGTACGGCAGTGGGCCGGTGTGTATCGCGCATCCGGGTGGACCGGGGGTGCACTGGCCCTACCTGCGGATGCCGGACCTCGAGCAGCACCTGACGATGGTGTACCTCGAACCGGTCGGTACCGGGAACTCGGACCTGCTCCCCGACGGCGACTATTCGATGGAGAGGTACGCGTCCTTCGTCGAGCAGCTTGCGCGACATCTCGGCGCCGAGCCGGTGTTCCTGCTCGGTCACTCGCACGGCGGCTTCGTCGCGTTGCAGACCGCGCTCGACCACCCTGAGCGGCTGCGCGGCGTGATCGCCTATGACTCGATGGCCTACAACGGCCCGGAGCTCGGGGCGCAGGCGTTCAAGAACCTCGAGGCGTACGTCGCGGCGCGGCCGGCCGGCGATCCGATCGCGGGGCAGGTGCTCGCGGCGTGGCAGGAGCAGCCGGTCGGCCGCGAGGCCGAGCTCGACACGCTCAAGCGGCTGCTGCCCGTGTACTTCAACGACTTCGAGGCGATCGACCCGCGGATCGGGGAGTGGAAGCAGACGGTCGACCTCACCGTCGACCCGAACCGGCAGGACACGCTCTGGGACATCCGCGGGCGGCTCGGTGAGATCGCCGTACCGACGCTGGTGCTCGTCGGGACAGCGGACTTCATCTGCCCGGAGAACTCGGCCCGTGAGCTGGCCGACGGGATCCCCGACGCCGAGCTCGTGGTGCTGAAGGAGAGCGGTCATTTCGGGCACGTCGAGGAGCCGGACGCGTTCCGCGATGCCGTCCTGCGGTTCACGTCGCAGCACTGAGGGAACCAGGCGGCGCCCCAGTCCGTAGAGTGACTGGAGCGAGGGGATACACATGCCGACCGAGAGCAGGACGACGTCCGTGGTCGCGGCGCTGAGCGTCGCGGTGGCGGTGGTCGGTCATGCGCTCGTCGGGGGTGGCGGTGTGCCGCTGGGCGTCGTACCTCCGCTGGTGGCGTTGGCCGGCGTCTGCTGGCTGCTCGGGGAGTACCTGGCGGGTGAGCTGCTGCTGACAGGGCTGGTGCTGGCCGGGGTGCAGCTGTTCGTACATGTCGCGCTGGACTCGATGACGATGCATCACGGGATGTCGATCGCGAGCAGCCTGATGATGACGACTACCCACTTGGGTGCGTTGCTGGCCGGCGTGCTCGCGATCAGCCAGGCGCACCGGTGGGTCCATCGCGTACGGCGGGTGTTCGCGCGACTGCTGCCCGAGCTGCCGGTGTCGCGCCCGGTACGCCGGGTCGACGAGGAACACGTTTTCTTCGCGGCGTGGACCCCGACCGGATCCCGGCTCGGTACGAGCATCTCCGGGCGCGGTCCACCCGGCGTACGAGTAAGTGCAGCTTTCTGAGCCGGCCGTTCGCGCCGGACTACTCGTATGCCTGTGAAAGGTTCTCTCATGCCCAGGAGATTTGTCCTGCGCGCCGGCGCGATCGTCGCGGCCTCCGCGCTTGTCGTGATCGGCGCCGCGAGTTCGGCGTCGGCGCATGTCACGGTGTCGTCGCCGGACGCCAAGCCCGGCGGGTACGCCAAGCTGGTGTTCCGCGTGCCGACCGAGTCGGACAACACCAGCACCACGAAGCTCGTTGTCTCGTTGCCCAAGGACCATCCGTTCGCGCACGTGGGTGCGCAGGTGAAGGACGGATGGAAGGTGGAGAAGAAGGAAGAGAAGCTGCCGGCAGCGGTGAAGGTCGGTGACGTCACGCTGACCAAGGCGATCACCACGGTCACCTGGACCGCGACCGCGGCCGGGATCCCACCGAACGACTTCGACGAGTTCTCGCTGTCGGTCGGCAAGCTGCCCGAAGGCGTGGATGCGTTGAGCTTCCCGGCGGATCAGACGTACAGCGACGGTGAAGTGGTGAAGTGGGCCGACGTCGCCAAGGACGGCGCCGAGGCCGAACACCCGGCGCCGACGTTGAGGCTGGCGGCGGCGATCACGCCGGTTGCGGCGACGACCTCTGTGGATTCTTCGGACACGTTGGCGCGCTGGCTCGGCGGCGGCGGTTTGCTGGTCGGGCTGCTCGGTCTGGCCTTCGGGCTGCGGCCTCGTCGTGCCGCGGCTGTTGTGGAGAAGCAGTAGCCGTGCGCCGATTGTTCGCGGTACTGGTCGCGTCGCTGTTCACGCTGGTGGCTTCCGCCGGCGTGGCGGCGGCGCACGCCAAGCTCGAGTCGATGACGCCGACCGACGGTTCGTCGATGGCCGCGCCGCCGACGAAGGTGGTGCTGACCTTCAACGAGCCGGTCGGGGCCAATGGGACGCAGGTGCTCGTGAAGTCTCCGAGCGGTACGGACGTCGCGAACGGTGATGTCCAGGTGGTCGACAACACGGTCACCCAGCCGGTCGGCGCGATGATCGAGGCCGGCAAGTACACGGTCGAGGCCCGCGTGGTCTCGTCCGACGGCCACCCGATCACGGTCAGCGGCGCCTTCACCGTCACGCACGCCGGCCATCCGGCGACCCAGCCGGCCGATGCTCCGGCGCAGTCCGAGGGCAACTCCAACACGGTGACGATCGTCGCGATGTGCCTGGTGATGCTCGTGGTCGTGGCGTTGGCCGTGGTGATCGTCCGCCGCCGGCCGGCCTCGTGAAACGTGCCTTCGTCCCGGTCGGGATAGTTGCTACCGGCATCGTTGTGATGGTGGCGGGGCTGTTCGCCGCCGGTGGTGCGCCGAAGCGGGCAGCGGACGGCCTGCTCGGCGCCGGTCTCGCTGTCTCCTGGGCGGTTCCGGTACTGCGGATCCTCGCGGACGCAGCCGCGGTGGCAACCGGGGGAGCTGTGCTGGCCGTCGTACTGTTCCTGCCCGCCAAGGACGGAAAGCTCGGAAACAAAGCGATCCGCGCCTGTCAGGATGCCGCAGCGGCCGCCGGGATCTGGGCGGTCGCGAGCATCGGCGGACTGATTGCGACTGCGACGGTGATTCTCGGAATCCCGCTGTCCCATCTCGCTGAGCACGCCGACTCGGCCGGCCGGCTGACCCAGGTCCGCGCGCTGGCAGTCGCTGTCGTGCTGACCGCCGTACTCGCCGTGATCTTGAGCGGTACCAAGACGTTGCGCACGGCCCGACTGGCCGCCGTACTCACGATCGCTGCCCTTATCGGACCGCTCCTCACCGGCCACGGCGCGATAGATCGCACCAGCCTGTGGTCCGTCCTCGCCACCGCATCGCTCGTCGTCCACGTCGTCGCCGCGACCGCCTGGATCGGCGGGCTGGGTGCGGTACTGCGCTACACGCGCTCTCGCGAGGCCGTTGAGCTGTTCAGCACGCTCGCCTTCGTCTGCGCGGTGACGATGGGCATCACCGGACTCCTCACCGCCGAGATCCACCTGGGCGGTCGCGAGGACGGCTGGGGGCTGATCACGCAATGGGTGACATCCGGGTACGGCGTTCTGGTGCTCGGGAAGACGCTCGCGTTCGCGCTCCTGGTGTTCATCGGCTGGCTGCATCGGCAGAGCACGATCCCGCGCGTGGCGACCGGCGACGCGGGGGCGTTCCGGCAGCTAGCAGTGCTGGAACTCGCGGTGATGGCCGGCACGATCGGCCTCGCGGTCGCCCTGTCGCGCACCCCTTGACGTGAGTCGGTGACATGTCAACGTCCGTCCGTACAATGGATGGATGAAGGAACCGGAGTGGCTCGGGGCGCAGGAGGCGGGGCTCTGGCAGTCGTACCGTGACACGCATCGCGAACTGATGCGCGCGCTCGAGGCGCGGATGATCACGAACTCGGGTCTGTCCGGCGCCGACTACGCACTGCTGCACCCGTTGTCCGAGGCCGACGACGGCCTGCTCCGCACCCGCGACCTCGGCCGCTCGGTCGGCTGGGAACGCAGCCGCTTGTCGCACCAGGTCAGCCGGATGGAGAAGCGCGGCCTGGTCACCCGTGAGGAATGCACCTCGGACGCACGCGGCTCGATGGTCCGCCTCACCGCCCTCGGCCGCAAGGCGATCGAATCCGCCGCCCCCGACCACGTCGCCGCCGTCCGCACCTATTTCCTCGACCACCTGACCGCGGACGAGCAGACCCAGCTCACCACCCTCCTCAACCGCATCGCCGCCAACCTCCCCACCACCTGCACCGCCCCGGACTGCGACGAGTAGCTCAACCCATCGAGGTTGGGGAGGATTACCCGCCCGGATCGGCACGAAGACCTCCCCAACCCCGCGCGTGGCGAGTGGTTTCTCGACGTACCGGGGTCGACCCGTGAGATGGCGGAGCGCACTGTGACTGTGACACGCCGTTACGGCGGGCGGTGGGTGAAGTGAGCCCGAAAGAATGTTGACGTCTCGTTCAGATGCGCGCTGGATTTGACAATCGTTTTCACTAAAGGTGAGGATGTGGCGCGTGTCCGAGGCTTTGGGTAGGCGTGGGTTCCTGGGGATGGCCGGGGTTGCCGGGCTGGCGGCGATCACCGGTTGTGGGGCGGACGGAGGTGCGGCCGCGCAACCCAAGCAGGGCGGACGGTTGCGGGCCGTGTACGCCGGTGGCGGGGCGAAGGAGGTGCTCGACCCGCACGTGCAGAGCCTGTTCGTGGACATCGCGCGGCACAAGGCGATCTACGAGAAGCTGGTCGAACTCGGCCCGGATCTGAAGCCGGTCCCGCGGCTCGCGTCGAAGTGGGAACACGACGGGACCGCGACCACCTGGCGGTTCGGCCTCCGCGACGCGACCTTCCACGACGGCGCGAAACTCGTCGCCGAGGACGTGCTGTACAGCATCGCCCGGATCGTGGATCCCGCCGTACCGGAGCGGGTTGCGCAGTCGTCGCTCGCGACGCTGGATCTCAAGCGCAGCAAGGCGATCGGGCCCTCGACGGTCGAGCTGGTGCTGACCCAGCCGAACGCGGAGTTCCCCGCGCTGCTGGCCGGAATCGGCACGCAGATCGTGCGGAACGGGTTCAAGGATCCCACCAAGCCCGTCGGCACGGGAGCCTTCCGGTACGTGTCGTTCGAGGCCGGCCGCTCGATGGTCGCTTCGCGGTACGACGACTACTGGGACGAGCCCGCGCGGATCGAGGAGTTGCACATCCTGTCGGCGGATTCCGAGGCGCGGGCGAACGCCGTACAAGGTAGTCAGGCGGAGTACGCCAACGACATGACCGCGACGTTCGCGCGCACCGCGGAGGCCGGGAAGGCGGTGCGGATTGTGGCGGCGAAGGCCAGCACGATGCAGGCGTTCGTGATGAAGGTCGACCGGCCGCCGTTCGACAACCCCGACGTACGGCTCGCGTTCAAGCTGGTCGCGGACCGGCAGCGGCTGGTGGACGTGGTCCTCGCCGGGCGGGGTGAGGTGGGGAACGACCTGTTCGGCAAGGGGTATCAGTACTACCCGGCCGATCTGCCGGCCCGCGAGCGTGATGTCGACCAGGCGCGGAGCTTGCTGAAGAAGGCCGGGCTGGCGGGCAAAGAGGTGGAGATCTTCACCGCGGACGCGTCGGCGGGGTTCGTCGAGGCGGCGACTTTGTTCGCGGAGCAGGTCGCGGAGGCGGGGGTGCGGTTGAAGGTGACGACGGGGAGCCCGCAGACGTACGCGAAGGACCTGCTCACGAAGGGGGCTATCGGCAACCATCGGTCGGGGGCGATGCCGATTCCGCAGTACGTCACCGATCGGTTGCTGTCGCATTCGCCGTTCAACGTGACGCATTGGCGGCGGCCGGCGTTCGACACCGCGTTCGCGGCGACGCGGGCGGTGACGGACCAGACCGAGCGTTCCAGGCGGTACGGCGTACTGCAGAAGACCGTGCGGGACGAGGGCGGAATCCTTGCGTGGGGTCTGCCGGACTACCTGATCGCGGTGTCGTCGAAGGTGCAGGGGGTGCAGGCGGTGCCGCCGAACACCTTGGACCAGGGCCGGTTCGACAAGGTGTGGCTGGCCTGAATGCGGTGGTACGCCGCCCAGCGGGCGGGGCTCGCGATCGTTCAGTTGGCTGTGCTCTCGGTGCTCGTGTTCGTCCTGACGTCGTTGCTGCCGGGGGATGCGGCGGACCTGCGGTTCACCGAGACCTTGACGCCGTCGCAGGTCGCTGCGCTTCGGGCGGAACTCGGTCTCGACCAGCCGCCGGTCGAGCGATTCGTGCACTGGCTGGGCGATGTGCTGACCGGCGATCTTGGTACGTCGTTGATCAGCGGGGGACCTGTGGTCGACATCGTGCGGCACTCGATCGGCGCGACGCTCGTCCTCACGCTAGCAACGCTAGCGATCGTCGTACCGTTGGCCGTTGCCCTGGGCATCGTGATGGGGACGCGTGAGAACGGGCACGTCGATCGTGCCATCACCTCGATCACGCTGGCGTTGTCGGCGATCCCGGATTTCGTGATCGCGGTCGTCCTGGTCGCCGTGTTCTCGCTGAAACTCGGCTGGTTGCCGGCGACGTGGATCGGCGGCAATCTCCTGTCCTCGCCGGCCCTGTTGATTCTTCCCATCGCCGTACTCTTCGGCCGGACGGTCTGCCTGCTGTCGCGTCAGGTCCGCGCCGGGACGGTGGCTGCTCTGAACGCCGAGTACGTGACGCAAGCCCGGCGGCTCGGCATCCCGCGCCGTCAACTCCTTCTCCGCCACGTCCTCCCGAACGCGGCCGTTCCCGGCGTCCAAGAGCTCGCCCGCACCGGTGACACGCTTCTGGGCGGTGTCCTGGTCGTCGAAGCCATCTTCGCGATCCCTGGCTTCGCCACTGCCCTCGTGGACGGCGTGGAGACCCGAGACATCCCGACCGTCCAGGGCCTGACGCTCGTGCTGGCCGTCGCGGCCCTCCTCATCAACCTTGGCGCAGACCTCGTCTGCAACCGGTTGGTCCCTCGAACGGCGCTGCTCCGATGAGCCCGCGCGAGGGTGTCGCCAGCGAGCGAGGCCTGCGGATGCCGCGCGGCGTGTCAGTGGGTGTATCGGTGGGATTGGTCGCGGTGCCGTTGGTTGTCGCGGTGCTGGGACCACTCCTGCCCTACGACGCTCGGCCCGGCCTGCCCTACTCGTCCGAGGGCGTGTTGGGGACGGATGGGTTGGGCCGGGATGTTCTGGGGTTGCTGCTGGTCGGCGGGCGGTCGGCGTTGGGGATGGCGATCGGTGCGGTGGTGCTGGCGTATCTGGTCGGCGGACTGATCGGACTGACGGCCGCGTCGACCCGGCATCGGTGGTTGGACGAGGGGATGATGCGACCCCTCGACGTACTCCTGCCGCTCCCGTCCCTCCTCGTGATCAGCGTGGTCGCCGTCGGCTGGCGCGCGTCCGCGATCGCGATCACCGTGGCCGTAGCGATGGTGAACGTCCCGACCGTCGCACGGCTCGTTCGCGCGGCCGCTCTGGACGCGGCCAGCGGTCCGGTGGTCGAGGCGCTTCGGATGCAGCGGGAATCGTGGTTCACGATCCAGCTCGGGTACGTCGGACGCTCGGTCCTCGGCCCGGTCGCGGCGGATCTCGGCACCCGGATCACGCTCGCGGTGTTCCTCGTCGCCTCGGTCAACTTCCTGGGGCTCGGTCTGAGCCCGACTGCGCCGGATTGGGCAGTCAGCGTGTCCCGCAACCGCGAAGGACTGCTCCTCCAACCCTGGTCGGTCCTCGCCCCGGCGCTCCTTCTCGTCTCGTTCACGTTGGGCTTCAACCTTCTCGCCGACCACCTCGTCCACAGGTCACGCCGCCTCGTGGAGAGCACGCGATGACGCCGGTGGTGCGCGTGACCGGGCTGTCCGCTACCGCGGGAGACACGCTGCTCGTGGACGGGGTTTCGTTCGAGGTCGTCGCGGGGGAGGTGACTGCTCTTGTCGGCGCCTCTGGGTCGGGGAAGACCACCTCAGCGCTAGCACTGCTAGGCGAACATGGTGACGGCGTACAACTGGGCGGACACGTCGAGGTCGACGGCCAGCTGGTTGTCGACAGCAACGGAGTGACTGCCGCCGCGCCGACGGTACGCGGCCGCGTCGTCGCCTACATGCCGCAACATCCCGGCAGCGCGCTGAACCCGGCCCGGCGAATCGGTACGACGCTGCATGAGCTGGCGAAGCTGCACGACGGTGACGCCCGCGAGGCCGTCCGCGCGGCGCAGTTGCCCGGAGACCGCGGAACCCTCAAACGTTTTCCGTATCAGTTCTCCGGTGGCCAGCGGCAACGAGTGGCACTCGCGCAGACGCTCACCTGCCGGCCGAAGGTACTCGTGCTCGACGAACCGAGCACCGGTCTCGACTCGATCACCCGATGGCAACTCGTCCACGAACTCAGAGACCTCGCCGCCACCGGTCTCGGCATCTTGCTGCTCAGTCACGATCTGGACCTGGTCCGCGCCCTCGCGTCCCGCGTCGTCGTCCTCGATGCCGGTCAGGTGATCGCCACCGACGTCCTCCCGCCTGCCCCGGACCTGAAAGTCACGGGAACCTCTGCCGCCGGGCAACCGTTGCTAACGGCAATGAACCTCTCTGCCTCGCTGCGTCCCCGCGGGCGCGATGTCGTCCTGCACGAGGCCGACCTCGCCGTCCGCGCCGGCGCCTGTCTCGGAGTCGTCGGCCGCTCCGGCAGCGGCAAGACCACCTTGGCCCGCTGCCTGGCCGGCCTGCACGAGCGCTACACCGGCACCATCCTGCTCGACGACGAACCGCTTCCGGTCCTCCGGAAACGCACCCGCGACCAGCACCGCCGCGTCCAGTACGTGTGGCAGGAGGTCCGCGGATCCTTCGACGAACGCCGTCCCGTCGACCAGCAAGTCGCCCGTACGGCGCAACGCCTCCGCGGACTCGCGCCGGACAAGGCATACGCCGAGGCTGTCGCTACACTCGCGCGTCTCGGCGTCGCCGCGATCACCGCCGCTCGTCCACCGAGCCGCCTGTCCGGGGGCGAGCTCCAACGCGCAGCCCTCGCGCGAGCAGTGCTAGCGAATCCCGACGTACTGATCTGCGACGAGATCACCACCGCCCTCGACGATCACGGTACGGCGCTCGTCCTCGACCTCCTGGCCGAGCTCAAGGACCGCGGTACGGCGCTGATCTGGATCGGCCACGACCTGCGCCTGGTCGCCGCCGTCGCGGACCGGGTCCTGGTCCTCGACGCCGGCCGGGTGGTCGAACAGGGCCCGCCCGCGACGATCACCACCGAGCCACACCACGAGCTGACCCGGCGGCTGGTCGCAGCCACTCGCCTCGGCCACCCCCAATCTCCGCCCGTGCTGACCATCGACTCAAGGAGCGAACCGCGCCGATGACGCGACTGCACGACCACCTGGCGGAGGCCATCAAGGACCCGGACCCGATCCGCGTCAGTTCCGGCACCGGGGACGACTTGATCTGCCTGCGGTTCGAGACCATGAAGGTGTACTCCGCGCTGGGCGCCGTCCGCCGGTTGCTGGAGACCGGGCAGGTCCGGCCCGGTGACACGCTGATCGACAGCTCGAGCGGGATCTACGCGCACGCGCTCGCGCTCGCCTGCCACCGGTACGGGATGAAATGCCACATCGTCGGCTCCACGACAGTCGACCGGACACTGAAGATCCAGCTCGAGATCCTCGGCGCGACCATCGAGCAGGTGCCGTCGTCGAACAACCTGCAGCTCGACCAGAACCTCCGCGTCCGCCGGATCGGCGAGATCCTCCGCGACAACCCGACGTACCACTGGATGCAGCAGTACCACGACGACATCCACTACCTCGGCTACGGCGCGATCGCGGATCTTGTGGCGGAGCTGGTACCGACCGGTCCGCTGTGCCTGGTCGGCGGTGTCGGTACGGGCGCCTCGACCGGCGCGATCGCGGCCTACCTGCGGGAGCGCGGCCGGGACGTGAACCTGGTCGGCGTGCAGCCGTTCGGGAGCATCACGTTCGGGGCCGGCCACACGCAGGACCCGGAGATGATCATCGCGGGGATCGGGAGCTCCATCGAGTTCCGGAACGTGCGGCACGAGCTGTACGACCGGTTGCACTGGGTCTCGTTCGACTACGCGATGTCGGCGGCGGTGGATCTGCTCCGCACGTCCGGCGTTTTCGCGGGGCTGTCCGCCGGGGCGGCGTACCTGTCGGCGTTGTGGGAGCACAACTGCGACCGCGGCCGGAAACACGTTTTCCTGGCCGCGGACACCGGCACGCGGTACGTCGAGTCCGCCTTCGCCCGGCACGCCGAGGCGCGGCCGATGGCATCGATGCGACCGCGAGAGATCGACTCGCTGGACGAACTCGCGGTCCCCTGGTCGGCGATGTCGTGGGACCGGCGGGAATCCGCTCAGGTTCACCGCGAGGAGTTTCCATCTGCGACTCCGTCGCATTAATGTGAGGCACGACAACCCCGGGAGGGCCCCATGACCAGTTCCGTGGCTGATCTGACCGCAGAGGTACTCGCCGGATCGCGTGGTCCGTCACCGGCGGACCTCGACATCACCAGTGCGTTCTGGCTGCATCACACGACGCGTCTGCCCGGCGCCGACGTCACCTACCGGAACTACTACGTGCTGTTGCGTGTAGGAGAGGTGTTCGGCGCATGCTCCTTCGAGTCGGGTGAGCTCGATCCGGCGTACTGCGCCGATACCTCCGGCCGCACACTCGCCGACGTACTGTCCTCCAGCGACCCGCTCCCCGTCCGGATCGCCGCGCTGGACGCTTACCTGGCCGCGGTCGAGCCGCACCACACCGCGCCGTACGCCGAGGAGGTCGTCCTTCCCGCAGGTACGCCGGACGTTCGCGCACGCGCCCGTGACGCGGCTGTCGCCGGACTGCTGGACGTTGCCGAAGGCACCAAAATCGCCTTGATCGGGGTCGTGAACCCGCTCGTCGACGCGATCACGGACCGCGGCGGCGTCTGTCTCCCGTGCGACTTCAACCTCCGCGAGACCGCCTCCGGCCTGCCGGTTTCCCTCGACATGATCGAGGTGATCGACGCAGCCGACGCGGTCGTCGCCACCGGCATGACACTGTCCAACGGCAGCTTCGACGTACTCCTTACTCGTTGCCGTGAGCAAGCGAAGCCGCTCGCCGTCTACGCCCAGACCGGCAGTGCGGTCGCCCGTGCGTTCCTCGGCGCCGGCGTGACCGCGCTTTCCGCGGAACCTTTTCCCTTCTCCCAGTTCAGCTCCCGCCCGAGCAGCCTCTATCGCTACAGGACGGAAACATGAGCACCCAGCAGAACCTCACCGCACCCGCGGCTGCAGTCCCGGGCGATCTTCGGATGGCCCGCCGGCTGTGGCCTTTCCTGCTGGCGTCGACGGTGAGTCTGATCCCGTTCACGGTGTTCGGGATGTATCTGGTGCCGATCTCCGAGGCCGCCGGTGGGAGCGTTGCGGAGATCGGTGGACTGCGCGGGCTCGGTGGGCTAGCAGCGCTAGCAGTTGGTGTGGTGCTGGCGCCGCTGATGGATCGCGCGCCGCGAGAGCTGGTCGCTGCGGGCGGGCTCGCGCTGCTGGGCGTCTCGGCCGCATTGGGGGCTGTGGGCAACGTGTTTGCGCTGGCCGCGTTCTGCCTGCTCATCGGGGCGTCGACCTCGATCCTGGCGCCGTCGATCGGGGCCGCGGCCGCGGATCGGTTCAGGTCGCCGGCCGCCGCGGGCCGTGCGGCGACGCTGGTGTCGGCGACGACGTCCGCGATGGCGATGCTGGCGGCTCCGGTGCTCGCCGGGCCGGGACTGATCTGGGGCTGGCGGGGCAACCTGCTGGCGGCGGCAGCGATCTCACTCGTCCTGGCGGGCGCCTTCTTCTGGCGCGGGCGCGGGCGGAAGGCGCCGATCACCAACCGGGAGCGGATGAGTTACCTGGCGACGTACCGCGAACTTGCCCGGATCCCTGGCGCGCTCCCGCTACTGGCCATCGCGATGCTGCGGACAGCAGCCTTCATGGGCTACCTCGCTTACCTCGCGGCGTTCTACGACGAGAAGTTCGACCTTGCGCCGGGTTGGTTCGCGCTGGTCTGGTCGCTGAGTGGCGCGTCGTTCTTCCTCGGCAACCTCCTCGCCGGCCGGTACCTCGCCACCGCTCGCCCGTGGATTACCCCCGAACGACTGCTCGTCGGCGGCATCACCGTCGCGCTGCTCGCAGTCTCCACGTTCTACTTTTCGCCGACGCTTCCGCTCACGCTGCTGATCACCGCGCTCATGGGCGCCGGCCACGCAACGGTCGCGGCCTGTGTCACCACGCTGCTGGTCCACCGCAGCGGTGACCTCCGCGGATCCGCGCTCAGCGTCAACGCGGCCGGCATGAGCCTCGGCACGTTCCTCGGCGCCGCGATCGGCGGCCTCGGCCTGGGCCTCGGCGGCTACCCCGGTACGGCGATCACGTTCGCGGCCATCACCACCACCGCCCTCCTTCTCGCCCTCCGCATCCGCCGCGCGCCGGAGTGAAGCATCCTTGAGCACCCGTCAACCATTTGGGCACCCCGAAAACGGTCGACGGGTGCTCAAGGACGACGTGGATCAGGGGCGATTCGGGGATTTATCGGGGTCCTCAGCGAGCCGATTGCGATATATCGTTCCGTTTCATGGAGAACCTGCCCGACCGCCCGCACCCGCACGCGCATCTGCGGGCGTCCGACATTGATCGTGATCAGGTGGTCGACGTACTGCGGGAGGCCCTGATGTCGGGCCGGTTGACGCAGGAGGAGCACGCTGAGCGCCTCGAGCAGACGCTGGAGGCGAAGACCCTCGGCGAGCTCGAACCGATCACCCGCGACCTCGTCGTACCCGGTCAGCCGGCGCCCGCGGCGCAACCCGCGGCGGGCGCCTCGACCAGCCTGGTGCCGATCGAGGAGCCGGCCGACCCGGAGCAGAGCTTCGACACGATGGTGGCGATCTTCGGCGGCGGCGAGCGGAACGGCCGCTGGCGGGTGAAGCGCCGTACCAACGCGTTCGCGGTGTTCGGCGGGCACGACCTCGACATGACCAACGCGGTCTTCGAGGGGCGCGAGGTGACGATCTGGGCGTTCGCGGTGTTCGGCGGCATCGACATCACCGTCCCGGAAGGCGTGACGGTGCGCAACGAGGGCGTCGGCATCTTCGGCGGCTTCGGCGCCCGCGGCAGCGACGACCCCGACCCGAACGCCCCCGTCGTCGTGGTCAAGGGCCTCGCCCTGTTCGGCGGCGTCGGCGGCCAGTCCTCAGCCAAACGCCACGGCAAGAAGTTCAAGGGGCACGGCCAGCTGGGGCACTGAGCAATTCGGGTGCGGTACGGCGCTCCGGCCTCCTACTCTTCCGCCATGGCCGACCAGTCCTTCGTCCCAGCCGACTTCGACGTGCCCACCGAGCTGATCACGCCTCGGTTCCGGCTGGAACCGCTCGGGCCTGAGCACAACGCCGCCGACTACGCCGCGTGGACCGGCAGCATCGACCACATCCGTGCGACGCCAGGCTTCCAGGGCAGTTGGCCGCCGGTCGACGGGATGTCCCTCGAGGCGAATCTCGGCGATCTACGGCGTCACGCCGACGATTTCGCCGGGCGCCGCGGATTCACCTACACGGTGATCGAGTCGGGGAGTGACGAGGTGATCGGGTGCGTGTACATCTATCCCGCCCGCCGGGACGCGCGGATCACCGACGTTCGCTCCTGGGTGCGTGGCGACCGGGCCGAGCTGGACGTAGTCCTGCATGACGCCGTGAGCAGCTGGCTGGCGACCCGCTGGCCCTTCGAGTCGATCGACTACGCGGAACGGATCAGATCCAGGTCTTGAACCACATGCGGCTGAGCCAGTCCGGGTGCGGGAGGACCTCGTCGGTCAGGATCGGCCAGATGTAGGCGAAGTTCAGCACGACGAGGACGGTGAACGCGCCGACCACCGCGGTGCCGATCAGCCGACGTGGGGTCGCCGTACTCATCGCTTCCCGGGCCGGGCCGAGGATCTTGCCGAGGATCAGCGCCAGCGCCATCACCGTGAAGGGGATCATCGTGACGGCGTAGAAGAAGAAGATCGGCCGGTCGTCGAACGCGAACCACGGTACCCAGCACGTCACGAACCCGACGATCGGTATGCCGAGCCGCCAATCGCGCGTGCCTATCCACAGCACCAGTGCCGCGATCAGCGCGAGCGCACCTCCCCACCACAACAGCGGCGTACCGAGGGCAGAGATCACCTGCAGGCAGTTGGTCCCGGCCGGGGCGTTGCAGCCCGGCGTACCGGGCTTGATGTCGTTGACCGCGTCGAAACCGATCGGGCGGGCGATGATCGGCCAGCCGGCCGGGTTCGAGGCGTACGGGTGGGTGGCGTGCTTGATGTAGTCGCCGGTGTGGAAGGCGAGCACTTCCTTGTGGTACGCCAGCAGCGACCGGAAGTCGTCCGGCACGACCTTCATCACGCCGTGCGCCGGGTTGCTCGCGGCCCAGTTGTGGTCGTACGCGTTGTCGTGCAGCAGCCAGCCGGTCCAGGTCGCGACGTACGTGACGACCGCGACCAGCACCAGGCTGAGGAACGCCGGTATGCCGTCGACCAGGGCCGACTTCACGAACGCGAACCGTACGCCGAGCGCCCGCCGGGCCCCGAAGTCCCAGGCGAACACCATCACGCCGAACGCGGCGAGCACCCAGACCGCCGACCACTTGGTGCCGAGCGCGAGGCCGAAGCAGATGCCCGCGGCGATCCGCCACGGCCGGATCAGCAGCCAGCGGCCGATCGTACGACGCTCGCCGTCGGTGACCGGCTTGTCGAGGGTCTCGGCGTGCCGCCGCCGGGTCCAGTCGCGGTCGGCGACCAGGCAGGAGACCGCCGCGACCAGCCAGAACGCGAGGAAGATGTCGAGCAGTGCGACCCGGGACATCACGAAGTGCAGGCCGTCGACCGCGAGCAGCAGGCCCGCGATGCAGCCGATCAGCGTCGACCGCGTCATCCGGCGTACCGTCCGGATCAGCAGCAGCACGGTCAGCGTGCCGAACAGCGCGGGCATGAACCGCCAGCCGAACGGGGTCATCCCGAACAGTTGCTCGCCGGCGGCGATCATCCACTTGCCGACCTCGGGGTGCACGGTCAGGCTCGGGGTGTCCTTGAAGACGTCCAGGTTGCCGGCCAGGATCGCCTTGTCCGCGGCGCCTTCCGGCTGGTCGATGAACTGCCGTGCGTAGCCGAACTTGAGCAGGCTGTACGCGTCCTTGGCGTAGTACGTCTCGTCGAAGACGAACTTCACCGGGTTGCTGAGGTGCCAGAACCGCAGGACGCCGGCCAGCACGGTGATCACCAGCGTGGCGATCCAGCCGCCGTCGAAGTCCCGCGGCATCGCCGGGTACAGCCGCTCCTTGAGCGGCGGCAGCCGTCTCCCGAGCACGTCCCGCCCGAGCGTCTCCCGCTCCGCGCCGGCGTCACTCCGCCGTACCGTCCCGTCCTCGATCACAGCAGCCACGCCCGCCATCGTACGGACGCCCCGGTACCACCGCCTCCCCGCGTCGGTGGAGTTGGCCTGTGGACAACCGAAAGCCACCGGTCGAACCTTCTACACTGGGTGACATGAGCACGCCACGAGAAGAGCTCCACGCGATGATCGACGAGCTCCCGGACGACGCGGCCGCGGAGCTCGTCCCGGACATGCGTGCGATCCTGCGGCATCGCCTGGAGATGCATCGACGCCGTGCGGCAGAGCATCGCCCATGGCCACCGTCGTGGTTCGGTTCCGTGACGGGCAGCAGCCCCGACATCGCGGCACGGAGCGAGGAGATCCTGCGAGACGAGCTCGGTCGGCATCAGTGATCGTCGTCGACACCGGACCACTGGTCGCGGCTGTTCTGTCGGGGGATGACGACCACCGGGCCTGCGTCGATCTCTTCACATCCGCGCATCTCGGTGGTGAACCGCTGGTCGTTCCAAGCTTTGTCATTCCGGAGGCGTGCTACCTGATCCAGCGCGAAGCGGGCCCCAAGGTCGAGGCAGACTTCGTGCGATCTCTTGCGGCCGGAGACTTCGCTGTTGCCGAGTGTGACCTGGCGCTGGAGCGGATCGCCGAGTTGATGGAGAAGTATGCCGATCTACCGCTCGGTTTGGCCGACGCGTCCGTGGTGGCGATCGCGGAGGAAATCGGGGCGCGCGAGATCGCGACGCTGGATCGGCGCGATTTCAGTGTTGTTCGTCCGCGGCATACCTCGTCGTTCGTTCTGCTGCCATGAGCGGGCGGTTGGTGTTGGTGGGGACTCCTATTGGGGACGTGTCGGATGCTTCGGCGCGGTTGGGGCGGGTGTTGGCGGGGGCGGATGTGGTGGCCGCGGAGGATACGCGGCGGTTGCGGCGGTTGACGTCCGAGCTGGGGATCCAGCTGAGTGGGCGGGTGGTCAGTTACTTCGAGGGGAACGAGCGGGAGCGTACGCCGGAGTTGCTGCAGGCGCTGCTGGACGAGCAGACCGTGGTCGTGGTGACGGACGCGGGGATGCCGAGCGTGTCGGACCCGGGGTACCGGCTGGTGGCGGCGGCGATCGAGGCCGACGTCCATGTGACCGCCGTACCGGGACCGTCGGCCGTGCTGACGGCGCTCGCGTTGAGCGGGCTGCCCGTGGACCGGTTCACGTTCGAGGGGTTCCTGCCGCGCAAGCCGGGGGAGCGCGCGCGACGGCTCGGCGAGCTCAAGGACGAGCCGCGGACGATGGTGTTCTTCGAGGCGCCGCACCGGCTCACGCAGTCCCTGGAGGCGATGGCCGAGGCGTTCGGCGCAGACCGGCGTACGGCGGTGTGCCGGGAGCTCACGAAGACGTACGAAGAGGTGAAACGCGGCCCGCTCGACGACCTCGTGACCTGGTCGAAGGATGGCGTCCGAGGCGAGATCACCGTCGTCGTGGCCGGGGCGGACCCGCACAAGGTCATGACCCCGGAGGACCTGGCGCGGGAGGTGGCTAAGGACGAGGAGGCGGGTACGCCGCGCAAGCAGGCGATCTCCGACGTCGCGAAGCGCTTCAACGTCCCGAAACGGACCGTGTACGACGCCGTACTCGCTGCTCGGGACCCTGGTAAATAACACTGGCGCCCGGCACTACCCTTAATTACATGTCCGAGAAGGCCTATTACGTCACCACCCCGATCTACTACGTCACGGCACCGCCGAGCATCGGCAGCGCCTACACGACGGTGGCCGGGGACGTCCTGACCCGCTGGCACGCCCAGCGCGGCGAGCGCAAGTGGTACCTGACGGGTACCGACGAGCACGGCGAGAAGGTGATGCGCAGCGCGCAGGCCCAGGGCATGACGCCGCAGGCGTGGACGGACAAGCTGGTCGAGGAGGCCTGGAAGCCGGCCTGGGTGGACGTCGACATCGCGTACGACGACTTCATCCGGACCACCGAGCAGCGGCACACCGAGCGGGTCCGCGAGTTCTGGCAGAAGCTCTACGACAAGGGCGACGTCTACAAGGGCGAGTACGAGGGCTTGTACTGCGTGGGCTGCGAGGAGTTCAAGCTGCCCACGGACATCCGCACCGACGAGGACGGCACCCAGCGGTGCATGATCCACGGCACCGAGCTGGAGAAAGTCTCCGAGACCAACTACTTCTTCCGGCTCTCGGCGTACGGCGACAAGCTCCTGGAGCTGTACGAGTCGCAGCCGGACTTCGTCGCGCCCGCGAGTGCCCGCAACGAGGTGATCGCATTCGTGAAGCAGGGTCTGCAGGACCTGTCGATCACGCGATCGACGTTCGACTGGGGAATCCCGGTCCCGTGGGACGAGGACCACGTCCTGTACGTGTGGATCGACGCCCTGCTGAACTACGTGACGGCCGCGGGCTACGGCACCGACCCGGAGCGGTTCGAGGAGCTGTGGCCGGTCGACGTACACCTGGTGGGTAAGGACATCCTCCGGTTCCACGCGGTGATCTGGCCGGCAATGCTGATGGCTGCCGAGGTCGCCGTACCGCGCCAGGTGTTCGCCCATGGGTGGCTGCTGGTCGGCGGCGAGAAGATGAGCAAGTCGAAGCTGACCGCGATCGCGCCGCACGAGATCACCGACCACTTCGGCTCGGACGCCTTCCGGTACTACTTCCTGCGCACGATCCAGTTCGGGTCGGACGGCTCGTTCTCGTGGGAGCACCTGAGCGCGGTCTACACGTCCGAGCTCGCCAACGGCCTGGGTAACCTGGCCAGCCGGATCGCGGCCATGGTCGGCAAGTACTTCGACGGTGCGCTGCCGGAGCCGACCGACCACGGACCGGCCGAGCAGGCGCTCGCGGACAAGCTCGCGCAGACCGTGGCGACCGCGGAAGAGGCCCTGGACACCCTCGCGTTCCAGGATGCCCTGGCCGCGATCAACGAGCTGGTCGGCGCGGTGAACGGATACGTCACCGAGCAGGAGCCGTGGAAGGTCGCAAAGGACGAGTCCCAGCGAGCTCGCCTGGCCACAATCCTCTACTCCGCCGCCGAGGTCCTGCGCGCCGTCGCCGTACTCCACAACCCAACGATGCCCAAGGCCTCCGCCAAGCTCTGGGAGCTACTGGGCGCCGAGGAGAAGCTGGGCGCACTAACGGACCAGCGGGTCCAAGACGCCGGCACCTGGGGCCAACTCCCCGCCGGCGCCACCCTCACCAAGGGCGACCCCCTCTTCCCCCGCCTCGAAGAAGCCTGAGGGTTGGTATCACCAAAGATAGTATCATCAGTGATACTATCATCGATGATACCAGGGAGGTGCGCCGATGCACCGTTTTATCGGGCGGACCCGTGAGCTGGGCGTTCTGACGGACGCGCTTGCCCGGGTCCGCTCCGCCGACGCGGCGCAGCCGGGGGAATGCATTCTGATCCGCGGCCGCCGCCGGGTCGGAAAGTCCAGCCTGGTCGAGGAGTTCCTCCGAACGGCGGACGTGCCCAGCATCTTCTTCGCAGCGGCCGGACTGCCCGCGGCGGATGAACTCTCCGAACTCGCGGAGGTGATTGCTGCGTCGGCCTTACCGGACCGTGAGCTGTTCAGCGTCGAGGCGCCGACCCAATGGTCCGCGGCGTTCCGTCTGCTCGCGGAGATGCTGCCGGATGATCAGCCCAGCGTCCTCGTGATCGACGAGGTCCCGTATCTGATGGACTCCGTCGACGCCTTCGAGGGGGTGCTGCAGAGGACCTGGGACCGATTGCTGAGCCGGAAGCCTGTGCTCCTTCTCCTCGTCGGCTCGGATCTGTCGATGATGGAGTCCTTGAACAGCTACGACCGGCCGTTTCACCAGCGCGGTCGCGAGATGGTGCTCGGCCCGCTCACCCCCGCAGATCTGGCGGACATGCTCGACCTCGCGCCGGCAGTTGCCTTCGACGCTGCACTGGTGACTGGCGGCCTGCCGTTGATCTGCAGGGACTGGCGGCGCGGCGGAACCCTGCGCGACTTCCTGAAGACCTCCTTGAGTGACCCGACGTCGCCGCTCCTGGTTTCGGCTGAACGATCGCTGGCCGCCGAGTTTCCGCCGCGAGCCCTCGGCAGTGACGTGCTGCGTGCGGTCGGGAGTGGGGAACGGACCTTCAGTAATATCGCCCGAGCCGCAGGCGGACTCGCGCACACGAGTCTGACCAGGGCGATGCAGGTGCTGATGGACAAGGGGATTGTCGCCGCTGAACTGCCGGTCTCGTTGCGCCCGTCGAAGGAGCGCCGGTACCGGATCGCCGATCCGTACCTGCGCTTCTGGCTGACCTTCCTCGCACCGCACATGGCTGAGATCGAGCGGATGCGCGGCGATCTGACGTTGGTCCGGATCAAGGAGAACTGGAGCAGTTGGCGTGGCCGTGCGGTCGAGCCACTGATCCGCGAATCGCTGGCCAGGCTGCTCCCGGACGATCAGCTGCCCGGGACAGGTGTCGTCGGCGGGTACTGGACCAGAAGTAACGACATCGAGATCGATCTGGTTGGCGCCGATCGCGGCCCCCTGGCGAAGGAACTGCTGTTCCTCGGTTCGATCAAGTGGCTGGACAACAGCCGATTCGACAGCCACGACCTCGCCGCGCTCCAGCGGCATCGAAGCTTGCTGACCGACGATCCGGTTCCGCTGGTGGCTGTGTCCCGCAATGGCGTGACCGTCTCCGGCCTCGATGCGGTCTATGGACCGGATGAGTTGCTGGCCGGCTGGCAACCGCTCTAAACCGCTGTTGCGTGGTAGAGGGCGGCGGCCTGGGTTCTGGTGGTGACGTTCAGTTTGGCGAGGATGTTGGCTACGTGGAATTTGACTGTTGATTCGCTGATTGGGGGCGTATTGCCCGAGATCGAGGACGTTCGCCAGCAGGCCGGGACTGGGTCAGCATCGCCCGCACTGCCGAGCGGACCGCGACCCCGGCGGCGTGTGCGCTGCCCGCGGGAATCAGTTGGTCGTTGCCTGGGGCATCCAGTTCGAGCTCGACCGGGCCGTGCCGGAGCAGTGCCCGCAGCGAGGCCGCGGTCGCGAGGGACAGCCGCTGGAGCAGTTCGTCGGGCGAACTGTCGATGACCTGTGCCGCTGCCGCCAGTACCCTCCGCCCTCCATGGCGTTCAGAGTACGTCGGTTGACGCATCCACCCGGGCCCGTCTTTCGGACGGTGGACAACGTCCGATCGGTCAGTCGGGAATGTGGCGGTGTCGCGGAGCATTCATTGAAGCGACAACCAATTCATGGAGGAGTGCTATGCGAGCGGTCGTGTTCGAGGAGTTCGGTGGGCCCGAGGTGCTGCAGGTGCGGGACATCGAGGAGCCGCATGCGGGGGCTGGGCAGGTACGGATCAAGGTGCGCGCGGCCGGGGTGAATCCGATCGACTTCAAGGTGCGGCGCGGTTGGACGAAGGGATTCATCGACCCGGTGTTCCCGGCCGTGCCGGGGCTCGAGGTGGCCGGCGTGGTCGACGAGGCCGGTGACGGCGCCGAGTTCGCCGTCGGCGACGAGGTGGTCGGCTGGTCCGACGGCGGTTCGTACGCCGAGTACGCGATCGGCGGGAACGTGGCGCGCAAGCCCGCCGGCCTGAGCTGGGGGCAGGCTGTCGGCGTACCCGTGGCCGGCGAGACCGCGCAGCGCGCGCTCGACGTGGTCGGCGCGAAGTCCGGCGAGACAATCCTGATTCACGGCGCAGCGGGCGCGGTCGGCTCGATCGCCGTACAGCTCGCGAAGGCAGCCGGTCTGACCGTCGTCGGTA
Source organism: Kribbella sp. VKM Ac-2571 (assembly GCF_004362255.1). Lineage (NCBI taxonomy): Bacteria > Bacillati > Actinomycetota > Actinomycetes > Propionibacteriales > Kribbellaceae > Kribbella > Kribbella sp. VKM Ac-2571. The sequence continues at coordinate 378,136 of NZ_SNWS01000002.1, forward strand.
CGGCGTCGCCCGCGAACCACGAGTACCTGCGGTCGCTCGGCGCGGTTCCGGTCGAGTACGGCGAAGGTCTGTTGGAGCGGGTGCGCGCAGCGGCGCCGGAGGGCGTGGACGCGGTCATCGACGCCGTCGGCAAGGGCGGTCTGCATGAGTCGGTCGAGCTGCGCGGCGGCACCGACCGGATCGTCACCATCGCGGACTACGCGGCGGCCGAGGAGCTCGGCATCGAGTTCACCGGCGGTGGCGGTACTCCGGAGTCAATCAGGTCCGGTCTGGAAGCGCAGTTGCAGGCGGCGGCCGATGGCAAGCTGACGCTCCGGATCGCCCAGACCTTCGACCTCGCGGACGCGGCCAAGGCCCAGGAACTGAGCGAGTCCGGCCACGCCCGCGGCAAGGTCGTCCTGAAGCCCTAGCCCTGGTCCGAGTCTCCCGAGGCGTAGGCGAAGCGGGACGGCGGCGTCGGTACGTCGTCCACGCGAGGATCCCAGCGATCCACGAAGGTCACCCCGGCCGGGACCTCGACGCAGTCTGTCGAGGTCCAGCCGCGGGTGAGGGTCCTGAAGTCCGGCACCTCCGGGTGGTAATGCGGCTTCCCGGTGCCGAGCAGGTCGCGGGCCATCGGTGCGCTCAGTGCCTGGTACCGGAAGTCGGCCGACAATCGCAGCTGCTTCGTCCGGTTCGGCATCGCGCCGTGCACGGTCAGACTCCCGAACAGCAGCACATCGCCCGGCTGGTACGACGTCGTACGCCACTCCGGATGGTTCTCGTCGGCCTCGGCCCGCATCATTCCCGGCCCGTCGGACGCCTTCACCGGCAGTACGCCGAGTCGCGGCGACCCGGCCAGCACCCGCAACCCACCGATCTCCGGCGGCGCCGCACTCAGCGGCAACCAGGTGGTGAGCGTGTCGACAGACCCCTGGATGAACCGGTAGTCCTGATGGATCGGCGTCGGATTCGCCCCCGGCGACGGCGGCGCGATCCGGCAGATGTGCGCCGGATGCGCGAACGCCTCCTCACCCAGCAACCGGCCGGCGAGCTCCAGCAATTCCGGCCGCACGGCCAACCGATGAAACGCCTCGGTGCTCTGGATCGCCGTGTAGGCCCCGAAGAAGCCCGCCGATCCTTCCTCCACGGCCCGCCCCGACGCGACCAACTCCCTCGGATCGGCATCCCGCGCCAACCAGTCGCTGTCGTAGAGGATCCGCGCCAACTGCTCGTGAACATCCGCCACCACATCACGCGGCAGCAACCCCCGGAAGAACAGATAACCGTCGTTCGCGAGCCGAGATCGCAGTACGTCGGCGTCCTTCAAGTCGTCGTACGAGTCCGTCAGTTCTTTCACTTGTCGTTGCCAATCTTGTCCATGGCCGCTGCGATGTCGGGGACGGCGATCTTGTCGAGGTAGAGGTCGTTGACGGTCTTGTTGATCTCGGGGGACTTGGCGGTCCAGCCTTCGGCGATCGGGAGGTTGACGGTGCTGCCCGCGGCCGAGTCGAGGAACGGCTGGACGTCGATGCCCTTCTTCTTCCAGAACGCCTGGTAGCCGGCGCCCGCGTTGTTGAGCGCCGGGATGATGTAGCCCGCGTCGCCCATCAGCTTCTGTGCCTTCTCCGAGCCGAGGAAGGCGACGAGCTTGCCTGCCTCGTCGGGGTGTTTCGTCTTGGCGAACATCGCCTCGGAGAGGCCGTTGATCACGACCGTCCGCCCGGCCGGGCCGGCCGGCATCGCGGCGACCCCGATCGGGAACTTCACCTCGGGCAGCGCGAATGGGAGCAGCGCGTTGTTCGCCGGGAACATCGCGACCTCGCCGCGGTAGAACATCTCGGTCGCCTGCCCGGTCGGCGGATTCGTCCGGGTGCCGTCCGGCGACACCTTCCACTTGAACACCAGATCGCGCGCGAACTGCAGGGCCTCGACCGACTTCGGACTCGCGAAGTCGAACGCGCCGTACGGCTTGTCCATCGCGTGGCCGCCGTTCGACGCGATCCAGTTCAGCCACTGGGTCTGGCTGTGGTTCCAGGAGCAGAAACCCCACTGCTTGCTGCCGACGGTCAGCTTGCGCGCCACCTCGAGGAAGCTGCCCGAGCCGTCCGGCGCCCAGGTCAGCTCGGCCGGCATCGTGATCCCGGCCTTCGCGACCAGGTCCTTGTTGTAGAGCAGACCGACGATACCCATGTCCTTCGGCATTCCGAGCTGCTTGTCCTCGAACTTGTACGACTGCACGACGTTCGGGTGATACGAGTCGAGCTTCAGGCCGGCCTTCGAGATCAGGTCGTCGAGCGGTGCGAGGACGCCCTTGCTCGCGAAGTCCGGGAAGTAGTCGACGGTCAGCCAGAAGACGTCCGGCGCCTTGCCGCTGGCGAGTTCGGTGGTCAGCTTGGTCCAGTACTGGTCCCACGGCAGGACCTCCATCCGGACGGTGATGTCCGGGTTCTGCTTGGTGAACTCCGCGAACACCGCCTTGTAGCCGACCTCCTGCTGCTCGTCCCACAAGCGGTACACGAGTTCGACCTTGCCGCCGCCGCTCGCCTTGGTGTCCGACGAGCCGCAGCCGGCCAGCGCGAGCACACTGCCGGCGCCGATCAGAAAAGTCCTCCTGGACAGCGACACAGACATGAGAGCCTCCGTACTACTTGAGCCCGGTAACAGCGACCGAGCGGACGATGAAGCGCTGGAAGACGATGAACAGCACGAGCAGCGGCGCCAGCGCGATCAGGCTGCCGGCCATGACGGCGTTGTAGTCGACGCCGATTTCCCCCTTGAACAAGGCGATCCCGACCGAGAGCAGCCGCTTGTCCTCGCTGCTGGTGATGATCAGCGGCCACAGGAAGCTGTTCCAGTTCGCCACCACGGCGAGGGTGGTGACGGTGACCAGGATCGGTTTCGACAACGGCAGCACGATCGACAGCAGCGTCCGGACCCGCCCGGCGCCGTCGATCCGGGCCGCGTCCTCGAGATCCGCGGGGATGCCGCGGAAGAACTGGCGGAGCAGGAAGATCGCGTACGGCGTGCCGAGCATCGTCGGCAGCATCAACCCGGCCCACGTGTCGACCAGGCCGAGCTTCTGCATCATGAGGTACAGCGGGATCATCGTGACCACCGGCGGCACCATCAGTGTCGACAAATACACCCAGAACAACGCGTCGCGGCCGGGGAACGAGAGCCGTGCAAAGGCGTACGCCGCCAGGATCGCGAACACGACCTGGCCGAGGGTGATCCCGGCCGTGACGAGGGCGGTGTTCACCAGGTAGCCGCCGAAGCCCGAGGTGAACAGCCGCTCGAAGGCCGCCGTACTCGGTGGCAGGCCGGGTTCCCACGGCATCGTCTCCGACAGTTGCCCGGGGCCCTTGAAGGCGGTGAGCACGGTCAGGAAGTACGGGAAGATCGCGAACAGGCAGCCGGCCACCAGGACGGCGTACGTGAAGATGCGCAGTCTCATCCGGACACCTCATAGGTCGTACGGCGTTCGAAGTAGACGAACTGGGAGATCGTCGCGATCAGCACGACCGCGAACAGCAGCACCGAGATCGTCGACGCGTAGCCGAAGTCGAACTTGCGGAACGCCTCGTCGTAGATCAGGTACGTCGCCACCTCGGTGCTGTCACCGGGGCCGCCCTCGGTCATCACGAAGATCGTGTCGAACGCCTGGAAGGACCCGATCACGTTGGTGATCAGAACGAACAACATCGTCGGGCGCAGCAGCGGCAGCGTGATCGTGAAGAAGTGCGCGACCGGGGACGCGCCGTCCAGCGACGAGGCCTCGCGCAACGACCGCGGGATGTTCTGGAGACCGGCCAAGAAGAACAGCATGTTGTACCCGGCGAACTGCCAGATGTGGACCGCCGCGACGCTCGGCATCGCCAGCACGGGCGACGACAGCCACGCCGGGCCGTCGATCCCGAACACACCCAGGAACTGGTTCAGCGCACCCCGGCCGGGGTCGAAGATCCAGCTCCAGACCAGGCCGAGCGCGACCGGAGTCGCCATCCACGGAATCACGAGCAGCGCCCGGAAATACTTCATTCCGCGCAGTTTCCGGTCCACCAGGAGTGCCAGGAGCAGCGAGAGGATCGTCGTACCCGGCACGCAGATCACCACGTAGTACAAGGTGACGAGCAGTGAGTGCCAGACGTCGGAGTCGGTGAACAACCTCTGGTAGTTGGCCAGCCCGACGAACTCGGGAGTCGACAGCAACTTCCAGTCGAACAGGCTGAGCACCAGGACGATCACGACCGGCGCGAGCAGGAAGCCGAAGACGCCGACCAGGCTCGGCGCCAGCAGCGCGTACGCCACGGCCGCCTGCCGTCCGCGTCCGATCCGGCGGGTACGCCGGGGCGCTCGCCTAAGCATCGGGATCCTTCAGCGGGTGCGGGCGCGGCGAGCTCGGGACGAGCAGTTCGCGGGTCCGATCGAGTCCCCACCGGTCGAGCGCGCCGATCGGGTCGCTCGACATCCGCAGGCCGGGGCCTGCCGCGATGTGCTGCGCCCAGAGCTCGCGCTCCTGGACGTCGGGCCGCACGATCAGGCAGTCGGAGTCGTTCGCCCACCACCGGCCGTGCAGGAACTCGCGCGCCACCGAGGTGGACCGCGCGCCCCGCTGGCCGGGCTGGCTGATGTCACCGGACGGTGGGTCGACCAACGGATCGGTATCGGGCGAGATCCGCATGCAGTCGACGAGTCCGAGACTCGGGAGGATCGGAGCGCCGCACCCGTGCAGGATCCGGTTGGGTCCGACAGCCTCGCGCAGCAACCGCATTCCGTGCCGGTACGCCGTGACGCCGTCGACCTGCTCGTGCCGCGGGCCATCGATCGCGCCGGCGTACACGAAGTCGAGTTTGAAGTGGTCGTACCCCTGGCGGCACAGCTCGGTGAAGACGTCCTGGATGTGATGTGCGGCGCCCGGATGCGTCACGTCGAGAACCAGTTGCTCCTGGCCCCAGTTGGTGCCGGCGCTGATCCCGGGGACCAGCCACTCCGGGTGCCGGCGCGCGGTCTCGCTGCCGCTCGCGACCAGGAACGGTGCGACCCAGATGCCTGCGCGGCGACCGCTCGAGCGGATGTCGGCGGCGAGCGTGACCGTCGACCCGAAGTCGTCCCGCGGTGTCAGCCAGTCGCCGATCGCTGCCTGGTATCCCTCGTCGAGAAGGACCAGATCCACGCTCAGGTCGTGCTCGTCGAACTGGCGTACGTCGGTCATCACGTCGCGTTCGGTGACCTTGCCCCAGTACGCGTACCAGCTGCACCACGACGGTCCGAACACGCGGACCGGCGGGGCACCGGCCGCGAAGGCGTCGGCCCAGTCGGCGAGTGCTTGATTGGGGTTGTCCTGCTTCGATGTTGTTTGCTGTACGGCGCCATCGGCCGAGATCACCAGCCGGTCGCCGTGGATGTCGGCTCGGATCGACGGGACGTCGTCGGGACTCGTCGCCGCGACGACCGTGACTTCGCCGGCTGTCGCGACTGCGAGCAGGCCCTCGCCCTGGAAGCGGCCGGCATCGACTCCCGGACGGTACGCCATCACGTGATGATTCGGCGCCGTCGGACGCGGTGGTCGCGCGTCGAGCCGGTACCAGCCGCTCGGGCTCCACGACTGCCATCCGTGCTCGAAGACCAACGTGGAGGCGTCGTACCCGAGCTCGGCGACGGGGCTGAAAGGCACGGATCCCTCGTTTCCTTAGGGTGCAGGATCTTGCTGACGTTCCGCTAATCTTGGGGTGCCTACGAGGAGATCCACCATGACGGAGCCTGCTGACTTCGAGCACGATCTTGCTACCCAGGTGCTCATCGAGCTGTACAGCGAGATCCCGCCGCCGAGCAAGTTGGTGACCGGCCACTTCCACAGCGGCGGCGACTATCGCGTCGTACGGCCGGACGGTGTGGGCAGTTGGTACCTGCTCTACACGGCATCCGGCACAGGGCGTTACGTGATCGGCCAGAACACGCTGACGCTGCGGCACGGGGACGTCGTACTGGTAAGTCCTGGGACGCCGCACGACTACGGAACCGTCGGGACGTACTGGGAGTCATGGTGGGCGCACTTCCAGCCGCGGCGTGAATGGCACTCCTGGTTGTCGTTGCCGCAGGCAATGCCCGGGCTGTCCTACGTGCGGTTGACCAGGTCCTCGGAGACGGACCGCGTGGTGTCCGCGTTCGATCGGCTGCACCGCGACGCGCAACGCGCCGGGCTGTCCCCGACCGGCGACACCGAGCTGCACCTGCTCGAGAAGAGCGTCGCGACCGAGCTGACCATGAATGGCATCGAGGAGGTGCTGCTGACCGCGGTCGCGAGCCTGCGCCGGGAGACGCAGCACCTGGACGCCCGCGTACATCTGGTGCTCGAGGCAATCACCGCTGACCCGGCCCGGCCGCACACCCTGACGTCACTGGCCGGGCTCGCGCAGGTGTCGGTGTCCCGCCTCGCGCACCTGTTCAAGGAACAGGTGGGCGACTCGATCATGAACGTCGTACTCGCGCTCCGGCTTCAGCGCGCGGCCGAGCTGCTCGGCGCCACCGACATGTCCGTCGCACAGATCGCGGCCGCGGTGGGATTCGACTCCCCGCACTACCTCAGCCGCCAGTTCGGCCGTCGGTACGGCATGTCCCCGACGGCCCATCGCGCCGCGGTCAGGAAGCCGGAGCTAGAGCTATATTGAGCTCGGTCGCTGCCGCGTAGTCCGCCCCGCCGGCCAGTCCTACGAGCCGTACGTAGCGTGCCGTCGTACCCGCCGGGAACCGAGCGATCTTCGCGTCGATCGTGCCGTCCCAGGTTCCCTTCGTCACCGACGTGAACGTAGTGCCGTCGGTGCTCGTCTGGACGTCGTACGACGAGATGCGGCCGTTCGGTACGTCGGCGTCCTGGCGCGGCGTGTAGACGAGTGCCTCGATCGCCCGCGGCGTCTTCAGATCGAGAGTGATGTACTGCGGGAGCGGGGCATGTGGACTCCAGTTCGAGTGCCACATGGTGGTGCAGCTGCCGTCGATCGCGGCGGACGCGCTGTACGCGGACGATCCCTGGCTCGTGGCGGTCGCCGTCATCTCGTTCTGCGGCAGCAGGGTCAGCGGGCCGAACGGTCCGTCGGCCGGTGGCGGCGTACCCGGGATCGCGGTCACCCGTCCCAGATTCGGTGCCTTGAGCAACGGATGGGTCCGCAGGTAGTTGAGGAAGACCTCCTGACCCATCCGCGGCGCCCTTTCGAGGCTCGTGTACTGCTGGAAGCCGGGATAGCCGTACTGCCTTCCGTGCAAGGGCATCGCGGCGCTGGTCGTGACCCGGTAGGTCCTGTCGAGCTGAAGAGGCTTGCCGTTGATCAGGACCTTGGCCGGATCGACGCGGTCGCCGACCGGTCGGCCGAGGTTATAGGTGTAGCGGAAGTTGGCTGAGGTCGCGAGTGCGGACAGTCTGCTGCAGCCGTACGCCGGTGGAATCCACTGCTGCTCCAGGACAGCCTTGACCGTTGAGCCCTTCATCGCCAGCGTGGTGATCGGCGAGATCCCGGCAACCGGCCACGCCTCGCCGTACGTCACGGTGCCGGCTTCCAGCCCGGCGGCGATCACGTCGACGCCGAGATCGGCCGGTACCAGCGCGAAATCGCCGTCGGCTTCGGCCTTGTAGAGATCCGCGACGAGGTTGCCGGTGCGGCTCTCGGCGGTCCGCGCGAAGTCGAGGTCACGATCGAGCGTGGTGAGCGGCTCCTGCTGCCGCGCGGTCCACTTGTCCATCCAGTACTTCACGATCTTCTGAATCCCCGGGTCCGGCGTGACGTCCTTGGTGACCGCGTGGTTGGTGGCCGTGGTCTTCGAGCGGATCACGTCACCGGTGGCCGGATCGAGTTCCAGGTTCACCTCGCCGAGCACGCGCCCGTGATTGCTCGCTTCCAGGACCGGCCGCGGTACGCCGTTCGGGTCCGGGATCATGCACTTGAACGCGGTGTGCCAGTGGCCGCCGAGGATCACGTCGATATCGGGAGACATCGCCCGCGCGGCGTCGAAGATCGGACCGGTCGGGTTCTTGCACTCGTCGTACAGGCCGCCCTGCTGACCGCCCTCGTGCATGCTGACCACGATCGCGTTCACGCCTTGGGCCTTCAGTTCGGCAGCGGCCCGGTTCGCGGCGTCCACGACGCCCTGGAACTCGAACCCCGACCCCTCGATCGACAGCGTCTCGGTCGGCGTCCCCGGGAAGCCGAGCCCGATGAACCCGATCCGCTGCGAGCCGGCCTGCGCGATCCAGTACGGCGGGAGCACCGGGCGCTTGGTCCGCGGGTCGACGATGTTCGCCGCGTGGTACGCGTAGTCGGTGCCGTGGAAGTTCCGGCCTGTCGAGTCCTTGAAGCAGCTGTCGAAACCGGGCTTGCCGTAGCAGGCGCCGGTGGTCATCCGGCGCAGGAACGGGAACTCGCGGTCGAACTCGTGGTTGCCCGCGACATCGAAGTCCATCCCGAACGCGTTGAGCACCTCGATGGTCGGCTCGTTCGCGAACGCCTGCGTGTAGTCGGGCCAGCCGCTGAACTGGTCACCCGAGCCGATCAGGAAGCTGTTCGGCTTCCGGAGCCGGTCGAGGTGCGCCTTCAGGTACCCGGCGCCGCCGACCTGCTGGGTGCCGGACGGGCCGGCGATGGTCAGGTTCTCGGTTTCCGACAGGTAGCCGTGCAGGTCGGTCAGGCTGAGGATCTGCACCGGGATCGGTGCGGGGGCCTCGGCCGGTAGCGCGGTGGTTCCCACCACCAGTCCGAGAAGGGCGAGAACTGAGCTGATCCTGGTCTTTACGGGCATCGGCTGCTCCTGTTCGGTCGGGCGGGACCTCGCTGCAACGTACTGGCCGCCGTACGCCGGAGGACATGGCCTCGAATGCTGACTTCCTGCACGATCCGGCTGACGCTTTTCTACAAGCGCATGCGGGCGGGGAACCGTACGGTCGGGGGAGAAGGGAGTTTCACAATGACTGGGTATGTGGCCGTGGCCGAGATCGACATCGACGCGCCGACCGCGCGAGTGTGGAACGTACTGACGAGCCCGGAGCAGCTGAAACAGCTGTGGTTCGGCGCCGAAGTGGACACCGACTGGAAGGTAGGCAGTCCGATCACCTGGACCGGCGAATGGGAGGGCAAGCCCTACCAGGACAAGGGCGAGATCCTCGCCGTAGAACCCGACCGGTTACTGAAGTTCACCCACTTCAGCCCCCTCACGGGCCAACCCGACGTACCGGAGAACTACCACACCCTCACCTACACCCTGACCGCCAACACCCACCTAAAACTCGAACAGGACAACAACGCGAGCGAGGACGAGGCGAAGCACTCCCAAGACATGTGGGAAATGCTCGTAGCCAAGGTCAAGACCGCCGCCGAAGCATCCGAATAGCGGTTGTTCCGGTAGATCGAGGGGACGTGCGACAGGTAATGGTGGGTTGGCACCTGCTATTACCTGTCCCCAGTCACCAGCGCCTGTCCCCACTCCCCACCGCCGGCCACCGCACCTCGGGCCGGTGGGGCCGTCGGTGACTCAGTAATCTGGGGGACATGTCTGATGGTGTGGAGGTGGGTCGGCCGACTCGGGAGCGGGCTGCGGTCGGGGAGGACGGGCGGTCGCGGGATCGGAGCCGGCCGGCGGTGCCTGATCCGTTGCCGATGAGCGTGGTCGACGCGCATTGCCATCTTGATATCGCCGACGGTGAGGACGGGGACTGGCTGAGTCCGGCGGAGGCGATCCGGCTGGCGAAGTCGGTCGGCGTGACCCGGATCGTCCAGGTGGGTTGCGATCTGCCGGGTGCGGTGTGGGCGGTCGAGGCCGCCGCGCAGTACCCGAACGTGATCGCCGGCGTCGCCCTGCACCCGAACGAGGCGCCGAAGCTGAAAGCGGTCGGTGAGCTGGAGAGTGCGCTGGCCGAGATCGAGCGGCTCGCGGCGAGCAGCGACAAGGTCCGGGTGATCGGTGAGACCGGGCTCGACTACTTCCGGACCGGCGAAGACGGGCAGGCCGCGCAGCACGAGTCGTTCGCCGCGCACATCGAGCTGGCGAAGCGCCTGGACAAGACGCTGATGATCCACGACCGGGACGCGCACGAGGACATCCTGCGGATCCTCGATCGCGAAGGCGTGCCGGACCGGGTCGTGATGCACTGCTTCTCCGGAGACACCGAGTTCGCCCGCGAATGCGTGAACCGCGGCGCGTACCTGAGCTTCGCCGGCGTCGTCACGTTCAAGAACGCCCAGTCCCTCCGCGACGCCCTGGCCGTCACCCCTCTCGACCGCATCCTCGTCGAAACCGACGCCCCGTACCTGACGCCATCGCCGTACCGCGGCAAACCGAACGCGTCCTACCTCATCCCGCACACGGTCCGCAAAATGGCCGACGTCCTCAACATCTCGGTCCCCGAACTCTGCACATCCCTGAACGACAACGCGAACCACGCCTTCGGAGGATCCTGGTAGTGGCCCCGGACGACGAGGCAACTGTCGCCGCCGAGGCCTACCTGGCGGCGAAACTGTTTTCGTGACGGTCCGGACGCCGACCGTCAACGTTTCCGCGGGCCGTTGCGCGGGGTGCCGGACGAGCGCAGTCTGAAGGCGTCGGCCCGGTTCCGGGCCGAGTTGCAAGGGGGAGAGGCAATGAGCGTTCTGATGACGATGAGGGTGACTGGGGACCCGACAGCGATCGAGAAGCTGGCCGCCGACAACGGCGCGCTTTTCCAGGGGGTGCTGGCGGACGCGACCGGTCGCGGTCTGATCTCGCATCACTTCTACGGCAGCGGGACCGAGGTTCTCGTCGTCGACGAATGGCCCGACGAAGCGACTTGTCAGGCGTTCTTCGAGCATTCCGGACCGCAGATCCAGCAGATGATGGAGCAGGCCGGTGTGACGGCAGAGCCGAAGCCCGAGTTCTGGCGGCACCTGGAGGTCGGCGACGACGTCGGGTGACGCCGCTGGTAGACACCTCTCATGGAGTTCAGTGAGGTGGTTCGGCGGCGGCGGATGGTGCGGAACTATGACCCGGATCGGGTGGTGCCGGACGACGTCCGGGAGCGGATTCTGGGGAACGGGTTGCGGGCGCCTTCGGGTGGGTTCAGTCAGGGGTGGGCGTTCCTGACGTTGGAGGGGGACGAACGGGAGCGGTACTGGCGGATTTCGGCCGCGGATCCGGATCCCAAGTATGTTGAATGGATCACAGGGCTGCGCCGGGCGCCGTTGCTGATTCTGGCCTTCGCGCACAAGGACGCGTACCTCGATCGGTACACCGAACCGGACAAGGGCTGGACCGATCGCGACGAGGGCCGCTGGACCGCGCCGTACTGGTATGTCGACACCGGGATGGCGGTCCTGCTGATGCTGCAGACGGTCGTCGACGAAGGCCTGGGAGCCTGCTTTTTCGGGCCTCCTGCGGACAAGGTGGGTCGGTTGCTCGAGGAGTTCGGCGTACCCGAGGGGCTCGATCTGGTCGGGGTGCTGTCGGTCGGTTACCGGGCCCCGGACAAGCGCTCGCCGTCGCTGAAACGGGGGCGCCGGACGACCGCCGAAGTGGTGCATCGGGGGCAGTGGGGCAATCACACGGTGTGAGTACGCCGTTACACCTTTTTCCGACTCGCCGACCAGGGGATTGGCGCTTCCGCGACTTCTTCGTTATGGTCCCGTGATGTTGGCCGGGATCGGGGAAGATTCCGGGCAGCACAACCCCTCGGCGGGATCAGAGGCTCCGGGCACCCAGTCCGGCGTTCGCGATCGGTGCCTGTGCTGTCCCACCCCGTGCCCGGGTAGCCCTACCTGGGAGCTTTAGTGCGTAAGTCCATCATCGTGGCCGTCGGTGCGACGGCTGCGTTCGCCGTCGCGGGTGGCTCCGTGGCATATGCCGCGAAGAGCAAGACGGTCAGCGTCTCCGTCGACGGCCAGGTGCGGAAGGTGCACACCTTCGGCTCCACCGTGGCAGACGCCCTGAAGGCCGAGAAAGTTCAGGTCGGTGAGCACGACGTCGTCGCGCCCGGCGTGGACTCGAAGCTGAAGGACGGCCAGGAGATCGCCGTGCAGTACGGCCGGCAGTTGACGGTGAACGCCGACGGCACCAAGAAGGCCTACTGGACCACCGCCGACAGCGTGAACGAGGCGCTCGCCGACCTGGGTCTGCGGTACGACGGGGCGCAGCTGTCCACGAGCCGCAGCGCGCCGCTCGGCCGCCAGGGCCTGGAGCTGACCATCACGACGCCGAAGACCGTGCAGATCGTGCACCTCGGCAAGACCGTGACGATCAAGTCGCTGGCCGGCACCGTCGGTCAGGCCCTCACCGAGGCGAAGCTGCGCTGGGACGCCGACGACCGGATCACCCCGGCCGCCGCGACCCCGCTGAAGGCCGGCGTGAACAAGATCGGTTTCGTGCAGGTCCTGCAGAAGACCGTCACCAAGACCGAGGCGGTTGCGCACGGCACCGACGAGACCAAGTCGGCGACGCTGGAAGTCGGCACCAAGAAGACCACGACCAAGGGCACCGACGGCTCCAAGACCGTCACGTACCTGTACACCTACCTGGACGGCAAGCTGTCGACCACCAAGGTGGTCGGGTCGAAGCTGGTGGCCAAGGCGGTCGACGAGCAGGTCCTGGTCGGCACCAAGCCGAAGCCGGTGGAGCCGACCACGACGACCACGACCACCGAGACCGACACGCCGGCCAGCAGCAACGTCGGTGCGTGGGACCGGATCGCCGAGTGCGAGTCGGGCGGCAACTGGTCCATCGACAGCGGCAACGGGTACTACGGCGGTCTGCAGTTCGACCACGGCACCTGGGCTGCCTACGGCGGTACGGCGTACGCCTACAACGCCAACGGTGCGTCGAAGGCGCAGCAGATCGCGATCGCGGAGAAGGTCAAGGCCGACCGCGGCGGCTACGGCGCATGGCCTGTCTGCGGCAAGCGCGCCTAGGCCCTGCCTGGCAATCCATCGCCTACTGCGGGGCACTCGGCCCGGCACCTCGCCGCACCGAGCACCTCCTCGCTACGGCGCTGGATCACCAGACAGCGCCTAGTGCAAGACTGACGAGGTGACCTCGTCTGATTCATCCACGTCCGCCGGACCGAGACTTCTCGGTCCGGCGGACGTGCGTTCGCTGGCCGCGTCCCTCGGGGTGCGGCCGACCAAGCAGCGCGGCCAGAACTTCGTCATCGACCCCAACACGGTGCGCCGGATCGTTCGGGCCGCCGACCTGACGGAGAGCGAGACGGTTCTCGAGGTCGGCCCGGGGCTCGGGTCGTTGACGCTGGCGCTGCTCGCGGACGGGCACCGGGTCACCGCGGTCGAGATCGACCCGCTGCTCGCGCGGGCGCTGCCGTCGACCGTCGCGTCGTACGCGCCGCACCAGGCCGAGCGGCTGACCGTGGTCGAGGCGGACGCGATGGACGTGACGCCCGCGGAGATCGGCGAGCCGACCGCCTGCGTGGCGAACCTGCCGTACAACGTCGCCGTACCCGTCCTGCTGCACCTGCTCCGGGTCTCGGACTCGCTGCGGCACGGCCTGGTGATGGTGCAGTCCGAAGTCGCGGACCGCCTGGCGGCCGGACCGGGTTCGCGGACGTACGGCGTACCGTCCGCGAAGGCCGCCTGGTACGCCGACGTACGGCGCGCTGGGCCGATCGGACGGAACGTCTTCTGGCCGGCGCCGAACGTGGACTCCGGGCTCGTGGCGTTCGAGCGCCGCGAACCGCCCGCGACGGCGGCGAGCCGCGAGGAGGTGTTCGCCGTGATCGAGGCTGCGTTCTCGCAGCGCCGCAAGACGATCCGGTCCGCGCTGGCCCGCTGGATGCCGGACCGCGCACGCCTCGACGAGGTGCTCAGCGCCGCAGGAATCGACCCGCGAGTGCGCGGCGAGATGCTCGGAATCACAGAGTTCGCCGCCCTCGCCGGTGCGGCACGGACTGTGTAAGGCATTAGCCTGTCCGACGTGCCACCTTCTGCTGAGGTCACGGTGCGGGCGCCGGCCAAGATCAATCTCGGTCTGTCGGTCGGCCCGCCGCGCCCGGACGGGTTCCACCCCGTCGCCACGGTGTACCAGGCCGTTGCCCTGTACGACGACGTGACCGCGGTACTGCGGGACGACGACGGCGAGGTCTCGGTCGAGATCTCCGGCGACTTCGCGGACGACGTGCCGACCGACGAGACCAACCTCGCGGTGCGGGCGGCGCAGTTGCTGCAGGCGGAGTACGACGTCGACGAGGGCGTCGACCTGACGATCCGCAAGACGATCCCGGTGGCCGGCGGGATGGCCGGCGGATCGACTGACGCGGCAGCGACCTTGGTGGCGTGCAACCGGCTGTGGGGCCTGCAGCTGACCCAGACCGAGCTGCAGCACCACGCTGCGGAACTCGGCAGCGACGTACCGTTCTGCCTGGTCGGCCACACGGCGCTCGGTCAGGGCCGGGGCGAGCAGGTCACCGAGGTGATGTCCCGCGGGACGTTCCACTGGGTGTTCGCGATCGCGGACGGCGGGTTGTCGACGCCGGACGTCTACCGCGAGCTGGACCGGATGCGTCCGCTGCGGCGCGTCGAGGCGCCGCAGGTCCGTCCGGAGCTGCTGTCCGCGCTGCTGTCCGGGCAGCCCGGCGCACTCGCCGTTGCGCTCAGCAACGACCTGCAGGCCGCGGCGTTGTCGTTGCGTCCCGAGCTGGGCGAGACGCTCCAGTTCGGCCTCGACCAGGGTGCTCTGGCCGCGCAGATCTCCGGTTCCGGCCCTACCTGCCTGTTCCTCGCCGCCGACAGCCGCAGCGCCGTCGACCTCGCCGTCGAACTCGCCGAATCCGGCCGCTGCCGCATGGTCCGCCAGGCCGAAGGCCCCGTCCCGGGCGCCCGGATCCTGCCGGCGACCATCAGCCGCTAGAAAATCGCTCGTCCCCGGGCTCGGGCGGTGTTACCGTCCGAGAGACCTCATCGACACAGAGATAGACAGGAGACCGGGATGCGCCGCGGATCGATCCACCCCATGGGTACTGATCGTTTCGACGCATTCGCGAGGACTCTTGAACTCTCTGACGATGGGTATTGTGGCGCATGTCGACGCCGGTAAGACCAGCCTGACCGAGCGGCTGCTGTACGCCGCCGGCGTCATCGACCGCGTCGGCCGGGTCGACGACGGGAACACGCAGACCGACTCGATGGACCTCGAGCGGAAACGCGGCATCACGATCCGCTCCGCGGTGGTGTCGTTCGCGCTCGGCGACCTGCCGGTGAACCTGATCGACACTCCGGGGCACTCCGACTTCATCGCCGAGGTCGAGCGCGCGCTGTCCGTACTCGACGGCGCGGTGCTGGTGATCTCCGCGGTCGAAGGCGTGCAGCCGCAGACGCGATTGCTCATGCGCACGCTGGACCGGCTGCGGATCCCGACACTGCTGTTCGTGAACAAGATCGACCGGGTGGGTGCGCGGTACGACGAGTTGCTCGCCGATATCCGCCGGTTGCTGACGCCGGCCGCCGTACCGATGGAGGCGGTCGCGGAGCTCGGCCTGCGTACGGCGTCCGTCGTACCACTGCCGGTGCAGCGCGGCGAAGTGAGCGAGATGCTTGCCGAGCGCAATGATTCGTTCCTCGAGCTGTACCTCGAAGGGGTAGCGGCCGACAATGCGGCAGAGCTGCGGCGTCAGGTCGCCAAGGCCGAGATCTATCCGGTGTACTTCGGATCCGCGATGACCGGGGTCGGGATCGCCGAGGTGATCGAGGGGATCCGTATGTGGTTGCCGCGGGCAACCGCGGCGCCGGACGACGAGCTCCGGGCGCAGGTGTTCAAGGTCGAGCGGGGTGCGGCCGGGCAGAAGATCGCCTCCGCGCGGATCGTCAGCGGGACGCTGGCCGCGCGTACCTCGGTCGCGGTGCATCCCGTGGACGGTCCGGCGTACGAGGTGCGACCGAGCGGGATCGACGTGTTCGGCGACGGCGGCCGGCACGCGGTGGATCGGGCCGAGGCCGGTCAGATCGTGGCGTTGCGGGGGCTGAAGAGCATCCGGATCGGCGATCAGCTCGGCGTACGGACGGCTCAGGTCGGACGACTGTTCGCGCCGCCGACGCTGGAGACCGTGGTGAGCGCGCGGGACCGGGTGAAGTTGTTCCAGGCGTTGACGCAGCTCGCCGAGCAGGATCCGCTGATCCGGGTCCGGAAGGCCGACGAGATCACCGTCAGCCTGTACGGCGAGGTACAGAAGGAGGTGATCGCCTCGCTGCTCGAGTCCGAGTACGGCGTCGACGTCACCTTCAGCGAGACGACGCCCATCCATGTCGAGCGGTTGATCGGCACCGGTGCCGCGACCCGCGAGATGTCCGAGAGCCTGTGGACGGCCGGTGTCGGGTTCCGCGTCTCACCGGTTGCCGAGGGCATCGAATACAACCTGGAGGTGGAGCTCGGCGTGCTGACGCGAGCGTTCCATACCGCGATCGAGGAGACGGTCCGTCAGACGCTGCGCCAGGGTCTGTACGGGTGGGAGATCCCGAACATCCGCGTCGACGTCACGCACACGGAGTTCGACAATGCGGGCAGTACCGCCGCCGACTTCCGCCGCCTGGTGCCGCTCGTCCTCCTGCAGGCGATCGCCGAGGCCGGCACGACGGTCCTGGAGCCGGTCAACCACTTCGAGCTCGATGTCCCGTCGGACACCGTGTCGCGGGTCCTCGCGCACGTCGCCGAACACCGCGGCGTCGTCACGCAGACCACCCTCACCGAGACCCAGGCCCACATCGAAGGCACCATCCCGGCCGCCACCACGCATCCGTTCGAGTCGATGCTCCCGACCCTCGGCCGAGGTGAGGCCCTCCTCGCCACCAGCTTCCACGGCTACAGCCCTGTCCCAGGCCCAGCCCCCAGCCGCGCCCGCACGGACGGCAACCCCCTCAACGAGAAGCAGTACGTCTTGAATCTCAGTCGAGCTGTTTGAGGATGGTGGAGATTTCGGCGACGGTTTCGGGGCGGTCCGGCCAGTGCGCGGTGATGCAGATGAGTTCTCGGAGGTGGAGGAGCGGGAGGCGATCACGCCAGCCGGGGGCCAGCGGGTGGAGCTCCTCGTAGGCGTCGAAGAACGTTTCGGAGAGGTGGCCGTAGATCAGGAGCGTGGCCAGGTCCGCTTCGGGCCAGCCGTAGTGGACGGCGGGGTCGATCATGGCCGGGCCGCCGTCGGGCGCCGGGAGGAGGTTGCCGTGCCACAGGTCGCCGTGGAGGAGGGACGGGGGCTGCGGCGGGATCAGCTCGGGGAGGCGGTTGGCGACGCGTTCGAGGCGGCGGCGGTCGGCTTCCGGGAGCTGGTTGTGGCAATTCGGTTCCTCCAGGTAGCGGAGTAGCCGGTGCTCGGCGAAGAACGCGTGCCCGTCGCTCGTCCACGGGTTCCGCTGCGGGAGCGTGCCCAGGTAGTTGTCCTGGTGGTACCCGAACTTGTCCGCGGTCTGCTGATGCTGCAGCGCCAGCGCCCGCCCTGCGTCCTCCCAGTACGTCGGCGACGGTTCCGACGTACCGAGGTCAGACAGCACGATGAACGCCGGCGTCACCCGAAGGACCTCTGGTACGGCGAATCCTCCAGGTGCACGCAGCGCCTCGAGGCCGTCGGCCTCCAGCGCGTACAGGTCCGCCGGCAGGCCGTCCTGCGTCTTCACGACCACTGATTCGCCGAGCGTCGTCCGCACGCGGAACGTCTTGCTGGCGTAGCCGCCTTCCAGCGGGTCGGCGGCGATCGCGTCGCCGAGGGACAGCCCTTCGAGCCAGGCGGGAGTCAACACCTGGACGATCCTGGCACGATCCGGGGAACGGTGTCCGCGTCAGCTACCGTTGGGCCCGTTATGGCGGCACCTAACTTGGTCAATCTGGAAGCTGTTTCGAAGGGCTTCGGGACCCGCACACTGCTCGACTCGGTCAGTCTCGGCGTAGGCCGTGGTGAGCGCATCGGCGTGGTCGGGCGCAACGGCGACGGCAAATCGACGCTGCTGCAGGTCCTGGCCCGGCGTGAGGAGCCCGACAGCGGCCGGATCACCCACAACCGCGACCTTCGGCTCGGGTACCTCGGTCAGAGCGACGACCTCGACCCGAATCAGACCGTGCTGCACGCGGTGCTCGGCGATGTCGAGACCTACACCTGGGCGGCCGACCCGCGGGCGCGCTCGGTGATGGAGCACCTGCTCGGCGAAGTCGATCACCAGGCGCAGGTCGGCAGCCTGAGCGGTGGTGAGCGGCGCCGGGCCTCGCTGGCCAAACTCCTGCTCACCGAGGTCGACCTGCTGATACTCGACGAGCCCACCAACCACCTCGACATCGAGGCCGTCAGCTGGCTCGCCGAGCACGTCGTCGACCGGGCCGGCGCGCTGATCGTCGTGACCCACGACCGCTGGTTCCTCGACGAGGTCTGCACGGACACGTGGGAGGTGCAGGGCGGCCGCGTCACGTCGTACGACGGCGGGTACGCGGCGTACGTCCTCGCCAAGGCCGAGCGGGCCCGCAGCGCGCAGGTCACCGAGGCCAAGCGGCAGAACCTCCTGCAGAAGGAGCTCGCCTGGCTGCGTCGCGGCGCGCCCGCCCGCAGCACCAAGCCGAAGTTCCGGATCGAGGCGGCCAACGCGCTGATCGAGGACGTGCCGCCGCCACGGGACAAGCTCGCGCTGTCGCAACTGGCGACCGCGCGGCTCGGCAAGGACGTGTTCGACGTCGAGGACGTCAGCCTGAGCTTCGGCGACCGGAAGATGCTCGACCACGTCACGTTCCGGCTCGGTCCGGCCGACCGGATCGGGCTGCTCGGCCCGAACGGCGCCGGCAAGACCACGTTCCTCAAGGTCCTCACCGGGCAGCTCGCGCCGGACCGCGGCCTGGTCAAGCAGGGCAAGACGGTCCGGATCGCCAACCTGTCGCAGACCCTCGAGGAGATCGACGACACGGTCACGGTCCTCGACCACATCACCGCGATCCGTCGTACGGCGGCGCTCGCCGGCCGGGGCGGTGAGCTGACGTCGTCGCAACTGCTCGAGCGCTTCGGGTTCACCGGCGACAAGCTGACGACGCGGATCTCGGACCTGTCCGGTGGTGAGCGGCGCCGGCTGCAGGTGCTGCGCATCCTGCTCGACGAGCCGAACGTGCTGATCCTCGACGAGCCGACCAACGACCTGGACGTCGAGACGCTGACCGTGCTCGAGGATTTCCTGGACAGCTGGCCCGGCGTCGTCGTCACCGTCACTCACGACCGGTACTTCCTGGAGCGGGTCAGCGACATGGTTTACGCGATCATGGGCGATACCCGGGTCCGGCATCTGCCGCGCGGTGTCGATCAGTATCTCGACGAACTCGCGGCCGGAATTCCGCGGCGGCCGGCGTCGAATGCGTTGACGCCGGCGACAGAAGTGTCCACCGATTTGTCAACGGCAGGAAATGGCCAGGTGGTTGAACGCCCGACGGCTGACGCGGCAGCGGCCCGGGCGGCGAAGAAAGAGCTGAACCGGATCGAGCGGCAGCTGGCGAAGATCACCGAGGCCGAGACGAAACTGCACGACCAGCTGGCCGCGAGCGCGAGCGACTACGAGCGGCTCTCCGAGCTGGACGCCGAGCTCCGCAAGCTGGCCGACGAGCGCGGCGAGCTGGAAACGGCGTGGTTCGAAGCGGCGGAACGCGCGGAGTAGCAGGGGTTTCGAGCTGCGGCGCCCCTCCGATCCCCTGTCATTCGGAGGGGGCGCCGAGCTCGTGGGTGAGCGGGCCCCGTGCCGGCCGGCGTTGTTCGAGCCCCGAGCCCCGAGCACCGCGCGGCCACTTTCGGCGGACCACCTCTTGCCGCCGAAGTCACCGTGTTCTGACATTTTGTAGTCGATCAACCACCGACGGTGACGACCCTAGTAGTGGGCCCAGCCGGTGTCGACGGTGGTCGGCTACAGCAATCTCTCGATCTCGTTGCAACTAGCAACGATCGGACCGAGGCAGAAGTGACGGGTCGTCTTTTCGGATAATTCCGGGTTATTTCGGCCGTGCTTTGTCCGTACGAACAAGGCGGTTTGTCGGCGAGGTCAAACGAGTGTTTTCGCTCAGGGTTTTTCGAGATCGAACGGGCGGACCAGCTCCCGCAACGCCCGGGCGATCTTCTGCTGGTCGCCGTCGCTGAGGCCGCCGAGCAGTGCGCGCTCATGGGTGAGCAGGTCGGCCATCGCGGCGTCGACCTTGTCCCGGCCGGCGGGCGTCAGTTGGACCAGCACGCCACGTCGGTCATGCGGATCCGGCAGCCGCTCGACCAGGCCGCGTGCGGCCAGCCGGTCGACGCGGTTCGTCATCGTGCCGGATGTGACGAGGGTTTCCTTGAGCAGCTTGCCGGGGGACAGTTGGTACGGCGTACCCGCTCGGCGCAGGGCCGCGAGGACGTCGAACTCCCAGGACTCCAGACTGTGGGTGCCGAAGGCCTGACTGCGGGCGCGATCGAGATGCCGCGCCAGCCGGCTGACCCGGGACAGCACCTCCATCGGCGCCACGTCGAGGTCGGGGCGCTCGCGGCGCCAGGCCTCGATCAGCCGATCGACCTCGTCCTTCATGGGTTCGAGAGTACCCATCAAGACTCTTGACATCAAGACAAGTCGCAGGGCTAGAGTATCTCGACGTCAAGATAAATCATCTGAGAGGAGCAGCCGATGCGCACGTCACCGGTGTGGAGTCCAGAGCAGTACGGCACGTATGCCGACGAGCGTGCCCGGCCGTTCCGGGACCTGGTCGAGCGGGTCCGGGCGACCGACGTACGGACCGTGGTCGACCTCGGTTGCGGACCGGGCGCGTTGACCGCGACGCTGCGTCAGGTCTGGCCGGACGCCGTGATCCGGGGGATCGACAGCTCGCCGCAGATGCTCGAGGCGGCCGGGCAGTACGCCGACGACCACCTGAGCTTCGAGCTCGGTGATGTTCGCGAGTGGAGTGTCGAGCCCGGATCGCTGGATGTGATCGTCACGAACGCGACGCTGCAGTGGGTGCCGGAGCAGCTCGACCTGCTGCCCGGGTTCGTGCGCGCGCTGCGGCCGGGCGGGTGGTTGGCGATCCAGATCCCGGGCAACGGCGACGCCCCGTCGCACGCGATCCTGCGGGAGCTGGCCGGCCGCGAGCCGTACGCCGAGTACGCGAAGGACACGTCGCTGCGTCCCGACGTACCTGGTCCGGCCGAGTACGTCGACGCGCTCAGCGCGGAAGGTTGCGTGGTGGACGCGTGGGAGACGACGTACTTCCATCTGCTGTCCGGCGACAACGCCGTACTGGAGTGGGTGAAGGGGACCGGCGCGCGGCCGGTGCTGCAGTCGCTGCCGGACGACGTACGACCGAAGTTCGAGGCGGAGTACGGCGCTCGGCTGGCGGAGGCGTATCCGCAGCGGGAGTACGGGACGCTGCTTCCGTTCCGGCGGATCTTCGCGGTTGCGCACAAGAAGGGATGACCATGCGGCTCGATCATGTGCAGGTGTCTTGTCCGCCGGGTGGTGAGGACGTGGCTCGGGCGTTCTATCGCGATGCGCTCGGGATGACCGAGGTGGAGAAGCCGGAGCTGTTGAAGCCGCGCGGCGGGTGCTGGTTCAAGGCCGGTGCGGCGGAGATCCACATCGGCGTGGAGCAGGACTTCACCCCCGCGAAGAAGGCCCACCCCGCGCTGGCCGTCGACGACCTGGACGCGCTGGCGTCCCGGCTGGCAGATCTAGGCTTCCCGGTGACCTGGGACAACGAAACAATCCCGGGCCGCCGACGCTTCCACACCGCCGACGGCCATGGGAATCGCGTAGAAATCGTCTGAGCTTCCACGGGTCGATGGTGTGCAAGCTCGACAGGTAGAGCACCAGCGAGACACCGTACGCACAACCTGAATCACGCTCAGGTGCACTACCTAGGCAGCCGACACCTCCTGTCCAAACTGCACACCCTGATCCGCCCGGGTGACTGATCGGTGGGCGCGGCTCGGGTTGTTTCACGCCAGGGGCGAAACAACCCATCAGCGGGCGGCCTCGCACAAACGCCTCGACCCGGCTGCCGCGGCGCGGCGACTGCTCGTGGCGTTTGGTTGGTCCGCGAACCGCGAGTCGTGGATCGAGGCTGCTGTCAGCGGCGGATTGCCACCGAAATCCACGACTCGGTGAACGCGCGTACCTGCGGTGGCGGCCCGCGTCTGGTGGGTGGAGACAGGTTCTGGTGGGTGGGGACCTGGTATTTCAGGTGTTATGTCACGAGTTCCTGTCTCACGGCACCGCATCGGTCGGCCAACTCAGCCTGGCCGCCCGTAGGTGCGTCACAGGAGCTGGATGTGCCTCGAATACAGGTGAAGAAGCGGCTCGCCCGGCCCCCTCAAGCTGGGCGAGCCGCTGGCCTATTCGGTGGCCAGTGCGCCGGCTGGTGCGACCTTGGCCGCGCGGCGGGCGGGTAGCACCGAGGCGAGCAGGCCCGCGACGGCGGCGACGGCGGCGATGGTGATCAGCAGGGTCCCGGGTACGGCGTACTCCACGCCGCCCTCGACCGTCTGGCCGCCCATCAGCGCGCTCGTCCCGGTCCAGCCGTAGATCAGACCGAGCACGATCCCGAGACCGGCCGCGACCAGTGCCATCAGCAACGACTCGACCGCGAGCATCCCGCGCAGCTGGCGGCGGGACAGCCCCATCGCCCGGAGCAGCGCGTTCTCCCGGGTCCGCTCCAGCACCGACAGGCTGAGCGTATTGCCGACGCCGACCAGTGCGATCAGCACCGAGACCCCGAGCAGGCCGATACCGACGATCAGCAGTACATCGAAGACCTTCGTGTAGCTGGTCCGCTCGGCCAAGCCGCCCTGCACGGACAGATCCTTGACGGTCGGGATCGACTGCTCCACGGCGTCGATCACGTCCCCGCCGTCCGCCTTCGGGTCCGACGCCAGCCAGAACCCGGTCACCGGCGCGGTCGGCGCCAGCTTCGCGAGATCGGCCGAGGTCGCGGTGATCGGGTCGACCCCGATCGCCAGCCGGGCGGTCAACGTGACCTTGTGTTGCCCGGACACGATCGTCACCGGCGAGCCGTCCTCGAGCTTCAGCTGCTGCATCACCGGGTAGGTGATCAACGCCGTACCCGGCTTCAGCTTGGCGCTCAGCGCCGCGTTGTGGATCACCGAGCCGGCCTTGCCCGCGTCGATACCGGTCACGTCGATCTCTTCGCCGCCGGCCTTCACGGTCACCGTGCTGATCGGGACGACCTGGGTGATGCCCTTGATGTCACGGAGCTGCTGCTCGGCGCTCGCCGGCATCTTCTCCTTGTACGTCGTCACCGTCAGATCGACCGGGTACTGGCCGTCCATCGATACATCAAACGTTTTCCGTACCGAGGCGATCCCGACGCAGGTGAGGCTGATCAGCGTCACGCCGATCAGCAGTGCCGACGTGGTGGCCGCCGTACGCCGGGGATTGCGGACCGCGTTCGCGACGGCGATCCGGGCGGGTACGCCGCCACCGCGGGCGGGGAGCGCGCCGATCACACGGATCAGCGCCGGGACGAGCAGCGCGCCGATCGCGAGGATGCCGAGGAACGAGATCGTGCCGCCCGCGACACCGATCAGTACCTTGTGCTGCTTCGCCCCGACCGCCAGCAGAAGGCCGCCGCCGGCGAGGAGCAGGAAGCCCAGGGCCAACCGCAGTACGCCGGCCTTCGTCGCGGCAGCCGGAGCGGCCTCGGGACGAAGCGCGGCAAGCGGCGCCACCTTGGTCGCTCGCCGAGCCGGTACGACGGCCGCGATCAGGGTGGCCACTGTGCCCAGCAGGAGCGGTAGGAAGATTGACGACAGGTCCAAGTGCAACGGCACCGGCGGGATGCTCCAGTCGAACTCGCGGGACAGCGCCAGCGCCAGCGCGGAGAGCGCGACGCCGAAGACCACGCCGATCGCGGACGCGATCACGCCGACCACGGTGGCCTCCGCGAGCACGGAGGTGAAGACCTGCCGGCGGGACGCGCCGACGCAGCGCAGCAGCGCCATCTCGCGGGTGCGCTGGGCGATCACGATCGTGAACGTGTTGCCGATCACCAGGCAGGCCACGAACAACGCGATTACGGCGAACATCCCGAACACGCCGCCGAGGACGTCGATCCCGTGGGTCAGACCCTCCACCTCGTGCTGGATGAAGGCCTCGCCGGTGTAGACGGTCAGACCGCTCGCCACCACGGCCTGCGCGGCGTCGGCCAGTTGCTGCTGGCTGACACCTGGCTTCGCCGCCAACGCGATTCCCTGCGTGAACGCGCCCGGGTCGAAGATCTTCACCGCGGCCGGAGTCGCGACGGCGGAGGCGGTTCCGACGTACTTCGAGTCGTCCAGCAGACCGACGACGGTCACGGTCCACGACTTCCCGTCGTACGAGCTGATCCGCAAGCTCTGGCCGACGCCGACCTTGTGCTTGGCCGCGGTACGGGCCGGGAGGGCGATCTCGTTAGTTGCGGTCGGCAACCGCCCGGACGAGGTCGTGGGTCCGGCGATCCGCGCCGTGTCGTGGAGCGAGTCGATCGGAACCGTGGTGCCGCGGACGAGGTCGGGGAACGCGACGTCCATGTACGCCGTCTTCAGCGTGACGACCGCGGCGGCCTGCGGGACCTTCTGGACCTTGGCGATGTCGTCGGGGGAGATGGTCGCTCTGTCCGGGTAGACGACGGCGTCAACGCCCTTGTACTGCGCGCCGATCGTCTCGTCGACGCCGTGCGACGCGGACGCGTGCACGATCATCGCGAGCGAGCCGAAGCCGACCCCGAGGACGATCGCCAGACAGGCGGCGACCAAGCGGCCCATGTGGGCGCGCAGCGAGGAGAGGAGCGAGCGTCGCACGTCAGGCCCCCAGCTGACGCAGCGCGTCGAGAACGCTCTCCGGGGTCGGCTGCCGCAGCTCGCCGGCCAGCTTGCCGTCGGCAAGCATCACGACGCGGTCGGCGTACGACGCGGCGAGCGGGTCGTGCGTCACCATCACCACGGTCTGGCCGAATTCGCGGACCGAGCGGCGCAGGAAGCCGAGCACCTCGGCGCCGGACCGCGAGTCCAGGTTGCCGGTCGGCTCGTCGGCGAACACGACCTCCGGCCGGCCGACCAGGGCCCGCGCCACCGCGACCCGCTGCTGCTGGCCGCCGGACAGCTCCGACGGACGGTGCGTGAGCCGGTCGCCGAGCCCGAGGACCTCGATCAGCGTGCTCAGCCATTCCTGGTCCGGCTTGCGGTTGCCGAGCTCGAGCGGGAGCAGGATGTTGTCGTTCGCGGACAGCATCGGGAGCAGGTTGAACGACTGGAACACGAAGCCGACCCGGTCCCGGCGGATCTTGGTCAGCTCCGCGTCCGGCAGCCGCGTCAGCTCGGTCTCGCCGAGCAGCACCTGGCCATCGGTCGGGGTGTCCAGCCCGGCCAGGCAGTGCATCAGCGTCGACTTGCCGGACCCAGACGGGCCCATGATCGCGGTGAACTGGCCGACCCCGAAGTCGACCGAGACCCCGTCGAGCGCGGCAACCGCGGTGTCGCCCTGTCCGTACACCTTGCGCAGTTCGTGCGCCCGGATTGCGGTCCGCGGCTCCCCGTCCTGCGGCAACCGCCCGGCCGCAAGCTCTCCGGTCTGCAAGCTCATGTCACTCCTCAACTCAACTGAACGTTGGTGACGAAGTTAGTGAGCGCGCGCCGGGATCTCGTCGGACCGGAGACTGCAGTATGCGTACTACCTGGGTATTACTTGGTCGGCCGGACGAGCCCGGTCTCGTACCCCAGGACGACGAGGGCGACCCGGTCCCGCAGGCCGGTCTTGGCCAGGATCCGCCCGATATGCGTCTTGACCGTTGCCTCGGACAACGTGAAGAGCTTGGCGATCTCGGTGTTCGACAGGCCGCGGGCGACCTCGACGAGCACCTCGCGCTCGCGGGCCGTCAGGTCTTTGAGGTCGGGGCGCTCGATATCGGCGTCGGGCAGGGCGCCGGCGAAGTGCTCCAGCAGACGTCTCGTCGTACTGGGGGAGACGACCGCGTCCCCGGATTGCACCTGCCGGATCGCGTTCAGCAGGTCGGCGGGCGGCGTGTTCTTGAGCAGGAAGCCGGACGCGCCGGCCTTGATCGCCGCGAACGCGTACTCGTCCAGGTCGAACGTGGTCAGAACTATCACCCTGGGTGGCTGTGTTGATGCCTGGGGCAACGACTGCAGCCGGCGGGTGGCCTCGACGCCGTCCAGCCGCGGCATCCGGACGTCCATCAGGACCACGTCGCACGCGGTCACCTGGATCTTCTCGAGCGCCTCGCCGCCGTCGCCCGCTTGGCCGACCACCCTCATGTCGGCCTGCGAGTCCACCAGCATCGTGAAGCCCGCTCTGACGAGTTCCTGATCGTCCACGAGGAACACCCGGATCACGTCGTCGTCCATTACTCTCCAGTCGGCAGGTTGTACGGCAGTCTGGCGATCACCTCGTAACCACCGCCCGCCTTCGGTCCGGCGCTCACCGTACCGCCCGAGACCGAGGCGCGTTGCCGCATCCCGACCAGGCCGTGACCCGGGTCCGAGCTCGGCGCGACGCCGGCGCCGCGGCCGTCGTCGGTGACCACCACGGTCAGCATCTCGCGCCCGAAGTCCAGGCTGACGGAGGTGCGTGCCCCCGGCCCGGCGTGCTTCAGCGTGTTCGTCAGCCCCTCCTGCACGATCCGGTACGCCGTCAGCCCGAGCAGCGCCGGGAGATCGCGGGGTTCGCCGGTGACCTCGTAGCTGACGCTGAGCCCGGCCTCCCGGACGTTCTCGATCAGCTCCGGCAAGCTGGAGACGCCGGGCTGCGGGCGGGGCTGGTTCGGGTCGAGCTCGTTCTGCTCGTCCTGCTTGAGCAGGCCGAGCATCTTGCGCATCTCGGTCAGGCTCGCGCGGCCGGTGTCGCCGATCGTGGCGAGGGCCTTCTTCGCCGCCTCAGGGGACTGGTCCGCGGCGTACAGCCCGCCGTCGGCCTGGACGATCATGATCGACAGGCCGTGCGCCACCACGTCGTGGATCTCGCGGGCGATCCGGGTCCGTTCGTTGCTCACGGCCAGTTTCGCCTCGCGGTCGCGGTCCCTTTCGAGCTGGGCGGCCCGCTCCTCGAGCTGAGCGACGTACAGGCCGCGGGTACGGCGGCGCTCGCCGAACGCCCAGACCCCGAAGACGAGCGCGCCGAGCGCGACCATCATCGTGACCTGCTGCTTCCAGTCCGAGTTCGCCCAGTACCGCGAGGTCGCCATCAGGACGCCGAGACCGCCGATACCCAGCGCGATCCGGCTCAGCCGTACGTCGCCGTACACCGAGATCGCGTACAACGCGACCAGCAGGCCGACGTTGCCGGGCATCAGCTGGATCGCGGTGAGCCACTGCAGGACGGCGACCGAGCAGACCGTGAAGAAGACCAGTTCGGGGTGGGTGCGGCGCCAGATCAGCGGGACCAGCATGCCGAACGCGAGGATGCCGCTCAGGTGCGCCTGCGCGAGCGACAGGAAGCCGAAGATCATGCAGAGGCCGCCGGCCAGCAGCAGGTCGAACGCCCTGCTCCGGGCAGGCAGCGGCCGCGCGGTCAACATCCCCGTCATGCTGGCCAGGGTACGGGGGCCGGCCTCGGCGGGGGTCATGCCACAGTCGGATGTCGGCGTACGACCAGAGGTTGTTACTTGTGCGGGCGGGTCGCGAGAACCGGCTTGACCTCGAGGCCCGACAGGCCGTTCCAGGCAAGGTTGACCAGGTGCGCGGCGACGTCCTGCTTCTTCGGTTTGCGGGCGTCCAGCCACCACTGGCCGGTGAGCGCGACCATGCCGACCAGCATCTGGGCGTACATCGGAGCGTTCTTCGGCTCCAGGCCGCGGCGCTTGAACTCCTCGGCCAGGATGTGCTCGACCCGGGTCGCGACGTCGCTGAGGATCGAGATGAACGAGCCGGTCGCCGACCCGACCGGCGAGTCGCGGACCAGGATCCGGAACCCGTCGGAGTTGTTCTCGATGTAGTCGAGCAGCGCGAGCGCCGCCTGCTCGACGAGTTCGTGCGCCCGGCCGGCCGTCAGCGCGCCGGTGACGCCGTCGAGCAACGCCCGTACCTCGCGGTCGACAACAACGGCGTACAGGCCTTCCTTGCCGCCGAAGTGTTCGTACACCACCGGCTTGGAGACCTCGGCGCGATGTGCGATCTCCTCGACCGAGGTCGCCTCGTAGCCCTTCTGTGCGAACAGGCCGCGGGCGATGGTGATGAGTTGCTCGCGACGTTCGGCACTGGTCATCCGGATCCGGCCGGACCGCCGCGGTTTGGGTTCCGTCACGTCGTGATCACGTCAGCATCATGCCGCACTTCGGGTATTGCGGGTGGGAGTTTTACGGTCACGCAGCCTTGAGGGTACGGGGCGAAGAGTCCACACGACGGGCCTCCAGCCGCTCCTTGACCGGCCAGCGGACGTCGGACGCCCAGCCCTGCTTCTCGAAGAACCAGATGCAGCGGGCGGACGTGTCGAGCTGTCCCTTGAGTACGCCGTGCCGCGCGCAGGTCGGGTCGGAGTGGTGCAGGTTGTGCCACGACTCGCCCTGGCTCAGGATCGCCAGCCACCACACGTTGCCGGACTTGTCGCGGCTCTTGAACGGCCGGTCGCCGATCGTGTGGCAGATCGAGTTGATCGACCAGGTGACGTGGTGCAGCAGCGCGATCCGGACCAGGCTGGCCCAGAAGAACGCGGTCAGCGCACCGGTCCACGACCAGGACCACAGGCCGCCGATGACGGCCGGCGCGAGGAGGCTCACGGCCACCAGCAGGGGGAACATCCGGGACACCCTGACGACGTCCTTGTCCTTCAGCAGATCCGGCGCGTACTGCCGCTGCGGGGTCTGCTCGGTGTCGAACAGCCAGCCGACGTGCGCGTGGAAGAAGCCCTTGGTGAGCGCGCCCAGCGTGTTCCCGTACTTCCACGGGCTGTGCGGGTCACCGTCGCGGTCGGAGAACTTGTGGTGCTTGCGGTGATCGGCCACCCAGCGGATCACCGGGCCCTCGATCGCCAGCGAGCCGGCGATCGCGAGGGCGTACTTGAGCGGGCGGTTCGGCTTGAAGGACTTGTGCGTGAACAGCCGGTGGAAACCGATCGAGATCCCGTGACCGGCGATCGTGTAGAACACCACCGCGAGTACGACGTCCCGCCAGCCGAGGAGCCCGCCCCACGCGATCGGCACCGCCGCCAGCACGGCCAGGAACGGTACGCCGATGAACAGCGCCAGCGCGACCTGCTCCCAGAGCTTCTTCTGCTCACCGCCGAGCGTTCCGGTGTTCACGTCCTCGTCGACCGGCACGGTACGGGTGGGCGGCGCATCCGGAGTGGCAACGGCGGGTGGAGTCATATCGGTCAATCCCTCAGCTCAGCGTGTCCTTACCTACGCCACCGTAACCTACGGGACCGTAGGTAAGGAACCCCTGAGCGTGTCATCCACCCCACTCATGGCAAACTGTCCCGGCAACCACGATCCCCCGTGGGGTAATCGGCAGCCCGCGAGACTTTGAATCTCGAAGACCAGGATCGAAACCTGGCGGGGGAGCAACTAGAACCCCCAGGTCAGAGCGCTTCTGACCTAGGGGTTCTCTCATGCTCAGGCGGATTTGCTAACGGACTTGCTAACACGCCACCACCCGCCGCGCCGTCTGGATCGTCGTCGCCCAGGTCGTCGTCGTCAGTTTCACCGGTGACCGCAGCCGAAAAGGTGGCTGCTACTCCTTCCGAACTCTTGCGGATGACGTGGGCGTAGAGCCGGAGCGTGATGGCCGGATCAGCATGGCCGAGCCGTTCCGCGACCACGTGCACCGGCACCCCGCCGTAAGAAGCATGGTGGCGTGGACGTGACGCAGGTCATGCAGCCGAGCGGGCAGCAGCGGCTTCACCGGCCGGGGCAGTTCCTGCCGGAGGCTTTCCGGGTGCCCGGGATCGCAGGCTCGTTGAATTGCCGAATGAGTACC
Source organism: Kribbella sp. VKM Ac-2571 (assembly GCF_004362255.1). Lineage (NCBI taxonomy): Bacteria > Bacillati > Actinomycetota > Actinomycetes > Propionibacteriales > Kribbellaceae > Kribbella > Kribbella sp. VKM Ac-2571. The sequence continues at coordinate 408,020 of NZ_SNWS01000002.1, forward strand.
GCCATCAGGTTCGTCACCGTGTCTGGCGGAACCGGCCGACCCAGCCCAGTGGTGAACACATAGTCGCCATCAACCCATGCATCCCGGCGATCTCCCGTTCCGCTCACTGACGGCCACGGTGATCTGCGACAGCCGTATGCACGGATCGCGGCACAGCGGACAACGAAGGCGCACGCCTGGGCGTCTAACAGAAGGGACCTGGAAGGGGGAGAGACATGTCGCGCACTACAGGGGATGCGGTTCGACGGGTTGGACTGAGGCTGGGGTGTGTCGTGATCACGCTGGCACTGGCCAGCGGTTGCCAAGCACACAGCACAGATAGCAGCACAGCTAGCATCACAGCGCGCGTCGCTCTCTTCGGAGGTCCGTGGACGCCGGGTGGTGGGATGGCTCTGAACGGCGCACCGGCGGTCGGCGTCAACGTGACCGCGACGGCGGCCAGCGGAGCTACTTGGACGGCTACCACCAACGGGCGAGGCGAAGCGACGCTAGTGGTGCCACCCGGCTCATACGAAGTCTTCTCGACCGGCTGCGGCACCAAGCACGTCGTAGCCCAGGCCGAGACTGCCACGGCTCTATCGATAGAGTGCCAGGTCGCGTGAGTGACACCAGCCTCAGCGCGCGGCCTGGCGCGCCTTGCCCGACATCCGCTCATCGGCTACTTGCGTCGGTTCGTCACGTGGGCGCGCCAGACTTCTAACCTGTCGTACATCCGTTGACGGATCACAGTCTGTCCGCGCGGGCTCTTGCCGAATTTGGCTCTTATGGATCAAGGCGCGCCTTCGGCGCGCGGCGCGGGCGTGCGCCTGCGGCTGCCGCCGTTCACCGCCCGCGCCCGATCTCGGTGTCTTTCTAGAGCAACAGAGCGCCTCCGGCGGGGGGCCTCACGACTCCGGGATGACGGTCCGATTTTTGCCGGCGGTTCGGAGTGGGGCGGGGCGCGTCTTCCCGCCTGCCGCTCAGCCCAGTCAGGACCTATCAGGAGCCACCAGAGGGGCCAAGATCGTTCGTCCAGCGGGGCGCTCCATCTTGGCCCCTCTGGCGTCTCCTGATCGCGCTACGCGTGGGCTGAACGGCAGACGGGAAGACGCAAGGAGCGCCTCTGTCCTGGATCGGACGCTACGGCTGCACGTCAGGTACGCCACCGGGCTGACCGGCCTTCCGTGCATTGCGGCTGTCGATGATGCGCTTGACTCGTGCTGGACCTTGGTACGCCCGGCTCAGGACCTCGTCCATGAGGGCAAGAACTTCCTCAGCATCCTCGGAGCTGAAGGCCTCAAGAGCAAGATCACCATGCGCTGCGTCGTTGCCCCAGAGTCGTACCGCATGTGCTGCCTCGGCCGTGTCCTGGCCGATCAGGCCGTTTGTCGCCATCTGGTCGATCTTCTTCTCCAGGTTGCCAGACGTGATGCCGTGGTTCTTGGCCGTCGCCTCGATGACAGCGCGAGCTAGTCCGATCGCGCCACGTAACGCTCCGATACTGAAGCACTGGTGTGCCTCGTTTGCTGCGGAGGCAATGTCAGTCGGAACATCCGGGAAGTCCTTCCCAGCAAGCTTCCTTGGCCAGAAGTCGAGCAGGTCCGCAGTGGCCGGGTCTGGCTTGTCTGCGGTCGCACCGACCACACGCCCGCAATTGACGCACCGAAACGCGGCGTCATAGGTGCTGTAGTTCGCCCTCAACATCGAGCGCGTGATCTCGCCGCCCTGCCAGACCAGCTGCGCCTGCGCAATCGCCCCACACTTCGGGCATGTAAACGTCGCCATCGGGACAGGCTATGCCCTCCGGTCTGATCAGGCGCGCAGGATTTTTGCTAACGGATTTGCTAACAAACGGTGTGGATCGGTGTGGACGATCAGGTGCGCGCTGCGCTGGGTTCAGGCTCAGGCGGGCTTGCGTGCAAGCCTGGGACGGACCGGGATGGACAGGGCGGCGGCAACTTTGAATCTCGAAGACCAGGATCGAAACCTGGCGGGGGGAGCTAATACGTACGGCGTATACCCGCCATGTGGTGGGGCGAGGTGGATGTAGCAGCCCAACGCGGTGCTACGCCCGGCTCCTCCGTCGCCGTGCTACGCGCGGACCTCTCCCGGTTGGAATCAAGCTTGCCTGACCCAGCTCAGCAGCAATCGCCCCGTAGTGCTCAGGCGTGAGACGCACGAAGGCCGACCGGCCCTCGTCAGCGAGGGAGACGATGTCATCACCGGCCGGGTCCCAGACCGTAGCGTCGTACGCCCACGGTGCGAACGTCACGAACGCTGACCAGACCTCGTCCCGTGCGACCTCGATGATTCCGGTTTGCACGTAGTCGTAGCGTCTCTCAACCCGACCAGTTCGGGAGGCGATCTGCCGCAGAACCTCGGCGGCGGATCGAACATCGGGCGGCCAGTCCTCGCCGCCACCCGGAATATCGGTCTCGCACCGACTCGCACTGACCGCCACCGTTCTCAGGATCAGGCGGCACGCTTCCACCACGTCAGCATGGCTCCACCCGTCGCTGTCGAGGATGAACGCCTCCATGGTCTCCACCATGGCAGTATCGTGCAACCGCCTCTCAGGCGGACGATGGCTGTGCATCAGCAGCACGATCTGCGTACTGGCCACCAGCGCGACCACCAGCCCATCGATCAGCCGCCGGCCTTGGCAGCCAGGTCGTCCAGGGTGCAGACCGACGTGCTGGCGGGCAGTTTTGCTGCTGGCGTGTTGCAACACGGCAGTGGTCACATGGCCTGGTAGTCGTGGCTAGATTGTGCGGTGTGGGGTGGGCTCGGGGGCTGTGGTGTGGGGTGCTTGGGGTTTGGTGGGTGGTTGGTTTGGGCGGGTGTGGGGGCGGTTCGGCGGAGCGTGTGGGGGAGGCTGGGGTGGAGCGGGTGCCTGAGCGGTTCCGGATTGTTCCGGACGACTATCACGTGCCGTACGCCGGGACGGCTGAGGACGGGCGGAAGTTCTTTCTGAGCGATGAGTTGTTCGGTCCTGCGTCGGCGTACGTCGGGTTGTTCTTGTGGAAGGCGGACGGGACGTTCGACGAGGTGAAAGTCGACGAGGTACGTCGGCCTGAAGGTGTTCCTCCTGGACAGGCTGCTTCAGCCGGGGCGGATCAGTTGGTCGCCGCGCGGTTGGGGGAGCTCGGGAAGTACGTCCTCGAGCCGATCGCTGTCGAGCCGTTCTCCGTGGACAGGAACGGCGTGACCTTCGGCTGGGTGGGCGCCGAGTTCGAAGGCGCGTACTCGATCCACATCGAGCCAGGCGACTTCATCGCGTACTACGCACCCTGGGACGGCCTCGGCTACGACACCTGACGGCGGGTCAGGTCAGTGTCTTCTTGTAGAAGACGGCGGAGTCTTCGTAGCCGAGGGCCAGGTAGAACGGGCCGGCTCGGCGGCTGGCCAGGGCGAGGTAGGCGGCACCTGTGGATTCGGCCCAGCGCTCGGCCTGTTCCATCAGCAGGCGGCCGATTCCGGACTGCCGCTGGTTTTCGTCGACCATGACCTCCTCGACCCAAGCGACGGGGCCGTTGGCGAGGAAGGTGAGATGGCTGTTGCCCAGGAGGTAGCCGACGATTGCACCTTCAGCGGTCTCGGCCACCAGTAGCAGGGTGTCGGGTACGTCGACCAGTTGCTTCCAGGTCGCGTCGAACGCGGACCGTTCGGGAGTGAACGAGGTGGCGAAGGCCTTGGCGAGCGGCCAGACGTGCTCGCCGTCTTCGAGACGGGCTGGACGGATGACCACGGATGGATCTGGCACTCATTCTCCTGCGGGTAGGTCGGTCAGTAGTGTGCCGAGTTGTGGTGGGAAGACTGTTTCGGCGGTCTCGATCAGCTCCTGCGCGGTCCACCAACGGAACCCGAGGATCGTGGTGGTTTCGTACTCGCTCAGCTGTGCCGGTTCCGGCGTGAAGTGCGCGACGCGGTGCAGGAGCCATTCCTCGTGTACGTCGACGGTCTCACCGTTGAACTCGTACGTCTGATCCCGCGTCCACACGTGGATCCCGGTCGGCAGATCGCGCAGACCGGTCTCCTCGTACGCCTCGCGCGCGGCGGCGGCCTGCAGGGACTCGTCGGCCTCGACACCGCCACCGACTGGATACCAGCATTCGGCCTGGGTTTTCGGGTCCCTGGCGTGGATGAGGAGCGCGCGATCCTTCTCGTCCAGCAGCAGAAGCTTGACCGCGAGCCTCGCCATCAGAGGCTGACCCACCGTCGGTACTTGTCCAGGTCGACGTTGCTGCCGCACACGATCGTGAACACCTGCCGTCCGGCGAAGCGGTCGCGGTCTTCGAGGATCGCGGCGACGCCAAGCGCGGCCGACGGTTCGACGACGAGACCCGCGTGGTCGAGCAGCATGCGCAGGGCGGTGACGATCGACGATTCCTGAACGAGTACGGCGTCATCGGCGACGACGAGGAGGTCGTCGAGGACCTCCGGGATGGGGATGCGGCCCGCGACCCCGTCGGCGATGGTGTTGGTCGTCTCGGTGGTGACGACGCGACGCTGATGCCAGGAGTGTGTCAACGCCGGTGCGCCGAGCGGCTGAACGCAGATCACCTCTGCCGCGGGCGCGAGCGTCTTCAGCACGTACCCCACCCCCGTCGCCAGTGCGCCGCCGCCGAGCGCGATCAGTACCGCGGGGCGATCGCCCGGTTCGATTTGCGGCGCCAGTTCGAGTCCGATGGTTGCCGCGCCTTCGCACGTCTCGAGGTCCAGGCTGTCCTCGAGCAGCCGAATCCCGTCGTACTGCGCGATTGCGGCAGCCCGTTCGCGGGCGAGTTCGTGGTCGCCGTCGACGACTTCGAGCTTGGCGCCGAGTGCGCGGATCCGGTCGAGTTTGGTCGTGGTCGCGAACCGCGAGGCGACGACCGTTACGTCGAGACCGCGGTCGCGGCTCGACCAGGCGAGAGCTTGGCCGAGGTTGCCGGCGCTCGCGCACACCACGGCTCGTGAGTCGCTGTGGGCGAGTTGACTCGCGACGACCTCGGTGCCTCGGCCTTTGAAGCTGCGGACCGGGTTCGCCGTCTCGAGCTTGATGTTGATCGCGCAGCCGAGCAGCGGTTCCAGCACTTCGCAGCGATACAAGGGACTGTCCAGGAACACCGGATCGATGGCCTCGCGGGCCGCGCGAATCCGAGCCATGTCGAGTCGCGTCCCCAGCACAACACCGGATCCTACGCAATCGTGTGAACGGCCGGTGTGCATTATCGACAGGAGGTGTCGGGTGGCTGGGTAGTGCACTTGAGCGTGATTGCGGTCGTGCGTACGGTGTCTCGCCGGTGCTCCACCTGTCGAGCTTGCACACCATCGGCGGGGGAGCGAGGGGTTGGTGGGCATGGGGCGGCGCTTGGCGTGGGGATCTGCAAGCGCCGCCTCGCCGGCGTCAGGTCAGGGCGGGGAGCCAGGGGTGGTTGGGGTGGCGCGGGGCGATGCGGTCGTGGAGCCAGGTGCGGCGGGTCGGATCCAGGTCGGCGGCGACGTCGTTGAAGTCGTCGGTGTCCTTCGGGCGGTCGCTTCGGGACTTGAACAGGAGCACGATCTCCGGCGCGAGGTACGGCGTACCGTCAGGAGCCGTGAGCGTGATCTCGTCGAGCGGTTTGCGGACGGTGCCGCGGCCGCGGTGGTAGACCCAGTCGTCGCCGTCGGACGCAGCGAGGATGATGCGGACCGGGGCCGGGAACAGGTCGTCGGGGAACGCCAGTACGTCGGGGCCTGGCGTCAACGTCTCGCCCGGTTCCCAGGGGCGTTGGTCGCCGGTGTTCGGGTTCTCGACCGTGGGACGCGGGTCGGTGAACGTGGCGGCGACCAGGTCGAGGTCGCGGGCCAGGACGAGTACGTCGACGTCGGTGTGCGGACGCCGTACCCGATCGGCGAACAGATCGAGCGCCCACCCGCCGGCGATCCAGTAGCGGCCGGGGTAGTCGGCGAACAACGCCCGTACGGCGTTCAATACTTCGAGATGCATCGGGGACTCCCTCGCATGAGGTCGGATGCGGTGAGCCCCGGTGAGAGTCAGAGCCGCCAGAAGAAGATCCGAGGCGGCACCGCGCAGAAAACGCGCACAGCAACCACCTCCTCCTCGCCCTGACACTCAGCGCACGATCGTAGCGACGCCACGAGAGTCCAGCACGTGGTTTTCAGCCGTCCAGGAATTCCCGGATGTGTTGGGACCAGGTTTCGGGTTGTTCGAAGTGGCACATGTGGGCGGTGTTGGGGATGACGGCCAGTTGGCTGGGGACGGCTTTGTGGAGGCGGTGGGCCAGTTGGACGGGGAAGCCCATGTCCTTCTCGCCGTGCAGGATGAGGATGGGTTTCGCGAAGGCTCGGAGGATCTGCTCGGGGTCGCCGGTGATCCACGGGTGCATGAGGCCGTTCATCGCGCGTTCGTACGACCAGTCGCCCAGGTCGGTGTCGAGGGATTCGAGCAGTTGCAGGTACGCCGGTGCGCGGGCGAGGTCCCACACGAAGATCGTCGAGTTGCGCAGGGCACCGTTCGCCTCGTCCTCGACCCGTTGGCGGCGCTGGTACTCGTCCCAGTCCGCGAGGTAGGCAGCAGCGTCCGCAGACGAGTACGCCGACGTCGACGCGAGCACCAACCGCCGTACCTGCTCCGGATGCTTGTGCACGAACTCCATCGCCGCCCGCCCACCCGTCGAGAACCCGACCAGGTCGACCGCCCCGAGCTCGAGTCTCTCGATCAGCCGATGCGTGTCCTGTACGACGTACTCCGGTTGCAGGTCGTCGTCGGGCAATCCCCGGCTGCTCCGCCCGCACCCGCGGAAGTCGAACATCACCACGTGGTGATCCCGGGCCAACGGCTCGAACCCGGGCACCAGATACCCGTGCCCGACGTCAGGCCCGCCGTGGATCACCACCACAGAAGGCCGCTCGCTCCGCCGCCCGAGCTCCCGGACGAACAGCGTGACGCCTCCGACATCCACCAGCGAATCACCCATACCGCAAGGATTTCAGGCCCTTCCGACAATACTGGTGCGATGACGGAACTGGAGAACTCGACCTGGACGGCGGCCGACTTCGAGGTGATGGGCTGGCACGACTGCCGCGTGCACGCGGTGAGCATCGGCGTACGCGAGGACGGGTTTCCCTGGCAGCGTGTGCTGCTCGATCTCGACTACATCGTCCGGTGGGTTGACCCGGCGTCCCCGCAGCGGCACTTCACCTTCTGGATCGCGCCGTCGACGTTGGTGTTCGACGAGGCTTGGGATGTCTCGGGCGAGCTCGAGCCGGCGAACGACCTGCTCGAGATCGCCGACCTGCACCGGCTCGACCCACCAGACGACCGCCCGGACCCGCTGTGGCACCTCGAGGGCCACAACTTCGATCTCCGCCTCCGAGCACCCGGTTTCACGCAGTACGTCCGCACACCACCCGTCCACAGCAAGTCCCAGTACCTGACCCACCCCGAACGCGGCGGCCTCAGCTTCGCAGAACGCTCGTACGACCGAAATTGACAGGCCCTCCGTGGGGGAGTGCGGCTAGGGTCTCTCGGCATGTCGTTGTCGGACGCGTTTCTGCAGGAACAGCTGCACAGCCTGGGATACCGGCAGGTGGAGCAGGTTGCGATCGGGATGCAGGGGGCGGTGTTTCGACTCGGTGGGGCGAGGATCGCGAAGATCTGGTTCCACGCGGGTGAGGGCGAGCTGCGAACGCTAAAAGAGTTGTACGCCGCACTCGACGGCCGGCTGCCCTATCGCACGCCGCGCATGCTGGACCTGCACCGCCCCGGGCCCTACTGGGTGACGGTCGAGGAAGAGTTGCCCGGAGTCCCGCTGCACACCGTGGCGCCGCAGTTCGGCGATGCGGGCTGGGACCGGATGCGGGACTGTGTTGTGGAGATGGTCGAGGCAGTCTCGCAAGTCGACGCGCCGGCCGTTCTTCGCCGTACGGCGGTGCTCGACGAACCGGATCCGTTCCGGCCGGAGGGCGTTTCGTGGATCGAGGCGCTGTCGGGTCTCGTCCGTAGGCGGGTGACGCGCTTCGGCGGTCAACTGAGCCCGGTCATCGACAACTTCGAGACGAAGGTCGAGAACCTTCTCGTACTGCTGTCCGACCTCAAGGAACCCGAGACCCGCCTGGTCCACGGAGACATCACCGCCGGCAACATCCTCGTGGACGAGAACCTCCGCGCCGTCTCGATCCTCGACTTCGGCCTCCTCACCATGCCCGGCGACCCGGTCTTCGATGCCGCCGCCACCGCAACCGTCATCGACCTGTGGTCCCCACGAGCCCGTGAGGTCGAAGCAGCCTTCGACACAGAGTTCGCCACCCGCCTCGGCTACGACACGGAACACTTGCTCGTCCACCGCTGCGCCTATTCCCTGATCATCGCCAACGCCCACGACGAAGACCCCTACAACCGCGACACCCACGTCCCCCTGACCGCCCGCCTGTTCAACACCCCGCGGGTCATCACCTTGCTGAGTTGAGAGAAGACCGAATCCTCACGCAGGAGGCAGCATCCGCGCCCGGCAATAGGCCAGCATCTCGTGGGTGGGCGTCCGAGATGCTGGGTTTGCGCCCCGGAGCTCGGACGCAAACCCCGCATCTCAGACGTCTACCCACCAAAGGAGACGGGGCGACTGCGAAGGACCGGATCTGGACGGTCGGCATGTCCGCCGCGTCCGCGCAGTCGCCGTTCTCCGCCCAGGCCGCGTTCGGCCGCTGACCCGCCGCGACGTGCGGCCGGGCGGACGTGGAGATCACTGAGAGTTACCGACCTCACCGTCTGCTGTTCCGGTGGGGGTGACATCGGTCTCGCCGTCCCCGTGCGAGCGGGTGTCCGGTGAGCAAGTAGGCTTGCGCGGGCGCTGCTTGGAGTGCCCATGCTGATACTTGTCGAAAGAACTCGCAGGGAACTCGAGGAGAAGACCGCGTGACTTCCCATCGACCCGCGGCGGTCGTCATCATGGCCGCCGGTCTGGGCACCCGGATGAAATCGGCGACCCCGAAGGTGTTGCACGAGATCGGCGGGCGCAGTCTCGTCGGGCACGCCGTGCTGACCGCCCGGGCGCTCAGCCCCGAACACCTCGTGGTCGTGGTCGGCAACGGCCGCGAACTGGTCGAGGAACATCTCCAGGCCGTCGACCCGGAGGCCCGCACCGCCGTCCAGGAGCAGCAGCTGGGCACCGGCGACGCGGTCCGCGCCGGGCTGACCGCCGTACCGGCCGACTTCGACGGCTCGGTGATCGTGACGTCTGGCGACGTCCCGCTGCTCGAGGCGGAGACGCTGCACGAACTGATCGCCGAGCACGACAAGCACGGCAACGCGGTCACGGTCCTGACCGCGCGGGTCCCCGACCCGACCGGGTACGGGCGGATCGTGCAGGGCGCGGACGGCACCGTCGCCGCGATCGTCGAGCACAAGGACGCCACCGCCGAGCAGCGGGCGATCGACGAGATCAACGCCGGCATCTACGTCTTCGACGCGGCCACCCTGCGGGACGGTCTCAGCCGGCTCACCACCGACAACGCCCAGGGCGAGCTCTACCTGACCGACGTGATCGGCATCGCCCGGACCGACGGCAAGCGGGTCGGCTCGCACGTCACCGGCGACGCGATGCAGACCGAGGGCGTCAACGACCGGCTCCAGCTCGCCACGCTCCGCGCCGAGCTGAACCGGCGTACCCTCGTCCGCCTGATGCGCGAGGGCGTCACGATCGTCGACCCGAACACGACGTGGGTCGACCAGACCGTCGAGCTCTCCCGCGACGTCACCCTGCTGCCGAACACCCAGTTGCACGGTGCCACCACGGTCGGCAGCGGTACGACGATCGGCCCGGACACCACGCTGACGGACGTGGAGATCGGCGAGAACGCGACGATCATCCGCACCCACGGGACGCTCGCGGTGATCGGGGACGGCGCGTCGGTCGGCCCGTTCGCCTACCTGCGCCCGGGCACCAAGCTCGGCGTGAAGGGCAAGATCGGCACCTTCGTGGAGACCAAGAACTCCACCATCGGCGACGGCGCCAAGGTCCCGCACCTGACGTATGCCGGCGACGCCACGATCGGTGAGGGCACGAACATCGGCGCCGGCACGATCTTCGCGAACTACGACGGCCTCAAGAAGTACCCGACGCACATCGGCAAGCACTCGTTCATCGGCAGCCACTCGGTGATCGTGGCCCCGCGGACGATCGCGGACGGCGCATACCTGGCGGCCGGTACGGCGCTCACCGAGGACGTCGGCCCGGGCGAGATCGCGGTCGCACGGAGCCGGCAACGCAACATCAAGGGCTGGGTCGCCCGCAAGCGGCCCGGCACCAAGACCGCCGCGGCGGCCGAAGCGGCACTGGCCGACCAGCCGGACGACCAGGCCTGAGCGGTACAGATCAACGGGAGGCGCGTCGCGATGAGCGGGATGAAACGAACCACCGAGAAGAACCTGATGGTCTTCTCCGGCCGGGCGCATCCCGGTCTCGCCGAGGAGGTGGCCACGGAGCTCGGGTCCGGTCTGGTCCCGACCCAGGCGTACGACTTCGCCAACGGCGAGATCTACGTCCGGTTCGAGGAGTCGGTCCGGGGCAGTGACGCGTTCGTGATCCAGAGTCACACCTCGCCGATCAACGAGTGGATCATGGAGCAGCTGATCATGGTCGACGCGCTGAAGCGGGCGTCGGCCAAGCGGATCACCGTGGTGCTCCCGTTCTACGGGTACGCGCGGCAGGACAAGAAGCACCGCGGCCGGGAGCCGATCTCGGCCCGGCTGATGGCCGACCTGTTCAAGACCGCGGGCGCGAACCGGCTGATCTGCGTGGACCTGCACACCTCGCAGATCCAGGGCTTCTTCGACGGCCCGGTTGACCACCTGATGGCGCTGCCGATCCTCAGCGACTACGTGCGGCAGAAGTACGGCGACCAGCAGCTGGCCGTGGTGTCGCCGGACGCCGGCCGGATCAAGGTGGCCGAGCAGTGGTCGGCGCGGCTGAACAACGCCCCGCTGGCGTTCATCCACAAGACCCGCGACATCGACCGCCCGAACGAGACGGTCGCGAACCGGGTCGTCGGGGAGGTCAAGGGCAGGGTCTGCATCCTGGTCGACGACATGATCGACACCGCCGGCACCATCACCAAGGCGGCCGACGCGCTGTACGCCGAGGGCGCCGCGGGCGTGGTCATCGCCGCGACGCACGCGATCCTGTCCGGCCCCGCGGTGGACCGGCTGAAGAACTGCCAGGCCAGCGAGGTGATCGTCACCAACACGCTGCCGATCGCCGAGGAGCGCCGCTTCGACAAGCTCACCGAACTGTCGATCGCGCCGCTGATCAGCCGAGCCATCCGCGAGGTCTTCGAGGACGGCTCGGTCACCAGCCTCTTCGACGGCCGCGCTTAGGTCCTCGCTGGATCACCAGAAAGGACCTGACATGCGGATCGCCGTCTTCCACCCAGGAGCGATGGGCTCGAAGCTGGCGGCGCAGTTGGTCGTCGCCGGGCATGAGGTGCGCTGGGTGCCGGACGGTCGCAGTGACGCGTCGAAGGCGCGGGCCGAGGAGGCCGGGCTGATCGGTGCCTCGTTTGCTGACGCGGTCGGCGAGGCGGAGGCGGTGTTGTGTTCGTGTGCACCGCAAGGGGCGGTCGAGATCGCCAAGCAGGTCGGCGCTGCGGGGTTCTCCGGCTTGTATGTCGAGGCGAATCCGCTGTCCCCGGCGTCGCTGCGTGAAGCCCAGTCCGCCGTACCTGATGCGACATTCGTCGACGCCGGCGTGGTCGGGCCGCCGCCGACTGGTGGCCCTAGCCCGACGCATCTGATGCTGTCCGGTACGGCGGCCGACCGGGTCGCCACGTTGTGGGCCGGTACGGCGGTCACCCCGATGGTGGTCGGCGCCGAACCAGGGGCGGCCAGCGCGGCGAAATCGTCGTACGCGCTGTACAACAAGGGCAAAGCGGCGCTGGCCGTGCTCGCTTTCCAGCTGGCCGAGAAGCACGGTGTCACCGAGGCGCTGATTGCGCAGCAGACCCGCGCCGACGCCGGCTCGCTGAAGGACCCGGCGCTCCCGGACCAGCTCCGCAGCGTCGCGTGGCGCTGGGGCCCCGAGTTCGACGAGCTGGCCGAGACCTTGGACGCCGCCGGACTCGAAGGTGACGCAGCCCGAGCCCTCCGCCAGGTCTGGACCAAACTCAGCTGAACATCGGCTGTCCGTAGTCGCGGAGTACGAACGGTGGGATCAGGTCGATCAGCCGTGTCATCGCGTCCAGCCGGCCCAGCACGTCCGGTACGGCGAACCCGTCGACCGACCAGGACACGAACGCGTTCCCGGCGATCTGCCACTCCAGGCCAGGGTTGAACAGCACGCACTCCATCATCCGCGGGTGCATGACGGCCGACGCGTACCGGTCGTCGACGCACTCCACCCGGAACTGGTCGTTGAACTGCTGGTTCTCCAGTTCGAGATCGCGCCCCCGGAGCATCCGCCGCAGGCCCGATTCGTGCATCACCGTGAGCGGCGGCAACGCGACCGGAAGGGTCAGTGCGACCAGGTTGACGGTGTGTGTCTGCTGCGTCTTGCCGTTGCTGGTGACGTACGTGTAGTCGAGGACGCACAGGCCGCGACCCTGGTACACGCCGGCGTACGTCTCACCGGGCTCGCCCTCTCGGAACAAGTTTGCTGCGATCTGCGCCAGCCACGGGTTCGGCGGGGCCGGGTACCAGCCAACCGAAGCCACCTGCGCGGCGCGCTGCCTCAGCAGCTCCTGCCGGCGTCGCATGCGCCAGATGATCAGCCCACCCACGCCGGCGATCAGGACGATCGGGAACAGCAGGCTGAGAACGGCGTACGGCGAGATCACGTCGGCAACGTACCGAACCTCCGGGGCCGGAAAAGGGGTCACCACAAGTCCGTCGTACCGGGAGCAAAGTGCCTCGGGGGGACGGATTTCCCGTCTGGCCGCGCTCGTGGGTAGACTGTTTTGGTTGCCTCGGCGAGGGACGCCCCCCGGAACTGTTGGGCGCGGCTCCGTGATCGACGCGGTGGTTCGTTGCCTGACGCCTTCTCGGGGTCAGCAGGCGCCCGCTGAGGCCGCAGCCGAGTTCCATCCAGCCAACAGATCACCGCAACGCTTTTGAGGAGTTCATCTCGTGGCCGAGGTCAAGATCCACGCCGAATCGCGTACGGAGTTCGGTAAGGGAGCTGCCCGCCGAATCCGCCGGGACAACAAGGTGCCCGCCGTCCTCTACGGCCACGGCACGGACCCGGTGCACATCACGCTGCCCGGTCACGACACCATGCTGGCCCTGAAGACCGCCAACGCCCTGCTGCTGATCGAGGTCGAGGGCAGCGAGTCCCACCTGGCGCTGCCGAAGCAGGTCCAGCGCGACCCGATCAAGGGCTTCATCGAGCACGTGGACCTGGTCATCGTCCGCCGCGGCGAGAAGGTCCAGGTCGACATCGCGGTGCACCTCGAGGGCGAGGCCGTCAGCGATGCCCTGGTCGTCCTGGAAGCGCAGAGCATCCTGGTCGAGGCCGAGGCGACGCACATCCCCGACGGTGTCACCGTCTCGATCGAGGGCCTGGAGGTCGGCGCCCAGATCCACGCGTCGGATCTGCAACTGCCGACCGGTACGACGCTGGCCATCGAGCCGGACACCCTGGTCGTGAACGTCACCGCGCAGCCGACCGCCGAGCAGGTCGACGCGGAGATGGCCGAGGCCGAGGCCGAGGCGGGCGTGCAGCGGGACGAGCCGACCGCCGCCGAGGAGCCGGTGGCCGCCGCGGCCGAGTAGTCTGCACTCGGCAGCAGCAGCTGAACTTCAGGAGGGCCGGGATCCGTGGCGGACGACGTGTGGTTGGTCGTCGGACTGGGGAATCCCGGCCCTTCGTATGCCCGCACCCGGCACAACATCGGGCAGCTGGTCGCCGACGAGCTGGCGGCCCGGACCGGTGCGAAGTGGAAGCAGAGCAAGCAGGTCAGGTCCGAGGTGATCGAGACCCGGATCAGCGGCCTGCGGACGGTCCTGGCCAAGCCCCGCTCGTACATGAACGAGTCCGGCGGGCCGGTCTCCGGGTTGCTGAAGTTCTTCAAGCTCGACCCGGCCAACCTGGTCGTGCTGCACGACGAGCTGGACATCGACTTCGGGGTCCTGCGGTGCAAGTTCGGCGGCGGCGACAACGGCCACAACGGGCTGAAATCGCTGCGCAAATCGCTTGGCACCGGTGAGTACTATCGAGTTCGGTTCGGTGTGGGTCGTCCGCCGGGCCGGCAGGCGCCCGCCGACTTCGTCCTGAACGAGTTCTCCTCGACCGAACGCAAGGATCTTCCGTTCGCCGTCGACCGGACCGCGGACGCTGTCGAGTCCCTGCTCACCGACGGCCTCGAAGCAACTCAAGGGAAGTACAACTCGTGAAGCTCAGCGGTCTGGTCGACACCCTGATCACCGATCCGGTGGTGTCCGAGGCCGTTCGTGACGCCCGCGGCGACAGCGTCACGACCCTCGACCTGAGCGCACCGACGCCGGTGCGCCCGGTCCTGCTCGCGGCGCTGGCCGCGGCTCAGAACGGCGCCGGCCGCCCGGTGCTCGCCGTCACCGCGACCTTCCGCGAGGCCGAGGAGCTCACCGAGGCCCTCCAGTGCCTCGTCGAGGAGCCCGGCACCGTCGCCTACTACCCGGCCTGGGAGACGCTCCCGCACGAGCGCCTGTCGCCCCGCTCCGACACGGTCGGCCGGCGGCTCGCCGTACTGCGTCGTCTCGTGCACCCGGATCCGTCCGACGAGACGACCGGTCCGATCCGGATCCTGGTCGCGCCGGTGCGGTCCGTGCTGCAGCCGCAGGTCGCCGGACTCGCGGACCTGAGGCCCGTCCAGTTGCACATCGGCGACACGGTCGAGCTCGAGGACGTCGTCGAGCGGCTCGCTGCCGCCGCGTACCACCGGGTGGATCTGGTCGAGCGGCGCGGTGAGTTCGCGGTCCGCGGCGGCATCATCGACGTGTTCCCGCCGACCGAGGAGCACCCGCTGCGGGTGGACTTCTTCGGCGACGACGTCGAGGAGATCAGGTACTTCGCGGTCGCCGACCAACGCTCGCTCGAGATCGCCGAGCACGGTCTGTGGGCACCGCCGTGCCGCGAGCTGCTGCTGACCGACGAGGTCCGCGCGCGGGCCGCCGATCTGGCGAAGGAACACCCGGAGCTGGCGGAGCTGTTCGAGAAGCTCGCCGAAGGGCATGCCGTCGAGGGCATGGAGTCGCTGGCGCCGGTGCTCGTCGACAAGATGGAACTGCTGGTCGACCTGATGCCGACCGGTACGCACGTGGTTGTGAGCGACCCCGAGCGGGTTCGCGCGCGAGCACACGATCTGGTGGCGACCAGCCAGGAGTTCCTGGAAGCGTCGTGGGCCGCTGCCGCCGGTGGTGGCGAAGCCCCGATCGACTTGGGTGCGGCGGCGTACATGTCCCTCGGCGACGTTCGGTCGCAGGCCCTCGGCAGGGGCCTGGCCTGGTGGAGCCTGTCGCCGTTCGCGGCCGCGCCGACCGACGTGCCCGAGCTCCGGGACTCGATGGGGGAGCGGGTCGCGTTCGACATCGACACCGAGGCCGGTGCGGTCACCAGCAAGATCCTCGCCGCGCACGAGGTCACCCCGTACCGCGGCGAGACCGCGGCGGCGGCCGAGGACATCCGCGGCTGGCTGCGGGACGGCTGGCGGGTCGTCTGCGTCACCGAGGGTCACGGCCCCGCACAGCGCCTGGCCGAGGTGTTCTCCGAGGCCGAGTTGCCGGCGCGGGCGGTCGAGGGGATCGAAGAGATCCCCGAGCCCGGCGTCGTACTGATCTCGCAGGGACAGCTCGAGCACGGGTTCATTGCCGACGGCATCAAGTTCGCGGTGCTCACCGAGAACGACCTGGCCGGCCAGCGCTCGGCGGCCGAACGCCGTTCCCAGCAACGGATGCCGTCGCGCCGCAAGAAGACGATCGACCCGCTGGAGCTGCAGCCCGGCGACTTCGTGGTGCACGAGCAGCACGGCGTCGGCCGGTACGTCGAGATGATGCAGCGGACCGTCGGCTCCGGGTCGCAGAAGGCCACCCGCGAGTACGTCGTGATCGAGTTCGCGCCGAGCAAGCGCGGACAGCCCGGTGACCGGCTGTACGTGCCGACGGACCAGCTCGACCAGGTCACGCGGTACGTCGGCGGTGAGCAGCCGAGCCTGGACAAGATGGGCGGCGGCGACTGGGCCAAGCGCAAGGGCCGCGCCCGCAAGGCGGTCCGCCAGATCGCCGGCGAGCTGATCAAGCTGTACGCCGCGCGCCAGGCGACCAAGGGCCACGCGTTCGCCAAGGACACCCCGTGGCAGCGGGAGTTGGAGGACGCGTTCCCGTTCGTGGAGACGCCCGATCAGCTCGCGACCATCGACGACGTGAAGCACGACATGGAACGTGTCATGCCGATGGACCGGATCGTCTGCGGCGACGTCGGCTACGGCAAGACGGAGATCGCCGTACGCGCGGCCTTCAAGGCGGTGCAGGACGGCAAGCAGGTCGCCGTACTCGTGCCGACGACCCTGCTTGTGCAGCAGCACTACGCGACCTTCGCCGAGCGGTACGCCGCCTTCCCGGTCAATGTCGCCCCGCTGTCGCGGTTCCAGACCGACAAGGAGGCGAAGGCAACGATCGACGGTCTCGCCGACGGGTCGGTCGACGTGGTGATCGGGACGCACCGGCTGTTCAGCGGCGAGGTCGCGTTCAAGGACCTCGGGCTGGTCGTGGTCGACGAGGAGCAGCGGTTCGGCGTCGAGCACAAGGAGCAGCTGAAGCGGCTGCGGACGGCGGTCGACGTACTGACGATGTCCGCGACCCCGATCCCGCGGACGCTGGAGATGTCGATCACCGGTATCCGCGAGATGTCCACGATCGCCACCCCGCCGGAGGAGCGGCACCCGGTGCTGACCTTCGTCGGTGCCTACGAGGAAGGCCAGGTGACCGCCGCGATCCGGCGCGAGCTGCTCCGCGAGGGTCAGGTCTTCGTCGTCCACAACCGGGTGAACACGATCGAGAAGGCGGCCGCGCGGATCCGCCAGCTGGTGCCCGAGGCGCGGGTCAGCGTCGCGCACGGCCAGATGAACGAGCACACCCTCGAGAACGTCATCCAGGGCTTCTGGGAGAAGCAGTTCGATGTGATCGTGTGTACGACGATCGTCGAGTCCGGGATCGACATCTCGAACGCGAACACGATGATCGTCGAGCGCGCCGACCTGCTCGGCCTGTCCCAGCTGCACCAGCTCCGCGGCCGCGTCGGTCGTGGCCGGGAGCGCGCGTACGCGTACTTCTTCTTCCCGCCGGAGAAGCCGCTGACCGAGACGGCGCACGACCGGCTGGCCACCATCGCGCAGCACTCGGACCTGGGCGGCGGTATGGCGGTCGCGATGAAGGACCTGGAGATCCGCGGCGCCGGCAACCTGCTCGGCGGCGAGCAGTCCGGGCACATCGCGGACGTCGGCTTCGACCTGTACGTCCGGTTGGTCGGCGAGGCGGTCGCGGAGTACCGCGGCGACACCCAGGCCGAGGAGCCCGAGGTCAAGATCGAGCTGCCGATCGACGCGCATCTGCCGCACGACTACATCCCGTCCCAGCGGCTGCGCCTGGAGATGTACCAGCGGCTGGCCGCCGTACGGGACGCCGACGGGATCGCCGAGCTGGTCGAGGAACTGCACGACCGGTACGGCGACATTCCGCAGCCGGTGCTGAACCTGATCGAGGTGGCGAAGTTCCGCAATCACGCCCGCCGGGCGGGGCTGCACGACGTCACGCTGCAGGGGAACCTGATCCGGTTCGGGCCGGTCGAACTGGCCGACTCGAAGGTGCTCCGGCTGAACAGGCTGTACCCGAAGAGTCTGGTGAAGCCGCAACTGCATACCATTCTGGTGCCGAGACCGGCCACCAGGCCGGTCGGCGGTCAGCCGCTCCGCGACCAGGAGCTGCTGCAATGGTGCACCCGGTTGATCGACGACGTGATCGCCGAACCTATTGTGGTGCCGGCGTGAAAAGGCCCGACCGGGGCGGCGAGGCGGGGCAGAACAACATGGCGATTTGCGAGGAGATTCGGTGAGCACACGGCTTCGGGCTCTCGGTGCGGTGGTGGCGACGGTGCTGCTGACCGGCGGCTGTGCGGCGGGTACCCACCCGGGCGCGGCGGCGGTGATCGGTGACACCGAGATCAGCATCGGCGACGTCGACAAGACCTCGCGCGCTGTCGGCGCGGCGCTCGGTGAGTCCTACCCGGACCAGGCCGCGCTGAACGGGATGGTCAGCAACGAACTGGCGGCGCAGGTCGGGAAGCAGAAGGCGATCCCGGTCACCGACGCGGAGATCGCCGACGCGGCCAAGAACGCCGTCGCGCCGAGCCCCGAGGCGTACCAGAAGCTACAGGCCGATCCGGCGTCCCGCGCCTTCCTGGACAATCTCGCCGCGACGCTGATCGTCACGATCAAGCTCGCCGGCGGCAAGGGCATCCACGACACGGACGGTCAGCAGAAGGCGCAAGAGGGTCTGCAGGCCCTGAACGCCGCCTCCAAGGACATCAAGGTCACGGTCGCGCCGCGCTTCGGTCAGTGGAGCGACGGCCGGCTCGACACGGCGATCTCCGGGTCGCTGTCCAAGGAGTCCGACCAGACCGAGGCCAAGCGCAAGGCAGCCGAGGCCGCCCAGCAGCAGGGCCAGGGCTGAGACAGCCGAGCCCGGTGACCGACGTACGTGAGGGTTCCGGCCGGATCACAGTCCTGCTGACCAGCCCACGGGTGGCGCCCGGCCTGCTGACGCGGGCGGCCTGGCAGTCCCTGACCGACGCCGACGAGATCGGCGCCGCATCGGGCGGTGACGGGCACGTGTTGCGCTCCGACGTACAGGCGGTCGTCGGGTCCGGGCTTGCTGTCACTCAGGTCGAAGGCGGTATCGGCGAGCACTGGACCTGGTTGTCGTCCGCGGCCGAGGCCGGCCGCGACGTCGCGTGGCTCGTCGGCGACGACGGCGAGCCGGGTCTGCTGCGGGTCGTCGCCGATCAGGTGGCGCGTGACCCGCGGCCGGCGTACGACGTGGAGATCCAGCACGGCTCGTACGACGTGCCCGGAGCCAGGCTGATCGATCTGGTCCGCGTGATGGACCGGATCCGGCGGGACTGTCCGTGGACGCAGCAGGAGACGCACGAGAGCCTGGCGAAGTACCTGCTCGAAGAGACCTACGAGACCCTCGAGGCGCTCGACACCGGCGATCGTAGCCATCTCCGCGAGGAACTGGGCGACCTGCTCCTTCAGGTCGCGCTGAACTCGCGGATCGCCGAGGAGGACCCCGACGAGGGGTTCACGATCGACGACGTGGCCGGCGGCATCGTCGAGAAGCTGATTCGCCGCCACCCGCACGTTTTCGGCACCGTGGACGCCACGGACGTCGCCGCGGTCGAGGCCAACTGGGAAGCGATCAAGGCCACCGAGAAGCAGCGCTCCTCGGTCCTCGAAGGCATCCCGCTCGCCCTGCCCGCCCTCGCTCTCGCCGACAAGGTCCTCGGCCGGGCCGCAAAGGTCCTCCCCGCCGAACTACCGCCCACCGGCGACTCGGACCTCGATCGAATCGGCCACGAACTCCTGGCCATCGTCCGCGAGTCCCGCACCCTGGGCATCGACCCCGAACAGGCCCTCCGCCTAGCCATCCACCACCTCACCACCGAAATCCGCACCGCCGAATCCAAGGGCTAGCTCAGAGCCGGTCTGCCGCTACCACTGCTATCCGGTGCTCGTCGCCGACAAGTGCCTTCAGATCGCCGGCGTCCGACGTCGCGATCACAACAGGTCCCGGCTCGGCCAAGGCGGTGGCCACCAGGATCGCGTCAACGGCCTGCCCGGAACCGAGCCGGGCCGCTCCGATCAACTGACCTGCGCGTTCGCCGAGAGCTCGGCTGACGGGCTCGACGACGATCCCGCTGAGCACCCGGTAGACGGCCGCATCGCGACGGCTGCCGCGAAGGGCCTCGGCCAGGATCGCCGCCGAGGTCACGACGCGGCGGCCGTCGGCGTGGGCGGCGTACAGCCTGACGTACATCGCCCGATCGGTCGCGGCCCGGGACAGGCCTTCGTTGTCGAGGACGAGCGATCCCTGGGGCGCCGACGGGACGCGCTTGCGCGGGCTCACCGCTCGGGCCACTCCGCGCGGGCGCGAGCGAGTTCTTCGTCGGTCACCGGCCCGTGCACCTCGGCCAACTCGGCCAGGAGATCACCGAGCCGGTCGTGCTCCAGTTGCCGGACCAAGGCCTGGGTCACGTAAGCAGATACGTTCCCCCGCCCGGCCCTCGACCGCAGCTCATCGGCCAGGTCGGTCGGGATGGTCACACTCAGCTTGTCCGTGTGGGCGGGCTCACTCATACACCAATCCTACCGCTGGTGGGATTCGCGACGGAATGGGATTACCTCGGGCCACCAGACCAGGTCTTGGCGTAGCTAACGACAGGAGGTGGTCGGGGGGTGGGTAGTGCACCTGGGCGTGGGTGGGGATTTGTGTACGGTGTCTCGGGGGTGCACTACCTGTTCTTCGGTACGCGGAAAATCGGCTGCTTGGGGTGGTGGGTGGCTGAGAGGGTGGGTGGGTGGATGTTGCTGAGGTGCTGCGGGAGTACTGGGATCTGAAGCCGGTGCGGCTGGAGGTGCTCGCGGGTGGGATGAACTCAGCGGTCTGGTTGGCGTCCGCAGGGGAGTGGCGGGTTGTGGTCAAGGCGGTGGGGTTGGGGGACACGGCGTTCGAGCCTGGGCTGGCGTTGGCGGCTCGGCTGGATGACGCCGGTATCCGTACTGGTCGTCCGCGTTCCAGCAAGCAGGGCCGCCTCGTTGAGCGCGTCGACGGGCGGCAGGTTGGTGTGCTCGAGTACGTCGACGGCGTTGAGTTGGAGCCTGCGGATCAGGTGGCGATCGGGGATCTGTTGGGGCGGGTGCACACGGCTGCTGCGCTCGAGGCCGGTGAGTTGACCGAGTGGCTGCGGTTCCTGCTGGCGTTCGAGGATTGCTTGGATCTCGAGCCGTGGATCCGCCCGGCGGTCGAGGGTGCCGTTGCTGACGCAGTCGCGCTCGGGTCGGTGTCGTGGGCCTGGCTGCACGCAGATCCGGCCGCGGAAGCGTTCCGGCGGCAGGCTGACGGCGAGGTTGCCCTCATCGATTGGGGCAGCGCGATGCAAGGCCCGATCCTGTACGACGTCGCATCCGCCGTCATGTACAACGGCGCCCCCGTGGTTCCGGCGTACCTGCGCCGTCGACCCGACCTTGCCGACGAACTCGAGCGCGGTCTGTCCACGTTCCTGCGCGTGCGCTACGCCGTCCAGGCCGGCTACTTCGCCTGGCGCATCACCAACAACATCCTGACCGGCGTCTCCGACCCCGCCGAAAACCTGAAGGGCCTAACCGACGCCCGCCGCTCGTTCGGCCTGTAGGTCACGCAGTATGGCCCGGGACGCGACGACAGGGTGGATGGGCTGAGGAGGGCGCTGACGTGAGCCGTGACAGCAGGATGCTCTCCAAGTTGCTGCGCCATACGGCGGGTGAGCGCGGGCTCACGATGAGTGCGGACGGGTGGGCTGCGATCCCCGACGTACTGCGGGTTCTCGGGCTGACCCGTGAGCGGCTGGATGTCGCGGTGCGGGAGAACGACAAGCAACGGTTGCAGGTCGACGGTGAGCGGATCCGCGCGTGTCAGGGGCATTCGCTCGAGGGGATGCCCGTGACACGTGAAGCGTTGGAGAACAGTTGGGAACGCGTGTACCCCGACGATCTGCTGTGGCACGGGACGAGTCGCGAGGCATTGCCCGCGATTCAACGAGAAGGTTTGCGCGCGGGACGGCGTACGCATGTCCATCTGGCGCCGGCGAAGGACAGTCGCGTGGGTCGTCGTACCGCCGTAGAAGTCTTGCTGGGCGTGGATTGCGGCAATCTCCAGGTCTATCGGGCGCCCAACGGAGTGTTACTGACGCGGGAGGTACCCACGGATGCGATCGTTAGGTGTGACGCGGTCCACTGAGCTTGCTGGTCTGGGGACTAGGCTCAGCAGCGATTCGTCATCGAGAACTTGGGAGTCAATGTGGCCACCATCGAGGCCGTCGGCGCGCGCGAGATCCTCGACTCGCGCGGCAACCCCACTGTCGAGGTCGAGGTTCTGCTCGACGACGACACCATCGCCCGCGCAGCCGTCCCGTCCGGTGCCTCCACCGGCCAGTTCGAGGCCGTGGAACTGCGTGACGGCGACAAGGACCGGTACGGCGGCAAGGGTGTGCAGAAGGCCGTCACCGCGATCCTCGAGGACATCGACAAGGAGATCGTCGGGTACGACGTCCACGAGCAGCGTCTGATCGACCGCGCGCTCCTCGACCTGGACGGCACCCCGAACAAGGCCAAGCTGGGCGCGAACGCGATCCTCGGCGTCAGCCTCGCGGTCGCGAAGGCGGCGGCGGAGAGCTCCGGCCTGCCGCTGTTCCGGTACGTCGGCGGCCCGAACGCGCACGTCCTGCCGGTGCCGATGATGAACATCCTGAACGGCGGCGCGCACGCGGACAGCAATGTCGACGTCCAGGAGTTCATGATCGCCCCGATCGGCGCCGCGACGTACGCCGAAGCCGTCATGCAGGGCGCGGGCGTCTACCACGCCCTGAAGGCGGTGCTGAAGGAGCGCGGCCTGTCCACCGGCCTCGGCGACGAGGGCGGCTTCGCGCCGAACCTGGACAGCAACCGGGCCGCCCTGGACCTGATCGCGGTCGCGGTCGAGAAGGCCGGCCTGCAGCTCGGCAAGGACATCGCGCTGGCGATGGACGTGGCGGCGAGCGAGTTCTTCACCGACGGCGTGTACGCGTTCGAGGGCGGCAAGAAGTCGGCCGACGAGATGATCGCCTACTACGCCGACCTGGTGGCGTCGTACCCGATCGTCTCGATCGAGGACCCGCTGAACGAGGAGGACTGGGACGGCTGGAAGGCCATCACCGGTGAGCTCGGCAGCAAGATCCAGCTGGTCGGCGACGACCTGTTCGTCACCAACGTCGAGCGGCTGCAGCGCGGCATCACCGAGAAGTCGGCGAACAGCCTGCTGGTCAAGGTGAACCAGATCGGCTCGCTGACCGAGACCCTGGACGCCGTCGACCTGGCGCACCGCAGCGGCTTCACCTGCATGATGAGCCACCGCTCCGGTGAGACCGAGGACACCACGATCGCCGACCTCGCGGTCGCGACCAACTGCGGCCAGATCAAGTCCGGCGCCCCGGCCCGGTCCGACCGCACCGCCAAGTACAACCAGCTGCTCCGGATCGAGGAGGAGCTCGACGACGCGGCGACGTACGCCGGTCGCTCGGCCTTCCCGCGCTTCCAGGGCTGACGCTGGTCTGATTCAGGAGGTCGTTGGATGCCGTCCCGTCGGGATTCCGGTGCACGCCCCGGCTCGCGTCCGTCGAGCCGGACCCAGTCGCGTCCACCGGCCCGGCGGGGCGACCAGCCGAAACGGCGTACGACGGGAACCCAGGCGGACCCGGCGCGGACCCGCGGGTCCCGCAACCTGACCGGGCGGGCGGCCGTCGTACTGCTGGTGCTCGGGGCCTTGATCGTGTCCTACGCGCAGAGCCTGCGGGTGTGGTTCGACCAGCACCAGCAGGTCAACGCGCTGCAGCAGGAGATCCGCGACCGGGAGAAACGGGTCGCGGAGCTCAACGACGAGATCACCCGCTGGGACGACGATGCGTACGTGAAGGCGCAGGCGCGGCAGCGGCTCGGCTGGGTGATGCCCGGTGAGGTCGGGTACCGCGTGATCGGCGCGGACGGGAAGCCGGTGGGCGCCCCGCCGGAGCCGTCGGCCCCGTCGGACGGTACGACGCAGGCGCAGAAGCCGACCTGGTACACGAAGCTGTGGGGGAGCGTCGAGGGTGCCGGCACGCCGCCGGTGACCGCGGCCCCGAGCGCCGCGAAGCCCACCCCGAAGCCAATCATCACACCGTCACCCGAGAGGTCGGGCGGATAGGTGGCGCCTGCTGCGTGCCGCCCGACCTCTAAGGTGACCAGGTGAGCGTCAGCCCTTCCGACCAAGAAGCAGTCAGCAAACAACTCGGCCGGACGGCCCGCGGCATCCGGTCGATCGCGCACCGGTGCAACTGCGGCCTCCCCGACGTGGTCGAGACCGAGCCCCGACTGCCGGACGGTACGCCGTTCCCCACGACGTACTACGTGACGTGCCCGCGGCTGGCGTCCGCGATCGGCACGCTCGAGGCCTCCGGCATGATGAAGGAAATGACCGACCGTCTGGCCGGCGACGAGGACCTGGCTGCTCGGTATCGCGCCGCTCACGAGTCGTACCTCGCGCACCGCGAGTCGATCGAGCACGTCGAGGAGATCGCCGGGATCACCGCCGGCGGCATGCCGACCCGAGTCAAATGCCTGCACGTTCTAGTAGGCCACTCGCTGACGGCTGGCCCTGGCGTAAATCCCCTGGGTGACGAGGCCCTGGAGGCGTTGGACGACTGGGGTCGCCGAGGCCCGTGTGTCTGAGGGCAGCGCGTCCGGCGGAGCGGTGCGGGCCGCTGCGATCGACTGTGGCACCAATTCGATTCGGTTGCTGATCGCGGATCTGGTCGACGGTCAGCTCGTCGAGGTGGATCGCCGGATGACGATCGTGCGTCTCGGCCAGGGCGTCGACGCCACCGGTGCCTTCGCCCCCGAGGCCCTCGCCCGCGTCTTCAGCGCCTGTGAGGACTTTGCGTCCGTCATCCAGTCGAGTGACGTCACCAGACTCCGCTTCGTCGCCACCTCCGCCGCCCGCGACGTCAGCAACCGGGATGCGTTCTTCGCGGGCGTCGAGGAGCGCCTCGGCGTACGTCCGGAAATCATTTCAGGTGCGGAAGAGGCTGAGCTGAGCTTCCGCGGCGCCACCACCTCGCTCGACCTGCCGGCGCCGTACCTGGTGGCCGACATCGGCGGCGGCTCCACCGAACTGGTCCTCGGCGACGCAACCGGTGTCATCGCGGCCGAATCCCTCGACATCGGCTCCGTCCGCCTCACGGAACGCCACGTCACCACCGATCCAACGTCCGCAACAGAGCTCGCGGCGATCGCCAAGGACATCGACGCCCTCCTCGACGCCACCGCCGTCCCGCTCACAAAGACCCGCGCGTTCATCGGAGTCGCGGGCACCTGCACCACCGTCGCCGCGGTGGCGCTGAACCTCGCCGAGTACGACCGCACCGCCGTCCACCACGCCCGCCTCACCACCGGCCAACTGCGCGCCGCGACGACCTGGCTGACAAGCACCACCCGCGCAGAACGCTCCGCCGTACCGTCGATCCACCCCGGCCGAGTAGACGTGATCGGCGCCGGCGCCCTCATCCTCCAACGCCTGTACGACCGCCTACCCGTCACCGACCTAACAGTCTCCGAACACGACATCCTCGACGGGGTGGCGCTCTCCCTGAGCTAGTGTGCGCGGACGCCGTCGAGGGCGATGGTGAGGACTCGGTCGCGTTGGGCCTGGTCTACGAAGCCGGCGGCGGTGAGGCCGCTGACCATGCGGAGCAGGTCGTCGAAGGAGACGTCCTTGCGTGCTTCGCCCGCGGCCTGGGCGCGTTCGAACAGCGGCGTACCGGCGGCGTACATCGCCTCACGGGCCGCCTTGAAGCTGTCGGCCTCCCGGTTCAGCGACTCCCAGATCGCGCGCTTCGTCGCGGCGTACCCGACGAAGCGGTGCAGCCACGTGGTCAGCGCCTCCCACGGCGGCAGCTCGGCCGCTTCCTCCGCGGCGATGCACAGTTCCTCGATCTCGCCGAAGTAGACCGCGTTCAGCAGGTCCTGGCGGTTCGGGAAGTTCCGGTACAGCGTGCCGATCCCGACGCCGGCCTGGCGCGCGATGTCCTCCAGCGAGGCGTCGACCCCTTTGCTCGCGAACGCATCCCGGGCGGCGCCGAGCAGGGCGTCGAAGTTCCGCCGCGCATCCGCCCGCTGCGGCCGCCGTACGTCGACCCGCAACGCGGGCCTGCTCTCACCGGTCACCATTCGCTCACCTTAGCCAGTTGATAGCGGAGGCAACCCTCCGCTATAGTGGAGGCATACCTCGACTTTACCAGGCCGGGGAATCCGCGCCCACAGCTCTGGCGCGTTCCAACCTCCACCTCGCTTCGCTCGGTTCCGGTTTGAGGAACAACTGCTGTGCCTATTGGTTCACTCGCTGCGCTCACTCACGTTCGAAGGACTTCTGCATGCCTGCCATCAGGTCTGGAAACCCTCGCGTGACCCTGGCGGTCCTCGCCACGGTCGTCGCCTCCTTCTCCATGTTGCAGTCGCTGGTCAGCCCGGCGCTGCCCGTCATCCAGCACGACCTGCACACCACCCCCGGCACGGTCACCTGGGTGTTCACCGCACTTCTGCTGTCGGTGTCGGTCGCGACCCCGCTGCTCGGCCGGATCGGCGACATGGTCGGCAAGGAGCGCACGCTGTTCATCGCGCTCGGCGCTCTGGCGATCGGTTGCCTGGTCGCCGCGCTTGCGCCGAACATCGGCGTACTGATTGCCGCCCGCATCTTCCAGGGTGTCGGCGGAGCCGTGTTCCCGTTGGCGTTCGGGATCATCCGGGACGAGTTCCCGGCCGAGCGCGTCCCGTCCGTGGTCGGCGTGGTGTCGGCCATCATCGCGGCCGGCGGCGGCCTGGGGATCGTCCTGGCCGGCCCGATCGTGGAATGGCTCGGCTGGCGCTGGCTGTTCTGGATCCCGATGGCGGTCGTCGCGGTGTCGACGCTGATGGTACGGCGCTATGTCCCGGAGTCACCGAACCGCGTCCCCGGCCGGATCGACTGGCTGGCCGCCGCGTTCCTGTCCGGCTGGCTGATCGCGCTGCTGCTCCCGCTGAGCACGGGCCGGTCGTGGGGCTGGGGCTCGTTGCGTACGACGGGGCTCTTCGGGCTGGCCGTCGTACTGTTCGCCGGCTGGATCACGGTCGAACTGCGCTCGCGGAACCCGCTGATCGACATGCGGATGATGCGCCGTCCGGCGGTGTGGACGACGAACCTCGTGGCGCTGCTGTTCGGGGCGGCGATGTTCGCGGTGTACGCGTTCGTCCCGCAGTTCCTGCAGATCCCGAAGGCTGCCGGGTTCGGGTTCGGCGCGAGCGTCACGAAGGCCGGGCTGCTGATGCTGCCGATGCTGGTGACGATGGCGGTCGTCGGATCGTTGAGCGGTCCGCTCGCGCCGCGGTTCGGAGCCAAGGCGCAGGTCGTTTCGGGGTCGGCGTTGAGCCTGGTAGCGGCGTTGATGTTCGCCGAGTTCCACGCTGCGCAGTGGCAGGTGGCGCTCTCGACCGCCCTGTTCGGTATCGGGCTCGGCCTCGCCTACGCGGCGATGACCAGCCTGATCGTGCAGAACGTCCCGCGCGAGCAAACCGGCGTGGCGACCGGCATGAACGCCAACATCCGCACCATCGGCGGCTCCATCGGCACCGCACTTGCCAGCTCCATCATTACCGCCCACATCCAACCGTCAGGGCTCCCCGCGGAGGCCGGCTTCACGGACACGTTCCTCCTGCTGTCCGCGTTCGCCGCCGCGGCCGTCGTACTCGCCCTGGCTATCCCGAGCACACGTCGAACTCCGATCGCTCCCCTCGCCCAACCGTCCGAGGAGCAGCTCGCCGCCTGACCAGCCGGCTTGGGGAGGGTTTCGTGCCGATTCGGGCAGGAACCCTCCCCAACGTCCCGTTTAGGGTGGGTGGGTGAAGCTTCCGCATCCGTTGACCGGGGAGTTGTTCGAGAGTCCTGTGCCGCCCGGGGTCGGGTGGCCCGAGGACCCGGCAGTACGGCGTACTCCGGTGGCGCGCGATGCAGGTGAGGTGGTCGAACTCGCGGCGACCGGTGAGCTGGCGGAGTTGGAAGCCCGCGTGTCGGTCTGCCGCGCCTGCCCGCGGCTCGTCGAATGGCGCGAAGACGTTGCTGTCGGCAAGCGAAAGTCCTTCGCGGATCAGCCGTACTGGGGACGGCCGATCCCGGGATGGGGCGTCGCCGAGCCGCGGATCCTGATCGTCGGACTGGCGCCCGCGGCGAACGGCGGGAACCGCACCGGGCGCGTGTTCACCGGCGACCGCTCCGGCGACTGGCTGTTCGCGAGCCTGCACCGCGTCGGGCTCGCCAACCAGTCAACCAGCGAACACGCCGGCGACGGCCTGCACCTGATCGGCACCCGGATGATCGCCGCGGTCCGCTGCGCCCCGCCCGCGAACAAACCCACCCCGGAAGAGCGCGACACCTGCGCCCCCTGGTACCGCCGCGAGCTCGAACTCACCCTCACCAGCACCAGGTCGATCGTCTGCCTCGGCAAGTTCGCGTACGACGCTCTGTTCGCAGCGCTGATCGCCCTCGGAGCCGACGTACCGCGACCGCGCCCCAAGTTCGGCCACGCGGTCGAGTACCGGATCCCGACGCCGTACGGCGAGGTCACCGTCGTCGGCTGTTTCCACCCCAGTCAGCAGAACACGTTCACCGGCAAGCTCACCGAGCAGATGCTCGACGCCGTCCTACTCCGCGCGAAAACCCTCTCCGGGCTCGGTTAGCAGCTCGTTGCGGACGGTGGAGCCCAGGTCGCCCCAGCATGCCCTGATCTTTCCGTTGTCGAGGTGATACATCGCCAGCTCCGTGGTCGAGATCCGCCGGCCGGTCGCCGGTACTCCGAGGAACGTGCCATGGTGCGTGCCCACGTTGGTCAAACGAGCCGCGAGTACGTCGCCGTCGACCACAAGCTCCTGGACCTCCCAACGGAAATCCGGAAACGCCTGGATCACTGCGCGCAGGCCCGCGACGTAGCTCTCGAGGCCTTCAACGGCGCCGTTGACCTGCACGTTCTCCGCGACGAACGCGCCGAGCTCCGCCCACCGACGCTCGTTGCACCGCTCGATGTACCGCCGGTAGAACTCCGCATGCCCCATCGGCCCATTGTTGTCCACAGGCACGCGGCAACGGAGTTGACCTGGACACGCGACGTATTGGAAGCTGCCCACTATGCATGCCGCCGCCCCACGCCGCTGCTCACATGACTCGTGACAACCTGCCCGAGCAATCTCGGGGACGCCCGGCCGCGCAACGGCCTGCAGGTGGTGGAGTCGAGCGTGCACCGGCCGCGCCGTCGATGCCTGCCGCGCACGAGGCAGGACCACTGGGGTTCGTTCCCAGCCCGGATCGGTTCCACTGGTGGGGCGAGCTCCACGACGACGTCAAGGCGTACGTCGAGCGCAAGGTAGGACCGGCGATCGAGTGGTGGGCCGACCTCCACGAGCGGGAACGCGACCGGCCGTACGCCGTCGTACTCGGGCCGAACGGGCTCGCAGTGACGACGCCGCGGGTCAACAACCAGGGTCAGCGGACGCAGAGCGTGCGGATCGATCCGTTTGTGCCGTCGAGCATCAAGCACGCCGTCGTACTGCAACAGGCCACGAAGCCGCGCGGTGGCCTGCGTTCGCTCGTCTCGCGTGGCAAGGACGAGCAGTCCCAGCAGTCTGTCCCGCCGCAGCTGAACCTTACGCAGGAGATGCGCGGTGTCCTCGGCAACCTGCCGCTGGAGGCGCAGCAACGCCTGCAAACACCGTTCCTCGGTGCGCAGGCCATCACGCACTACCGGTACTACTACTACGGGAACGACGAAAAGCTCGACCTGTGGTGCTACCTCGCGGGCGACAAGACAGTCACGTTCGCAACCGGGCACCGCAGCCTGCCCAACGGTGTCGATCCGCAGCACGCCTCCTGGCGCCTGACCTGCTACCAGGCGGACGTCGCTCGATGAGCTCGAGCCGGGACTTCCGGGACCTCGACGGAGCCGATCCCTGGAAGCTGCTCGGGGTCGCACGGTCGGCCGGCGCCGAGGAGATCAAGCGCAGCTACCGCCGCCTGTCCCGCAGCCACCACACCGACGTCGGCGGCGACTCCACGCAACAGGTCAAGCTGAACCGCGCCTACGAGATCCTGACCGACCCGACCCGGCGCGCCGACTACGCCCTCCTGCTGCAGCGCAAGGAACGCCCCCAGGACTTCGTCCGCCCGACGCGCCCCACCGAGCCCGAACCCGACGAGCCGGCCGCGGACCCCTTCGACTGGGCCTCCGGCCCCGGCCCCACCTCGGCCCCGCCACGCCAGGACACTTACGAGCAGGCATATCAGGATCCGTACACCGAGTCGCCGTACGCCGACCCGCCCTACCGCGATTCGTACACCGCCCCGCCGTACCGCGAGTCCTACACGACGTACAGCCCGCAGCGTCGCGGCGGCGTGAGCGGGCAAGCAGTCGGCGCCCTGCTCACCGCATTCATCTGCTCGCCGATCTCGATCTACCTGGCAATCTCAGTCCTCCGCAACAACCGCCCCGGCAGACCCCTCGCCTGGCTGGCGATCCTGATCAACGTCGGCCTTGTCGGCTTCTCGATCGTCGGCGCCCTCGCACGCGGCAGTTGACAAGTGCCCGCCACCAGGACGGTCAGCATAGACCCTCCAAGCGTGAACACCGGTCGCCACCGTTGACAGACTTCCGGCCGTCATGCGAAGGGACGTATGCCTCTGCGGACCGCAGGCGATGAGATTCACACTGGGGCATGAACACGGTCCGTCGTACCGATCCAGAGCAGGCAACTCTGGCTGGCAAGGTGAGTGCGCTGGCGGGAATCGTCGCATTGGCCGCATTTGTCTGGATCTGGGCCTTGAGCGCCACGTCGTTCGATCCTCCCCAGTGGGCTCGGATACTCGGCTCGATGTTCTTGCCGGTCGGGCTTGCCGGCGCGATCGGGGCAGGGGCGACAGGCGTCCGGAGCGGCGGTCGTGTCTGGGCGTACATCGGCCTCGCACTCGCCGCCGTGACGGTGGTCGTATTCGTCGTACTCCTCAACGCCTACGGCTGACCCGATCGGAGGCCGTGCTGTGGTGGCGGCGCGCTTTCGGGCCCTGGATGGGGCCGCATCCCGACAGCCGGCTTATCGAGTGCTTGGTTGTCTATGCAGGTCAGAGAAAGGTGCCCGGGACGGGATTCGAACCCGTATGCCTGTTAGGGCCGCGAGGTTTAAGCTCGCTGCGTCTGCCGTTCCGCCACCCGGGCTCGGGACGAGGGTACTCGTTACAGGTAGGTCTTTCGGGGGTACACGGCGTGGGCGCCGGCTACTCGGTCCAGGAACAGCTTCCCGTTGCAGTGGTCGATCTCGTGCTGGAGGGCGCGGGCCTCGAACGCGTCGGTGGTGATCGTGACCTGGTCCGTCGTACCGGGGAGGACGCCGGTGACCGTCAGCCGGGTCGCGCGTTTGACGTCGCCGGTGAAGTCAGGGACCGACATGCACCCTTCGCGAGCCTTCTCGTTGCGTGAGGCCTCGACGACGACCGCGTTGCACAGAACGAAGACGCCGTGACAGGTACGCGTCTTCGGGTGATCGGTCACGTCGAGCGAGAACATCTGCGCCGCGACGCCAACCTGCGGCGCCGCGAGACCGACGCACCCGGGGGAGACCCGCATGGTCGCCACGAGGTCCGCGGCGAGCTGGATCATCTCCGGGTCGAGCGGGTCCACCTCCGCGCTCTCCGTCGCAAGCACCGGGTGCGGCGCGCGGACGACCTCGAGTACGGCGCCCTGGACATCCAGACGTGCGGGGGACCAGTCCGTGATCACAGTTCGTCGCTCTCGGCAGGGCGTAGCGTGACGCCAACGCCGAGCTCCTCGGCGGTGATCTCGAGCGCCCGGTCCAGCATCTCCAGCTCCGCCGTCGGCGGCAGCTCGACCTCGGCGGTCAGCACGTACAGCCCGCCGCTCAGCCGCGTCGCCAGGTCCGTGATCGTGCCTCCGGCGGCCGCGATCATCCGCGTCACCGCCGCCACGATCCCCGGCCGGTCCGCGCCGTGGACGCTCAGCATGTACGGCGCACCGATCGGCGCGTGCTCGTGCTCGGGGCCCATCTTGCGGACCGTGATGACCAGCTCGCCGCGCAGCGGCTCGAGTGCCGACTTCACCTCGTCGAACGGTCCGGCGCAGACGATCATCATCGCGAAGTGGCCGCGCAGCAGCGTCATGGTCGAGTCCTCGAGGTTGACCCCGGTACCGACCAGGGCCTCGGTGACGTCGGCGATGATCCCCGGGCGGTCCGGGCCGATGACGGTGACAGCGAGCTGACTCATGCCCGGCAACCTACCGCCGACCTAAGTACCCGATCGCACCGACTTCGGTATCCGGACACCCGCACTCACCGCGGAGATCGCTTACCCACCGCTACATTCAACTCATGAGTGAGCGGCGTACGGCCATGAACTGGGTCGTGGACAGTGTGTCGTTCGTGCTCGCGGTTCTGCTCGCGCTGCTCGCCTACAGCGAGGGTGAGGGCGATCCGGTGCCGCGGACGCTGCTCGCGATCGACTTCTGGTCGGGGATGGTGCTGTGCCTGACCCTGTGGTTCCGGCGCCGCTGGGCCGTCCCGCTGGCGATTCTCGCGGCCGCGGTCTCGGTGTACTCCGACGCCGCGGCCGGGCCGACGCTCGTACTGGTCATGACCGTCGCCGTTCACAAGCCGTGGCGGACCTCGATCTGGGTCTTCGCGCTGAACTTCGTCGCCACGTTCACCTATCTCCAGGTGCGGCACAAGGAGGACTGGAAGACGCAGCTGGTCATCGGCATCACGCTGTACGCCGCCACGGCAGGCTGGGGGTTCTACATCCGGTCCCGGCGGCAGCTCCTGCAGACGCTGCGGGACCGGGCGGATCGGGCCGAGACCGTGGCGACGCTGCAGGCCGAGCAGGCGCAGCTGCGGGCGCGCGAGGAGATCGCCCGCGAGATGCACGACGTACTCGGGCATCGGCTGTCGTTGCTCAGCGTGCATGCCGGTGCGTTGGCGTACCGCCCGGACGCGTCCACGGCCGAGGTCGCCGATGCCGCCGAGATCATCCGGGCGAGCGCGCACCAGGCGCTGCAGGATCTTCGCGAGGTGATCGGCGTACTGCGTGCTCCTGTCGGCGAGCTCCCGCAGCCCGCGTTCGCTGACCTGCCTGCGCTCGTGGAGGGTTCGCGAGAGGCCGGTATTCCGGTTGAGTTGACGCTCGATGCGCCGGGCGCGATGCCGGAGCACGTCGGGCGTACGGCGTACCGGATCGTGCAGGAAGGTCTGACGAACGCGGTCAAGCATGCGCCGGGGGAGCCGGTGACGATCAGCGTGACCGGTGCCCCAGGCAACGGACTGTCCGTCGAGCTGCGCAACCCGGCGCCGAACCGCCGGCGCGGAGACGGCCAAGGTTTGAAGGGCCTCAGCGAACGCGCCGCCCTGGTCGAAGGCCGCGTCGAACACGGCCGCACCCCCGAAGGCGACTTCCGCCTCTACGCCTGGCTACCGTGGCCCGCATGACGGTGTTGCATGCCGCGCCTCCGGCGCGGGGGTCTTGGGGCTGTGACTCCCGGTCTTCCCTCGTCGCTCCGGTCGCTTCGCTCCCTCCGCTCCTCAGTCCAGACCGGGAGACCCCATGACCATTCGGGTGCTGATCGTGGATGACGATCCGTTGTTGCGGGCCGGGTTGAAGTTGATGCTGGGGGGCGCCGAGGACATCCGCGTGGTGGGGGAGGCTGGTGACGGGTCCGGCGTACCGGGCCTGATCGACAGGCTCGCTCCGGACGTGATTCTGATGGATATTCGGATGCCCGGCACCGACGGCCTGACCGCGACGGAAGCGGTACGGCGTCGCCCGGGCGCGCCTGAGGTCGTCATCCTCACCACCTTCGACGCCGACGAGCACGTCCTGCGCGCCCTTCGCGCCGGCGCCGCCGGGTTCATCCTGAAGGACACGCCACCCGCCGAGATCGTCGAGTCGGTACGCCGGATCGCGGCCGGACATCCTGTCCTCTCGCCGGCCGTCACCAAACGCCTCATCACCCGCGTCGCCGACTCCGGCCAGGACGACCGCAAGACCAAGGCCGCCGCCCGCCTCGCGGACCTGAACGACCGCGAACGCGAGATCGCCGTCGCCGTCGGCGAGGGCAAGTCGAACGCCGAGATCAGCGCGACGCTCTACCTCAGCGTTCCGACCGTGAAGACGCACGTCTCCCGCATCCTCACGAAACTCGACCTGAACAACCGAGTCCAGATCGCCCTCCTCGTCCACGACGCGGACCTACTGCACGACTGACGCGGATCGCGCACACCAGGACGCCCCCGTACTGCGCGACTAACGCGGTTCGAGCACACCAGGAGTCGCTGGTCTGCTGCGCGACTAACGCGGTTCGAGCACCACCACCGCGGTCGTCCTCGGGCGGCGATCGGCGTACTCGTCGAGGTTCTTGTCGAGCTCCTGCCAGCGGCCCCACAGCCGCGTGCGTTCCGGGCCGTCCGCGGCGCGTCCGCGGACCGGTCGTTGCCCGTCGACGAGGACCGCCTCGGCGTCCGGGTGGGCCAGCAGGTTCAGCCACCAGGCCGGTTCGGGTGCGCCCCAGCCGTTCATCGCGAGGGTGACCAGGTTCGGCCCGTCCTCGACGTACCCGAGAATCACGCTCCGCGGTTCCCCGGTCCGCCGGCCGATCACTGTGAGCC
The DNA here is from genome assembly GCF_004362255.1 of Kribbella sp. VKM Ac-2571. Classification (NCBI taxonomy): domain Bacteria; kingdom Bacillati; phylum Actinomycetota; class Actinomycetes; order Propionibacteriales; family Kribbellaceae; genus Kribbella; species Kribbella sp. VKM Ac-2571. The sequence goes on from NZ_SNWS01000002.1 coordinate 442,511, forward strand.
GCAACAGGCCGTACTTCTGGTCCCGCGGTCGTGAGAGACCTTTGCGGCCCTTGCTGGCGTTGTAGAGACCTCGATGGACCTTCCAGGCCGCACGGGTGAACCAGCGCGGCGGCAGCATCGCTTTACTCATGTCCCCCTCCAGACACAGCGTCGCAGAGCAGGACAGCAAAAAGAAGGCCGGGCCCCCGGCGAGTTGGGGGCCCGGCCGATCAGGTGTTTCGCTACGACTGCGTTGCCCGGCGGAACTCTTCGTTCGGGGTCTGGAGGCTGCCGAGGCTGGTGACCTCGCGGCGGAAGAACAGCGCCAGGGTCCAGTCCAGGATCACGCGGGCCTTCCGGTTGAAGGTGGGTACGCGGGACACGTGGTAGGTCCGGTGCAGGAACCAGGCGAGCCAGCCCTTCACCTTCACGCCGTACAGCTGGGCAACGCCCTTGTGCAGGCCGAGGCTCGCGACCGAGCCGACGTACTTGTGCTCGTAGTCCTGCGGCGGCTGCCCGTCGACCACCCGGAGGATGTTCGCCGCGAGCCGACGCGCCTGCCGTACGGCGTGCTGCGCGTTCGGGGCGCAGTACGCACCGGTCTCACTCGTCAGGTCCGGTACGGCGGCGTTGTCGCCGGCGGTCCAGGCGTCGTCGACGCCCTCGATCCGCAGGTTCGGCAGCGTCTTGACCCGGCCCTTCTCGTCCAGCGGGAAGTCGGTCGCGGCGAGCGCCGGATTCGCCTTCACGCCGGCCGTCCAGACGATCGTGTCGGCGTCGAACTCCTCGCCGTCACTGAGGATCACGTGGCCCTTCTCGCAGGACTCCAGCCTGGTCTCCAGCCGGATGTCCATGTTCCGCTTGCGGAGCTGGTCCACGGTGTACTTGCCGAGATCCGTGCCGACCTCGGGCAGGATCCGGTTGGTGGCCTCGACCAGGACCCAGCGCATGTCCTCGGGCTTGATGTTGTCGTAGTAGCGGGTGGCGTAGCGGGCCATGTCCTCGAGCTCGGCGAACGCCTCCACACCGGCGTACCCGCCGCCGATGAAGACGAACGTGAGCGCGGACTTGCGCAGCGCCGGGTCAGGCTGCGACGACGCGACGTCGAGCCGGTCCAGGACCTTGTTGCGCAGCGCGATGGCCTCTTCGACGTTCTTGAACCCGGTCGCTTCCTCGGCCAGGCCGGGGATGGGCAGCGTGCGGGCGATCGAGCCGAGCGCGACGACGATCTGGTCGTAGGCGAGCTCGTACTCCGGGCCCTCTTCTGGCATCACCTTGGCGACCTTGTTCGCGTGATCGATCCCCGTCACGCGACCCGTCACCACCCGGCAACCCTTGAGGGTCTTGCGCAGCGGCACCACGACGTGCCGCGGCTCCACCGAACCGGCCGCGGCTTCCGGCAGGAACGGCTGGTAGGTCATCACCGACCGCGGGTCGACCACGGTCACCCGGATCCGCCCCTTACGGGCGGCGCGGCGCAGGCCGTACGCGGTGTACATCCCGACGTAGCCGCCTCCGACGACGAGGATGTGCGGCACCTGGGCTGTCATGGGGTTCACTCTCCCTGAGTGGATCTCCGACTTCATGTTCACTTCAACGCTAAATGCTCGTGAAAGATTTCACAAACCCTCCCGCGAGTGATCTCACCCACCGAACATCCCCCACCCGAGGGAGCTCTCATCCCCTCATGGTGGGTCCCGCGGCCAGTACCCGCCACCCCCGACACACAACCGCTACGCGGTCGACAAGCGGTAGGCGGAGACGTGGGAGGGGGAGTCGGCGGTGAACTCGGTGTTGGTCCAGTCGGCGTGGCGGGACTCGGGGGTGAAGCCGTACTCCGAGAGCGTTACGGCGTGCCGCCCGGTGCCGATCGCGAACTCGGGTGCCACTGCAGCACGTCCTCGCCCTTGTCCTCGGCGGTTTTTGTGAAGCCGAGGCGTTCGTACAGGCGGCGGGCGTCAGGGTTGTCCCGCTCGACGTTCAGCTTCAGCGGTACGCCGGACCTCGCGGCCTCGGACTGCAACGCGCGTGAGGATCGCCGTTCCGACGCCGCGGTTCTGGACGTCGGGGTGGAGCTGGATGCCGTTCACCTCGACGAATTCCGGCGTACGACTGACCCGCAGCCGAACGTCCGAGTAGCCATCGGTTTTCGGCTGGTGTGCAAGCTCGACAGGTAGGGCACCAGCGAGACACCGTATGCACGATCACAATCACGCTCAAGTGCACTACCCGGCCACCCGACACCTCCTGTCGAAAATGCACACACCTCGACCACCCACACATCGGTCAGCTATTCGCCGACCTGGCCGTCGGTGGACTCGCGGAGGAGGTCGAGGTGGCCGAGGTGGCGGGCGGTTTCCTCGATCAGGTGCGCGAGCGCACAGCGCAGAGTGAACGTCATCCCTTCCGAGTGACGACTCCGCCCGGAGTGAGCGCGGACGGGTGGACGGGGCGGGCGAACGCCTGCTCGTCGGTCAGGCCGGCCGCTTTGAGTTCGACGGTTGCGCGGAGGAAGTCGAGCAGGCCTGTCAGTGTGCCGCGTTCGTCGGTGTCCTCGGCGGGCCGGATGCGGGCGATCTCGGGCATGCAGCCACGGTACGGATGACAGACCCTTGTGAGAACTGTTGATCCTGTGGGGGTGGTGCGCATCAATAGAGGGGTGGAGAACTATCGGACTCCGGTCCTGACGGCGTCGGTGGTGGCGCCTCCGGTGGTGTGTGTGCTGTTGACGCCGTTTCGGGAGCACTTCGACAACGCGAACGCGGCGTTGCTGCTGGTGGTCGTGATCGTGGCGGTCGCCGTGTTCGGGATCCGGCTCGCCGGGGTGATCGCGGCGGTGTCGAGCGCGGTGTGGTTCGACTTCTTCCTGACCATGCCGTACGACAGCTTCACCATCGACAGCAGCAACGACGTGGAGCAGGCCGTACTGCTGCTGGCGATCGGGATCGCGGTCACGCAGATCGCGATCTGGGGCCGCGGGCAACAAGCCAAGGCGTCGCGGCGCGCAGGGTACCTCGACGGCGTGATCACCACCTCGCAGGCGGTCGCGGCCGGCGGATCGACCGACGACCTGATCGAGCAGGTGCGCGCCGAACTGACCGCCGTACTGGGGATCGATGGCGCCAAGTTCGTTGCCAGCAGCAAGCAGACCCAGGCGCCGCGGCTGAATCCGGACGGCTCCGTGACCCGCGGATCGCACGTCCTGAAGGTCGAACGCGACGGCCTGCCGACGAACGCCGAGATCGAACTCACCGTCCAGCACGCCGGCGAACCCCGCGGCCGCTTCCTCCTCACCGCCGCCAGCCGGATCGCCCGCCCCGACCTCGAACAACGCCTGGTAGCCGTAGCCCTTGCCGACCAGGTCGGCGCGGCCCTCGCCACCCAGGATCCCGTCCGCCCGCACGTCTGAGCCTTGTATTGCAGGCGAATACATCGGGAAGCGATGGATATTCGCCCTTTTTCGGTGCGGAATGCTCGATGGATTCTCAGATGTTGTTAAGGGTGGGACCGTAGTATCTCGATACGGCCCCGGATGTGGGTCATCAGGAGGAAGAGATGCAGAGCAGTAACCCGGTGCTGAACCGGTCGAGTGCGTTCGCGCCTGGCCACGGCCAGGCCTATCCGGGGGCCGCTCCGTACGGTCAGCAGACCCCATACGGCTACGGCGGATCGGGTATGCCGCCGCAGCAGCAGTACCCAGGGGCTCCGGCCTCGAGCCGCCCCATGACGTTGGACGACGTGATCGTCAAGACCGCGGTGACGCTCGGCGTGGTCGTGCTGGCCGCCGCGCTGGCGTGGTGGCGGATCCCGGTCGAGTTCGTCAAGCCGGCTTTCCTGGCCGGCGCGCTGGTCGGGTTCGCGCTCGCCATGGTGCTGTCGTTCTCCCGCAAGGTGAGCCCGGCGCTGGTGATGCTGTACGCCGCGGCCGAGGGTGTGTTCCTCGGGATCGGCAGCAAGTTCATCGCCGCCTGGGTCGGTGACTCCGGCATCATCGTGCAGGCCGTGCTGGCCACGATGGTGACGGCCGGCCTGACGCTGGCGACGTACAAGTACTTCGCGATCAAGGTGACGCCGAAGTTCACCAAGATGGTGGTCATCGGTACGGCGGGCTTCGCCGGCGTGCTGCTGATCAACCTGGTCCTGAGCTTCTTCGGGATCAGCACCGGCATCAGCGGCATGGGCCCGATGGGTCTGCTGTTCGCCGCGCTCGGCGCCGGTCTCGCGGTGTTCAACCTGATCCTCGACTTCGACATGGTCGAGCAGGGCGTCCGCCAGGGCGCCCCGCAGAACGAGGCCTGGCGGGCCGCGTTCGGCCTGACTGTCACCCTGGTCTGGCTGTACTGGAACATCCTGCGGATCCTCGCCATCCTGCGCGGCGGCGACTGACAGCGGGTACCGAACAACGGAAGGGCCGGTCCAGGTGGGCCGGCCCTTCCGGCTTTCCGGACGCCGGTCGTCCGGTTCCCGCTCTACGGTGGTCCCATGACCACTGCTTGGTACGACGCTCCCTCGCACGCCGCAGGCGCCGCGCTCGTGGCCCGGCTGGCTGAGTCTCCCGGCGGGATGCCCGACGTCGACCTGCGAGCCGGTGGGGTGCGGGTGCCGACGGCGGAGCAGATCGCGGGTGTGGCCCGGGAGCTCGGCTTGGTGGCGAATCCTGCTGGCGTCCAGACCCTCGGCGTGGTGATCGAGGCGGCCCAACCAGCCGCGGTGCGGACGTTCTGGCGGACCGCTTTGGGCTACGAACAAGGCGACGGTCTCGACGATCCGCTGCGACGCGATCCGAAATTCGCCGTACGACGCCTCGAAGAACCCCGGCCGCTCCGCAACCGGATTCACGTCGACGTGGTCCGGCCATCGGCGGCGGTGGACGCGGCGCGTGCGGTGACGGAGCGTGAGCCGTCCGGGCCGTACGGCGTGATGCTGCCCGACGACGAGGGGAACGAGGTCGACCTGGTACCGGGCGATCCGCTGCCGGGGACGACCGACTGGCTGGCGTTGTTCGCGGCGATGACGTTCTACCCGACCTCGTCACCGGCGCAGCTGGTGACGAAGGTGGCCGAGTTGGCTGATGCCGCGGGCATTCCGCTGATGATCGACGTGCGGGCGGAAGGTGTCGTGATCGACAGCGGCAAGGACCAGTGGGAGGACGGCGAGAGCGTGGATCCGAGGTTCGTCGCGCTGGCCACGCAGATCGAGGCTGCGGCGAAGGATCTCGGGTTGCGCGCGGACCCCGCGCGGTTGCGGTTCGTGCAGTTCGGGATCGACGCGGTCGACGTACCGGCGGTCCGCGCGTTCTGGTTGACGCTGCTGGGCTACGCCGAGGACGACCGGCCGCACGTCACGGACATCTACGACCCGCGGCGCTTGAACCCGGTGCTGTTCTTCCAGCAGCTGGAGGAACCCCGGCGGCAGCGGAACCGGATCCACTTCGAGCTCGACGTACCCCAGGATGCGGTGGCGGCACGGGTCGAGGCAGCGTTGCGAGCGGGTGGGCGGCTGCTGGACGAGAGGCCTTACCTGGTTGCCGATCCGGAGGGCAACGAGGTGGTCATCGGAGCGCGAAAGACCTGCCCCTCCACCTGAAAGGGCAGGTCTTCGAGTTGTCTCCTTTGCGGCTCAGCCCATTCGCCGATGCGCCTTGACGAGATCGAACTCATGGACGATGGCGGTAGCGTGCCCGTGCGCGAGTGCGTACTCGCCGGCCAGCCATCTCACTCTGTCGTCGAAGCGCAGGAACGACGGTCCGTCGTTCATCAGCTGGAACCACTCGGTCATTGCGCGTCCGGTGCATCTGGGCACGGCCTCCACCAAACGCTGATGCGTCTCCTCGGAGTGGTTCAAGCCCATCTTCGCCTCCCGTTATCGGGGTACCGCGTAGTTATCGACTGTGCACCAAGTGGCCGCCCGGAGGCAAGACTCCCGACATGAAAGTCGCCGCTCAGCGGACGCACAAGCCAGCAACTATTGACACACCGGCACGGCGTCGGGGCTGCTCTCGGTCGGTTCGTCCACCCGATCGACCTCGGCCTTCGGGTGCCGGCGCCGGTGGCGCAACGCGGCCCATCGGCCGGCGGGACCACGCGAACGCCCGGCGACCTCAGTGGCCGCGACCTCGGTGCCGGCCTGGCGAGCAGCCTGTACGGCGGCTTCCGCGATCGGCAGGATCGCCTCGCCGCGGAACTGCTCCGGGTGCACGAACGACTCGGTGCCGACGCCCATCGCGGCAGCCACCGACGGAAGCAGGGCCGCCGACGCGGCCGTGTACCCGGTGGCCGACGGGTGGAAGTTGTCCCGGCCCCACATCGACGGGTTGGAGCGGAACACCTCGCCGAGCAACGAGCCCAATGACACGGAGCGGCCGCCTGCTTCGACGACTGCGATGGTCTGAGCGGCGGCCAGCCGGTGGCTCCAGGACCGGGCGACCTGTCGCAGCGGCGGCATGATCGTCCGGACCACGCCCAGGTCGGGACAGGTGCCCACCACCACCTCACAGTTCGCGGCGCGCAACCGGCGTACGGCGGCCGACAGCAACCGGACCGAGGTCGACGGCGGCATCTTCGCCTTCACGTCGTTGACGCCGATCAGGATGACGGCGATGTGCGGGCCCGCCTGCAACGCGGCGTCGACCTGGGCGGCCAGATCCGTCGACTTCGCCCCCGTCTTCGACACGTCGACCAGCCGCACCGGCCGTTTCGCCAGCTCGGCCAGACCGGAGGCGATCAGCACCCCGGGAGTCTCGTCCGGCGTCTCGGTGCCGTATCCGGCGGCACTGGAGTCGCCGATCATGGCGAACGTGATCGGATGTCCTGGATACCGGCCGTACAGGCCGTCGCCCGGAGTGGGGTAGTACCTCGTCGGCCCGATCACGCGCTTCGCGTACTCGGCCTCAGCGGTCAGTACGCCGTACAACGTGGCGCCGATGAGTCCGAGTCCCCCGCCCCCGTAGGCTGCGGCCTGGGCCAGTTTCTTGGCTGCCCGGGCTCTACTCATGAGTTAAGCATTACATGGCGTTACGACGACGCAAGTGAAAATAGGGGAAAGACACGAGCATCACTACAGTAAAGATGTGCGCTACGCAGACTCTCTCCTGGACCTCGTCGGCAACACCCCGCTGGTGAGGCTGTCCAAGACCACTGACGGTGCCAAGCCCCTCGTGCTCGCCAAGGTCGAGTACTTCAACCCGGGCGGCTCGGTGAAGGACCGGATCGCGGTCCGGATGATCGAGGCCGCGGAGGCCTCCGGCGAGCTCAAGCCCGGCGGCACGATCGTCGAGCCGACGTCCGGCAACACCGGTGTCGGGCTCGCGATGGTCGCCCAGCAGAAGGGCTACAAGTGCGTCTTCGTCTGCCCGGACAAGGTCAGTGAGGACAAGCGCAACGTGCTCAAGGCGTACGGCGCCGACGTCGTGGTCTGCCCGACCGCGGTCGCTCCCGAGCACCCCGACTCGTACTACAACGTCTCCGACCGTCTCGTCCGCGAGATCGAGGGTGCCTGGAAGCCGAACCAGTACGCGAACCAGAACAACCCGCGCTCGCACTACGAGACCACCGGCCCGGAGCTCTGGGAGCAGACCGACGGCAAGATCACGCACTTCGTCGCGGGCGTCGGCACCGGCGGCACGATCAGCGGCACCGGGAAGTACCTGAAGGAGGTCTCCGGCGGCCGGGTGCAGATCATCGGCGCCGACCCGGAGGGCTCGGTGTATTCCGGCGGCACCGGCCGGCCGTACCTGGTCGAGGGTGTCGGCGAGGACTTCTGGCCGGAGACGTACGACCGCGACATCTGCGACCGCGTCATCGAGGTGTCGGACGCGGACTCGTTCGCGCTCACCCGGCGGCTCGCCCGCGAAGAGGCGATGCTGGTCGGCGGCTCGGCCGGGATGGCAGCCGCGGCGGCCATCAAGCTGGCGAAGGAGCTCGACGACCCCGAAGCCGTCATCGTGGTCCTGCTGCCGGACGGCGGCCGCGGCTACCTGACGAAGGTGTTCAACGACGACTGGCTGGCGCAGTACGGCTTCCTCGCCAACACCAGGCAGGGCACCACGCTCGGTGACGTGCTGGCCGGCAAGGACGGCAGCCTGCCACCGCTAGTGCACACCCACCCGCACGAGACGATCGCCGAGGCGGTCGCGATCCTGCGTGAGTACGGCGTCTCGCAGATGCCCGTCGTCCGTGCGGAGCCGCCGGTGATGGCGGCCGAGGTGGCCGGCGCGGTGTCGGAGCGGACGTTGATGGACGCCCTGTACTCCGGCAAGGCGCGACTGGCCGACATGGTCGAGCAGCACATGGACGCGGCGCTCCCGTCGCTGGGCGCCGGCGAACCGGTCACGAAGGCGGTCGAGCTGCTCGAGGGCAGGGACGCCCTTATGGTGCTGGACGACGGCAAGCCGGTGGGCGTGCTGACCCGGCAGGACCTGTTGGTCCATCTGTCCGCCGACTGAGTTTCTAGCGGTCTACGACTGACGGGATGATGGCGATCAGCGCGGTGATCACGATGCCGATCACCACGACTGCCGCGCCTGCGATCTGAAGAATGTCCATGTCTCAAGAGTCCTTCAGCTGACCCGCTGAGACATCGGCCTACCGGTCGGTCTTTCCTTCATCCCAAGGTCGTACGCCGCGTTACCCGGACTCATCCTGAAGGAGTCCGGGTCATCCCTTAATGGAAGGCCACCGCCCGCAAAGGACACCGCTGCGCGGCGGCTGCCTTTTGGCCGCCTTCGGCGGCGTGCTGCCGCTCTGGAGCGAAAGGTGTATACCTTGGTCGACTGTTCCCGCGGGGGAAAGAGGCACCAGCTCGCGCTGGCTGTCCACACGATGCGGACCGTCGATTTCAGAGCGTGCCGATGCGACCGGCGAAGTCTCGCACGCCGTGCAGGCTGTTGCTGCGGTCGCCGGAGAGCAGGTCGCGGGTCAATTGCTGTGCCCAGGGACGGAAGCGGACTTCCTGTGGGGTGTCTCGCTCGGCGGTGACGAGGGCTTGGAACGCGGCTTGCCTGTTGCCACGTCCGTGGAGGGCGAGGGCGGTGTCTTCCCAGTAACGGGCGCGACGTTCGGGGGCGGTAATGCCGGCGGGGTCGACCAGGCGGGCGTAGTCGACGGCTGTGCCGAAGTCGCCTAGAACCCGCGAGACGCTGATTTTGTAGACGGCCAGGTCGAGCATGTTGAAGCGGTCGTGCTTGGTGAGGCGCGTACGGCGTGCGGCGGCCTCGGCCTCGCCGAGCAATGTCCAGGCGCTGTCGCGGTCGTCGCGCAGCGCGGCTGTGTAGGAGGCGGTGGCAAGTAATTGCCCATACGTAGCGGCGGTGCTGGTGTCGGTCAGGCCGGTATCGGTCTGTAGTTGGCTTGCCGCGTCGAGCATGAGCCGCTGTGCGCCTTCGCGATGGTGCGTTCGCCGCATCACGGTCGCCGCCCAGCGGCGGGACTCGGCCAAGGTCAGTGGGTCGTCGCCGGCGCGGGCGGCTTGGACCGCGCGATCCGCTGTGGCCCAGGCCATCCCGTCATCATGCAGTTTGACCAGCAATTCCGTGGCCAGGCAGTAGGCCTGCGCCAGCCGAGTGGATGCCGGTCCGACCTCGCTGGTCGAGGCGGCGTCGCGGCCAGCGACTGCTTGCGCGAGCAGCTTGGGAAGGCGGCGGGCGAGCTGGCTGTAGCGGGTGGCGCGGAAATCGGCACGCGCCGCGGCGATCTGCGCCCCCAGTTGGTGCTCAGGAATGGGCGCGGCGGTGGCCCGCCCGAACAGCACGTCCTCGATGGTGTCGGCCATTCCGTACGCGGCGGCCGCCTGGCCTGGAGGCAGCACTGCTGCGCCGGTCACGACCGCGGCGGTCGTCGCGAGCAGGTCGCGTCGGCGCATCGGATCACCATCCTCATCGACACCTGCGCTCAGGCTAGCGGTGCTCAGGCCGGAAACTGGGCGCGACAGTCCGAACAGAGGCTCAGGGATCCCGAAGACCTCCGCGAGACGGCGCAGGTCGCGCACGTCCCACGCGCGGCCAGGTTTGGTCTCCATCCGGCTCAACGTCGACGCGGAGACCCCGGCCAGCTGCGCTGCGTCTTTCAGACTCAGCCCGGCGGCCACGCGGGCGGTTCGGAGAACGGTGCCGAAGTCACCGTCGTCGGCTGCCTGTGCGACGGCCGACATCGTGGTCCAGGCAGACGAAGTACTCACGGTCACCTCGATCCACTACGGCGGGAGTTTGAGCGTGACCCATGTTTGCAGGTTGTGCAAGCCGGTTGCACTCTGAGTGGTCACATCTCTGTCCGGGGCCTCGCGGGCGGGTGTCCTAAGAGCAGCGAACTTGAGCTGACAGGGGAGCCCCACGATGAGACATCAGACAATGTTGACCGGTCGTATCGGCCTGACGGGCCCGGATCGCGACGTGCCGACGCTCAGAACCGAGTGCCGCTCTATGAGCTCCCTGAACCGGCGGGCCTGCGCCACTCCACACGTCCGGGCGGACCTCCTCACCGCATCAGGACGCGTTCGCGGATTCGTCACCCGCCCGGCGCAGGCCCGCCCCAATCCGGAGTCCTCAGCTCACCTGTGCCCCTGGCGCGGCGAGGCGCTTGTCCCGGGCAGCTGAGGACCCCGCCCGAGCTCGGTGGGCGGGCGTACTGATCCCTGTGTCTGCGCCCGTTCACCGACACCAAACTCAATCCGGACACCACATCGAGGAGCGGAACCGATGACGACCGATCCCATCATCCTGACCCGTTCAACCAGCACCGGCATTGCCCCGGCCGAGCGATCCGTTCTGCTGGCCGGGCCGGCCGGCCTTCGTCATGAACCCCAAGATCCCGAGCCCGTGACCGTAGCCATAGATGTCGCCCCGGACGCACTCACCGCCGCAGCGAACACCGCGGTCGTAACGCTCGATACACCGATGCGCGAGCAATGTCGCGGCCTGGCACCCTTGTTCCTGCTCCGGGCGGTCGACGGCCGGTGGACGCCGTACACCCAGCAGTCCTTCACCGGTGACGATGTCCTGTTCGTCGTGCTGCCAGGTCCCACGCTGACCGGCGATCTGTCCAGCACGAACCAGGTCATCTGGACCGGCCAACTGGCTGAACGTCACCGTGCCTGCGGGCCGAAGGCGGTCAACCATCAACGCTGGTTCGTCAACGCACTGCCCGGTCAAGAGCTGGAGTACAAATTCACACTCCAGGGCCAGCCTGACCTGTGGCGTCTGACCACCCTGATCCTGGACGCCGTTCGCGACGGTGGCCTGCAGGACTGGATCTGCGAACACGGCAACAACGGCGGATTCGAGCAATGGGACTTCGACAACCACCTGTTCGAGATCACCACGCCTCGGGTCGATCGCGGCTACATCGCGTTCATCCCGGCAGTGAACGGCACCTGGATCATCCGCCGCAAGAGGTTCATCGCCGATGCCGAGATGCGTCACGAGGACCTGATCGATGCAGTGGTGCTCGGGCCGAACCCAGACCTACCCGCCGTGATCGCCGGCCGCTGGGGGCTGCGGCCGGCCTGGGGAGAGGTCTACCGAAGAGTCCGGTACAACGTCCTGCTGGAGTCGCTGGCCTCCGGCCACGTCTTCTCGATCATGCTCGACAGGTGTACAGACCGCGTCGGGCTGGTTGATCCCTTGCACCAGGTCGAGGTCGAGTACGTCCGCACCCGAACGCTGCGCCCAGTCGACCTTGGCCTGCTGCACAGCGAATACGAACAACTGGTTGCTTTCACTCGGGCGTTCCTGGCCGACCACGGTGTGGCCAGCCTGGAGGATCACTTGTCGAAGCTATCCTGGCTGCGTCCTGCAGCCGGAATGCAGCCGACGTGAACAGCGTCCAGAAGGGGATTGTCCGTGGGTGTGCCGCCGCGCAAATTGGCCCTTTACGGGCTGGCCGGTTCAGGCAAGTCCACTGTCGCCGCAGCCCTCAAAGCCGGTCTGGAAGCGCGCGGGCACACCGTGCAGATCATCAAGCTCGCCGAACCGCTCTACCGGATCCAGCGCCATATCTACGCAACGGCCGGCAGACCAATCGGACCGTGGGAGCATGACAACGACGTGCTGCGCACCGCGGCGACCTGGTTGCGCCGCATCAACCCAAACTATCTAGCTGACGACTTCCTCACTCGAGTCGCACAAGCCGCAACCTCCGTCGTCATCAACGACGACCTTCGCGACGCGGCCGTCGACTACCCCAGGCTGGCGGCCGACCGGTTCGCATTCGTTCATGTCACCTGCACCGACGAGGTGCGTGCTCAGCGGCTGCACGCTCGCGGAGACCACACCGTCGTTCCTGATTCCAACGCCACCTGGGGCTACGACACGATCTGCGCGGACTACAGCGTCGACACTACAGCGCTCGCGCCGCGCGATCTGCACGACCAGGTCGACACCCTTCTCACCAAGTGGCTGGCCCAACCGCCCGACTAGCGGCTTGCGCGTCCAGCCCCTGAGCTGGACAGCGAGGACCACACCGTGAACTCCATGAACACCTCAGTGAAGCAGTTCCATCTCCTCTTCGGGCTCGACTCGACGGCTGGTCGCGACATGACCGTCGTCGGAGCGAAGTTCGCGAACCTTGCCGCGGTGGCCGACCGGCTCGACGGGCACGCCGCCGTACCACACGCCGCTGCCATCCCGGCCGGCGCCTTTACGGACGCGCTCGGGCCTTCCCGCACCACTGCGCTGGCGGAGCTGTTTCACGAGGTGGCCTCCACAGCCGGCAACGAACTGATCCACCTCGACACCCGGCTCGCTGCGACCCTGGAGTCACTCACGTTGCCGTCGGCGCTGTGGAAGGCATTGGCCGGCTGGTGCGCCGACGGCGGTCCGTGGGCCGTCAGGTCCTCCAGCCTCGTCGAAGACGGCACCGCCCGAAGCCACGCCGGCCTGTACGAGTCGTACCTGAACCTGACGACACTCGCCGACGTCGCCGAAGCGGTCATCGCCTGTTGGGTATCGTTCTACAGCCCGCGAGCCGTCCTGGCCCGGCTCCGAGCAGGAGACGCCGACCCCGCACCGCGGATCGCGGTCATCCTCCAGCAGATGGTGGATGCCGACCTGGCCGGCGTCGCGTTCACCCAGGAAGACCGAACTCTGGTCTGCGCGACCGTCGGCACCGGTGAACACCTCGTCTCCGGCCTGACCGCAGCTCACCGCTACGACATCACCGGCCAGTCCGTTCCGCCGCCGCCGTACGACCAGATAGCCGCCCTGGCGGGCGAACTGCGAAGCCACTTAGGTCACGAGGTCGACCTCGAATGGGCATGGCACCCGGGTGGGCTGCGGCTGCTCCAAGTCAGGCCGGTCACCGCCGCCCTGTCCGTGGTTCCCCCTGCCGGACCGGTCTTCGCCACGACGTCGCTGTACTACAGCGAGCAGCTTCCAGCCGACATAGAGCTCGGTGACTGTGCGGACGTCTATATCAGTGTGACTACCAAGCGCAGTCCGGCCTTCGGTCTCGCCTTCCGGCATGGCGTCACCGTCGATGACGGCTGGCTGATCACTCTCAACGGAACCGGTCTCAAGGACCCGCTTTTGCGGCCGCAGTGGTGGGACCGACTGACCGGGGAAGTCATCGTCGATCTCGGCCCGTCCGCACGCCAGAACATCCTGCCTGCCGCTGACCTGGCACGGTTCCTGAGCACTGTCCTGAACCTGCAGGGCGATCCACACGCCCGGCACACGATTCTCCTGCGGCCATTCATCCGCGGGACCTCCGGCGCCGTCACGCGGACGAACCACGACCGGTCCACAACGATGGAGCATTCCGCCGAGGGCCTGCTGGCCATCAACCGCGGCCTTACCAGCCCCAGCTCGCTCGACCTACCTCCGTTGGACGATCAGCACTCATGGGCCGCACTCGAGGCACCGGAACCTTGGAGCCTCGCCCAACTGCGGCAGGTTGCCACCTTCACCAAAACCCTGACCGAGCTCTACCCAGGCACCTATCTCGAATGGGTTCACGACGGGCAGGTGCCGCACTTCATCGACTACTCGACCACCGAAAACAGCCTGGCCAGCAGCTATTCCGGCAGCACGCTCAGCGGCGGTGCAGCTCAAGGACCGCTACTGATGCTGCCGGACGACGGGGCCCTGACACGCCTGTCGATCGCACCGATCGTGTCGATCAAGGGCGACGCCGACGTACCCGAAAGCCACTACATCGCCAGCCTGCTCGAACGCATCGCCCAACTCCCGACACCTCCGATCGTCTATGCGGACCGCCCCTACGTGATCTTGTCGCGACTCATCGGGCATGTCGCGGGATTCGTCTTCGCCGGCGGATCCGACCTTTGCCATCTGGCGATCCTCCTCCGCGAAGACCGCGTGCCCGCCATCGTCGCCGACCTGCCTGACCAGGCAGGCGATGGGCACCTCGCCATCGTCGACAACGGTCGCCTCCACCTCAGAGCGCCCGTGCAAACCTGACGAAAACCGTCCCGGGCGACGCCGTCACAGCCATGCGACGGGACCGGTTCCTCAGCGCCGATATCCCGAGCCTTCCGCCGTCATCGTCTGCTACCTAGTGGACGACCGCGAAGTCGGCGGGGTCGAGTCTTCTGGTGCGGCGCCAGTAGGCGAAGGTCCACTCCGGCCAGATCGTGGAGTTCCGCCCGGCCGCGTCCAGGTACCAGCTCGTGCAGCCGGACTGCCAGACCGTGGAGCCGAGCTCGCCCTGGACGGTGTCCACGAACTGCTCCTGGACCTCCTCGCGGACCTCGACGTACGACGCGTTGCGCCGCCGCAGCAGGTGCAGGGCCTGCATCACGTACCGGACCTGGGCCTCGATCATGAACACCATCGAGGAGTGGCCGAGGAGCGTGTTCGGGCCGACCAGCAGGAAGAGGTTCGGATACCCGGCAACCGTGATGCCGAGGTGCGCGCCGATGCCGTTGCGCTTCCAGTGGTCGGCGAGGTCGACGCCGTCCTTGCCGAGGATCGGCATCCGGGTCAGGTTCGCCGACACGTCGAACCCGGTGCCGAGCACGATCGCGTCGCAGGCTCGTTCGGTGCCGTCGGCGGTGACCACGCCGGTCGGGGCGACCCGGCTGATCGGGGTGGTGACGAGGTCGACGTTCGGCCGGGCGAGCGCGGGGTAGTAGTCGTTCGAGATCAGGATCCGCTTGCAGCCGATCTGGTAGTCCGGGGTCAGTTTCGCCCGCAGTTCACGATCGGTGACCTGCTTGTGCAGGTGTCGTTTCGCCTGTAGCTCAAGGCCTTTCATCAACTTCGGGCTGCCCGCGAAGCCGGCGCCGCGACCCTCGAGACCCCAGTAGACGGCGTTGCGGATCGCCCGCTGGCCGGCCGGGAACCGTTGGTGCAGCCTCCGTTCCCAGCGGCCGATCGCGCGGTCCGGCTTCGGCGTCACCCACGGCGGCGTCCGCTGGTACACGTCCAGCTGGGCGACCTGCGGAGCGATCTGCGGTACGAACTGGATCGCCGACGCGCCGGTCCCGATCACCGCGACGTTGCGGCCGCGCAGGTCCACCGAGTGATCCCATTGCGCGGAGTGGAACGTCGTACCGGCAAACCCATCAAGGCCCGGGAGGTCCGGGTACCGAGGCTGGTGCAGGCTGCCGACGCCGGCCACCAGCGCCTGGGTCTCGATCGTCTCGTCGCCGTTGACCGTGACGGTCCAGTGGCCGGTCGCCTCGTCGAAGACGGCTTCGGTGACCTCGGCGCCGTACCGGATCTTGTCCGCGATGCCGTACTTGTCCGCGCAGTGCCGCAGGTACGCGAGGATCTCGTCCCAGGGCGCGAACATCCGCGTCCAGCGCGGGTTCTGCTCGAACGAGAACGAGTACAGGTACGACGGGATGTCGCAGGCGCAGCCGGGATACGTGTTGTCCCGCCAGGTGCCGCCGAGGTCGTCCGCCTTCTCGAGGATGACGAAGTCCTCACACCCGGCCTGCTGCAACTTGATTCCCATGCACAGCCCGGCGAACCCGGACCCGATGATGACGACCTCAGCCATAGCGCCTGAGGTTACCGGCGAGTCACTGAAGTCGGTAGAGGGTCTCGCCGGCGTTCGGTACGACGAAGGTCTCCGGGTCGGACTCGTACTCGGCCAGGTCGACCGTGGCGGGGTCGAGGTAGCCGAGGTTGGCCCGGCGTACGACGTCCTCGGGGATGCCGGTGGCGAGCGTGACCCGGACACGGAGGTGCTCGCCGTTCACCGGGTCCCAGGTGCCCGCACCGCGCAGGTGCGTGGAGTGCGCGAGGACGCCCCAGTGCAGGTCGCGGAACTTGTCCCACTGGCCGATGAAGTAGTCGCGGCAGTGGTAGCCGATCTCCTCGATCTCGGGGTGCATCGCGGCCAGCTCGGTGACATGCGGCGCGTAGAGGATCACCTCGCCGCCGTCCGCGACGATCGGCTCGACCTTGTAGAAGCCCTTGGCCGCGGTCCAGATGTCGGCGTACTTCGGTGGCATCACCGAGACGACCCGCCGGACGGGATGCTCCAGATAGCGGACGTGGGTCTGCGCGGAGATCTCGGCGGCCGCGCGCCAGGACGAGATCGTGTCGCCGAACGCGACCGCGTGCAGGGCGTCCGTCCCGGACTGGGCGACCACCGACAGCGCGAGCTTCTCGGCCGGGATGAGTGCGGCGGCCTCGTCGATCAGGGCGCGGACCGGGGTGACTCCCGGCGTACCGATGATGTTCGCGCTGGTGATCAGGGCGCCGAGCCAGTGCGAGAAATCGATGACCTCCTGCCCCGCGACCCCTGGGAAGAAATACTTGTTGCCGCCGGAGAAACCGACCACCTCGTGCGGGAACACCGGCCCGACAACGAGGGCCACGTCGTGCTCGACGACGGCACGGTTGAGCCGGACCGGGACCTCGTCGCGGAGCATCTCGTCGGAGATCTCACCGACCCGGTCGGGGCTGATCGTGCCGAGGTCGGCGAACGTGTCGGGCTTCCACCACTCGTGGTTGATCACGTTCGGGTAGTCGCCGCCCAGGTGCTCGCGGAGCTGGTCCGGCGTCATCTCGGCATGAGTGCCCAGGGCAACCAGGATCGTGACCTGGCTGTTCTTCAGGGCCTCGGTGACTGCCTTCAGGAGCAGGGGAAGCGGGCAGCTGCGGGTGGCGTCCGGGACGATCACACAGACGCTGCGGCCCTCCAGACCCGCGCCGGCCAGGACGCTGCCGATGAACGCCGTCACCTCGTCCTCGGTCAGGACCTGACCCACACCACCGATTACCGCCGCATCAGTCACACCTCGAACACTACCGACGTACGGCGAGTGAGCCCAGATCGTCTCGGGGGCGTTGACCCGGCGGGTGCCGCGGTGGACGATCGGTGGATCACCTGGGGGAGTGAGCAAGGGGGAGATCCATCATGTCCGAACTCATCGAACAGCTGCGGCCACCGGGTTTCGGCGGACTGCTGCTGCGCGACACCGACGGGGCGTACGACGAGGCGCGCACGGTCTTCAACGGGATGATCGACAAGCGCCCCGCGATGATCGCCCAGTGTGAGTCCGTGGGCGACGTCCAGGCGGCGGTGCGGTACGGCGCCGTTCAAGGGCTGGAGATCGCGGTCCGCGGCGGTGGTCATGGGGTGGCCGGGACCGCGGTCACCGACGGCGGCCTGGTCGTCGACCTGCGCCGGATGAACAGCGTTCAGATCGATCCGTTCGCCCGGATCGCGCGGGTCGGCGGGGGCGCGACCTGGGGAGACCTCGATCGGGCCTGCCAGAAGTACCTGCTGGCGACGACCGGTGGGCGGGCGTCCACGACAGGGGTCGCGGGCCTGACGCTCGGCGGCGGGTCCGGCTGGCTGGAACGCAAGTACGGGCTCGCCTGTGACGCGCTGATCTCGGTGGAGCTCGTCACCGCGGACGGACGGCTGCTGATCGCGGACGAGACGAAGAACACCGAGCTGTTCTGGGCGTTGCACGGCGGCGGCGGGAACTTCGGGGTCGCGACGTCGCTGACGTTCCATCTCCAGCAGTTGCCCTCGACAACGTTGGCGCTGCTGATGTGGCCGGCGTCGGCGGGTCCCGCGGTACTGCGCGCGTACCGGGACCTGATCGAGTCGGGCGCGCCCGAAGAGCTCGGTGGTGGCGTGATCTACCTGACCGGGCCGCCGGAGGAGTTCGTGCCCGCGCACCTGCAGGGGCAGCTGATCGTGGGTGCGGCTGCAGTGTACGCCGGCAGTGAGGCGGAGTTGCGTGACGTGTTCGCACCGCTGTTCGCGCTGGAACCGGAGGCCGAGTTGGTCGCCGAGATGCCGTACGCCGACATTCAATCGGCGCTCGACGATCCGCCGGGGTTCCGGAACTACTGGTCCGCGGAACATCTGGCGTCGTTGCCCGATCCCGCGGTCGAGGCGTTCGCCGGCCGCGCGGCGGACATGATCTCGCCGTCACCGTCGCAACAGGCGATCGTGCCGTGGGGTGGCGCCGTACAACGGGGTGCGGACAAGTGGCCGCAGCCGCATCGCCAGGCGGCGTGGGTCGTGCATCCGTTCGGGCTGTGGTCCGATCCGGCCGATGACGCACGCGGGATCAGGTGGGCGCGGGACGTGTGCTCGGACGTGGCCGAGTGGGCGACCGGGTACGTGTACCTGAACTTCATCGGCCACGAGGGCCAGAACCGGGTGATCGCGGGGTTCGGCGAGGAGAACTACCGGCGGCTGGCGCGGATCAAGTGCCAGTACGACCCCGAGAACGTCTTCCACCTGAACCAGAACATCGAGCCCGGCTGGCCCTGCTAGTCAGGCGCCTTCATTGGGTGGCGCCTCGACGACAGGATCGGATCCGCCGAGGTCGAGGCGGAATGGCGGATAGACATCGGTCATCAAGGCGGCGTACCCGGAGACCCGCAAGGCCCAGCGGTTCAGGCCGATGATCAGGTCGTAGAGCGACCGCGGGTAGGTGCCGGTGAACAGGAGGGCGATGGCCGCGAAGATGACGAGCACGCCGACCAGGCCGCCGCCGAGGCTCCACTCCCAGTCGTCGGATCGGTTGGCCGCCCACGATCCCCCGCCGACGAAGATGCCGACGATGATGTAGTGCGGAATCGCGAGCAGCCACCACTTCACCAGGACCAGGCCACGGGAAAGACGCTCGGGATAGTCGACGGTCAGCTGCGCCGGGTAGCTCTCGACCTCGGCGAGCGTGAACGGCGGGTACTGGTCGGTGCCGAGCGCGCCGTAGGCGTAGTAGTTCACGCGCCACGACCACCGCAGTACGCCGACGTTGAAGTCGAAGAGCCCGCGCGGATAGCGCTCGGTGAAGAGGATCGCGAAGAACGCGATCACCGAGACGACCAGGAAACCGATCCACAGGAACACCAGCACGAACCAGTGCGGGATCGCCAGGATCCACTTCACCAGCCACAACCACCTGGAAGTCCCCGGATCCAGCTCAGCGTTCACATGCACCGGATACGCAACAGATCCCGCCATGACGACCAGCCCCCTCGAGCTCACGATCTCCGGCGGAAAGATCCCTGTCAACGTTGAAGTCCACAGTAATGGACAGAACCGCACGGGGAGCGGATGCTGAACGCATGATCGGCACGACAGTTCTGATCACCGGCGGTACGTCGGGAATCGGCAAGGCGACCGCGCTGGGCCTGGCCTCGATGGGCGCCCGGGTGCTGATCACCGGCCGCGGCGTGGAGCGCACCGAGAACACGGCGCGCGAGATCCGGGCGGCCGGTGGGTCCGTCGAGGTGTTCGTCGCGGATCTGTCCGTCCAGTCGGAGGTCCGGCGGCTGGCCGGCGAGGTGCTCCGGCGCGAGCCGCGGATCGACGTACTGATCAACAACGTCGGCGGCTACTGGAACACGAAGCACCTGACCGCGGATGGTCTCGAGCACACCTTTGCCTTGAACCACCTCGCGCCGTTCCTCCTGACCCAGCTGCTTCTCGAGCGACTCGAAGAGGGCACCGCGGCTCGTGTCGTGACGGTCGCGTCCAACGCGCATTCGCTCGGGCGGATCGACTTCGACGATCTGCAGGGCACCCGGTCGTACTCCGGCTCGCGCGCGTACAACCAGTCCAAGCTCGCCAACGTGCTGTTCACCTACGAGTTGGCGAGAAGGTTGCGGGCCAAGGCGATCACCGCCAACGCCGTACATCCGGGCTTGGTGAGTACGGCGTTCGGCGCCGACGACCCGGGACGGGTGCAGCGGCTGTTCGTGCCGCTTCTGCGCCCGTTCATGAAGTCCCCGGCCGGTGGTGCTGCCACCTCGATCCATGTCGCGTCGGCGCCTGGTCTCGAGCAGACGACCGGGCAGTACTTCGTCAACAGCAAACCGGCGCGATCGTCTCGGCGCAGCCACGATGAATCGGTTGCGGCACGCCTCTGGGCGGTCAGCGCTGAGCTGGTCGGTCTGTAGCCAGTTCCACGACGCGCGACCATTGGGCTGCGGCGATTGCGGCGTACGCGATGGCGCTGAGGGGGACTGCCCAGAAGCGGAAGAAGGGGAGTTGGCCTGAGACGGCGGTTGCGGCGAAGACGATGCCGAACGTCGCGAGGCCGGCGACTGTGCCGCGGCGGCGGGACTCGAGGGCGCTGCTCGGAAGCGGGCCCATGTGCCGGTCGAGCACCGTGCCGAACGCGCTCAGGCCGACGAGGGCGGTGAGGATGAACAGGATCGCGCCGGGGAGTCCGCCGAACACGATCGCGACCGCGTTCAGGAACGTGACGAACGCGAACGCGACACCCATGTCCAGTGCACCGAACGTCAGGTGCGAGCGCCGACGGCGCTTGAGGTCGTCGCCGGTCCTGATCGGGCCGGCCGCGCCGGTCAGTCGTTGTACGGTCAGGATCAGGCCAGCGGCGATCAGGAGCAGCAGCAGTACGCCGACGACGGACAGGACCACGGAGCGGGTGGTCGACATGTACTGGCGGACCTCGTCGCCGGACACGCAGCTCGCCGACGGCGGGAACCAGCTGGTGCGCGGGACCGCGTCGACCGCGCCGACCTTGCGCGCGCAGTCCTCACCCGGGGCGTACCAGCCGGGCATCGACAGTGTGACGACCGTCGTCCACACCAGCCCGCCGATCAAACCCAACCCCAGCAGGGATCCCGCCCGCCGCCGCACCCAGTCCACGGCCCTACCCTCTCATCCGTGGACTCCTACCTCGCCCAGCTCCGCCGCGACGTCGGCTCCCGCCTGCTGTTGCTGCCCGGGGCGCAGGTCCTCGCGATCGACGCGGACGATCGCATCCTGTTCCAGAGGAGTCGCGACTCCGGTCTGTGGGAGCTCCCCGCGGGCGGGGCAGAACCAGGCGACAGCTTCCGTCGTACGGCGGCCCGCGAGTTCTCCGAGGAGACCGGGCTGACTGTTGCGGAGGAGGACCTGGTCCCGTTCGCGAGTCTGTCGCGCGCCGACGTACACACGCTGACCTACCCGAACGGCGACGTCGTCCAGTGCTTCGCGCTCTGCTTCGAGGCGCGCCGCTGGACCGGCACGCTGCGACGTGGCGAGGACGAGGTCGTCGAGGCCGAATTCTTCGCGGCTCCGCCTGGACCGATGCATCCGCCGACCGAGGTCGTCCTGCGACTGTACGGCGTGTTCCGGGAGACCGGTCTGTTCCAGGCTCATTGACCTCGTGCTGCGGGGGCCGGTAATGTTCCCCACCCCTAGCGACGAATTCTGCAGGCGGGTGGGGTTCCCATCCGGTTCTGTGGAGGTTGTCGTGACGAGGGATTTTCGGTGGTTGCTGGTCGGACAGACGACCAGTCAGTTCGGGGCGCAGGTCAGCGGCGTGGCGATTCCGCTGCTGGCGGTGCTGGGTCTGGGCGCCACGCCGTTCGAGCTCGGCTTGGTGTCGGCGTCGAGCACGATCGGGTTCGCGCTGATCGGTTTGCCGGCCGGTGCCTGGGTGGATCGTTGCCGTCGGCGCCCGATCCTGGTGGCGAGCGATCTGGTCCGCGCCGGGCTGCTCGTCTCGATCCCGGTCGCCGCGGCGTTCGGCGTCCTGTCGCTGATCCAGCTGATGGTGGTGTCGTTGCTGGCCGGGTTCGCGCGCGTGTTCTTCGACGTGGGCTACCAGAGTTATCTGCCCGCGGTGGTCGGCAAGGACCGGTTGCTGGCCGGGAACGCCGCGCTGGAGACGATCCGTGCCTCGGGCCAGGTCGCGGGTCCGGGTGCCGGCGGGTGGCTGGTGACCGCGATCGGCGCCGCGAACGTCGTACTGATCCAAGCCGTCTCGTTCGTCGTGTCGGCGGTGTCGCTGCTGGCGATCCGGTCGGAGGAGCACGTCGTACGGCGTGAGTCGCGCGGGCTGTGGCCTGAGATCCGGGAGGGGCTGGCGTACGTCGCGCGGCACCGCGCGATCCGGGTGATCGCGGTCACGAGCGCGGTGAACAACTTCGCGTTCGCGGTCGCGTCGGCCGTGAACCTGGTCTTCCTGGTGCGCACGTTGCGGTTGACCCCGACGTGGGTCGGGATCGTACTGGCGGTCGGGTCGGTGGCGGCGATGCTCGGGGCCGCGCTGACGCCACGGCTGGCGCGGTGGTTCGGTCCGGAGCGGATCATCTGGGTGTCGCTCGTCTTCGCCGGCGTACTGGGCCTGCTCACTCCGTTCGCCCAGCCCGGCCGGTTGACGGTCCTGGCGGTGATCGGGCTCGCGGCCGGTGAGTTCGGGCAGCTCATCTACGCGATCACCAGCGTGACGCTTCGCCAGCGCGTCGTACCGCTGGAACTGCTCGGCCGCGTCAACGCGACGATGCGCTTCCTGCTGATGGGCTTGTTCCCGTTGGGCGCACTGCTCGGCGGCGTCCTCGGTACGGCGTTCGGCGCACGGACGAGCCTCCTGATCGCCGGCGGGATGATCGCGGTCTCCTGGGTCCCGGTCTACGCGGCGATATCCCGGGCCGGCGGGAACACGAACCCTGGCGGGGCGGCGCTCGGCGAGGTTCCCTCGGGGAAAGGGAGGGAATCATGAGCGAACGAACAGACTTCCTGCGGTGGGTCGAGACCGAGCTCCGGGATGCCG
The DNA here is from genome assembly GCF_004362255.1 of Kribbella sp. VKM Ac-2571. Classification (NCBI taxonomy): domain Bacteria; kingdom Bacillati; phylum Actinomycetota; class Actinomycetes; order Propionibacteriales; family Kribbellaceae; genus Kribbella; species Kribbella sp. VKM Ac-2571. The sequence goes on from NZ_SNWS01000002.1 coordinate 465,434, forward strand.
AGGTGGCGATCCACAACGGTGACGCCGATCCGCGACGAGCCATCTGGTCGACGCGTGATCCGGTGACCGTCTTCGGAGCCTGGCTGACCGCTACGACGGCCACGGACGCGGAGATCGTCTTCCGGCGGCTCGAGGAGAACTTCGCCGACTGCGCGTCGTACAAGTTCGAGCTGGTCTCGGCCGATGTCGACCACGACCTGGCCTACACGATCGGCTACGAGCACACGTCCACGACCTGGCAGGGCGAACCGACCTCCTACACGTTGCGTGTCACCCAGCTCTACCGACGCGAAGACGGCACCTGGAAGGTGTTCCACCGCCACGCCGACCGGATGGATTAGGTCCTGTCATCGCCTATCGGGGCAGGTGGTTCACCTGGTCGCGGAGGTAGTCGGTGGCGGAGCGGGGCGTGATGCCGCGGCTGCGGAGCGGTTCGTCGGTCCAGGTGGCGTCCGGTCCGTACTGGAGCAGGCCGCCGCCGAAGACCGATGCGAGCGCGTCGTTGCGCCGCCGCAGCAGCCGGACCGCGAGGCGGGCGACCGGTGCCGGCATCCGCTGTACGCACCTTCGCGTCCCCGGACCCGATCACCGCAACTTTGCCGTTGGCAACATCGAAGCGGCCCAACGGAGCAAGGTGAATCTCCTGGAACGCGTCCGGCCGGACGATCACACCGCGCATCGCCGATCGCCGCAGCCTGTCCTCGATCGCCAGTTTGGCATGCTCCAGCGGTGTCCCGACCCTCGGGCCGATCCCGGCGTACGAGACGTAGACGAACCGTCGTACGCCGGCTTCCTCGGCGGCGTCGACGAGCGCGGCTGTCCCGAGTTCGTCGATCTCGTGGATCGAGGGACCACGTACGCCGCTGAGCCGCCGCACGATCGCGGTCGCGGTCGAGACCACGGTGTCCACGTCCTGACACGCCGCGCGGAGACTCGCGGCGTCCGTCAGATCGCCCCGCGCGACCTCCGCACCCAGCCTTCTCGAGCCCCGCCGCGTCACTCGCCGGCCGGACCAGGCACCGCACACCGAGCCCCCGCTCCAGCAGCAGCCGGACAACCCGCCCACCCAACTCCCCGGTCCCGCCAACGACCAGAATCGTCGGACCCACCCCCACCGCCGACAGTCCTCCTTGCCGCCGTTTCGCGCAAGAAGCGGGGAAAATGCGAGGCGGGCTCAGCCTGCGGATGGCATATTGCCCAGATGCGCGGAACGGATGTCGTGACCGGAGCAGACCTCGTCGACGGCCTGCGGAAACTCGGGCTGGACCGGACGTCCGAGGTGATCGTGCACTCGTCGCTGAGTTCGTTCGGGTACGTCGACGGTGGCGCGGACGCGGTGTGCACGGCGCTGACCGAGGTGTGCGGGACGGTGCTGATGCCGGCCGGCACCTGGGATCTCACCGGGCTCCCGGCACCGCCCGGACTCGTGCGGCCGCACAACGCCTACTGGAACGCGGAAAGCTGGCCGGACTTCGACAAACGGTTGTCCGAGGCAACCAGTTTCCGGGCCGAGCTCCCGATCGACAGTTGGCTCGGAACGATTCCGGAAACTTTCCGCCTGACCTGCTCGTCGTTCCGCACCGAGCATCCGCTGTTTTCCTACCAGGCCGCCGGGCCCGCGGCCGAACGCCTCCTGGAGGCCCAGCGCCCCGACTGGCCGCTCGGTCCGATCGAGGCCCTCGAGGGCGACGTCCTGCTGCTCGGCGTCACCCACACCTCGAACACCACGATCCACCTCGCCGAGCAGTACCTCGGCCGCTCGCGCTTCTACCGCTACGCGAAATCCGCCGACGGCCTATGGGTCGAGCTCCCCAACATCCCCGGCGAAAGCCACCAGTTCGACCTGATCGAACCGGTACTGCGCTCTGCGACCAAGGAAACCCAGATCGGAAACGCGCGCATCCGCCGAATCCCCAAGCAGGCGGTACTAGCAGCGACCCGTCAGCTCGTCGAAGCCGACCCGGCTGCCCTCCTCTGCACCAACGACCCGACCTGCCGCTGCGCCGCAGCCCTGCAGCAGCGGTTGGCTGCCCTCGCCGGCAAGGCCTAGATCACGTCGATCAGAACCTTGCCGACCACGGCGTCCTCAACGGCGGCGTGAGCGTCCGCGGCCTGGTCGAGTGGGTAGTGGTGCAGCGGGAGACCGGCGTCGGGACCGATGCGGACGGCGCCGGCCTCGACCGCGGCCGAGACGTCGGCCAGGCCGCGCGGACGCCAGGACTCCGGGGCCGTGTAGAGCAGGACGAACTGCCAGCGGGCGTTGGGCACCATCGAGGCGCGTACCGGAAGTTCCATCGTCGCGCCGCCATCAGTCGCATAGACAGACACCGAGCCGTGCGGCGCGATCACCGCGGCGTCGATGGCCGCGTTCGCCGCCGGTGACACCTCGACGATCGTGTGCACGCCGTGCGGTGCGATCGCGCGGACCTCCCCGACCACGTCCTGCTGCTTGTAGTCGATGACGTGGTCGGCGCCGGCCAGGGCGGCCAGGTTGGCCTTCTCCGGACTGCTCACGGTGGTGATCACGGTCGCGTCGGACCACCGGGCCAACTGGATCGCCGCGTTGCCGACCGCTCCGGCGCCGCCGGCCACCAGCACGGTGCGGCCGGCGAGCTTGCCTGGACCGAGACGATCAGGGCCGTCCTCGGTCACGGTCAGGCATCGATGAGCGGTCAGGAACGGTACGCCGAGCGCGGCGCCGAGATCGTACGACGCGTCGTCGGGCAGCGGCACCGCATGGCGCACCGGGACCACGGCGTACTCCTGCGCCGTACCTCCCGCAGGCCGCTGGTAGGCGGCCTCCCAGAGCCAGACCCGGCGGCCGGTGAGGGCCGCGTCGACGCCCTGGCCGACGGCGTCCACCACACCGGATCCGTCCTGGTTCGGCACCTGCGCCGGGTGCACCGGCGTACCGGCCTCGCTGCCGCGGCGCGACTTCCAGTCGGTCGGATTGACGCCTGACCGGTGGATCCGCACCCGCACCTCCCCGGGACCTACCTCGGTCATCGGCCTGTCCACGAGGGTCAGGACATCGGGCTCACCGGTCACGGAGTACTGGATGGCACGCACCCCACCGACGCTACCTCAGTTGCTCGGTGAATCTGAGCGCCGCGGGGGCGCCGTCGCAGGACGGTGCCCCCGCGGCCGGGCCGTCACGGAGTCGGGTCCGGGTAACTGCCTCCGAGGATGTCGGTGTTGCCGAAGGTCGCCGGGCAGGCGGCCAGGACGTTCGGCGGTGCGCCGGGAGTCGTGGTGTAGAGCGACGCCCGGTAGGTGTTGATCGCCGGGCAGACACGCGCGCTGCTGGCGTCGTTCCAGACCGCGACGGCGCGGTCGTTGGTCGCGGCGGCGTACACGTAGTCGCCGAGGAACTCGGCGGTCAGCGCGTTCGCGCTGCTGCCCCGTGGGTCACCGCCCTCAGCGCGTTCGAGCGTGGTCCAGCCGGACGGTACGCCGCCGGCCACGTTCGCGTGCCGGACCTCACCGACCAGGCCGCGCGGGTCCGTCGTGTTGGACCGGTACGGCGTGGTGAACGAGTTGTGCACGATGTAGAGATCCGTGCCGTCCGGGGAGACCGCGGGCGCGGTGAAGACCGGGCGGTCGCCGGCCGTCAGCGGGACCGGGGCCGGCGTGGCCCAGGACGCGCCACCGTTGCGGGACCAGGTCAGCATCAGCTGCTCGTGGTTCAGACCTGCCCGGCCGTCGGACCAGGTCATGAAGATCTCGTTGGTCGCGCCGGCGCCGGTGGGCCTTCCGTTCGCGATGTCGACGCTCGGTCCGGGGGCCAGGTCGGAGCGTGCGCCGGCGATGCCGTCCATCACCGGGCGACCCTGGACCGGGTCGAACACACCGGGCTCGGTCACGGGTGCGACGGTTGTCGGGCCGACCCAGTGCGCCCCGCCGTCGGTCGACTTGTACATCAGCTGCAGGCTCGCGCCGCGGCGTGCACCGATGCCGAAGACATAGACGTTGCCGCTGCTGTCGGTGCGGACCGTGCAGCCGTCGGGTTGCTGGTTGATGCCGTTGCTCGTGGCCGGTCCGACCTGCTTGGTGATCCAGGTACGGCCGCCGTCGGCCGAGCGCGCCACCGTCAGGGGCACCGGGAAGGCCTGTCCGTGGCTGTTGCTGCGGAAGCTGGCCCAGCACGTGTACACGTGGCCGAAGAACCGGCTGCTCGACGCGTTGTCGGCGTAGATCTGCTCCTTGTCGGAGAAGGTCGTCGACGACTGCTTCGAGATGATGACGGGGGCGGTCCAGGCCGAGGCGCTGTTGGCCGCCGCGCGCACGTCGTCGGTGGTCGACACCGCGATCGCCTCGAATCCGCGGAACGTCTCGAGCTTCCTGTTGGTGGAGAAGTTCGCTGTCAGGTTGGCGTAGTACAGCCGGGAGCCGTTGGCCCAGGAGAACGTCCCGTTCGGGCCCGGCCGTGGTCCGAACGCGACCGCCGGGTCGCCGTCGGAGACCAGGCCGGCCTCGTAGTAGTGCGGCAGCGTACCGATCGGGCCGACCTGCGGAACGCAGGCCTCCGGCCCGAGGCAATGCCTGGCGGTCCAGCCGGTGTACGTCGGCTGGGTCCAGCTCTGCCCGCTGTCGAACGAGAAGTACACGCCGGAGACGCCGACGCCGTTGGTGAACGGGCACGTTGTCGGATCGCCCGCCGCGCACGACTCCATGTCGATCTCGTCGTTCGCTCCCGCGACCATCACCGCCGGATTGTGCGCGTCGATCGCGACGGCGGGCTCGTTCTGCTTGTTCTGCGAGAACGGCGTCGGTGGGCTGCCGACCGTCACCTGCGTGGCCGGTGTCGCATAGGCGGCGACCGCGGCTCCACAGAGGGCGGCTGCGAACGCAGCCACGGAAGCGACGATGAGGCGTGGTTTGCCCATGATCCCTCCCCAGGGGACGCCCATCGGTCCGGGACCGTTTCCCGACCCGCCTGGACGTATCCGACCTAGCACCTGCGCCCGGGCCCGCACAACACCTCGCCACAGGTGATGACGGCTTGCGCACTGTCGTACGCAAGCCGTCACGGAGCTGCTACGACTGGAAGAACTCGAGGAGGTCGGCGTTGACCACGTCGGCGTGCGTCGTGGGCAGGCCGTGCGGAAGGTCCTTGTAGGTCTTCAGGACCCCGTTCTTGAGCAGCGCGGCCGCCTTTGGGCCGGAGTCGGCGTACGGGACGATCTGGTCGTCCTCGCTGTGCACGACCAGGACCGGGATCGTGATCGACTGCAGGTCCTCGGTGAAGTCGGTCTGGGAGAACGCGACGATGCCGTCGTAGTGCGCCTTCGCGCCGCCCATCATGCCCTGCCGCCACCAGTTCGCGATCATCGCCTCGACCGGCTCCACGCCGGGCCGGTTGAAACCGTAGAACGGTCCCTCCGGGAGCGCCCGGTAGAAAACCGAACGGTTCGCGGCGAGCTGGTTCTGCAGGTCGTCGAAGACCTCCTTGGGCAGGCCCTCGGGATTTGCGTCGGTCTTCACCATGAGCGGCGGGACCGCGCAGAGCAACGCGGCCTTGGCGGCCCGGTCCTCGCCGTGCCGGGCCAGGTAGTGCACCACCTCGCCGCCGCCGGTCGAATGGCCGACGTGGATGCAGTCGCGCAGGTCGAGGTGGTCGACCACCGCCTTCAGGTCGTCTGCGTAGTGGTCCATGTCGTGTCCGTCACCGGTCTGCGTCGACCGGCCGTGTCCACGGCGGTCATGCGCGACGACGCGTTACCCCTTCGACAGGAAGAACAGCAGCTGGTTGTCCCAGTCGTCGGCCGACAGCGGCCATCCGTGGCTGAAGACGATCGGCTGGCCCGTCCCCCAGTCCTTGTAGAAGATCTCCGTACCGTCTGTGGTCGTGATCGTTCCCACGTGAACCCCCTTGGTCCGCAACGGGGATCGGCCAGGTCGCCGCCCCCGGGTTGCACGCTAGCCGCCCACGCCCGGCGAGAGAAGCCGTATCTCGGCCAACTACGGAAGAACACGAACCTTCGGTACAGCTGTCGATAGAGGTCAGTATCTGACCGCTACAGCTTCTAGAGTTCCTGGCATGACGACAAACGAGCAGAGCTTGACCGGTGAGCGGGCCGACATCCTGGAGTTCCTCGGCAAGCACCGGGGCTTCCTGCGGCACACCGCTCAGGGGCTGACCGACGAGCAGGCCGCGACCCGCAGCACCATCAGCGAGCTGACGGTCGGCGGCCTGATCAAGCATGTGAGCGCCACCGAGCAGCACTGGGCCGAGTTCGCGCAGGGCAAGAGCGGGAGCAGCCCGGCGGAGACGGAGTACACCCCGGAGGTCATCGCCGCCTGGCAGGACCAGTTCCGTCTCACCGAGGGGGAGACGCTGGCCGGCGTAGTCGCGGAGTACGAGAAGGTCGCCGCAGCCACCGACGAGCTCGTCCGCACCCTCGACCTGGACACCGCCTACGAGCTCCCGGCCGCGCCCTGGCAGCCGCCGGGTGTGTTCTGGTCCGTCCGCCGGGTCTTCCTGCACATCGCGGCCGAGACCGCCCAGCACGCCGGTCACGCCGACATCATCCGGGAAGCGATCGACGGCCAGAAAACCATGGGCTGAACCAATTACCTGAGCGCCAGGACTCCTCCCCCCGGGGGTCCTGGCGCTTTCTTGTGCCCAGCAACCTTTTGCAGTCTTGGCGCATCAAGGCAGGTAAGGGGAACTACACCTCGGTGAGCTGACCGTCCCCGCGGATCTCGCGGGCCGCCCGAGGTACGGCGTACCACCGGTGCGCCCGGCTGGTCAGAAACCGTCGCCGGTGTCCGGAGACGGCGGGGGAGAGGTACAACTTCATGCGATTCAGGGGAACGGCCGGTGTGGCCGTGGCAATCGCTGTTCTGGTTCTGGGGGCGGGAACAGCTGCAGGGGAAACTCGTACGTCGGGGGAGGAACCGGGCATCTTGATCGTCCCGGGGCCGGAGGATCCGGGCGAGTCCCAGTTCGTGCCGGGCGCGAGCAACGTCGTATCGCCGACGGCCGCGCCGGCGACAGACGTCGGTACGGCCACGAACAAGAGCCAGTCGCTCGCGGCACCGTTCTACGCGTGTCCGGGGTTCAGCGGGATCGAGACGACGAACCCGTTGGCGAACCTGTACGCCGACACGTTCCAGTGGGGGCCGTACGCGGCGTACAAGGTCGGCAGCGGCGGCGGAAACATCAACTGGGCGTCGAATCCGTACAAGAACGCCAGTTGGTACATGTGGTTCCATTCGCTCCGTTGGCTCGGCCAAGGGATCATTGCCGCGGGCAAGGGCGATCTGACCGCGATGACGCGGGTGAACACGATCGCGTACGACTGGTACCGCGACAACCCGTACTCGTGGAAGGCGAACGTCGGCGCGTGGGAGTCCACCATGCACCGGACCAACGTGCTGAACTGCCTGCGTCAGGCGATCCTGACCGGGCTGCAGGTGAGCACGGTGCCGGCGCGATACGCGTGGGTGGACGCGGCGCTGCTGAGTCATGCGCGGTTCTTGACGAATTACTGGAGCGGTGCCTGGAACCACGGCACCGACGAGAGCATCGCGCTGTTCGGAGTCGGCTGCGTTCTCGGCCGGACCGACTACAAGAACCTGGCACAGCAGCGATTCGCGGCCGGTATCACGACCTCGATCGACTCCGAGGGCGGCACCAACGAACAGTCGACCGGGTACGCGTCCTTCAACTACTCGCTCTGGGGCCGCGCGATCGCCGTGATGCAGAACTGCGGCGTCAACCCTGGTACGACGATCGCCACCCGGCGCGCGTTGCTGGCAAAGTTCTTGACGCTGGCAACGAACTCGCTCGGCAAGCTCCACCAACTCGGTGACACCGAGGTGCAGTCGACGTACCCGTGGACAGGCACGCCGTTGGAGTACGCCGGTTCGAAGGGTACGTCGGGCACCGCGCCGCCGTGGCGGGTCGGGGCCTACTCGGCCGGCTACATCTTCGGTCGCACCGGGTGGGGAACTGATCCCGCCAGAGGGTTCACGGGCGAGTCGTCGTACAGCATCAGGTACGGTCCGGTGCGGGCGTTCCACGGGCATCTCGACCACACCAGCATCACCTACACCTCACGTGGCCGGGACATCATCGTCGACGGCGGGTACGCGGCGTACAACGCCGGCGCCTATCGCACGTGGGCCGTCAGTCCGAGCGCCCACAGTGTGATGACGACACCGATGTCGACGTACCTGAATCCGGTGACTCGGCTGACCGCGTCGTCGGTGAAGCCGAATGCGGAGTCGTATGTGTTCGCCGACGCCCCGGGCTCGGGGATCAGCCGGGTACGGCGGGTTTTGGTGCTGAAGGACCCGGATCTGCTCGTCACCTGGGACACTGCCTCGGCGACGACTGCGCAGGCGTTCCAGACCTTGTGGCACCTGCCGGCCGACCAGCGGGCGAGCGTGTACTCGCGGACCACGGCGGTTGCGATGGCGCCAGGGGACACGACGAAGACGATCCTGTTCCAGGTCCCGTTCAGGCAGGCGCTGCCCGCCGGCGCGATCCTGGTCAAGCAGGCCCAGACCAACCCGATCCAGGGCTGGCAGTACCCGAGCAGCTTCGTCCGCAAGTCCGCCCCGACCCTGATGCTGGCCCGCTCCGGCAGGTCAGCCTCGATCCTGTCGTTCGTCGTCCCGGTCCGCACCTCGGGCACGGTCACCTACAAGACGTACTGGTCGGGCACAACCTTCATCGTGTCGCTCAAGGTCGGCGGCACAGCCACCGCCATAGCCATCTCCGCCGGCGGCTCCCTCTACCGAGCCGGCTGAACCAGAGGGGCGCCTCCCTCGGCCGGGATTTGACGCAGACTACGAACGCCAGGGCTCGCCTCGGAGGGGCTGGTCGTGGAGGGCTCGGCGTTCGTTGTCGCGGAACCGCGGCTCGTAGTGCGCGAAGAAGACCTTGCCGACGAGGTCTCGGCGGCTGTGGACGCCGGTCTTGTCGAAGATGCTCTTCAGGTGCTGTTGAACGGTGTGTGCCGACACCACCAGCTCCGCGGCGATCTCGGACGTCGATGCACCTTGCAGGACGAGTTTGGTGATGTCCTTCTCGCGTTCGGTCAGTCCGTAGGCGGACATCAGCAGCGGGTAGAGGCGGCTCGGGTTGGCCGGCTCGACGATGATCGCGATCCGCCGGTCACCGGTCGACGTCAGGCAGGCGCCGTGCAGCACCATCCACCTGCCGGTTCGCGACAACACCCGTGACACGGGGATGTCCGTGGTGCGAGCCGGGTTCTCCGCCAGGTGCAGCACGCGGCCGGCGAGCGTCAGTACCGAGCTCGGCAGGCGACCTGTGTCCGGGTCCCCGTCGGGCAGTTCGGACAACCAGCGGTCCACGCCGGGGGTGGCGGACTCCAGTTCCCAATGGTCGTCGAGGATGAGCAGGCCGGGCGAATCGGCGAACTCGGGCTCGCGAGCCTGTCCCAGGAGCAGGGCGCAGCGGGCGCCTTCTGCCAGCGCCGGTGCGATCGTCTGGATGAAGGATTTCTCTGGTTCTGTGAACCTCGGCTCGTCCGGCGCGCGGTAGAGGCCGACCGCGCCCCAGACCTCGCCGGAGCGGGTGCGCAGCCGGGCCACGAGTTCCTGGTCGCCGCCCATCGACATGTTCCGATGCCACCTCGGGCTGCTCGAGGGGTTCCCGTCGGTCGCGTCGTACAGCGTGGAGATGCCCGTGGGTGAGCGCGCGACGTCGGCGATCTTGTTGACATCGACCTCGTAGTACTCGCTGGCCAGCCACTCCTGCGGAAACTCCTCGAGTCCGGCCTGGAAGTGGCTGGTCATCAGCAGCGAGACCGGGTCCAGGGTGTAGAAACACGGAGCCCAGAAATGCGGTACGGCGCTCGCGAGCACCTCGGTCGACTGTTGCCACAGCGACACGAGGTCGCGTGGTTCGGCGCACAAGCGGGTGATCTTGTCCGCCGCGTGCTGCAAGCTGTCCGCCCCCATACGCCCACCGTACGCCGCGGTCGGGCGGGGGAGATCTACCAGCTTTGTGGTATTTCGCCGGCATCCCGCACGTACCTAGCGTCGTTGACACCAGCAACCAAGGAGCAGCGATGGCTGATACGGCGACCCGGGTGCGGTTGGCCCCACCACGCCCGGCCCTGATGCGGATGATCAACCCGCTGGTACGGCGTGTGCTCACGACGCGTCCGCTCGGTCGGCGCGTCGCCTTGCAGGCACTCTTGGAGTTCGACGGCCGGCGCAGCGGCAAGAGGTTCCGCGTCCCGGTGTGCCTGCACCTGATCGACGGCGTCTCGATGGTGTTCACCGAGCGGCCGTGGCGGCTGAACTTCACCGATCCCACGGGCGTCACGGTGACCCACCAAGGTCGGGTCCGTCACGGTCAGGCGGTACTGCTGCCCGCCACGCCGCAGCAAGTGGGGACCGCGTTGCGCGGCGCGCTCGACAACGGCGCCGCCGCGTTCGAGGTCGGTCTGAAGATCCGCAAAGGCTACGACCCGACGATCACCGACCTGTCCACGATCGCCAGGAGCTTGATCCGCATCGACTTCGACGACGTACGAGAGGCCTGAACTCCATGGACATCAATCGGATCGGCCGCGACATCGATGTACTGAGCGATCAACTCGAAGTACCCGGGATCGGGTTCATGCCGGTCAATGCCTTCGTCCTGCACGCGGCCGAGCCGGTCGTCGTGGACACCGGCCTCAGTCTGCCGGGCCGTGGTTTCATGGACGCCCTCGGTTCGGTCATCGACCCGCAGGACGTCGAGTGGATCTGGCTCACCCATCCGGACCGTGACCACACCGGCTCGCTGTTCGACCTTCTCGAAGCGGCGCCCCGGGCACGCCTGATCACGACCTTTCTCGGCGCGGGCATCATGTCCACCGAGCGGCCACTGCCGATGGATCGGGTGTACCTGCTCAACCCGGGCCAGTCTCTCGACGTGGGCGATCGCCGGCTGACCGCGTTCCGGCCGCCGCTGTTCGACAACCCGTCGACGGTCGGGTTCTACGACGACCAGACCGGTGCCTGCTTCAGCTCGGACTGCTTCGGCGCGCCGATGCCCACCGCGGAGCTTGCCACCTGCGGCGACGTCGGCCACATCTCCGCCGACGACCTCCGCGCCGGTCAGTTGCTCTGGGCAACCGTCGACAGTCCGTGGGTCCACACCGTCGACAAGGCCAGGTTCCTCGACAGCCTCGCACCGCTGCGGGCCGTCGACCCCGCCGTGATCCTCAGCACGCACCTGCCACCAGCCACGGAACGCACACCCGAGTTCCTGGCCATGCTCGCCGCCGCCCCGGGCGCAGACCCCTTCACCGGCCCCGACCAAGCAGCCCTCGAACAACTCCTAGCCACCTTCGAACCCGCCACGTCGACTGGCTGACATCCTGGCCGTAGGCGATGTCCCGAAAATGCCGAGCAGTACGGCGGAGAAGGTGTCAGGATGCCGGGATGGTTGAGCGGGCGTTGAGTTTTGGGGCGGTGGCGGAGGCGTACGAGCGGTTTCGGCCTGGGTATCCCGTGGAAGTCCTCGAGTTGGTGACGGCGTACGCCGGTGGGCCGATTCGGACTGCTCTCGAGATCGGCGCCGGGACAGGCAAGGCGACGCGCCTGTTCGCGCAAGGAGCGATCGCGGTCACGGCGACAGAGCCCGACGCGGCCATGCTCGTGGAGTTGCGCAAACACCTGCCGGCGAACGTCACCACTGTGCAAGCTGCCTTCGAGGACCTGCCGCTGGATTCGTCGTACGACCTGGTGTATTCGGCCGCCGCGCTCCATTGGACCAACCCTGAGGGCCGGTGGGCGCGCATGGCCGAACTCGTCCGACCGGGTGGGGTGTTCGCCTCGTTCGGCGTGCCGATCCAGCTCGCAGACCCGGCCCTCAAAGAGGCGGTGCGCGCGGCCCGTACGCCGTACCTCGACGACGACGGCGTACCGTCGCCCGACGGCACCCCGGCGGATCGCCCGATGCAATGGCCCGGAACGGAGCTCGAGCAGTCCGAGTGGTTCACCGACGTACGGCAGGCGGTGATCGAACGGCGCCTGACGATGAGCGCCGAGGACTGGGTCGGACAGCTCTCGACGGTCTCGGCGTACGTCATGCTCCCGCCCGCCGACCGGGCCGAGGTCTTCCGCCGAACCCTCGAGGTCCTCCCCGAAACCGTGGAAATCGACGCGCAGATCGCCGCCCACCTCGCCCGCCGCATCCACTAGGCGGCTCGCGAGCAGCCCCGCGCCAGCCGCAGTTGCAGTTGCTACGCTCTAGGCGGGTTCGTCGGAGCCAGGAGACGATGGTCGGACGACGACAGGGGCTCTCGATGTTCGGGGCACACGGAGCGGGGGTAGCGATGGCAGATGTGCGGTTCACCGGTATTCATCACCTCAAGCTGCCGGTCAGCGATCTGGTTCGCAGCCGCGAGTGGTACGAACGGGTGCTCGGCTACACCGTCGAGCTGGAGTTTCCCGACGACGACGGTGTCGTACGCGGCGTCGGCGGACGTCTGCCCGGTGCAGGCGTTCCGGTGGCCCTGCGGCAGAACGCGCAGGCTGCGGTCGGCAACGCTGGATTCGACCCGGTGAGCTTCGCGATCGCCGATCGCACGGCGGCCGAGGCGTGGATCGCGCACTTCGACGCGCTCGACGTACGACACTCCGGAATCAAGGCCGGCACCCGCGGCTGGGTGGTCGACGTCTACGACCCGGACGGGCTGACCGTTCGTCTGTACAGCACAGGTGACGACGCGGAGGACCGCACCAACCAGCCGGGCCACGCCCACACGGTCTAGCGGGGGAGAGGCAATGCCGAGTGCCGATGACGTCCGGGACGGTCAGCGAGCGACGTGGGCAGGACTCTCCGCGGGCTGGGAGAAGTGGGACTCGGTCATCATGGATCAGCTCGGCCCGGTCGGCGCGGCGATGATCGAGCGACTCGACCTCGCTGAAGACCAGCAGCACCTCGACATCGCCTCGGGCACGGGCGAGCCGGGTCTCACCATCGCGAGACTGGTGCCGAAGGGACGCGTCGTACTCACCGATCTCGCACCGGAGATGCTGGACATCGCCGTACGGCGAGCCAAGGCGCACGGCGTCACCAACATCGAGACGAAGGTGTGCAGCGCCGACGATCTGCCGTTCGACGACGCCACCTTCGACAGCGTCTCGGTGCGTTTCGGGTACATGTTCTTCCCGGACGCGGCCAAGGCGACGACCGAGTTCAGGCGCGTGCTCAAGCCAGGCGGACGCCTCTGCTCGTCGGTTTGGGTCAAGCCCGACGAGAACCCGTGGACAGCGATCGCCATGCAGGCAATCGCAACCGAGGCGGTGGTGGCGCCGCCTGCCGCGGACGGACCGAACATGTTTCGGTGCGCAGCCCCTGGATACCTGACTGCCCGGTACGAGAGCGCCGGACTGCGCGACATTGCCGAGTGGGACGTCCGCGTCGAACTCGTGACGGAGTCGCCCGAACAGTACTGGCAGATGATCAGCGAGCACGTCTCACTCGCAGTCGCGGCGCTCCAACAGGTCGACGGACCGGCGCGGGAGCGGATTCGGGCACGCGCCATGGCGAAGGTGAGCGCGTTCGAGAAGGACGGCAAGATTCGGGTTCCGGGCCTGGCGCGCTGCGTTGTGGGAACGAAGCGGGACTAGGACTCCAGCCGGTCGGCGGGTCCGCGTGGCTTAGGCTGCTGCGGTGAAATTCGTGATGGTGCCGGGTGGCTGGCAAGGCGGATGGGTGTTCGACGCGGTGGCCGCCGAGCTCCGTCGCAACGGTCATCTCGTCGAGGCCGTGACCCTGTCAGGGCTGGAGTTGGACGGCCCAGCCGATGCAGACCGTCCGTCGAACCTCGACACCCATATCGACCAGGTCGCCGAGATCATTGACCGAAGCAACGAAACGCCCCTCGCGCTGTGCGGGCACAGCTACGGCGGGATGGTGATCGCCGGTGTCGCGGACCGGCTCGGCGACCGCCTCGAGCAGCTCGTCTTCATCGACGCGTACGTGCCGGACGACGGCGATTCGTGCTGGTCGCTGACCAGCGACACCTTCCGTGAGATGTTCATCGTCGGCGCCCGCGGCGACGGCCGATGGGTCGCGGTCCCCGATGGGCTCGACCCGCGCGCGCGACCGCACCCACTGGCGAGCTTCGTCCAGTCGATCAGGCTGGAAGCCAACCTCAGCGACGTACCCCGCCGAACGTTCATCAGCGGTGGCGCGTGGCCGGGTAGCCCGTTCGTGACGCTGACCGATCGGCTACGCAACGACTCGGGCTGGCAGGTTCACGAGATTCCCGTTGGTCACAACATCGCCCGCCGTGACCCTCAGAGCCTCGCGGCTGTTCTCCACGCACTGCCACCGGCGGACCCACCTCAACGAAGCTAGCGGCCGTAGGTGCTGAGGAAGCGGTCTCGGAAGGTGTCCATCGGCGAGACCGGTGCGCTGGGATCCGGCCGGAGCCCGTTCCGCCAGCCCCAGTCCGCTACCCGATCCGTCACGGCTGGGTCGGCGGCGATGATACTCACCGGCACATCGTGGCTCGCACCGTTGCCCGAGACGATGCTGGCCGGCTGATGGTCGCCCAGGACGACGAGCACCAGGTTGCGGTCGTGGAGCTGCTGTACGAACGAGGTCAGGGCGTCGAGCGAATAGGCGATCGACTGTGCGTATGCGGCCTTCACACGGTCCGGCTGCCGCCATACGTCTTCCGGCGAGTCGCCTTCGGCAGGCATCGGGTCGAAGACCGAGCCGTCACCCACCCGGCTCCAGTCGACGAGCCGGGGGAGCGGTGCCCAGGGTGTGTGGCTGGAAACCAGGTCGACCTCGGCCATGACGGGAGCGCGGTTCGGCTTGTCCAATTCCATCCGCTGGAGGGCGGCCAGCGTGTACTGGTCAGGCATTGAGGCATAGCTGAACGACGGACCGGCGTACCCCACGTTCCGGCGGTCGTAGACCTTGTCGTAGTGGTAGTACGTCGTCGCCACCGACCAGTCCTTGTCGTTGGACGGTACGTCGGCGATTGTCCGCCAGCCTGCGCGACCGAACGCGTCGGTGAGAGTGAGCCGGTCGAGGGTGACGAGGTGGTCGTACCGCGCCTGGTTGTCCACCCATAGCCCGGACTGCAGGGTGGAATGCGCCAGCCAGCTGATGCCGCCGAAGGTCGGCGAGGTGAGGAAGCCGCTGCGTGAGGAGAAGCCGGCCTGCTGCAGCCGCCGGTCTCCGGCCTCGAGAGCCGACGTGACGACAGGAGAGTCGAGCGCCGTACGTCCGTAGCTCTCGACGAAGACCAGGAGTACGTCCTTGCCCCTCAGGCCGGTCAGCAAGTCGTTGCCCGGGGTGTCGCGGAAGGGGTCCTGCGCGAGCGCCCGTACGAACTCGCGCTGGTCGTGGAGGTCGTCACGGACCTGTGTGGCGAGCCGAGCCGCGGAGGATGAGGCGAGCTGTCGTACGGGCCCCGGCCCGGCGCCGGTCAGCGCGGGCACGATCGCGATCGCGACCAGGACGGCCACGATCCGGATCGTCGGTCGCCGGTGTCTCGCCACGATCCGTGTCACCCGGACTGCCGACAGCGGCAGCAGGACGAGCAGGGCCACGCAGAGGATTCCGGCTCCGATGAAGACTGCGAGGGCGCCGATGCGGCCGATCGAGTCGCCGAGCAGGCCCAGCGCGGATCCCACGTACGCCGCGTCGTACACCGGATGGAAGGGACGGTCGAAGGCGAAATAGAAGCCTCTGTCGAGCACCCGCGTGATCATCAGCACCCCGATGAGGAGACCGCCGATCACTGCGAGAACCCGCGCCGATCTCGACGGCAGCACGCAGACGAGGACGACGAACACCAGGCCCTCGAGCGGTACCCGGAGGAAGGCCGCCAGGGAGAGGTCGCCGGTGTGGTCCGGCACGAGGAGCGCAGCCCAGACCAGGAGCACCGCCAGCGCCGACGTCACCGTTGCACGAGTGCCGGGCGGGCTCCCGGCCTGGCGCCACAGTCCCCAGGTGTGACGGCCGAACGACTCGGCCAGCAGGCCCAACGCGATCAGCAGCACCACTGTGGTCACGGCATCGGGCAGGATGCGAGCAGCCGCGACGGTCAGCACGATACCCACGATCGCGGCGACGACCTTGGCCCAGTAACGGGGCGGGAGCGAGCCACGCAGCCACGGCAGCGCCCAGCCGGCGGCCACGAACACGTAGCGGGCGGCACCGAATGCGATCACCCACCAGCCCATCGAGTGTGCGACGTACACGCTCAGGATCAGGACCAGGAACGAGTCGACTTCCATGTCGAAGCGCGCCCCGAACGCCGAAGCGGTGCCGGTACGCCGAGCGACCTGACCGTCGACCCCGTCGAGGATCAGCGCGACCGTCGAGATCGTCACGAAGACCGCCACCGGCACCCGGCCGCCGAACGAGTCCGCCGTGAGCGCCGCGACCCCGCAGGCGAGGATCGCGCGAGCCAGCGTCACTCTGTCCGCGGGTCCCAGCCGGTCACGACGGTGATGCGCCATCGCTCGGACGAGCAGGGCGGCAAGGCCGGCCCCGGAGGCGACGCCGGTCGCCCAGCCGGCGACGTCGAGGCCGGTGACCGCTGCGAGTGCACCGAGGAGCACGAGCAGACCAGCGAAGCCGGCGAGCGGGCCAGTCAGGATGTGACTGCGCACTCGACCCTGAACCAGACGCACAATGCCTCCGTATCTGCGGGTACGACAGTCATACGGGAACAGCGTCGCACCGGTTCATCCGGGCGGAAGAGGGGGACTCCTTTGGTGGACTACGAGCGGTCGTCGTGACAGAGGTACACGTCCTGGTCCCGGACGGCATCGACGACCCGTGCCGGCCGAGCGGTGGCAACGTCTACGACCGCCGGGTCTGCGACGGACTCGTGGCACTCGGCTGGTCGGTCCACGAGTACGCCGTGGCCGGCCAGTGGCCCCTGCCCGACGCGCAGGCCCGCTTGGCTGTGGGTGCGGCGCTGGCCCTGGTCCCGGACGATGAAGTGGTGCTGATCGACGGCCTGGTGGCGTCCGTGGTCCCTGAGGTGCTGAAGCCGGAGGCCGACCGCCTGCGGCTCGTCGTACTCCTGCACATGCCGCGGGACGAGGCTTGCGAGGTCGCAGCACTGTCGGCAGCATCCGCGATCGTTGCGACGAGCAACTGGACCCGGCGGTGGCTGCTCGACCACTACACGCTGCCCGAGGACCGTGTGTACGTCGTACAGCCGGGCGTCGACATGGCCGACCTGGCATCGGGTTCGCTGTCCGGCGGGCGGTTGCTTTGTGTCGGATCCATCACCCCGGCCAAGGGCCACGACCTCGTGCTCGAGGCGCTGGCCACAGTGGACGATCTGGCGTGGCGGTGTGTCTTCGCCGGCTCACTGAAGCTCGATGTGGAGTTCGTGGACGGACTGCGCCGGCAGGCCGAGGACTTGGGCCTGGCCGACCGGGTGTGCTTCACAGGCCCGCTCAGGGGCGCCGAACTCGAGCGCGCCTACGCAGAGGCGGACGCCTTGGTGCTGGCCTCCCGGGCCGAGACCTACGGCATGGTCGTCACCGAGGCGCTCGCCCGCGGGCTGCCGGTCGTGGCCACGAACGTCGGCGGCGTGCCCGAGGCTCTCGGCCACGCCGACGGAAGCCGGCCCGGCCTGCTGGTGGCGCCTGGCGACCCACAGGCTCTCGCGCAGGCGCTGCGTCGGTGGCTGGGTGACCCGCGAGAGCGCGCGCGGCTGCGCGTGGCGGCCAGGTCACGGCGCCTGGCGCTGTCCAACTGGGGACAGGCCTCGCGCGAGTTGGCCGCCGTACTGTCGGAAGTCGCCGGATGAACCAGCGGCAGGGGGCAGCCGTGTTACTGGCAAAGGGCCCCAACTACGAGATCGGAACCGCCATCAGCCGAAGCATCTGGACCTGGGCGCGAGTCGCGGGCGGCGCAGCGATCCTCGCAGTTCTGGTGTGGCGGGTGGGTACGGGCCCGTTGGTGGACGGGCTCCGACTGACGACCGGTTGGCCGCTCGCCGCCGCCCTTGCCATCACGTCGCTGACCACGTTGTGCTGTGCCTGGCGGTGGAGGCTCGTCGCCGGCGGGCTCGGCGTCGAGATGCCGCTGAGGACCGCGGTGGCTGCGTACTACCGGTCCCAGTTCCTCAACGCCACGCTGCCCGGCGGGGTGGTGGGCGACGTACACCGCGCCGTACGCCACGGGCGCGAGGTCGGCGACCTGGGGCGGAGCCTGCGGGCCGTGGCCTGGGAGCGGGCGTCGGGATTTGCGGTACAGATCGTGCTGACGCTGGGCGTGCTGTTCCTGCTGCCCTGGCCTGCTAGATGGCCTGGTCCCTCGATCGCCGTGACGGTCGTGGGCGTCGCCGGTGTGGCGCTGATCGCCGTACCACTCTGCCTGAACCGACGCCGCCTCTCCACGCGGATCGGACGCGCCTTCACCAGCGATCTCCGCAACGCCGTCCTCGCGCCGCGGGCCTGGCCTGGCATCCTGCTCGCCTCCACTGTCGCCGTACTCGGCCACGCCGCCGTCTTCCTGATCGCCGTGCGAGCGACCGGGGCGGACGTGTCCCCGGCTCGACTGTTGCCTCTGGCACTGGTCGTCCTGACAGCCTCGGCCGTGCCGACAAACATCGCAGGCTGGGGCCCACGCGAGGGCGCAGCCGCCTGGGCGTTCAGCGCGGTCGGCCTAGGCGCCACGCTAGGCCTCACCGTCGCAGTCGTGTACGGCGTACTAGCGCTCTTCGCAACCCTGCCCGGAGCCGTCGTCCTCGCGCTCACACACCACCGCACCCCGGCCGGGGGATACTCGCGACATGCGTAGGCATTTGACTCGGGAGAGGCGTTGGCGGCTGTTCGGCGTGGGGCCGGAGTTGGACAGTTCCTCGGCTTTGAGGACCGGCTCGGGCATCAGGACGGTCCGTGGAGCGAATGCGCTCGCATCCTCTGGTACGTGGAGGTCTACGGCGCACGACCGGTGAAGGTCTCCCTCTGCCACAAGTTCGACATCGGTGACGGCTCGTTCGCTGACCTCGGTGAGTTCCCCGACGTCGAAGAATGGGATCCGATCGACGACGATGGCAACTATCGAGGCGACGATCCTTCGGTCCGGAGCTTCGAGGAGCCCGAACAGGCACTGGCCTGGGTGGAGAACGTGCACGGCGCGAGTACGAGCCGGTGGGTGAACGAGAGCATGCTGGGGGACGAATATCTCGATGCACTGCGCCTTCTGGGCTGACCGCGATCCTGGAACTGCCCCGAATAGCAGCAGGCCGCCCGGTGATCGGGCGGCCTGGCTGAATCAGGCGTCAGCGGGGAACGGTACGCCGGTGTTGCTGTGGCAGCGGTAGCCGTTGGGGTTTTTGTGGAGGTACTGCTGGTGGTAGGTCTCGGCGTAGTAGAACGTGGTGGCAGGGGCTATTTCGGTGGTGATGTCGTCGTAGCCGAGGGGCTTGATGACGGGGGCGTAGAGGTCGCGGGTGCGTTCGGCCTCGGCGCGCTGGGCGTCGGTGGTGTAGTAGATCGCCGAGCGGTACTGCGAACCGAGGTCATTGCCCTGCCGCATGCCCTGCGTCGGGTCGTGGGTCTCCCAGAAGACCTTGAGCAGGTCGGTGAAGGTGGTCTTGGTCGGGTCGTACACGACCCGGACGGCCTCCGCGTGACCGGTGCGCCCGGTGCAGACCTCCTCGTACGTCGGGTTGGGGCTGTAACCGCCCGCGTACCCGACGGCCGTCGTGTACACGCCCGGCTGCTGCCAGAAGATCTCCTCGGTGCCCCAGAAGCATCCGGTGCCGAACCAGACCTCCTCGAAGCCCTCGGGCGCGGCACCGGTCTGCGGCGTGTGCAGGACGATGTTCTCGTCCGGTACGGCGAAGCCAGGAGTGGGCCGGCCGGGCAGGGCGGCCTCCGGCTCGACCATGGCGGTGTTGCGGCTGAAGAACGACATTCTCACGCCTCTCGCAGTGTGACTCTCATCGTCTCTCAACGCCCCTGACCAGGCGAACCTTCCCCTTACCCCTTACGGCGCGATGACGTGCGGACCGCCAGGCCATCACAATCGCGCGATCGGGGCGGCTCCCCGCGGGCGCGCGGCAAACTGGACCAATTGTGATGGCCTGGGCGTCCGCCTGCCTCGGAGTGGGGGCGTCCGGCCTACGCGATCATCACACCGGGGCGGCGGGTGGGGGCGGCGCCGGTGGTCAGGGAGGCGTAGGACGTGGCGAGGCGGGTGACGCCGTCGCGGAGGGATTCCTCGTCGAGGGTGAACGGGAGGCGGATGAAGGACTCGAGGCCGCCGTCGGGGGAGAAGCGTGACCCGGCGACCAGGAGTGCGCCGTTGCGCTGGGCGACACCGACCAGGCTGGAGCCGACCGGTTCGGGCAGCTCGCACCACAGGGACAACCCACCCGAAGGCAGCCGGAACCTCCACGACGGAAGCTCGGCAGACACCGCGGCGGCCAAAGCATCCCGCCGCTGCGCCAGCGACGCCCGGCGCTCCGGCAGCAAGGTCGAGCGCCGCCGCAGAAGGTCCGCGACCACCAACTGCTCCAGCACCGGCGCACCGAGATCCATCGACGCCCGCGCGTCCAGCACGCGCGCGACCAGCGCCTCCGGCACCCGCATCCACCCGATCCGCAACCCGCCCCAGAACGACTTGCTCACCGATCCGACCGTGATCACCCCGTCGGGGTCGTACGACGCGAACGGCGGCGGCATCTCCTGCCCGTCCAGCGACAGCTCGAACAGCGTCTCGTCCACGATCGCCGTCGTCCGCGACCGCGCGAACGCCCGCGCCAGCCGTTGCCGATCCGCCGCGGACATCAGGAAGCCGGTCGGATTCTGGAAGTCCACCACCATCCACGCCGCCCGCGGCGCCGTCTGCCGAATCGTTGCCTCCAGCAAGGGCAGGTCCCAGCCGCCGGGCGACATCGGTACGGCGACCACGCGGCAACCGCTGCGCCGGATCGCGTCCACCGAGTTCGGATGCGTCGGGCTCTCGGTGAGCACCCGGTCGCCGATCTGCGTGATCGCCCGCACCGCGATCGACGTCGCGGCGAGCGCCCCGGCGGTGACGATGATCTGATCGGGCGACGTCGGCAACCCGCGTTCGCAGTACGCCGCCGCGATCTCGGAACGCAGTACTGGCAGGCCCTGCGGGTGGTACCCGGGCGTGGCGAGGTGCATCGGCAGGTCGCCGGCCGCCGCTGCCACCGCCGTACTGATGCCCGGCACCGCAGCCGGCGCCGCGCAGGTGAAGTCGTACAGACCGTCGGTGTCGATTCCCGGCGCGTGGTGCCGCCCAAGCTCTGGCTCGACCTTCGACGGCAGTGCGGTGACGCTCCCGGAACCGCGCCGGCTCGTCAGGTAGCCACTGTCACGCAACGAGCGATACGCGGACGCCACCGTCGTACGGCTGACGCCCAGCGCCTCGGTCAGTTCGCGCTCGCTCGGCAGCCGCGACCCGGGCATGATCCGCCCGTCCGCGATCAGCAACCGGAGCCGCTCGGCCAGGACCCGGTACGCCGGACCGGTCCCGTCGGCCCACTCGCCGAGCAGGCCGCTTAACGTGCTGGCGGGAAGATAACGGCCTCGCATGCAGTCCACTATCGCGCAACTGGCTATCGAATGCCAGGCCACTTACGACGGACACTGGATCTCGTGACCGCCACCTCCGCTGCCCCGCCGCGTCAGCTCGCGCCCCTCAACCCGATCCAGCAGCTGAAGGCAGGCCATCTCCCGCGTCGCCTGGTGCAGCTGTACGTCGGCCTGACCCTGTACGGCGCCTCGATGGGCCTGATGATCCAGGGCAACCTCGGCCTCGACCCGTGGGACGTGTTCCACTCGGGCATCACCAGGCACCTCCCGCTCAGCTTCGGGACCGTGGTGATCGCGATGAGCTTCGTCGTACTGCTCGCCTGGATCCCGCTGCGCCAGTGGCCGGGCCTCGGCACGATCAGCAACGCGATCGTGATCGGCCTGGTCACTGATCTGACCCTGGCCACGGTCGACCGCCCGGACGCGCTCTGGCTGCGGATCGTGTTCATGCTGTCCGGTGTCGTCCTGAACGCGCTGGCCGGCGCCCTCTACATCGGCGCCCAGTTCGGCCCCGGTCCCCGTGACGGCCTGATGACCGGCCTGGTACGTCGTACCGGTTTGAGCGTCCGCCTCGTCCGGACGTCGCTCGAGCTGACCGTCCTCGCGACCGGCTTCCTGCTCGGCGGCTCGATCGGCGTCGGCACCGTCGTCTACGCCCTCTCGATCGGCCCACTCGTCCACGTCCTGCTACCGATCTTCACCGTCCGCCTCAAGCGTCAGTAGACGGGTCCCGGACCAAGTTGCGGTCCGGGACCCGTCATTCTCGCAGGACCCCTCAGCCTGCGGGTCTTGTCAGCCGACCGGCTCGAGTTCGCGCTCCTCGGGGGCGGCAGAGCTGACCTTCATCCGGCGCGGCCACCAGGCGCGGCGGCCGAGCAGGGCGATCACGCTCGGCACCAGGAAGCTCGACATCACGAACGCCGAGATCACGATGCCGGCCGCGACCGAGAACCCCATCTCGGTGAGCAGCGCCATACCGGCCAGCATCAGTGACGAGAACGTGCCGGCCAGAATCAGCCCGGCCGCCGCCACCGACGGGCCGCCGTGCTCGATCGCGCGGTCGGCCGCGGTCCGTGGATCCGTCCCGCGTTCGGCCTCCTCACGCAACCGGGCGATCATCAGGATGTTGTAGTCGGTGCCGATGGCAACGACGAACAGGTACAGCATGATCGGCAGCGAGAACGTCACGCCCGCATGGCCGGCGGCGCCCTGGAACACGAACACCGTCGCGCCGATCGAGCTGAAGAAGCTCAGCACCACCGCGAGCATCAGCACCAGTGGCGCGATCAGCGACCGCAGCAGCAGCGCGAGGATGACCGCGATCAGCCCGCCCGCGACCGGGAAGATCACCGAGAGATCCCGGCTGTTGGCGTCCCGGATGTCGGTGTAGCTGGCGGTCACCCCACCGAGCAGCGTGCTCGTCCCGGCCGGCGCCTCCGCGTGTGCCGCCTCCCGGAGCTTCCCGTCGACCAGATCCAGCGAGGCATTCGCGTACGGCGCATCCTTGAGTACGACGTTGAGCTGGGCAACGGTCTTGTCCTTGTTCAGCAACGCCAGGCTGCCGTCCGCGCCGGCCGGAAGCACTCCGCCGACGCCGTCGACCTTCGCCAGCTTCCCGGCGTACGTCGTGAGCTCGGCCGGATCCAGCGGCGTACCGTCGGCGCTCTTGACGTAGACCGTCGTCGGGTTCAGCGCGCCGGCCGGGAACCCTGCCTGCAGGTCCTTGATCGCGCGGGCCGACTCGGTGCCGTCCGGCAGTTGGCTGAACGCGTCGTAGTCGACCTTCATCCCGAGCGAGCCGAGCGCGAGCACGACCATCACGCCGCCGGAGATCGCCGCGACCAATGCCGGACGCCGCGCCGTGAACGTGCCGAACCGCTTGAACATCGCGCCCTTCGGCGTCTTCTGCCACGACTTCGACGGCCAGAACACCTTCGGGCCGAGCAGCGAGACGACCGCCGGGACCAGGGTGATCGCGGCGAACGCCATCACCGCGACCGCGATCGCGAGCCCCGGGCCGAGGCTCTTGAACCCGCCGAACACCGCGAGCAGCAGGGCGCTGAACGCGACGACGATCGCTCCCGCCGCCGACACGATCACCTCGGCGACCCGGGCGACCGCGTTCACCAGCGCTTCCTTCGGCGCCTCGCCGGCGCGTAGCCGCTCGCGGAACCGGAACAGCAGGAACAGGATGTAGTCGGTGCCGACGCCGTACAGCACGACGGTCAGGATCGTCTGCAGGTCCTGCGTGACCTGTAGATCGGTCGCCTTCGCGACCAGCGCGATCAGGCCGGGCGCGATCGCCGACACCAGACCGACCGTCAGGATCGGCAGGAACGCGGCGACCGGGCTGCGGTAGATCACCAGCAGCAGGCCGATGATCAGCACGACGGTCGCGATCCCGACCACGATGAAGGCGTTGTTGAACGCGTCCTGGTTGTCGAGCATCAACGCCGCGTCGCCGGTCACGCCGTACTCGAGATCGGCGCCGGTGAGCGTGGAGCCGGTCACGTCACGGATCTTCTGTACGGCGTCCAGCACGGCCTGCTCGTCCGGCGTGCCCTTGAGGCCGACGCTGATGATCTGGACCTGCTTGTTCGGCGAGACCGCCTGCGGGCCGGTGATCGCGGCGGTCACCCGGTCGATCTTCGCCGCGGTGATCTTGGCCGCCACCTCGGTGACCTTGGCCTGGTCGGGCGCGGTCAGTTCGCCGCCCGCATTGCGCTTCACGACGATGCTGGCGGTCGCGTCGTTGGTCTGCCCGAAGGCGTCGGCTGCCAGCTTCTGCGCCTGCACCGACTCGTACTTGTCAGGCAGCAGGGCCGCCTGATCCTTGGTGGTCACGTCGGCGAGCGTCGGCGCGAACGCGATCACGGCCACCGCCGCGACCACCCAGGCGGCGATCACCTTCCACGGGTTGTGGACGACGAAGCGTCCGAGTTTGGTGAACACCCGGGACCCCTCCATATGGGTTGTCTTTACCTGCCGGTCGGTAGGTAGCCTACCTGCCGCCCGGTAGGCTGGTGAAGATGAGAGGGTGGTGACGTGCAGCACGCGACGAGTTCCCGGGACACCAAGGCGGAGATCCATCGCGCCGCGGTCGAGCTGTTCTCGACCCAGGGATACGACAAGACCAGCCTGCGCGAGATCGCGGAGCAGGTCGGCATCACCAAGGCGTCGCTGTACTACCACTACTCGTCGAAGCAGCAGCTGCTACGCGCGATCGTCGGCACCTTCCTGGACGACATCTTCCAGGTGCTGCGGCTCCCGGAGACGCTGCCGTGGTCGCCGGAGACGGAGCGCGAGGTCCTCGGTGCGTACGTCGACGTGATGATCGCGCACCGGGCGACCGGGCCGACGCTTCTCCGCGACATCGCCGCCGTACTCGCGGCCTTCGGGGACGACCTCGACGAGCTGATCGCGCAGAGCCGTCGGTTCCAGTTGTGGTTGGCCGGCCCCGACCCGACGGCCGCCGACCGGCTGCGTGCCGCTGCCGCGGTCGAGGCGGTCGGGGCCGCGATGTCCACCGAGCTCGATCTCCAGGCCGGCGATGGGGAGATCCGCGCGGTGCTACTGGACGCTGCCACCGCGGTTCTTGCTCGCCGTGGGACTCCGGTGGGCGAGTGACCGGGTACAGGTTCACGGCGCCGCTGTGGATTTACCCGGGCGAAGGCAGCTGGTACTTCGTCACGGTGCCGGAGGATGTCAGCGACGAGATCACGGACCTGACCGAGGGGCGGCGGAGGGGCTTCGGATCGGTGCGGGTCTCGGTCACGGTCGGCGGCAGCACCTGGCAGACCTCCGTCTTCCCGACCAAGACCGGCACCTACATGCTCCCGGTCAAGAAAGCGATCCGGACTGCCGAGGACCTCCTCGAGGGCAGCCCCGTCGAGACGCAGCTGGAGCTCGTCGACTTCTAGCCCCGGTACGACGTACGCCGCCGCGGCGAGCGACGTCGTCAGGTACTACGTCAGCGACCGTCCTTGCCGTTCTTCGACGGGGTGTTCCGGCTCGACGTCTGGTTGCCGCGTTGCCGCCTGTTGGCATCGTCGCCACCGGCCTTGACGGCCCCGTTGGACTTGTCGGACGACACGCTGTTGAGCGGTGGGTGGCCGTCGAACGTCATTTTTCGCGCGAGCGCCGCGTCGGCTTCCGCCGACGTTTGCTGTCCTGACGCCGGTCCTTGCTGCCGCTGCGCGTTGGCGGCAGCCTGCCGGAGGTCGGCCCCAGACTGCTGCCCGTTGACACCAGACTGCTGCCCGTTGACACCAGGCTGCTGCCCGTTGACGTCAGGCTGCTGAGGGTTGGTGCCGGGGTGCTGAGGGTCGTTGCCTGCCTGCTGGGGGTCGACGGCTGGCGCTGGGGTGGCTGCGGGATCTTGCGTGTTGGCTGCGGGCGCTTCCCGTTCGCCGGTGGACTGCCGGCTCCCTTGTGCCTCGCCATCCCTGACGGACTGACCCTGGGTTTCGGACGAGCGGGTCCACCCCTCGCCGGCCTGCTGCGGCTCCGCGCCCTCGACCTCCGGGCCGGCCTGCGGTGCTCCGCCCTCACCGACCTGCGGCCCGTTGTCGTCCCCGACCTGCGCTTCGCCGGCCGGACGCTCACCAGTCTCGGCCTGCTCACCCACAGCCCGAGGCTCACCCTCACCAACCTCAGCCCCACCCGCGGCCCGCGGCTCGCCAACCTCGCCTTCACCCGCGGCGCGGGGCTCACCGACCTCGCCTTCACCCGCGGCGCGGGGCTCACCGACCTCGCCTTCACCCGCGGCGCGGGGCTCACCGACCTCGCCTTCACCCGCGGCGCGGGGTTCGCCGGGTTCGTCGCGCTCGGCTTCGCCTTCGGTGCGGCGTTCGGGCTGCTGGTCGCCTGCCGCCAGCTGGTTGGTGCCCTCACGTTGCTGACCGGGCTCCAAGGCCGGGTCCGCGCCGTTCTCCTGCTGGAGCTGCTGGACGCGCGCCTCGAGTAGTTGGCGCATCTGCGCCTGGAGGCGGTTGTTCTCCTCCATCAGCGCGAGGGCCTGCTGCTGGCTCTCCAGGATCGCCTGCTGCAGCGTCGCGATCCGCTGGTTCAACTGCTCGGACTGCTGCGGCGACGGCGGCTGCCGGACCGCGTCCCGGGACTGAATGCCCTGCCCCTGCCCCTGCCCCTGCCCCTGACCCTGCCCCTGACCCTGTCCCGGCCGCCCGGCCCCGGTCTGGTTCTGCTGCCCGGGCACGTTCTGGAACCGGCCTTCGGGCCGGAACACCTGATCCATCCGGCTCGACGCCAGCGCCGCGAGATCAGCCCGGTTGATCTGCGACCGGCCGATCGCCCACCGGACCTGGGGATCGGTGCGTTTCACGTCGCGCGCCGCCTGCGTGAACGCTGCCTTGAGCGCCTTCGTCCCCTGCCGCCTGTCCTGCCAGCGCGAGAACCTGTTGGCGACTCGCCGCAGCGGGTTCCGCGTCTGGCCGGGAGCGGGGTTGGTACGGGAGGCCGCTTCCGCACCGAGTCGCTGCGAGACATCGCCGTACCGGTCCGGGCGGAACTGGGCGTCGACGTGCAGACTCGCCAGTTGCTGCAGATCGGCGCGGGTCATGTTGGAGCGGCCGATCGCCTCGCGGACGGACGGATCCATCCGCTTCACGTCGCGGGCTGCCTGCGCGTACGCCGCCTTCAGCGTCTTCGTGCCGCGCCGAGTCGTGCTCCAGCGGGAGACACGCTGACGGATGCCGCGCGGGTTCTCCGGGTAGGACTGGCTCACGCCTGCACCTCGCTACGCTCGGCTCCGGCATGAGCGAGTTGATCGGCCACTCTCGTTGTTCGCTCGCTCACGGCGGGGTCTCCTAGTCGATGTACACGGCGTAGTTGACCCCGACAGACGTCGTCAGCGGGTCCTTGCTGGGCTTCGTGCTGTACAGGTGGATCTGGGCACCCGGACGCAGCCAGACGGCAAGATGCCGGCGGCCGGTCCCGGCGCCGGGCTCCCACTCGTCAGCGAACGTCGGACTGCTCTCGTCACCGACGTAGTCGGGCCGGCCCCAGTGCTTGGTGGCGAGCGCGAGGTGGTCGGGCCAGTGCTCGTCCAGCCCGGACTCGGCGGCGGCGATGTCGTCCGGACCGATCTCGTACGCCGACCAGCCGCTGTCCGGGCAGTCCGGGAACGCGAGGCCGTCGAACACGATCATCGTGGTGCCGCGGCGCGTGGTGAACCCCCACGAGACCATGTCGGAGCCGATCACCTCGCCGGCCTGCAGCGGCCACGGCTGCCAGGAGGTCTGGCCCATCACCCGGTGCACCAAGGCGCGCACCACCTCCGGCCCGGCCTCGTCGCCGTCCGGTCCCGCGATCACGGTCCAGTCCGGAATCTCGGCGAGATCCGCCATCGCCAGGTCGTCCTGGTCGAGCGGCCTGTCCTGCGTCTTCATCCGGCGCCGTCGTCCTTCCTTGCCCGGTTCCCTGACCGCAACCCTCTAGATGACCCTCTGTGCGCAACCGTAGGCGGCCTAACGGGTCATTCGCCAGCCAGTACGACGCCCCTGTGGACAACTCGGATCCGCCGGATCATCTCAGGAGCAGACGTCCTGCGGGACCCGAGCAGACCAGGCCGTACGCTGGTCCGGTGAACACGGAACACCACTACGGCTTCGAAACGCTCGCGATCCACGCCGGGAACGAGCCTGACCCGACGACCGGCTCGGTCGTGCCGCCGATCTACGCGACCAGCACCTACAAGCAGGACGGCGTCGGCGGACTGCGCAACGGGTACGAGTACTCCCGCTCGGCGAACCCGACCCGGACTGCGCTCGAGGAGTGTCTGGCCGCGATCGAGGCCGGCACCCGCGGCTTCGCCTTCGCCAGCGGTCTGGCCGCCGAGGACACCCTGATCCGCTCACTGTGCGTGCCGGGTGATCACGTGGTCTTCCCTGACGACGCGTACGGCGGCACGTTCCGCCTGTTCGCCCGCGTTCTCGGCACCTGGGGTGTGGAGATGACGCCGGCCGCGGTCACGCACCCGGACGCAATCCGGGCCGCGATCCAGCCAGGGAAGACGAAGGTCGTCTGGCTGGAGACTCCGACCAACCCGCTGCTGAACGTCGCGGACATCGCCATCGTCGCCCAGATCGCCCACGACGCCGGCGCCCTGCTGGTGGTCGACAACACGTTCGCCTCGCCGTACCTGCAGCAGCCGCTGGAGCTCGGCGCGGACGTGGTCGTGCACTCGACGACGAAGTACATGGGCGGGCACTCCGACGTGGTCGGCGGCGCGCTGATCGTGCGGGACGCCGAGCTGGCGGAGAAGATCGCCTTCCACCAGAACGCGATCGGCGCCGTCGCCGGGCCGTTCGACTCGTGGCTGGTGCTGCGTGGCATCAAGACGCTCGGCGTCCGGATGGACCGGCACAGCGACAACGCCGAGAAGGTCGTCGAGTTCCTGCAGCGGCACAAGTCCGTCAGCCAGGTGCTGTACCCGGGCGTCGACGGGCACCCGGGTCACGAGACCGCCGCCAAGCAGATGAAGCGGTTCGGCGGGATCGTCAGCTTCCGCGTCACCGGCGGCGAGGCGCAGGCACTGGACATCTGCAACAAGGCCGAGGTCTTCACGCTCGGTGAGTCCCTCGGCGGCGTCGAGTCCCTGATCGAGCACCCCGGCAAGATGACCCACGCCTCGGTCGCCGGCACCCCACTCGAGGTCCCGGCGGACCTGATCCGCCTCAGCGTCGGCATCGAGACCGTCGACGACCTCCTCCTCGACCTCGATCGCGCCCTCGCCTGACCCACCCACCACCCCAGCGCATGTGCCTGGCCGGCCAGGCAATTTGCTGGGTCGGCCAGCGAACTTGGGGGTTTGTGACCCACAACCAGGGTGACGACCCCCAACTTGCTGGGTTGACCCACCAAATGCGCACCGACGCGTGGGCGGGAACGGCTCAGCGTGGGCGGGAACGGCGCGCTCGGGACGGGCGGGGGATCGGGAGGGGCGGGGGAGATGGCGGTGGACGATGGGGCGAGTGGGGTGAGTGTTGGTGAGCCTGGTGGTTGCGGTTGACTTCGGGTCGACTTTCACGAAGGCGGTTGCGGTGGATTCCGGTTCGGGCGAGCTCGTGGCCCGGGCCGAGCACCGTACGACGATCGACACCGACGTCATGGACGGGTGGCAGGCCTGTCGCGTCGTACTCGAAGCGGCCGACCGGGGGGTGCGGAACGCGGAGGTGCTGGCCTGTTCGAGTGCGGGCGGCGGCCTGCGGATCGGTGTCGTGGGCAACGAAGAACTCGTGACCGCGGAGGCGGGGAAGCGGGTCGCGTTGTCGAGCGGCGGGCGCGTCGTGGCGGTCGTCAGCGGTGGCCTGAACGCGACCAGCCAGAAGGAGCTGCGCAAGGATCGCCCGGACGTCGTGCTGCTGCTCGGCGGTACCGACGGCGGGAACTCCGCCGTACTGCTCAAGGCCGCCGGGACGCTGGCGAAGTACAAGTGGCGGAAACCGGTCGTTGTCGCAGGCAACGTCGATGCGCGGGCGGAAATCACGGAAACACTGACCGCGGCGGATGTACCGCACGTGCTGGCGGAAAACGTCGTACCGGAGATCGGCGTGTTCGCGCCGGACAGTGCCCGGGCCGCGATCCGCGAGATGTTCCTGGAGCACGTGATCGGCGGGAAGAACCTGTCACGGGACCCGTCCTTCGCGCGGATGGTCCGCGCCGCGACGCCGGACGTCGTACTGCGCGGTGTCGAGGTACTCGCCGCGCTGCACGGTGACGTGGCGGTCGTGGACATCGGCGGTGCCACCACCGACGTGCACTCGGTGATCGAGCTCGACCCCGAGGACGCGAACCTCGGCCGCGAAGTGGTCGCCCCGCATCCCGTGACCCGGACCGTCGAAGGCGATCTCGGGATGCGGTGGAGCGCCGTACCTGTTGTTGCGGCCGGCGCCGAGGCGGGGCTGATCGCGGACGCCGACGAGGTGCGTGCGGCGGCGGAACGCCGGCGAGCGGACCCGTCGTACCTTCCGGACAGCGGACGTGAGGCGTCGTACGACGAGACGTTGGCGAGCGTTGCCGCGACGGTCGCGCTGCGGCGGCATGCGGGGCGGCAGCGGATCGTGTTCGGGCCTGGCGGGCGAGTGATCGAGCGCTCCGGAAAGGATCTGCGCGAGGTCGATCTGCTGGTCGGGTCCGGGGGAGTGCTGCGGCACAGCCCGCCGGAGGTCGCGGCGCGGATCCTCGGTTCGATCGGGACCAACGCGCAGGAGGAGGGCTGGCTGGTCCCGCAGCGCGCTGAGGTGTGCGTCGACGCGGACTACGTGCTCGCCGCGGTCGGCCTGCTCGCCGACGACGCCCCGAAGGCTGCCGAAGGCCTGGCCGCCCATATTCATGGAACGGGCCGCACCGGGCACTAGTCTCATCAGCACATCAGCTTGCGGAGGTGGGATGAGCGATTCGGGGCGGGACCGGACCGGACAGCACGACGAGCAGAGCCCGGTTGCGGACAACGAGGTGCTGGAATCGTCCAGCGCGTCGGCAGCCGAGGCTGCGGTCGAACCCGCGGTCGAGGTGCCGGGGGCAGGCCGCGGGCCGAGGAAGGTGGACCACGGCGTGACGCCGGCGATGGAGATCGCCAGTGCGTGGGCCTGGCGGTTCCTGGTGATCGTCGCGGCCATCGCCGTGATCGGCTACGGGATGCGGTACCTGTCCGAGATCGTCGTACCGATCACCGTCGGCGTACTCCTCACCGCCCTCCTGATCCCCGTCACCACCGGCCTGCAGAAGCTCCGGCTGCCGCGTGGTCCGGCGGCCGGCATCACCGTGCTCGCGACGCTCGTGGTGATCGCGGGTCTGCTGACACTGGTCGGGACACAGATCGCCGGGCAGTTCGAGGACTTGTCCAACCAGGTCGGCGAAGGTGTGCAGAAACTGCGCGACATGGCCCGGATCAATTTCGGCCTCACCGACGCGGACATCACCAGCCTCTTCAAGCAGCTGCAGAAGCAGCTCACGTCCGGCGGCGCGCTCGGTCAGCAGGCGGCAGCGGTCGGTACGACGGCGACGCACGTGGTGGCGGGATTGTTCATCTCGC
This sequence comes from Kribbella sp. VKM Ac-2571, assembly GCF_004362255.1. Taxonomy (NCBI): domain Bacteria; kingdom Bacillati; phylum Actinomycetota; class Actinomycetes; order Propionibacteriales; family Kribbellaceae; genus Kribbella; species Kribbella sp. VKM Ac-2571. The sequence goes on from NZ_SNWS01000002.1 coordinate 497,028, forward strand.
TGTTCTGCCTGTTCTTCTTCCTGTACCAGGGCGAGCAGATCTGGTCGTGGCTGGTCCGGCTGTTCCCGCGCCGGGCCCGCGACAAGGCCGACTCGTCGGGCCGGAAGGCGTGGGTCTCGCTGACGGCGTTCGTCCGCGCCACGGTGATCGTCGCCGCGGTCGACGCGATCGGGATCTCCCTCGGCGCCGCGATCCTCGGCCTGCCGCTGGTAAGTGCGATCGGGATCCTGGTGTTCGTCGGCTCGTTCATCCCGGTCGTCGGCGCCCTGATCAGCGGCACCGTCGCGGTCCTCGTCGCACTGGTTGCCAAGGGCCCCATCATCGCGATCGTGATGCTCGCGGTCGTGATCGGCGTACAGCAGCTGGAGGCGCACGTCCTGCAGCCGTTCCTGCTCGGCCGCGCGGTCAGCGTCCACCCGCTGGCGATCATCCTCTCGATCGCCACCGGCGTGGTGATCGCCGGCATCGTCGGCGCCCTGGTCGCGGTCCCCACCGCCGCCGTCCTGAACGCCATCGTCAACCACCTGGCCGGCCACGACGTAGACCCCGAACCGCCAAGACCCCTGCCCAGACGCCGCCCCCAACAGGCAACGCCGAACCGGGACGCCGCCGCACCGGCAACAACCACCGACTAGCCCACTCAAGGGTTTCGGCACATCAGGCCAGAAAGCCTCCACCCAACGCGGAAGACGCCGCCGAGCCAGGCTCGGCGGCGTCCTCAGGTGATCGGGGTCAGCGCTTGAGGCCGCCCTTGTCGTTGTTCTTGGTGAGTGCCGGCTTCTCCTGGGCACCCTGGCCACCGGCCTGCTGGCCGGTCGCACCCTGAGACTGGACGGGCTGGCCCATCGGCGCGACGCCGGTCAGGCCGGCCCGCATCGCGGTCTGCGTTTCCAGCCTGGTCTGGGACTCCTTGGCGAGGTTCTGGATGGCCTCGTTCTCGGCTGCCGTGACCGGGCCGTTGACAGTGTTCAGGTTCTCGCTCACCTGCTGGATCATCTCCAGCCGGCTCTTGTCGGGCATGATCTGCTTCATGTCCGCCTGCAAGGACGGGTTGTTCCGGCCGGCGTTGTAGTTGGCGAGCGCGCTCTCGGCCTTGAGCATCGTCCCGTTGAACTTGCCCTCGAACCATCGGCCGGCTCGGTTCATCGCGTCCCGTCCGGCCGCGGCGGCGTTCCTCACACCGCCGACGACCGCGTCACGCGCGTCACGCCCACCCTGCACCACGGTGTCCCGCGCGTCTCGGGCACCCTGGACAACCGAGTCGCGCATCTCGCCGACGCGGTCGGCGCCGCTCTGCCAGGCCTGGTCGAGCCGGACCTGCCCGCGCTGGGCGGCGTCCACAACCCGGTCCCGGCCGGTCTCGTAGGCACCGACGGCCTGCTGGCCGAGCTCGGTCGCCCGGTCGCCGACGTTGCGTGCGCCCTGCACCACCGCGTCGCGGGTGTCCCGGGCGCCCTGTACGACGGTGTCACGCGCGTCGCGTGCACCCTGTACGACGGTGTCCCGCGCATCCCGCGCACCCTGCACCACCGTGTCCCGGGCGTCGCGCGCACCCTGAACTGCGACGTCGCGATAGTCCCGCGCCTGTGAGGCCAGCGAGGTGGCCATCTCGCTGATCCGGCCGCGCGTGTTGTCGTAGGCCAGGTGCACTCGGGCGACCGCGCCCCGGATCGCGTTGTTCACACGGTCCCGCATTGGGTCGGTGTTCGCCGCCCGCATCAGGTTCGTCTGCTGGCGGTCGTCGAGGTTCACGAAGGCCATTGCGGTCTCGCGCTGCTGCGGCGTCATCCCGACGAATGCCTGGAGGTTCTGCTGCTGTTCCGGCGACAAGTTGCTCAGCCAGTCCATGGACTCGCCCCAGCTGCCCTGCTCCCAACCGGGGCGGCCTTCTGATGGTGTCGTCATCGTGTCTCCTAGTCGATGTAGACCGCGTAGTTGACACCGACCGCTGCGGTCAGTGGGTCCCGGCTCGGCTTGGTGGTGAACAGCCGCAGATGTGCGCCGTTGAGCATCCAGGTGGCCAGATGGCGCTTGTCCGCGCCCGCTCCCGGCCCCCATTCGTCGAGGAAGTTCGGGTTGCTGTCGTCACTGACGTAGACCGGCTCACCGAAGTACTTGCGGGCCAGTGCCACATGGCCCGGCCAGTGGGCGTCGAGCCCGGCCGCGGCCTCCGCCACGTCGTTCGGCCCGAGGTCGTACGCGCACCATCCGCTGTTCGGGGCATCGGCGAACGCCATGCCGGGGAACACGATGATCGTGCTGTTGCGCTTGGTCGTGAAGCCCCACGATGCGACCGCCCGGTCGATCTGCTCGCCGGGCGCGAGCGGCCAGGGCTTCCAGTCGGTGGCGGCAGTGACGCGCTGCACGATCGCCCGGACGACGTCCGGCCCGCTGGCGTCGTTGTTGGGGCCGGCGATGGCATGCCAGTCGGTGATCTCGGCGAAGTCGGCGAATGCCGCCTCGTCCTCGTCGAGTGGCCTGTCCATGGTTTTCATTCCGGGCTTGTTCCTTCCGTCCGTGCTCAAGACGTCGTCGGCCAACCGTATGGCGCGACGAGGTCAGTCTGCTGACCTGCTGATTCGGGTGTTCTGGTCTAGCGTTCGGGGGTGTTCTTGCCGGTGCCGGTGCCGCGCTCGAACCGGCTGGACTCGTTCCGTACGCCGGAGGTCTCGCCGGAGCGTGCCTGACCCGGGGCGACCGGAGGCAGCGTTGCCGCCTGGACGTTCCTCGTCAGGTCTGCGGGCAGGCCTGCCCGCCCGCTCGCGGCTGCGAGGCGTTCGTGTCTGAGACTGGTGAGCGTCGCCTCCGAGACGCTGCCGGTGGGGGCGGGCTCCGACGCGTTCGTGAACATGGCGTCCCGTTGGCTTTCCCGGGCCCGGTGCTGTGCTGTCGTCATGTCCCCTCCTCGTTGAGGTAGACGGTGTAGTTGATTCCGACCGACACCGACAGCGGGTTCGCCGTTGGCTTGTTGCTGTACAGGTGGATCTCGGCGCCCGGAGGCGTCCAGACCGCCAGGTGACGGCGGTCGGTGCCGGCACCGGGGGCCCAGTCGTCCTCGAAACCGGTCTTGCTCTCGATTCCGACGTACGATGGCTGTCCCCAGTGCCGGCAGGCGAGGTCGAATTTGGCGGGCCAGTGCTCGTCGAGCCCGGCGGCCGCGGCGGCCACGTCGTCCGGCTCGATCGCGAACGCGACCCAGCCGCTGAACGGGCTGTGCGGCAGCACCTGGTCGTCGTACACCGCGAGCTCGGTGTTGCGGCGGGTCAGGAAGCCCCAGCCGTCGAGCTGGTCGTCGATCACCGTACGGCGGTTGATCGGCCACGGCTTCCAGTTCGTCCCCGACTTCACGCGACGGATCAGGCGGCGGACCGGGAGCGGCCCGGTCTCGCCCGCCTGCGGGCCGGCAAGGCGCCGCCAGTCGCGGACCTCGGCGATGTCGGCCATCGCGCGGTCGTCGTCGTCCAGCGGCCGGTCAAGTGTCTTCATCCGTGCGGCAGTCCCTGTCGTTGCGGTACGTGTCGAAACTAAGTCCCCGGTGGGGTCAGGCGGACGTCCTACTCGTGGACCGCACAAAGAACAGCCGCCCTGGGAAGCTTCCCAGGGCGGCTGTCGGGTAGGTCAACCGTCGTTCGGTCTCAGTTCGGTGACGCGACTCGGTGCAGGGCCTTGGCGCAGGGCCTTAGTGCATCGCTGCGGCGGCGGAGGACTCCACCGAGGCCTCGCCCTCGGCCTTCGGGCCGTCGTTGCGGCCGGCCAGCCGCTGCTCCGGCGTGATGACCGCGAGGATCAGCGCGATCGCCAGGAACGGCAGGGACACCAGGAACACGTCGCCCATCGCGTCGACCAGACCGTGCAGCGCCCAGCCCTTCATCGGCTCCTTCAGCCCGTGCAGGGCCTGGACGGAGTTGGCAGCCTTCGCCAGTCCGTCGACCATGCCCTGCGTGGCGTTCGGGACGATGTCGGTCAGGTGGTCCTTCAGCCGGGTGGTCAGTACGGCGCCGTAGACCGCCGTACCGATCGCGCCGCCCATGGAGCGGAAGAAGGTCATCGACGAGGTCGCGGTGCCCATGTGCTGCCGGGGCACGCTGTTCTGCGCCGCGGTGACGGTGATCTGCATCGACAGGCCCAGCCCGGCGCCCATCACGAACATGTAGATCGCCAGCTGCCAGTACGGCGTGTTCATGCTCAGCGTGGACAGCAGCACCATCGCGGCGCCGACCATGACCGCGGAGATGATCGGGTAGATCTTGTACCGGCCGGTCTTGCTCATCAGCTGACCGCTCGGGATGGACGCGGAGAAGATACCGACGATCATCGGCAGCAACGCCAGGCCGGAGCGGGTCGGGGACATGTCCTTGACCGCCTGCAGGTACAGCGGCAGGAAGATCAGCGCACCGAACATCGCGAAGCCGAGCAGGAACGCGAACCCGGCGTACCCGGAGAAGATCCGGCCCTTGAACAGGTCCATCGGGATGATCGGCTCGGACACCCGCAGCTCGATCAGCACGAACGCGACGGCCAGTACGACGGCCGCGACCAGGAGACCGATCGTGGTGGCGGTGCCCCAGCCGTTGGTCGGGCCGCTCCAGGAGACGGCCAGCAGCAGCGAGGTGACGGCGGCGGCGACCGTGGAGGCGCCGAGGTAGTCGATCTTGTGCGAGCGCTTCACGTGCGGCAGCTTCAGGACCGCGCCGACGATGCCCAGGGCAACCAGGCCGATCGGCAGGTTGATCCAGAAGATCCAGCGCCAGCCGGGACCGTCGGTGAGCAGACCGCCGAGCAGCGGGCCGGCCACCGAGGACAGGCCGAAGACGGCACCGAAGTACCCCATGTACTTACCGCGCTCGCGCGGCGGGATCACGTCGCCGATGGTGGCGAACGCGAGCGACATCAGGCCGCCGGCGCCCAGACCCTGGACGGCCCGGAAGCCGATCAGCATCTCGATGTTCTGCGACAGCGCGGCCAGCACCGAGCCGGCCAGGAAGGTGACGATCGCCGCGATGAACAGCGGCCGCCGGCCGTACAGGTCGGAGACCTTGCCCCACAGCGGCGTGGAGGCGGTCGACGTCAGCAGGTACGCCGTGACCACCCAGGACAGCTTGTCCAGGCTGTTGAAGTCACTGACGATCCGCGGCAGCGCCGTACCCACGATGCTCTGGTCCAGGGCGGCGAGGAACATCCCGGCCATCAGTCCACCGAGGACGACCAGGATCTGCTTGTGGGACAGGTAGTTGGGACCACCGTCGGTCGGTGCAGCCCCGCCGGCGGTGGCGGGTTCTGTGGTGCTCATCTGGTGCTCTCCAGGTTGTCGTCGTTGTTCTCGCGGGCGGCAGGGTCGCTGCCGGTCGCGGAGTCTGGTTCGGTACGGCGCTGTGCCGCGGCGGACTGCAGTCGCGGGGCGACCTCGGCCCAGCCCTTGTCGGCCCAGGCGGCGCTGCTGGGGGCCTCGGTGTGGGCGGCGACGCCGTCCGCGAAGCGGGTCATCAGCCGCTCGAAGGTCTGCACGTCCTCCTCGGACCAGCCCTCCATGGCCGCGCTGAGCAGCTCCATCCGGTGCCGGGCACTGGCCTCCCACTGCTCGATGCCCTGCTCGGTGAGCTCGACGCGGAAGGCGCGTCCGTCGTCCGGGTCGGGGGAGCGGCGGATCAGTCCGAGCTGCTCCAGGGACCGCACGTGGCGGCTGGCGGTGGAGGCGTCGAGCTCCAGCTTGCCGGCCAGGTCGGACAGCCGCAGGGCGCCGTTGCACCGCAGTGCGAAGAGCACGACGTGCGCGCTGTGGTCGAGTTGGTCGCCGGGCTGCTTGGCCTTCAGGCGGCGCCCGATCCGGGTGAACGCGTGCATGACGCCCTCGATGGGGGTCTGTGGGGTGTACGCGTCGTTTACTTGCATGCTGCAAGCATATACATGCTTGCGTGATACACGCAAATGAGTTTCCAAGATCCTCAAGTGAGCCGCCACTTATTTGCTCTCAGTCGCCGGATGGTCACTGTCCGCAGCGATCTGCAGTCGCGGACAGTCATTCGACGTCGGACGGTGGCGTTTTGTGACGCGGATCGGTCGAGGTGGTGCTGGCCCCCCGGCGAAAGGTCGGTCCAGCACCCTCGCCGGTCCGCTGGTCCGGCCAGGAGGCTGGGGCGGTGATCAAGCGGCGGCTGCTGGAGTTCGGTGTCATCTGTCTCGTCCTGACCTGGGTGCCCTGGGGAGTGCTCGGCGTACTCGGTGTGGATCCGGACGAGGGTGCAGGCAGTCTCGTGTTCGCGCTGGCGGCGTCCGGGCCGTCGCTGGCCGCGTTGGTGATGTGGCTGCGGTACCGGGAGCGGCGCCGCGTCGTCCGGTGGTCGCCGGTGTGGCCGATCGCTGCCGTCGTACTCGGTGCGCTGCCGCCGCTCGTGGCGTCGGCGTTGCTGGGAGACCTGCCGGCGTTGCCCCATCACGCCGCGTCGGTCATCTCCGGTGCCGGCGGAGTCCTCGGTGCTGCGGCGTACACCTTCCTGGCTGGGCCGGTGTCGGAGGAGTTCGGGTGGCGGGGCTACGTGCAGCCGCGGCTGCGTGAGTACTTCGGTCCGCTCGGGACGACCGTGGTGCTGGGAGCGGCCTGGGGTGTGTGGCACGTGCCGCTGTACTTCCTGAACGGGACAGGTCAGCACGACGACGGGCTGTTCACGCAGGAGGGGCTGACCTTCTTCCTCGAGTTGTTTCCGCTCACGTTCGTGATGCTGTTCGTCAGCGAGCGACTGCGGGGAGGCGTGCCGGCGGCGATCCTGCTGCACGCGGCGTGGAACCTCACGGAGGAGCTGGTTCCCCCGCTCGGGCACGGGGTCTGGCTGGAGTTCCTGGTCCTCACCGCGGTCGCTGCGGCGTTGCTGCCATCCTGGACGGCAGTCCGGCGAGACAGAAGGGTGGCGGCATGACGCGGGTTGCGGTGGTTACCGGTGGTGGGTCAGGGCTGGGGCGGGAGATGGCGCTGGCGTTGGCGGGGGCCGGGTTCCAGGTGTGGGTGACCGGGCGGACGGAGGACAAGCTGCGCGAGACGGTCGCGCTCGGCGAGGGCCGGGTCGATCTCGCCGTACTGGATGTTGCCGACGGGGAGGCGGTACGGCGGTTCTTCGGAGGGCTCGAGCGGGTCGACGTACTCGTGAACAACGCGGGCACCGGGTCCCCGGCCGCGGCGGTACAGGACGTGCGGGAGGAGGACTGGCGGCAGGTGGTCGACACCAACCTGACCGGGTCGTTCCTCTGCGCGCAGGCGGCGTACGACGTGATGCTGCGGCAGGACCCGAAGGGCGGGCGGATCATCAACAACGGGTCGATCTCGGCGCACGTACCGCGGCCGCAGGGGATCGCCTACACCGCGAGCAAGCACGCCATCACCGGTCTGACCAAGGGCCTCGAGCTGGAGGGGCGCGCGCACGGCATCACCGCCTGCCAGATCGACATCGGGAACGCGTCCACCGCGATGACCGCCCGGATGGAGCAGGGCGTGCTCCAGCCGGACGGTTCGATCGCGGTCGAGCCGACGTTCGACCCGAAGATCGTGGCCGACTTCGTGGTGCGGATCGCCGAACTGCCGACGTCCGTCGCAGTCCCGACCCTGACGGTCATGGCCGCCGGGATGCCTTATGTAGGAAGAGGCTGACGAGACAGGTCGATGTCCGTGAGGTCGTACCAGCGACCTGACGGCGGCTGGTCCAGCAGCGGGTCCTTCCAGCGCAGTCGGACGCGTTCCGGCTGCGCCTCCATCAGCACGGCCTCCTGCCAGTCCGGAGCATCCGTCCGCGCCCACCAGGTGTCGGCCAGGCTTGCCAGCCCTTCCTGCTCGACGATCTCGACCGCCTCGTCGCGGTCACTCACAGGGCCGAGTGGTGCTCCGAAGACGGTGGTCGGCAACCAGCCGCCGGACACCGGCACCACGCGACCCAGGACCTCCCCGTCCTCCCGCACCACGTCCTCCGGCGACGGGAACCCTGGGAACATCTCCTTCAACGCAGCGACGATCCGGCCTGTCGTTTCACCCAGGAAGTGAATGCCCGCCAGCTCTCGCTCGCTCCCGGCGTACTCCTCCGGCCTGACCCGCTCGCCGCCGACCCAGGTGTGACGAATCCGCTGTGTCGCAGTGATATCGACCAGCGGGTCCCCGTCGACCAGCAACAGGTCAGCACGCGCACCGACCGTCAGCCGGCCCCGGTCTGCCAGTCCGAACACCTCAGCGGGTGCATTGGTAGCAGCCACGACCGCCTCGGCCGGTGTGAGCCCAGCACGCACCAGGTGAACCAGCTCCCGGTGGAGCGACGCTCCGAACACCAGACCCGGGTTCGGTGCGTCTGTCCCGGCCAGCACGCGTACGCCGGCCCGGTGCAACGCCAGCGTGTTGGCGCGAGCCGTCGCACCGTCTGGCGGCACCGGGGGCATCCAACGACGGGACTGCTGGTCCAGCAGCCGCCGCCAGCGCGCAGGCATGCGTGCGATCAGCTCAGGCTCGTCCAGCAACGGCAAACGACCAGACGGACCGTTGAACCCGTCTACGACAACGCCAAGCGTCGCGATGACAGCTACGTCTGCCAGGGCTGCGATGTCCTCCGGGGACATGAGGTCGGCCGGTACGTGCGCGAGTACGTCGACGCCGCAGTCGACGACCGTCACCGCACCAGCTGCCGTCGACACGTGCGCTACCACCGTGAGCCCGTGGGCGTGCGCCTCGTCGGTCAGCGCCTGCACAGTGCGCGGCTCCAGTGTCGGGAGGTTCAGTCGCGCGCCGGAGCCGTCGTCGTAGATCAGCTTCAGATGATCGGCGCCCTCGGCGACCCGGTCCGCGACGAACTGCTTCGCGTCCTCCGGCCCTGTGACGTAAGGGATCGGCGGGAACGCGATCGTCGGGTGACCGCCCGGCGCGGTGGCTCCGATACCTGAGGTGAAGAACGACGATCGCGGTGTCTCCTGATCGATCACCTCGGGCATGCTGAACTGGTCGAGCTGCGTGGTCACGCCGTACGTCGCCGCGAGCTGTGTGCACCCCGGCGCCAGGTGGACATGCGAGTCGATCAGGCCGGGAAGCAGCGTCGTACCGGAACCGTCGACGAGGGTGTCGCCCGGCTGCGCGATCTCCGGACCGCCGATCGCGGTGATGCGACCGTTCGCGACCCGCAGGCAGTCCGCGGGCAGGGCCGCGCCTCGGTCGGCCAGACGGGTGTGCAGGATCGTAAATGCCATGTCGCGGACGCTAAAGGCTGACGTAACGTCATACTCCAATCCCTTTTTCCGGAGGTGTTGTGGAGCGCACGGTCAGCGAGGTGTCCCGGCTTGCCGGTGTCTCGGTGCGGACGTTGCGGCACTACGACGCCATCGGTCTGCTTCCGCCCGGCCGCGTCGCCACGAACGGCTACCGGTACTACGGCCGGCCCGAACTGCTCCGCCTGCAACGGATCCTGCTGCTCCGCGAGCTCGGCGTACCGCTGCCGTCGATCGCACGGATCCTGGACGAGCAGGACGACGAGGTGACCGCGCTACAGGGGCATCGCGAGCAACTGCTGCAGGAGCGGAAGCGACTCGACGTGATGCTCGGCGCGATCGAGCGGACCATCGCTGGGCTGTCCGGCGACGACACGGTGACCGACGACGAGTTCTTCAGCGGGCTCTCGGAGGCGCGGACACGGCTCCGGGAGGACCTGGCCAGGCGGTTCGGCGAGGCCACCGCGGAAGGGTTCGAGAAGGCCGTCCGGGAGACCGACGGCTGGACCCGCGAGGACTACGAGCGGCTGGGCGACGAGGGTCGCCGGTTGCTGCTGCGGATGGCGGCCGCGCGGGATCGCGGCGTACGGCCGGATTCGCCGGAGGGGTTCGAGCTGATCGAGCAGCACCACCAGGGCGTGCTGGAGCTGTGGCCGGCCACGCCGTCGTCCTATTACGCGCTCGGGGATCTCCTGGTGGAGAACGCCGACCAGCGGGCGATCATCGAGATGGTGGACCGAGATTTGCCCGAGTGGTTGGCGGCCGGGGTCCGGGCGTACGCGATCCAGCGGCTCGGGTTCTCCCGAAACACGGAGGAAACTGTCTGACGGTCCGTCTAGTGTCAGTCAGGTGAGTGAGCAGCGGGAGTCTTTGGTTCACGTCCGCGGGCTGCGGAAGTCGTACGGCGACTTCGAGGCGGTTCGTGGCATCGACCTGGACGTGTGGCGGGGTGAGGCCTTCGGGTTCCTCGGGCCGAACGGTGCGGGCAAGTCGTCGACGATGCGGATGATCGGCGCGGTCTCACCGATCAGCGGCGGCACGCTGAAGATCCTCGGCATGGACCCGGCTGCCGACGGGCCGTCGATCCGCGCGCGGCTCGGCGTCTGCCCGCAGGACGACACCCTCGACACCGAGCTCACCGTCCGGGAGAACCTGACGATCTACGGGCGGTACTTCGGTCTCAGCCGGGCCGAGTGCCGCGAGCGCGCGGACGAGCTGCTCGAGTTCGTCGCGCTGACCGAGAAGGCGAAGGTCAAGGTCGACGAGCTGTCCGGCGGGATGAAGCGCCGGCTGACCATCGCGCGCTCCTTGGTCAGCAAACCCGACCTGTTGCTGCTGGACGAGCCGACCACCGGACTCGACCCGCAGGCCCGGCACCTGTTGTGGGACAAGCTGTTCCGGCTCAAACAGGCCGGGGTCACGCTGATCATCACCACGCACTACATGGACGAGGCCGAGCAGTTGTGCGACCGGCTCGTGGTGATGGACGGCGGCCTGATCGCGGCCGAGGGATCCCCGACCGACCTGATCCGCGACTACTCGACCCGTGAGGTGACCGAGCTGCGGTTCGGTCCGGACGTGATGCTCGCCGACCACGACGCGCTGGCCGGCAAGGTCGAGGACCTCGCCCAGCGCATCGAGGTACTGCCGGACCGCCTGCTGCTCTACACCGACGACGGTGAGCGCGCGGTCGCCGCCGTCCACGAGCGCGGCCTCGAACCGGCCGCCGTCCTGGTACGCCGCTCCACCTTGGAAGATGTGTTCTTGAGGTTGACCGGCCGGACGCTGGTGGACTGACATGGCAGTACTAATGCCGCGACTCCGTCGCGGCGGGTCATCGGGCTGTAACTCCCGTCCTTCCCTCGTCGCTCCGGTCGCTTCGCTCCCTCCGCTCCTCAGTCCAGGACGGGAGGCCCGATGACCGGTGCAGTAGAGAACGGTCGGCGGATGTTCGACTACTGGTTGACCGTCTACAAGCGGACCTGGAAGGGCACGATGATCAGCAGCTTCCTGCTGCCGATGCTCTACCTGGCCGCGATGGGGATCGGGCTCGGGTCGTTCGTGGACAGCAACGGGACCGGCGCGCTCGGCGGGGTCAGCTACCTGCAGTTCATCGCGCCGGGGCTGCTGGCGTCCACCGCGCTGCAGATCGCGGTCGGCGAGGCGACGTACCCGGTGATGAGCGGGCTGAAGTGGCAGAAGTTCTACCACTCGATGATCGCGACGCCGCTGCGGCCGGCGGACGTGGTCTACGGGCAGCTCGGTTTCATCGCGTTCCGGGTGTTCACCTCGTGCGCGGTGTTCCTGGTCATCATCACGCTGTTCGGCGGGCTGAAGTCACCGCTCGGCGTGCTCGGGTTGCCGGTCGCGCTGCTCGTCGGGATGGCGGTCGCCGGGCCGATCGCGGCGTACGCGACGATCCTGGACAACGACTCCGGTTTCGCGATGGTGTTCCGGTTCGGCGTGGTGCCGGCGTTCCTGTTCTCCGGGGCGTTCTTCCCGGTCTCGCAACTGCCCGACTGGATCGAGTGGCTGGCGTACGTGAGTCCGCTGTGGCACGCGGTCGACCTGTCCCGCAATCTCAGTCTCGGCACCGTCAACCCGTTGCTGGCCCTCGGCAACATCGCCTACCTGCTGGCCTGGTTCCTCGTCGGCACCCGCCTCGCCGTCCGCGGCTTCACGAAGAGACTGATCGGCTGATGGCGACTATTGCAGCCCGGGTCGTCCCGGTTCCGGTGCGGCTCGGTGGTGGGCGGCACATCGTCGAGCGGAACTTCCTGCTCTACCGGCGGTCATGGGTGGTGTTCCTGTCCGGCTTCTTCGAGCCGGTGTTCTACCTGCTCTCGATCGGCATCGGCGTCGCCCACCTGGTCGGCGACTTCACCCTGTCCGACGGCACGAAGATCGCGTACGCCGCGTTCGTCGCGCCGGCGATGCTCGCCAGTTCCGCAATGAACGGTGCGATCTTCGACTCGACGTACAACATCTTCTTCCGGATGAAGTACGCCAAGCTCTACGACTCGATGCTCGCGACACCGCTGCGGCCGTGGGACGTCGCGACCGGCGAGGTGACCTGGGCGCTGCTGCGCGGGGGCATCTACTCGGCGATGTTCATCGCGGTGATGCTGATCCTGGGGCTGATCTCGTCGTGGTGGGCGCTGCTCGCGCTGCCCGCCGCGGTGCTGATCGGGTTCGCGTTCGCGGGCGCGGGGATGGCGCTGACCACGTTCATGCGCAGCTGGCAGGACTTCGAGTTCGTGCAGCTGGCGATCATGCCGATGTTCCTGTTCTCGGCCACGTTCTACCCGGTCGAGACCTATCCCGGCGCGATCCGCTGGCTGGTCGAGATCACCCCGCTCTACCAGGGCGTCGTACTCGAACGCGCCTTCAGCACCGGCAACGTCAGCTGGTTCCTCATCGTCCACGCCCTCTACCTGGCCGCCATGGGCACCTTCGGCATGTATGTCGCCTCCCGCCGCCTCGGCAAACTCCTCCTGAAGTAGGCGGAACCGCAGAGGCCAACGCACCCGTCCGAGCTGGCATGGACATGTCCTTCCGCGATCTGGTGCGGGCGCCGAACGTCGAGTTGCCCGGTGGGTCGGTGCGGTGGGTCGACGAATCCTTCCGGTTGCTCATCGGTCATTTCGGAACCGACGCGCTGCGGCCACCGGCCGTCGTACCGGGGGATTTCGTGCCGGCCGGGTACGACGGGTCGGAGGCGGCTGCCCGCGACCTGTGCCTGAAGGTGAGTGAGCGGATGGGCATCCCGTCCGAGCGGATCCGGTTCAGCTTCCGGCTGGAGAAGGTCGTCGAGGCCGGTCAGTTGCTCGGCGCCACGATCGTCCACGCGTACGTCGCGCAGACCCATCCCGCGCTCCGCGGCGCGGCACCGGAGGACATCGCCGCCGTACGGAAGTACTCGCGGTTGCTCGGCGCCGCGTCCGACGACCGGCTCGAAGAGCTGCTGGAGGACGACGGGCTGCTGCCCGAGATCCAGCGGTTCGCTTTTCTCGACTTCCTCACCGAGCTGATTCGCTGCCGGGAGATCGCGGCCGAGCCGGACCCGGCGCGGCAGGCCGAGCTGGAGCAGCAGCCGGATCGTCCGGACCCAGGGACTGCCGGAAGCGAAGCGTCGGCGGCCGGGCGTTGGACGGACCTGACTTACTGCCTGCCGGGTGTCGAGCTGCTTCCCGGATACACCGCGGTGATGCTCGGCTCCGACATCCTCACCGACCCGACTGTGCTGATCGCGGCTGCGTCGCACGAACTCGGCCATCAGGTCCTCATGTCCTCCGACCTGCCCGGTGCCGCCGGTCCGCTCCGCGAGCCGCTGACCGACCTGTACGCCGTACTGCAGGGATTCGGGATCGCCCACGCCAACGCTGCGCTTGACGAGACCACGCTCGGCACACCGACCGTGGAAACCTTCGGCTACCTCGGTGAACGTGCCGTTGCCGAAGCCCTTGCCGTGTACCGCTTCCGGCAGCACCGGCTCATCCGCGATGGGCCGCTCGTCCCGGAGTGGCATCAAGCTCTCGACCCCGAACCCCGCGCCAGGTTCCTCGCCCGGTTGGAGGAGTTGATCGGTGGGCCGCCGACCGCACTCGGGTGGTGATCCAACCGAAACCGTTGCGGGCCAACTGCAACGTTCATGGTGGAACGGTCCTGCCGTGGGTCGCGTCAGTTCGGGTATGAATCTGATCGGTGCTTGGCGCCGCCGGCAACGACATCGAGAGCTGCTGTACGGGCCGAAGGTCCTGCTGCCCGGTGGGCCGGAGCAGTGGATCGAGGACTCGCTGGACTGGCTGATCGGCCGGTTCGGCGTCGAGCCGCTGCGCCGGCGGCCGGTGCTGCCCAGCGAGTTCGTGCCTGCCGGGTAGGACAGCTCCGAGCGCGCAGCACGCGAACTCTGTCTGCAGGTGTGCGCGTGGATGGAGGTCCCCGACGACCGGATCCGGTTCAGCTTCCGGATGGAAGAGGTCCGTGCCGCCGCCCGTAGCGCGGCCGTGCACCGGCTGAACGCCGAGCAGGGCAGCGACCTGATCGCAATCTCGGGGCTGCGGGCAACGATGACGGCGGCCGAGGTGGACGCGCTGGCCGCGGCCGGGTTCGCCCCCGAGATCGGCATACTCGCCGAGCGCGAACTGGAGGCCGAGGTGAAACGCAGTACGGCGATCCTCCAGGAGACCGACCTGGACCGCCGGGCCGAGCTGTGCCGCCGCGCCGAGGCGATCTGGTCCTCGCCGGCCGGCAGCGGGTCGCGGGCGGCCTGGCTGGACCTGCGGACCGGCGGCCTCGAGGGGAGCGCGGTGATGCTGTCGGCAACCAGTCTGGCCGACCCGGCCGCTGTGGTCGCCGCCACCGCCCATGAACTCGGGCACGAGGTGCTCTGGGGGTATCACCTGATCGACCGGAGCCGCCCGGACGCCGAGGCGCTGACCGACCTGTTCGCGGTGTTCCACGGGTTCGGGATCTTTCTCGCCACTCAGGCGGTCGAGCGGGTCCCCGGACGGCGTTCGGCGCTGCAGACGCTCGGGTACCTGGGGGAGCGCGGTGCCTCCGACGCGCTGGCGGCGTACTGCTTCCGGCGGCATCTGTTGTTTCCGGAATCGATCTTGCCGGTGATGCCGGCCGAGGTCGACCGTGCGGTCCGGATCCGGACCTTCGCCCGGCTCGCGTCGCTGGTGAAGGACGCCGAGATCGCCTCGATCCAAGAGGGCGCACCGCTGACCTGATGTCAACCTGCGTGACGCAGCGGAACCGAGAGGTTTGCGGCGGCGGCGGACAGGCATGATCCGGCGGGTGAGGAATCCGATCGGAATGATCCGCCGAAGTCAGCAGTTGCGCTCCCAGCTGAAGGCGCCCCGCGAACGGTTGCCGGGCGGCAGCCGGCGCTGGATCCGTACGTCGATGGACTGGCTGGTGGCCGAGTTCGGCCGGGAGGTCCTGCTGCGCCCGATCGCGCTGCCGGCCGACCTGATCCCGGCCGGGTACGACGGCAGCGTGGCCGCCGCGACCGAGCTGTGCGACCGGGTCGCCGAGCGGATGGATCTTCGTCCCGGTCAGTGCGGGCTGAGCTTCGAGCTGAACGGCGTACGGCGTTCGGTCAACAGCATGGTGGTGAAGGAACAGTCCGGGCGCTGGATCCGCGGGAACGGCGGCAACCAGATCCAGCTGGCGCCGGCGCTGACGGCCGACCCGGTCGCGCTGATCGCGATCTACGCTCATGAGGCCGGCCACGAGCTGCTGCTCGGCAGCGGCCGGATCTCGCTCGCGCGCCGGCCCGACCACGAGTCGCTCACCGACCTCATCACGGTCTTCTACGGACTCGGGATCTTCACCGCGAACGCGGCGTACGAGCGCCGGCCCCGGCCGAACGGCCGCGGCAAGCAGCCGCTCGCACGCGGATACCTCCGCGAGGCCGCACTTGCCGAAGCGCTCGCGCACTACGCGAAACTTCGCGGCGAGCGGCACCCGGAATGGGACCGCTACCTCGACCCACCCGTCCGCCGCGGCCTCCACAACCAACTAGCGATCCTGCACCGCTAGCAACCTCTGCAGCCAGCTGATGCCGCCGCGGAACATGGAGGTCTTGCTCGGGCCGGTCAGGTGGTCGACGAGGTGGAGGTACGTGATCGTCTGGAAGAGCGCGCCGAGTTCTTTGGCGAGCGTGAGCGCACGGCGCAAGTCGGACGGGGCGGCGTACTCCTCCCACTCGTGCAGATACGCGTCCAGCACGCGGGGGTCGCCCGACAGCGGCGTCTGCTTCTCCACGAACGTCACCAAGTCCAGGAAGGGATGCGCGAGCGCCGCATCGGTCCAGTCGAAGGCGAGCACCTGACCGTCGCGTACCGCCAGGTTCCGCGGGTGCAGATCACCGTGCAGCAAGGTTTCCGGTACGCCGATCTCCGCCAGCTCGACGATTGCCTCGCGCAACTGCTTCGCGCGCTCCGGCAACCGGGACAGCTCGGTCGGGTCGAGCCGTGCCGTCAACGAATTCGGTTCGAGCAGGCGATCCAGCTCCGCATCGAGGACGGCGAGCCGCCGGTCCGCGCAGCTGTAGTCCAGCAGCCGTTCGGGTTCGGTGACATAGCTGAGTTGCAACCGGGCATGGTTGCGCACGGCATCGATCCACACTGTCACATCGCTCTCGCGCTCCAACGGCGTACCGAGGTCGGGCAGCAGCATCCACGCCCGCTGCTCGTCGATCGCCAGCGGCGCCGGCACCGCGCCGGGACGGTCGGTGGAGGCCCGCTGTAGGAACAGCGGCTCGTTCGCGAACAGGAACGGCAACGCGTCCGGATCGGCCGACGCGTGCGAGAGCGCCTTGAAGTACACGTCGCCGTCGGCGGTCGGGATGCGCAGAACGTTCGACAGGCCCCACGACTTCACCTGGGTCCACGGGCCCGTCGCCTTCAGACGCTCAGCGATCCACTGCGGCGCATCGCCGTACCACTCCGGACGTGTCCACTCGGGCAGATCGGACGAGCTCACCGGGTGGTCGTGCACCCAGCGCGCATCGGCCGGCGGCTCACCGCTCGGGAGCATCAGGTAGGTGAGCGGATCCGCGGAAAGGCAGGTGAGTACGACGGCCTCGATGCCGTGCTGGTCCCGCAGTGCTCGCAGTGCCGGCTCGACATCGGGGAACCACAAGTCGTCCGATTGCTCGATCTCGGGGAGCCCCGACGGCAGCCTCAGGACCGCTTGGTCGGACGGGCGCACTACGACAGCCGTAACCTTCACGTGCTGAAGCGTATGTAACCGTGCAACTGCATTAACTGACCGGGAACGTCCCGCTGTCCACAGACGGTGCAGGTTCGCAGGATTTCACCAGCGGCGCGTGCAGCCGCTGCGCCAGCACCTGGCGCTGCGTCGGCTGCGCCTCGGTCTGGCGCCGGAGGCCTTCGTCGGTCAGCCGCACGTTCACGGCGCGACGGTCCTCCGGGCACATGTGCCGCTCGACCAGGCCGGCGACCTCCAGGCGGCCGATCACGCGGGACAACGCGCTCTGGCTGAGGTGCACGGACTTGGCGATCGTAGCCACCTTCGCAGAGTGCTCCGGCAGCTCCGCGAGCCGCTCGAGCACCTCGTACTCACTCATCCCGAGTGCATGACCGGCCTGCAGTGCCCGGTCGAGGGCGCAGGTCAGGTCGGCGTGGCGAGCCAGCAGCTCGCGCCATTCGCGCACATCGGCGCTGGTCTCACCAGGTCCAGCGCTGACCTTCGTCACGGTCATGTCGCCGACCATAGCATGCATGCGCATTCAATGCAAGCGCATTTAATGCCTAGACATTAGATGCACACGCATGCAATAGTCTCTTCTCGTGACTACGCAAACCACATCGCCAGCTCGCATGACTTGGGACGCGCGCCTCTGGGGAGCGCTCCTGGTGGTCTGCGGCGTGATCTTCCTCGACGGCCTGGACGTGTCCATGGTCGGCATGTCCCTGCCGTCCATCGGCGCCGACCTGGGCGTCTCCCTTGCCTCTCTCCAGTGGGTAGTGACCGGCTACGTGCTCGGGTACGGCGGTCTGCTGCTGCTCGGCGGACGGACCGCCGACCTGCTCGGCCGGCGCCGGGTCTTCCTGATCGCCCTCGCGGTCTTCGCCCTGGTCTCGATGCTGAGCTCACTGGCGAGCAACCCCGAACTGCTCATCGCCGCGCGGTTCGTGAAGGGTGTCGCCGCGGCGTTCACCGCCCCGGCCGCACTCTCGATCATCACCACCACCTTCCACGAGGGCCCGGATCGCAACCGCGCCCTCAGCATCTTCACCACCTGCGCCGCCAGCGGCTTCTCGATGGGCCTGATCCTCGGCGGCGCGCTGACCGAGGTCGGCTGGCGCTGGACCTTCCTGATGCCCGGCCCGGTCGCCCTGATCGTGCTGCTGTTCGCGATCAAGCTGATCCCGAACAGCCCGCGGGACAACGCCGCCGGCGGGTACGACGTACCGGGGGCGATCACCGTCACCGCCGGCATGCTGTCCCTGGTCTACGCGGTCGTCGGCGCCGAGCACGCCGGCTGGGTCTCGGTGCAGACCATCGGCCTGTTCGTGCTCGCCGTCGTCCTGCTGGCCGGCTTCGTCGCGATCGAGCTGCGCACCAAGCACCCGCTGGTCCGGCTCGGCATCCTGCGCAACGCCTCGCTGCGGCGGGCGAACCTGGCCATCCTGACCGTCTTCGGTTCGTACGTCGCCTTCCAGCTGATCGGCACCATGTACCTGCAGAACCTGCTGGGCTGGTCGTCGTTCCAGACCGCGCTCGGGTTCCTCCCGGCCGGGCTGCTGGTCGCCACGCTGTCCCCGAACGTCGGCAAGATCGTCGACCGGGTGGGCACGGAGAAGATGATCATCGTCGCGATGGCGCTGTTCGTCGCCGGGTACGCGCTGTCGTTGCGGATCGGTCCGGAGTCGGCGTACTTCTCGACCGTGTTCCCGACCATCATGCTGCTCGGTCTCGGGTTCGCGATCGGGTTCCCGTCGCTGAACATCCAGGCCGTGTCCGGGGTCCCGGATCACGAGCAGGGTCTGGCCTCCGGGCTGTTCAACACCTCCAACCAGGTGGGCGGCGCGGTCGTCCTCGCGATCGTGACCGCGGTGATCAGCGGCCAGACCGTCGGCGTCACCGCATCCAGCGGCGTGCTGTCGGCGTACAAGTCGGGCCTCGGCGTCGTGACAGGGATCGCGGCCCTCGGCCTGGTGATCGCACTGACCGGTCTCTACGGCCTGCGGGCCCGTCGGGCCGCCGAAGAAGCAGAGGCTGCCGAGTTGGCCGCCGTACAGGACGAGCTGGCGGCGGAGGAGATGACGCCGGCCGCCTGACAACAACCAGCTCCGCTGGAGCTGTTCGGATATGAGAACGCAGCGCGGGTCCCGGACTACTCTCGGGACCCGCGCTGCTGTTGTGTTCAGAGCGGTCGGGCCAGAACGGTGGCGATTGCAATCGTCACGGCCATCACTGTGAGCTCGACACTCGCCAGTGTGGCGAGCGCAACCGGCTCCTTGCGGCGTACGGCCGGCAGGAGGATCTGTCTGATCGCTCCGCCGGTCACAGCGAGGATCATCAGGCCCACCAGCTTGCCGATCACCAGCCAGCCTGCCGGAGTCTCCACCAGCGCATGTAGTAGTACGGATGGGGTTGGTGTCAGGTCCTTGGTCAGACGCGGTCCCGCGAGCAGTACGCCAGTGACGGCGACGGTGGCGATCGCGCCGCCGGCAACGGTTGAGAACCGTGGCAGGACAAGCGCCAGCGCCGAGCGGTTGCCTCCGACAAGGACTGTCACCAGTGCGAGGCCTCCGACCCACAAACTCACCGCGCACATGTGCGCAGTGATCGCGGGTGTGGTGAGCCAAGGAGCCTCACTCTGCGACGCGTGACCGGTGACAGGTACGGCGACGAGTCCGGCCAGTGCGAACCCGAGCCCCCGCACCGGCATGCGTCTGACCGCCGCGATGGTGAGGCCGATCGCGGCGAGAACGGTCAGCGCGAGCGCCGACCCGGAGGACACGTGGATCGCGTACGACGCCAGGTCCGCGAACGGCATCTTCGACCCGGATCGCGAGATCGCCGCGGCCTGGAGCCACCACGTCGTCGTGGTGGCGGTGACCCAGGCGAGGCCGGTCGCGATCCCGACGATCCGGGCCCGCGCGGCAATGACGTCGTACCTGTCCCTGCCGTCGCGGCCGAGCAGGAGGAGCAGTAGTACGGCGCCGGCCGCGAGGATCCCGGCTCCGTTGGTGACGAAGCGAGCGAGTGGAGTGGTGTAGAGGATGCCGGGGCTGGTCGTGCTCAAGGCCGGCTCGGGTGCTGGGCGGGTCACGACGATCGCCCAGACCAGAGTGGTCATGCTCAGCGTGCCGATGACCGCGACGACGACCGGACGTCGTGCCTTGACGGCTGGGATGACGAGGTCCATCGCTAGTCCCTCGGGACGGTCTGGACGAGGACCGGTGCGCTGCCCAGTTCGGACCGCCAGCGCCGGTAGCCGTGCAGGAGGAAGGCAGCGATGGCGAGCTCGAGGATCCAGGCCCAGGCAGGGACGCCGACGGAGGGCAGGCCCATGGTCGCGGCGACCGGCGTACCGATGTCCGGTCGGTCGAGCGTGACGGTGATGTGGCCGACGATCGGGTGACCGTCGCCGGAGATGACGCGGTAGCTGATCTGATACGTACCGGCCTTGCCGAGCCGGTCGCAGGTGGCGTGGACCGTGTCCCCGGCGACGCGGAGCGACATCGCCGGGTGATGGAACCCGTCCGGGCCGGTGACGAGGACCGCGTCCCACGCCTGGACCGGTTGCAGGGACTGGTCGAAGCTGAAACTGACGTGCGCCGGACTGGTGGACAGCCGGGCGCCGTTGGCCGGCGTGCTGGCGGTGAGTTTGGTGTGTGCGCTTGCCCGGACGGCCGGCGCGACGGTGAGGGCAGAAGTGATGGCGAGGGTGGCCAGGATCGGTGGACAGCTCCGCCGCAGCGTGCGGAGCCAGGACGTCGACGAGGGCTTCAACATCCGGATCCTCCTGTCGGAAATATCGGCATGAAATGGATTCGCGCAACCGCGCTGGAATATCTGGCGCCGCCCGGATATGTATTCGGCAATTGGCTCGTAACAAATTCGGCGGCGCGGGAAATATTGCCGAAACCTCACATAGGTAAATTGATGTTGTGAGGATGTGCGGGGTACCGGGCGAAACGCCCCAGATATGGATCACCCGTGGCCGCGGATCGGTCTCCGCGGCCACGGGTGATCGTGGTGCCAGTGCCGGTACGGCGGTCAGTCGGACCGCCGCGAGGCTCGGTACCTCAGTGCTCGTGGCCCGTGCCGTCGTCGACCGACGTGTGCCCGCTGAGGGTCAGCGACACGACGTTCACGCCGACCGGTACGACGTGGCTGCTCGTGTAGCCGAGCGGGTTCTGCAGCGCCGGGTAGAGGCCCAGGGCCTCCTCGTCCACGTGCATCTGGAGCTGGTGGGTGGTGTACTGCACCGCGTCGCCGACGTTCTGGACCGGGGTCGGGTGCTCGTGGGCCGACGCCGTCGAGGCCGCCAGTGCGGCGCCGCCGAGGGCCAGTGTGATGCTCGCCAGCGGGACGGTGATCAGGCGGGACCTGAGGTTGGGCATGTCGATCTCCTTGCGGGAGTGTGGTGTCCGCCCCGGGAGGGTGGGGCGGACACAGCTGAAGGAATTGGCCGCGCAGTGGGCATGCCAAACAGGTCGACTGTCTGACCCCGAAAGCCGGCCGCCGGTCGCCGTTGACCGGCCGCAAATGTGTAGCGGCGAAGCGTGTCGGCCATTCAATGCTCCGCTTGAAGTGAATGTATTCATTGGCCGCCGTCAAGTGCAAGCAATTGTGATTGTTTGACCACGGAATGATACGGATGCTGCCGCGTCAAGCTCACATGAACAGCTAATTGGCGGGCAATTGGTGAGAGAATTCCGGGCGCCCGAGGCGGTGCCACGCTCGCGCCCGCGGCGGGCGGTGTCAGCCGGGGTCAGGGTGGCGGGGGCGGTGGTTGGGGGGATTCCCCGATTGGTTTCGGCCCGTCGGGGTGCTGGACTGGGGGCATGAGCAACCAGAGCGACTACGACCGGCGGGTCAAGGACATCCTCGACCGGGTCGCCAAGGGGCACCTCTCGACCGAGGAGGCCACCACCCTGATCGCGGCCCTCAAGCCGACCGCGGCCGCGGAGGCCGCCGGCACTGCTGCTGACACGGCCACTGACGGGCCGGGCGCGCAGGAGCCGGTTGCCGACGAGGCCGGCGGACGGTCCGAGGGCAAGCCGCCGTGGCCGTGGCCGTCGGGCGACGACGTCCCGTCCACGACCGTCTGGGCGGACGTTGTCGACTCACCCACCACTGAGCCCACCGTCGAGCCGACCACTGAACCCGCAGTCGAGCCGACCGCTGAGCCTGTTGCTGAGCCCGTTGCTGAGCCGGCTGCTGGCGAGGCGTCGGTGGTGCAGGACAGTGTGGTCGACGACGTGGTCGACGATGCGGAGCCGGTCGAGGAGGAGCACAGCAACGTGCCGATTCCGTCCGGGGTGCAGCGGGTGACCGTGCGCGCGATCGGGCGGCGGGTCCGGCTGATCGGGGAGCCGGCCGTGAACGGTGTCGCGGTCGACGGCCCGCACGTGATCAAGCGTGACGGCGACACCCTCGCGATCAGCAGTGAGGGCGACATGGGCGTCTCGATCGACGGCTTCAGCATGCTACGCAATCCCACCGACCTGAAGGCCCACGTCAACGGCCTCGCCAAGGAGCTGTCGATCCGCGTCAACCCGAACCTCCAGGTCGAGGTCGAGGTCACCGGCGGCAGTGTGAACGCCGAGCGGCTGCCCGGCCTGACCCGGGTCCGCGTCACCGCCGGTACGGCGAAGGTCGCCGACGTCGACGGCCCGATCGACGTACTCGTCCAGGCCGGTTCCGCCAGCCTCGACGCCCAGATCACCAAGGGCCGCTCCCGCGTCCGTGTCGAGTCCGGTACGGCGCAGGTCTCGCTCCGCCGCGGCTCCGACGTCCACGTTCACACCGAGTCCCAGCTCGGCCGCGTCACCTGGAGCGGCGCCGTCTCGGGCCAGTCCAAGGACGTGGAAATCGGCCGCGGCCGCGCCGCCCTCGACGTAGAGGTCCTCGTCGGCACCGCCCAGATCACCTCCGACTGACCGCTCGCCCGCGCACCTGGAGGGTTACCCACTGAAAATCCCGGTGGGCAACCCTCCAACTCGGTGGGCAGGCCTCCGGCTCGGTGGGGAACCCTCCAGGTCAGTGGGCAACCTCCTCTGCGGGGATCGTGCGCAGGGTGCGGATGGGGGAGAGGTAGAGGAAGGCGTTTCCGGCGAGGGCGCCCAGGCCTGCTATCCACAAGGTGGTGTGCAGGCCGAACGCCGTACCCAGTGCGCCGCCCAAGAGGCTGCCGACCGGGGCGGCGCCCCAGCTGACGAAGCTCATGGTTGCGCTCATCCGGCCCTGCAGGTCCGGCGGGCAGAGGCGTTGCTGGGTGCTGACCTGCAGGATGTAGCTGACGATGATGCAGAACCCGGCCAGCAGCGTGCCGACGACGAACCAGCTCACCATCCAGCCCGGTGCGGTCAGCGCCTGCACGGTGAACGCGACGCCGATACCCGTCGACGACAGCAATAGCGTGCGCGCATCGCCGTACCGGGCGCTGAGCTTCTCGGTGACGGCGGAGGCGACGATCGCGCCGAGGAGACCGATCATGCCGAGTACGCCGATGGTGGCCGGCTGCAGATGGACGCCGCGCACCAGGTAGACGACCATGATCGCGCCGGCCGCGGCCTGGAAGAGCATGGTCGTCATCGTGTTGAGCGCAAGCGGCCGGAGCAGTGGATGCCGGAAGACGTAGCGCATGCCCTCGCCGATCTCGCGGCGCAGATTGGGCAGCTCTGGACGCACCGGCTCCGCCTCGGGCGTCCGGATCGAGCGGAGCCAGAGCGCTGACCACAGGAAGCTGAGTGCGTCCAGGCCGATCGTCAGCGCCGCGCCGAGCCATTGGACGAGCAGTCCGCTCGCGCCGGCGCCGATGACCGCGGCGATCGAGTGGTTCGCGGCCAGTTTGGCGTTGCCCGGCAGAAGACGGTCCCGCTCGAGGAGCCTCGGCAGGTACGACGTGTGCGCGACATCGAACAGGACCGTGAGGATCCCGGCCGGTACGAGAACGACGTACACCTGCGTCAGGGTGAGTACGTCGAACCACCAGGCGATCGGGATCGACGCGAAGAGCAGCGCCCGGAGCAGGTCGGCGTACACGAGGACCGGGCGGCAGCGGATCCGGTCGGCCCAGGCCCCTGCGAACAGGCCGAGGACCAGCCAGGCGGCGGTCTCGCAGGTCCGGAGCAGCGACACCTGGAGCGTCGACGCGTTGAGCGTGAGTACGGCGAGCAGCGGGATCGCGCCCATGCTCAGGCGCGACCCGAGCTGACTGAGCAGGTCGGCAGCCCACAGCCGACGGAAATCAGGGTGACGGAGGATGCCCATTCCGCGACCGTAAACCCCAAGTTGAGTCGTGTCGACTCAACTATCAAGAAAGTTGAGTCCCCCAGACTCAATGCTGGCGTTGAACAGTCTGCGGTGGGTGTGAACAGAGAATTGCCTGTTCACACCCACCGCCACGCAGGACAAGCCCCGCCGTACGGCGCTCCGAACTACCCCGGGCCGCAACGGAAAGCGCCCCGGTGGCTGTCCACCGGGGCGCTTCGGAAGCTTGGTGGGTCAGCCGGTGAAGGGTTCCGCGGCGACGATCTCGACGGTCACGTCCTTGCCGTTCGGGGCCACGTACTTGGCCTTGTCGCCCTTCTTCTTGCCGAGGATCGCGGCGCCCAGCGGAGACTGCGGTGAGTAGACGTCGATGTCGACCGACGCGTCCAGGGCGAGCAGTTCGCGGGAGCCGAGCAGGAACGTCTCGACGTCGTCGTCACCGGCGAACTTGATGGACACCTTCATGCCGGGCTCGATCTTGCCGCCGGCCTTCGGGGTCTCGCCGACCCGGGCCCGGCGGAGCATGTCCTCCAACTGCCGGATCCGCGCCTCGATCTTGCCCTGCTCGTCCTTGGCGGCGTGGTAGCCGCCGTTCTCCTTGAGATCGCCCTCGTCCCTGGCCTCGCTGATCCGCTGCGTGATCTCGGCACGGGCAGGGCCCTTCAGGTGCTCGAGCTCGGACTTCAGCTGGTCGTAACCGTCCTGCGTCAGCCAGACAACGCTGTCCTCGTCGATCTTCTGCGTCACGGGCTGCTCCTTGTGTCGGTGGGATGGGCAGGAAAATACTGCTGGCCGCCGTCGTCGACGGCGACCAATCAAATGAGCGTAGCAAGAGACCGCCGATCACGCAGGGGCTATCGACGGTCACAAGCGCTTGGAAAACGTTTGCTACACGGCTTTTCGTCCGCTTTGAGCAGATTCCCGGCAATCGGTTGCCGCCAAGTCCTCGATTGACCGCTGACCTGGACTTTCCTACGCTCCCGGAGACCGATGGGGGCTTTGGGGGGATGTGGTGGACGTGACAACGGACGGCGAGCGCGCGACCCGCGGCCGGCGCATGCGGCTGTGGATCGCGGGCGCCGTCGTACTCGCGATCGCAGCGGCTGCCGCGACCTGGGCCGTCGCTGGTCGAGGGGATCCACCCAGTCCATCAGCGGCCACTCCCACGCAGACATCGGCCGGACCGTCAGTCGAGGAGCGGATGCTGGCCGGTGCCGGCGCCATCCTGAAGACTCGAGCGTCGGCCGTGCTGTCCGGGCACCTGTCGCAGTACCTTCAGTACGTCGACCCCGCGAACCGGAAGCTCCGGCAACGCGACCAGCAGGTGTTCGCCAACCTGCGCAAGCTCGGCCTCTCCCGGCTGAGCTATCAGGTAGATGCCAACTGGGCTCCGGAAGTGCAAACGCAGCACGGACCGAGTGCACGCGCGGTCCGCGTTCTGATGCTGGTGCAGATCGCAGGCATCGACTCGACTCCACGCGCCACCGCGCTCGGCTACACGTTTGCCGAGCGTGACGGTCACTGGCTGCTGGTCGACGACGACGATCTCGCGGCCGAGGCGGATCTCAAGGCGTACCGCGAACCCTGGGACCTTGGCGCGATCGAGGTGGCTCGCCGCCCCGGCGTACTCGTCATCGTCCCGGCGGGCGAACGACGCAACGGTGAACGACTGGCGCGAGAGTCGCAGTCGGCGATCCCGATGGTGCGCTCCATCACCCGGCGTGCCCAGGCAGGGATCGCGGTGATCGCGATGGCCGACAGCCGCTCGATGGATCCCGAGTGGCGAACCGGCGGGCATCCGGCGGCCGCTGTCGCCGCGCAGAACTACGCTCCTGCGAATCCGGAGGCGAGCGAGTTCAAGGTCACCGGGAGCCGGGTGGTGATCAACCCCGACCAGCGCACGCAAGCCGGACGGCTGCTGCTCGCGCACGAATTCACTCATGCGGCGATGGAGCCGCTGGGCGGTCGTGCGCCGATCTGGTTGGTCGAAGGATTCGCCAGGTACGTCGAGAACCGGCTCGCCGCGCAGAGCGGGTACCAGCGGGAGCTCGCCGACGAGCGCCGTGAGTTGCTGCGCGAGAAGATCCCGGCGCTGGTGGTGCTCCCGATCGACGGCGTCTTCCACGGCGACTACGACGAGGACAGCTACGGCGTCAGCTGGATCATCGTCGAGTACCTGGTGACGACGTACGGTCAGGCGGCCGTGAACTCGCTGTACGCCGATCTCGCACGCGGACCGGATGCCCCCGGCGTTCGGGAGCAGGTACTGCGCAAGCACCTGAAGGTGAGCGAGACGGCTCTGGTTGCGGCGCTCAAGAAGTACGACGGCCCGGCCTAGCGCGGGCGGTGCTGGTCTGCCGTCGTACAGCCGACGAGCACGACCGAGGTTGCTGACCGTTGCGTTGTCAGGGTTACCGGGAGGACCTGGTGACGTGGTGTGTCCGCCTGGACGGTGACCGTCACCTCGCCGACGATCGAGAAGTCCGCGGACTTCGCCTGCAGGCGGCAGTTCGCCTCCACCGACTTGCTGCGGTCCACCTTCAGCGTCGCCTTCGCGCTCGTCGGCGAGACGATCTCGAATCCCTGCAGTTGCGAGGTCACCGGCGGGTTCGACTGCACCCAGGCCACCCAGATCAGCCAGGTCAGTCCGGCCAGGGCGACCACTCCTACCGCGCCGATGAGCAGCGGCCGCCGGGACCGCCCGCCGCGGCCGTAGCGGGCATTCAGGTCGGAGGTCGGAGCGGCGCCAGAAGACGCGGCAGAAGACTCGGTCACAAGGGTGTCCAGGGGGTCGGTCGTGGGTTTTCGCGGGCGTTGGAGGACCATTGTGTCTTGTGAGTGGAGATCTTCGGTTGCTGCATGTGCACGCCCACCCGGACGACGAGTCGAGCAAGGGCGCCGCGTCGACCGCCCGGTACGTCGCTGAAGGCGTGGAAGTGATGGTCGCCACCTGTACCGGTGGGGAACGCGGATCGATCCTGAATCCGAAGATGGACCGCCCGGAGGTGCTGGCGAACATCACCGAGATCCGCCGCAAGGAGATGGACGCGGCACGCGAGATCCTCGGGATCCGGCAGGAGTGGCTGGGCTGGGTGGACTCCGGTTTTCCGGAGGGTGATCCGCTGCCGCCGCTCCCGGAGGGCTGCTTCGCGGCGCAGAAGGTCGAGGACGCCGCCGCCCCGCTGGTGAAGCTGATCCGCGAGTTCCGCCCGCAGGTCGTCACGACGTACGACGAGAACGGCGGTTACCCGCACCCGGATCACGTCATGTGCCACACGATCACGGTCGCCGCGTTCGAGGCGGCGGGGGACAAGGACGCCTACCCGGAGCTCGGCGAGCCGTGGCAGCCGCTCAAGCTGTACTACCACCACACGTTCCACTACGAGCGGATGAAGGCGCTGCACGACGGGATGCTCGCGCGCGGCCTGGAGTCGCCGTACGCCGAGCGCCTGCAGGACTGGAAGCCCGACCCGGAGAACGAGCGCCGCATCACCACCCGGGTCGAGTGCGCGCAGTACTTCGAGGTGCGGGACAGGGCGCTGCTCGCGCACGCCACGCAGATCGACCCGGACGGCGCCTGGTTCGCCGTACCGCTGGAGGTGCATCAGGCGGTCTGGCCGACCGAGGACTACGAGCTGGCGCGGAGTCTGGTCGAGTCCGAGCTGCCCGAGAACGATCTGTTCGCGGGGCTGCGCTGACGGGGGCTGCGGACAATGAGAGAATGGTGGCGTGACAGCGATGATCTCCCTTCAGACGGCCGAGATCGACCCCAACGTCGTGAGGCCGGGATGGGTCGCGCTGCTCATCGTGCTGGCACTCGGTGCCGCCACGGCGCTGCTGATGCGCAACATGGGCAAGCAGCTGAAGCGGATCGACGTGGACCACGCTGGTGCGGACGACCCAGCACGGTCCGCCGGCCCAGCGAGTCCGGCCGACTCGCAGTCCCCGGCTGGCGATGCGGAGCCGAAGACTTCGGACCCGAGCCAGACTCCGAGTGACAGCAACGAACACAACGAACACAAGGAACACTTAGAGCACTGACTCCATGTCAGTGCTGTAACTGATTCCCGGGAGCTCGGAAATACCCTGGTCACGAGATGGTGTCGGACTGGGCTGCCCACCTTCGGCTGACCCTATAGTGAGCCGCGTGCTGAATGGTGCCCACGAGCTCTCCCTCCGGTGACCGCGACCCGCGCGGCCAGGCACCGCATGCCCGGACGCCTGGTAGCGGGTGGGGTCGGTGCTGTCCTGATCGCCTCGGCGGCGCTGGTGGCGGCGCTCTACGCCGCCGACAGCGAGCCGCATGACGTCGGTGGGATCGGCGGGCCGGGCGCCTTCGTGTCCTGGCTGCTGCCGCTGTTGCGGTTGATCTCCACGCTGGCCACGGTCGGCTGTGCGGGTGCGCTGCTCGCGGCGGTCGTGCTGCTGCGGATCGAGGGCGGACCGCTCGGAGTGCAGGGCCGGCGGGCGGTTCGGGACGCGAGCAACTCGGCGATCATCTGGGCGGTGTGCGCGTTCGCGGGCGCGATCGTGACGGCGGCGCTCCTGCTCAACACCCCGGTGCTGCTGTTGCGGCTCCGGCTCGACGACGCACTCGGCGTACCCGAGGTGAAGGCGCTGCTGATCACCGGCATCCTCGTCCTCGCGCTGGCGATCGGTATCCGCCGGGTGCAGACGTCCTCGGCGGCAGGACTCGGCGTACTCGTTGCCATCGCCGCACTGGTCCCGACCGCGGTCACGGCGTACCCGAGGAACGAGGCGTACGTCGTACTCGCCGGAGCGGCCTTGGTGATCCACGTGATCGCGGCCACGACCTGGGTCGGCGGTCTCGCGGGCCTGGTCCGCTACGGGCGGGCGAGCCGGACCGGGCTGCCGATCGTGCTGGAACGATACGGCCAGGTCGCGTTCATCTCGGCGATCGCCGTCCTGATCAGCGGCCTGGTCAGCGCAGCGAGCCGACTGGCCGCGATGGGTGGCGGCTGGGGCTCGATCATCGACGCCGTCACCGAGGACGCGTACGGCGTCCTGCTGCTGGTGAAGGTGGCCGCCTTCCTGCTCCTCGTGATCCTCGCCGCAGTCCACCGCAGCCGCTCCGACACCGATCTACTCGACTCGAGCCGCCCGTTCTGGCGCGTCGTAGGCGTAGAACTCCTCGTCATGGCCCTGACCCTCGGCCTCTCCGTAGCCCTCTCCCAGACCGCCTAGGACCAGGGGGCTGTTCGCAGGTCGGTGGTGGTGCGGCGGTCGCGGGCCGGCGGGGGTGGTTCGGCGGGGCGGCCTACGGCGATCATCGAGACGATGTGCCAGCCGGCGCTGGGATTCAGGTCGGTGGTGAGGCTTTCGAGGTCGAAGGCGCGGAACTGGCGGCAGGCGAGGTCGATGGCGTGGGCCTGCAGGGTGAGGTGCGCGACCGACTGCCCGAGGTCGTAGTCCGCGAAGTCGGAGTAGGCCCAGTCGGTGTCCTCGACGTACCGGTGGGCCATCGTCACGATCAGCAGCGAGGCGCTCGGTGCCCAGCGGGCCGAGCTGCGGGCGAGGTGCCGGACGACGCGTTTGTGATCGGGCTCGTCGCGGCGGGCGACGAAGTACGCCCAGGGCTGCGAGTTGCCCGCGGACGGTGCCCAGCGGGCGGCGTCGAGGAGCAGTTCGACGTCCTCCTCCGTGACCGTCCAGCGGGGATCGAACAGCAGCGGGCTGAAGCGGCTGGCGAGCAGTGGATGGACGGGCATGTCCCCATTCAACTGCCGCCCGCGCGAGGTCATTCCGCGGGACGCATACGGTGGGGGCATGGCGAACGAGCTCGGACAGTCGACCAGTCCGTACCTGCGACAGCACGCGGGCAATCCGGTGGAGTGGCGGGAGTGGTCGGACCGGGCGTTCGCCGAGGCTCGGGAGCGGGACGTGCCGATCTTCCTGTCGGTGGGGTACTCCGCTTGTCACTGGTGTCATGTGATGGCGCACGAGTCGTTCGAGGACGCCGAGACGGCGGCGTACCTGGCTGAGCATTTCGTGAGCGTGAAGGTGGACCGGGAGGAGCGGCCGGACGTCGACGCCATCTACATGGCGGCGACAGTCGCGATGACCGGGCACGGCGGCTGGCCGATGTCGGTGTTCCTGACGCCGGCGGGGGAGCCGTTCTTCTGCGGGACGTACTTCCCGAAGGACGCCCGCGGCGGGATGGCGTCGTTCCGGCAGGTGCTGGAGGCAATCACCGACGCTTGGCAGAACCGGCGTGAGCAGCTTGACGGGATCGGCAAGAGGGTCGTCGAGCAGCTCGGCGCACAGCAACTCCCGGGCCAAGAGGCGTTCGACCTGGCGCAGGCGGTCCAGTTGCTCAAGGCCGATTTCGACCCGGTCGACGCCGGGTTCGGGCAGGCCCCGAAGTTCCCGCCGTCGATGGTGCTCGACTTCCTGCTCCGCCATCACCGCCGTACCGGCGACGACGACGCGCTCGCGATGGTCGCCCACACCTGCGACCGGATGGCCCGGGGCGGGATGTACGACCAGCTCGCCGGCGGCTTCGCGCGGTACTCCGTCGACGGCCAGTGGATCGTCCCGCACTTCGAGAAGATGCTGTACGACAACGCGCTGCTCCTCGACGTCTACACGCAGTGGTGGACGATCAGCGCCGACCCGCTCGCGAAGCGCATCGCCGAGGAAACCGCCGACTTCCTGCTCGCCGAGCTCCGGACGCCGGAAGGTGGGTTCGCCTCCGCCCTCGACGCCGACACCGACGGCGAGGAAGGCAAGTACTACGCGTGGACCCCGGAGCAACTCCGTGAAGCCGTCGGGGACGACGCCGACTGGGTCATCGACCTCTGCGACGTGACCGGAACTTTCGAGCACGGTACGTCGGTCCTCCAGCTTCGGCAGGACCCGGATGACCTGGACCGGTGGAGCCGGGTCCGCGAAACGCTCAAGCAGTCGCGGAGCAGTCGTACCTATCCGGGGCGCGACGACAAGGTGGTGGCCGCGTGGAACGGTCTGGCGATCACGGCACTGACCCGCGCCGGGATTGTGCTCGAGAAGCCGCAGTACGTCGAGGCAGCGGAGGCGGCCGCCCGCTTGGTCCGGGACGTGCATCTGGATGGCGCGCGGTTGTACCGGACGTCGCGGGACGGGGTGCGGGGAAGCGCGGACGGCGTACTCGAGGACTATGCGGCGGTTGCCCAAGGATGCTTGACGTTGCTGGGTGCAACCGGTGACGTCGAGTGGTACCAGGTTGCGGAGGCCTTGCTGGACAGGGTTCTGGAGCAGTTTGTTGCTGATGGCTCCTACTTCGACACGGCGGCGGATGCCGAGCAGCTGGTGTGGCGGCCGCAGGACGCGACGGACAACGCGACCCCGTCGGGGGTGAGCCTCGCCGCCGAGGCCTTCGCCACGCTCGCGAGCCTGACCGGATCAGACCGGTATGAGACCGCGGTCCAGCAGGCGCTGCAGGCCTCGTCCGCCATCGCCCACCGCGCGCCCCGCTTCGCCGGCCGCGCCCTCGCGGTCGCCGAAACCATCGCGGGCGGGCCCCTCGAGATCGCGATCGTCGCGGGGAACGCCACCTTGTCCCACGGTAATGGTGTGGGGGATTTGCTGCGAGTTGCTTTTACTGATGCGCCCTGGGGTACGCCGATTGCGTCCGGCGCGCCCGGTTCCGCCGTACCGCTGATGGCGGGACGGGACCTCGTCGGCGGGCTGCCCGCGGCCTACGTGTGTCAGAAATTCACCTGCCGGCTGCCTGTGACGTTGCCGGAACACCTTCGCCGGGAGTTGCGCCCCACGGACTGAGGCCGTGCCGGGTGCGGGTTTTCCCTGCGCTTTCGGCCAGATCCCTTGACGCACGGCGAGCGGACGGCAACAGTCGGTCCTCAGCCGGATGTAACAGAACTCGCATGCATCGACACGAAGTGTCACAAATGAGGCAGTGGCACTTCTGCGTCAGCATCCGGCGCGTCCCCAACTGAATTCGGTCGCTGCGCCCAAACAGCGACCACACCGTGAGGAGATGTTGTCTTGAAACGACTGACATCAGCAGGGGCGGTGGCCATCGTCGCGGCAGCGGGTCTTGCCGCTGGTATGACGGGGTTCACCGCTTCGAACGCGGGTGCCGCCGACCGGACGGCTCCGCTCCCGGCATCCGGCTTCAACCAGCCGGCCGCCGTCCAGGCCGAACAGGCGCTGACCGCGCAGACGGCCGCCGCTCTCGGTCTCGGCGCCGGAGAGCAGCTCAAGGTCCGCGACGTCGTCAAGGACCCGGACGGTACGGAGTACGTCCGCTACGACCGTACTTTC
The DNA here is from genome assembly GCF_004362255.1 of Kribbella sp. VKM Ac-2571. Taxonomy (NCBI): domain Bacteria; kingdom Bacillati; phylum Actinomycetota; class Actinomycetes; order Propionibacteriales; family Kribbellaceae; genus Kribbella; species Kribbella sp. VKM Ac-2571. The sequence continues at coordinate 529,524 of NZ_SNWS01000002.1, forward strand.
AACGGCCTCAAGGTCGTCGGAGGTGACCTGATCGTCAAGCGCAAGGGCGAAACGATCGGGCAGGTCACGTACAACCGGGGCGCCAAGGCGGTTGCCGTCGGCACCAAGCCGACCCTGTCCCAGGCGGCGGCGCTCACGAAGGGCGCCCAGGCGGCCAAGTTCAAGGCCACTGCCAACAAGGGTGAGCTGGTCGTCTTCGTGACGCCGGCCAAGCCTGTCCTTGCCTATGAGGTGGTGACCACCGGTGTGAAGCCCGACCAGACCCCGTCGGTGCTGCACTCGTTCGTCGACGCCAAGTCCGGTGCGGTGCTCGCACAGGACGACGAGATCAAGACCGGCACCGGCAACTCGATGTACTCCGGCACCGTCAGCATCGGTACGTCGGGCAGCTACACGATGAGCGACCCGAACCGCGGCGGCAACTACACCACGGACCTGAACGGCTCGACCTCCGGTAACGGCACGACGTTCACCGACGCCGACGACACCTGGGGGACCGGCGCCGCGTCGAACCGCCAGACCGCCGGTGTGGACGCGCACTACGGAGCCCAGCTGACCTGGGACTACTACAAGAACGCCCACGGCCGCAACGGCATCTTCAACAACGGCCAGGGCGCCCGCTCCCGCACGCACTACGGCAACGCCTACGTGAACGCGTTCTGGGACGGTACCCAGATGACGTACGGCGACGGCAGCAGCAACACGCACCCGCTGACGTCGATCGACGTGGCCGGTCACGAGATGAGCCACGGTGTCACCGAGGCGACCGCGAACCTGGACTACTCCGGTGACGCGGGCGGCCTGAACGAGGCCACCTCCGACATCTTCGGCACCATGGTCGAGTTCTCCGCGAACAACTCGAGCGACCCGGGTGACTACCTGATCGGCGAGAAGATCAACATCAACGGCAACGGCACGCCGCTGCGCTACATGGACAAGCCCTCGAAGGACGGCCGCAGCGTGGACTGCTGGTCGACCAGCACCGGCGGCCTGGACCCGCACTACTCGTCCGGCCCGCTGAACCACTGGTTCTACCTGGCGTCGGAGGGCACCGGGAGCAAGGTCATCGGCGGCGTGACGCACAGCAGCACCGCCTGCAACGGCGCCACCATCACCGGCGTCGGCCGCGACGTGGCCGCGAAGGTCTGGTACCGCACGCTGAGCACCAAGCTGAGCTCGGGCAGCACCTACAAGGACGCCCGTGAGGGTGCGATCAACTCCGCGAAGGAGCTGTACGGCGCGGACTCGGCGCAGTGCAAGGGCATCGAGGCCGCGTTCAGCGGCATCTCGGTCCCGGCCGGTGCGGCCGCCTGTGGCGGTGGCACCGACCCGCAGCCGCCGACCGGTGACAACCTGCTGAAGAACCCGGGCTTCGAGTCCGGTGCGGTCGACTGGACCGGCACGTCCGGCCCGATCACCAACAACGCCGACCGCCCGGCGCACAGCGGCACCTGGAAGCTGTGGCTGCAGGGCAACGGTCGCGCCACCACCGAGAACGTCGGCCAGTCGGTCGCGATCCCGGCCTCGGCGACCAGCGCCGCCCTGTCGTTCTGGATCCGGATCGACACCGCAGAGACGACTTCCTCGACGGCGTACGACACGGCGAAGGTGCAGATCGTCGACGGGTCGACCACGACCACGCTGGCGACGTACTCGAACCTGAACAAGAACACGTCGTACGTGCAGAAGACGCTCGACCTGACGCAGTACAAGGGAAAGACCGTCACGGTGAAGTTCGTCGGCCAGGAGGACTCCTCCCTGCAGACCAGCTTCGTCATCGACGACACCTCTCTGACCGCGAGCTGAGCTCACGGTGAATCGTCCGGGGCGTGCGTGGCCCTCCGCCCGGGCCCGCGCGCCCCGGATTCCTTTGCCTGAAGGAGATCCACCATGCGCAAGTCCCTCGTCCCAGGGCTCGGCGTAGTGCTCGCCGCGGGCGCATTGTTTGCTACTGGCAACAGTGCGGTCGCGGCCGATTCACCCGACATCTCAGTCACCAACACGAAGGCCCATCTGGACAAGTTGCAGTCCATTGCCACCAGCAACGGTGGTGACCGGTACACCGGCCGGGCCGGTTACAAGGCCTCGGCCGACTACGTGAAGGCCAAGCTGGACGCGGCCGGGTACACCACGACCCTGCAGTCGTTCAGCACCTCGGCGGGTACGTCGTACAACGTGATCGCGGAATGGCCGCACGGCGACGCGAACCACGTGGTGATGGCCGGCTCGCACCTGGACAGCGTCAGCGCCGGTCCGGGGATCAATGACAACGGCTCTGGTAGCGCCGGCGTACTCGAAACCGCCCTCGCCTACGCTGCCAGTGGTCAGACCCCCAAGAACCGTTTGCGGTTCGGATTCTGGGGTGCCGAGGAGCTCGGGCTGCTCGGCTCGAAGTACTACGTGAACAACCTGCCCGCCGCCGAGCGGGACAAGGTCGAGCTGTACCTGAACTTCGACATGATCGCGTCGCCGAACCCGGGGTACTTCGTGTACGACGACAACCCGGCCGGCAACGGCGCCCGTGACGACCTGGTGGCGTACTTCACCGGCAAGGGCGTGCAGACCGAGTTCATCGACGTCCAGGGCCGCTCGGACCACGCGGCGTTCCGTTCGTTGGGGATACCAACGGCGGGGACGTTCTCCGGCGCCGAGGACACCAAGACGTCCGCCCAGGCGACGAAGTGGGGAGGTACGGCGGGGAGCGCGTTCGACCCGTGCTACCACCGGTCCTGCGACACCATCAACAACCTGGACCTGACCTCACTCGACCGCCAGATCGATGCCATCGGCCACATGATCTGGACGTATGCGCAGAAGGACTACACCGGCGGCCCGCCCCCGACCGGCGGCAACCTGCTGCAAAATCCGGGCTTCGAGGCCGGCACGGCGAACTGGACCGGGAACACCGGCGTGATCACGAACAGCACCTCACGCCCGGCGCACACCGGCTCGTACAAGGCGTGGCTGCAGGGGAACGGCCGGAGCAGCACCGAGAACCTCGGGCAGTCGGTCGCGATTCCGTCCACGGCGACAGCGGCGTCGTTGTCGTTGTGGATCCGGATCGACACCGCGGAGACCACTGGCTCCACGGTGTACGACACGGTCAAGGTGCAGATCGTCGACGGGTCCGCCGCGACGACGCTGGCGACGTACTCGAACCTGAACAAGAGCACGTCGTACGTGCAGAAAACGCTGGAAGTCACGCAGTACAAGGGAAAGACGGTCACGGTGAAGTTCGTCGGCCAGGAGGATTCCTCCCTGCAGACCAGCTTCGTGATCGACGACGTTTCCCTGACCGCCGGCTAGGGCACACCTCCCGACCCCACGCCTACTGCGCGGCACTCGGCGGGCACCTCGCCGAGCGGGAGCGAAGGGAACGATGACACCACATCGACCCCTCCGCTCCCGCTCACCGAGGCACTCCGCCGAGCACCTGCTCGCTACGGCGTGGAATCGGGAGATGTGCCCTAGATCTGCTTGCAGAGCTTGCCCGGTGGGATGGCGGCCTCGGTGAGCAGTTGGGTCACCGGGGCCGCCAGCGGCTTCACCTTCGGGTCCTCGATGCGCGCCGTCCGGCCGTTCGCACTCACCGCGACGATCATGTCGTCGGGGTGCTTCGTGGCCGGCTTGGTCGCGGTCAGGCTCGCCCAGTCGACCTGCTGAGCGGCCGTGGTGATGGTCGTCAGCAGGCTCGGGTCGAGCTTGCACCGAATGGTTTCCTTGCCGCTTTTGCTCACGGTGGCGACGCCGTCGGTGCCGATCTGCACCTGGTCGTCGAAGCCCGCGAACCCGCCCGTCCTGGACACGGTGAGCGGCAGACCGGTGCCCACCGGCGTCGACTGCGTCACGGACGCCGTCGGCAGGGTCGGCGCACTGGTCGACGGTGTGCTCGGGCTTCCGGTGCCGGATTCGCTTCCGCATCCGGTCAGCACGAAGCTTGCGATGACGGTTGCCGCTGCGTATCTGCTCAGGTTCCTCACGCATCATGGATACCCGCAGGGGTGCCGTTCGTTGCAGCTGTGACACGACTGAAATGTGATCGCGTCAAACGACAGGGGAGACCAGGTCGACCAGCGCACGGGTCAGCCGGACCCGCTGCTCGAACAGCTCCAGCGGAGCGTCATGCGTGCCGAACATCTCCAGCGGCAGTGCGGTGAACGCGGCCCGGATCAGCAGCGAGCCCAGGTACCCGTAGAGGACCTCCTCCTCGGTCACCTGCAGGCCGTCCGCTTTGAGCCCCTCCTGGAACCCTCTCAGGATCACCCTGTGTACTGCGGGCAACGCCTCCGGCGAGAGCTCCCCTGCGTGGGCTAGGCCGATTAGCAACTGCCCCAGGTCGAACCCGACCGCCTGCGGGCAGTCGAAACCCCAGTCGATCGCCACGAACTCGTTCGGGCTGTCATGCGGCACCAGCAGGTTCTGCGGGCTCGCGTCCCCGTGTTGGTAGCACTGCGGCAACGCCTCGAGCGCATCGAGTACGGCGGGGACGCGCTCGCCCAGTGCGAGCAGGTCGTCCCGTAGCGCGTGGTCGCCGAGGTGGCAGACCGCTGCGCTCAGCAGCGGGTGACGCCAGGTCTCCGGGGTGGTCAGCGCCGGGAGCGCGGCCTTCATCACGCGACCCTCGGCGTAGTACCGCAGCGCCGTACCGGGTGTGCTGGAGACGACCCGGTCGAGCAGGGGCTCCACGAGATGGGGTTGCCGGCGAGCGGACAACCGGCCGAGCAGGTACGCCGCCCGCTCGAAGCGGTCGATCGGCCACGGACCCCATTCCTGGACGACGTTCTCCATCCACAGGGTCGCGCGATCGTCGTCGTACACGTCGATGCGGTAGGCGTGCGCCAGTCGCAGGCCCGGCGGCATCAGGTCGCCGACGCCGCTGCGGTGAACGGCGATCTCCAACTGCCAGGGCATGTAGTCGATGAAGCTCTGCCGGTACTCCACGGGCACGAACTCGATGATCGGCGAGTGCCGGACGGACTGGAGTTTCTTCACGAAGCACGACCAGTCGGCGCCGTCGAGCGTCGTACCGAAGACGCGGTGCAGCGACTCGGTGCTCGGCGTACCGATCGGGTAGTCGACAGGTTCGACCCGGACCGCGCCCGCGACGGCCGCCGGATCCCCGGTGATCGTCCGCACGAGCGCGGTCAGGTCCTCCTCCCCCAACGCGTCCCGGCCCAACGGTTCCAGTCCGGTGATCATGTTCCCCCCACGGAAGTAAAGTCACCTTACTGATGTGATAGTAAAGTTGCTTTATGACTTCCGTCAACGACGATCGCCGGGTCGGGACCGATCACATCGCCGCACTACTCGGGTCGGCGCTGGAACGGATCCGGTCGGAGATCCTGGCCACGTCCGAGGAGCAGTACCCCGGACTCCGCGTCTCGCACTACCGCCTGCTCGAACTGATCCCGCCCGACGGCGCCCGCATCACCGACCTGGCGGAGGTCGCTGCAATGACGAAACAGGGCCTCGGGCAGCACGTCGACTACCTGCAGAAACTCGGCTACACCGAGTCCGCCCGCCTCCCCACCGACCGCCGGGTCCGCCTGGTCCGCCGTACCCGGCTGGGCGACCAGGCAGTCGCCTTCAGCCGAGCCGCCATAGCCCGAGTAGAACAGTCCTGGTCCACCCAACTAGGCCCCACCCGCTACACCCACCTCCGCCAAACCCTCCAAGAACTAGGCAACCCCTCGTAGCCACCCCGAAACCTACTGGCCTGGATCGGACTGGGGATAGGCAATGGGGTGTGGGAATAGGCAATTGCCTGTCCCCAGTCACCGCCGCGTGTCCCCGGTGCGCGAAACGACATGAGGCGTTCCCGCACTCGCCAAGCGTGCGGTGATGGGGGATGCGGAGCGGTCACGTCTTTGGTGCGGCTGCTTGTTGGCCGGCCTCGCGGGCGTGCGCGGGGTGTGAGGACGCGCAGTGGTGCTGGCGGGGCGGATGTGTGCTCGGCGCCTGGGGGCTCCGCCGGATGTATGCCGCGTCGGGCGAGCGCGCACGTCGCTCGGGCTGTTTGCGGAACAAATGTTGCAGTAGCTGGCAAAAATGTTCCGGGCTACTGGACTGGGGACAGGCGGTGAGGTGTGGGGACAGGCAATTGCCTGTTCCCGGTCCCCATTGGGTGTGCGCGGTGCGCGAATGGCATGAGGGGTTCACGCATTCGGCGAGCGTGTGGTGGGGGATGCAGAGCGGTCACGCCTTCGGCGCGGCTGCTTATGGCCGGCTTCGCCGGGCGCGCGGGGTGTGGGGACGCGTGGGGGTGCTTGGCGGGGGGATGTGCGCTCGGCGCCGGGGGGCTCCGGCGGGTGGATGCCGCGTCGGACGGGTGCGCACGTCGGCCGGGCTGTTTGCGGAAGAAATGTTGCAGTAGCTGGCAAAAATGTTCCGAGCTACTGGACTGGGGACAGGCGGTGGGGTGTGGGGACAGGCAATTGCCTGTCCCCGGTCCCCGTCGGGTGTGCGCAGTGTGCGAATGGCATGAGGCGTTCACGCACTCGGTGTGCGTGTGGTGGGGATGCAGCGCGGTCACGCCTTCGGCGCGGCTGCTTGTTGGCCGGCTTCGCCGGCGTGCGCCGGGGTGTGGGGACGCGCGGGGGTGCTTGGCGGGGGCGGATGTGCGCTCGGCGCCGGGGGCTCCGGCGGATGGATGCCGCGTCGGACGGGTGCGCACGTCGGCCGGGCTGTTTTGCGGAAGAAATGTTGCAGTAGGTGACGGAAATGTTCCGCAGTACCGGCCGGGCTGGGGACGGGCGATGGGGGTGGCGACAGGTGATCCATGTTCACTGGCCCAGCCGGGTGAGGGGTGTTAGCCGGCGCGGTACGTTGCGATGCTTACGGCGATGTAGTGGCAGATGAAGGCGGCGACGGTGAAGGCGTGGAAGATTTCGTGGAAGCCGAACCAGCGGGGGGACGGGTTCGGGCGCTTGGTGCCGTAGACGACGGCGCCGATCGAGTACAGGCCGCCGCCGACGGCGATCAGGGTGACGACTGCCGCGCCGCCGGCGTGGTAGATGTCGCCCATCCAGAAGATCGCGACCCAGCCCAGCGCCAGGTAGAGCGGGGTGTAGATCCAGCGCGGCGCGCTGAGCCAGAAGATCCGGAACAGGATGCCGAGCACCGCGCCGCCCCAGGCGAGGCCGAGCATCAGCAGCCGGTCGTTGCCGTGCAGCAGCACCATGCCGAGCGGCGTGTAGGTGCCGGCGATCAGCAGGAAGATGTTGCTGTGGTCGAGCCGGCGCAGGATCGCCTCGCCCTTCGGGCCCCAGTAGAACCGGTGGTACAGCGCGGAGATGCCGAACAGCAGCATCGAAGCGACGGTGTAGACCGCGGCCGCCCAGCGCGCGTTCGCATGCGGTGCCAGGCAGATCAGTACGATGCCGGCGGCGGTGGCGAACGGGAACGTTCCGGCGTGCAACCATCCGCGGAGCTTGGGCTTCAGCGGCCCGAGTCGCCCGGAGAGCCGGTGACCGGCTTCCTGGGGTTGTGCGCTGGAAACGGTCATCGCCGTCCTCTCAGGGGGTGTCCGGGCGGTTCCTACCTACGCAACCGTAACCTACGCAACCGTAGGTTCAATGGTTCAGAAGGATGAATGTAGGCGAAGTCACCCGGGGGATGCAGCACGCCCACGGTTTACGATGCACGAACGTCGCTGAAAGTTCGACCTTTCCGGCAGGTTTCTGTGAGCCGCTCCAGGGCCTCTCGTGCCGGGCGTTTCTGGGCTAGCCTCGTGACCGAGAGTCTTCGAGGAGAGCACCCTGCCCATGCGGACACCTGGCAAGCAGAAGCTGCGCGACGCGGTCTACGGCCTGTACGAGCGGCGGCTGGCCCGATCGCTGTCGCCGGACCGGATCCCGCGGCACATCGGGGTAATCATCGACGGCAACCGGCGCTGGGCCCGCCAGGTCGGCGACCCGGTGTCGCGCGGTCACGAGGCCGGGGCGGACAAGATCTCCGAGTTCCTGAACTGGTGCGACGGCGTCGGCGTCAAGGTGGTCACGGTGTGGATGCTGTCCACCGACAACCTGACCCGTCCGGCCGACGAGCTGGAGCCGCTGCTGCGGATCATCGAGCAGACGGTCGAGGAGCTGACCGCGATCGGCCGCTACCGGATCCACCCGGTCGGCGCGCTCGACCTGCTGCCCGGCACCACCGCCGAGGCGCTGAAGGCGGCGGAGACGGCAACCCATGACGTCGACGGGATGCTGGTCAATGTCGCGGTCGGGTACGGCGGACGTCGCGAGCTCGCCGACGCGGTCCGCTCGCTGCTCCTCGAGGAGGCCGCGAAGGGCATCTCGATCGAGGAGCTGGCCGACCGCGTGGACGTCGAGCACATCGCACGGCACCTCTACACCAAGGGCCAGCCCGACCCCGATCTGGTCATCCGGACGTCGGGTGAGCAACGTCTGGGCGGCTTCCTGCTCTGGCAGAGCGCGCTGAGCGAGTTCTACTTCTGCGAGGCGCTCTGGCCGGACTTCCGTCACGTCGACTTCCTCCGCGCCATCCGAAGCTACGCCCAGCGCGAGCGCCGCTTCGGGACGTGATCTGCACGGCCGGCGGGGCTCCCCGGCCGCAGCGTGTGCAGGTGGTACGGCGCCTGAGGTAGTACGCGTACGTCGCCACGCCCAGCGCCGTACCCCACAGGATCCAGAGGATGCCGGGGCCGTTGGCTGCCCACATGTCGCCGCCGAGTGGGGCTTGGGTGTTCATCAGGCCCGCTGGGATCAGTACGACGGCGACGATCGAGGCCGGGATGATCGCGAGCAGCGGTGGGACGCGCCGGCCTGCCTTGAACCAGATCCAGCGCGGGTAGACCTCGCCCCACCGGTGCACCAGGCCGTGCGTTAGCACGCCTCCGCCAAGGCCCATCACGGCCAGACCGAGGCCCATCTCGAGCATTCCGGGTGTATCGGCCATCATCTGGTGGAACTCGTCGGTGATGCCGACCGGCCAGCCGAGGTACCACGCGATCCGGGTGAACTCGTATGGCAGGTTCACCACCACCGCGACCGCGACCGCCCACTTGCCCCAGCGGAGTGCAGCCTCCGGTCGCATCCAGGCCGGATCGTGGGCGCCCCGGCCGCAGGAGACGCAGGCGTTGCGGCTGCGCCGGTGGTAGGCGAGCGCCGTCCCCGCCCAGAGGATGCCGCCGACGAACAGGATGATCAGGTTCACGCGATGCCAGTACAGGATGTCGCCGACGCCGTCCTGCGGCCCCGGTACGCCGGTGAACGCGAACACGATCAGCGCCGGGGCCATCGCGACCACCGCGATCAGCGTGTAGTCGGGGACGACGAGCGCGAGACCGACCGCGAGTACGGCGGCGATCGCCTGAAGGATCGACCCGCGCGGCCGCATCCGGGTCATGACGAGCGCGAGTACGGCGCCGCCGAGCCCGATCGCCGCCATCACGGGACCGACCACGTGCACCGGCGTACCTTCGAGGATCGATGACGAGGCCTGATCGTCGGCGACCCGCGCGAACGGGTATCCGGAGCCGCCGAGGGTCCAGTAGAGCCCCAGTACGCCGTACACGAGGGACCAGAGCGCGGTGGCGTACCCGGTCCACGTCGGCCAGTTCTTCGTCATGCACCGAGCCTCGCCCGGCTACCCGCCGTACCGGATCACCCGGCGGAGTGACCCGGCTCCCTCGGCTGGGGGGAACGCGTAACACCGTGTTAACCCCGTGGCCGGGCGTGTCGGGCTGCGCCGTTTGCAGGAGGCTTCTACCCTGACATTGACGGTCGGAGGGGAAGCCGGCTGTCACGGGAGGCCCGATCAGTTTGAGAATCTCGTTCCAGCCGGTTGCCCCATGAGGGGCCGAACGGAGTACCCGAGACCTAGGGTCTCGAGCTCACTGATCGCCGTTGCCGCTCGCGCGGCGGCGCGGACGGGGCCAACACCGGGCCCCGAGGGCGGCACCCGACCCATCACCTAACCACTGGCGGGCCGGGGCGAGGGTGTACGTCACGGCCTAGAAGAGGACGTGCGACATGGCCATCCACGCCAAGGCGTCAAGTACCTCATCCACACCGGACCAGCGCACCTTCGTGCTGGACACCTCGGTGCTTCTCTCGGACCCGCACGCGATGCTGCGGTTCGACGAGCACGAGGTGGTCGTCCCGGTGGTCGTCGTCACCGAATTGGAGGCCAAACGGCATCACCCGGAACTCGGCTATTTCGCGCGGACGGCGCTCCGCCTGCTCGACGAGCTCCGGATACTGCACGGACGACTGGACGCGCCCCTGCCAGTGGGGGAGAAGGGTGGAACTCTTCGGGTCGAACTGAACCACACGGACCCGGAGACCTTGCCGGCCGGTTTCCGGCTCGGCGACAACGACAGCCGGATCCTGGCCGTGGCCTGCAACTTCATGGCCGAGGGCAAGGACGTCACGCTGGTCTCGAAGGACCTGCCGATGCGGGTCAAGGCATCGGCGTGCGGTCTGATCGCCGAGGAGTACCGTGCCGAGCTGACGCTGGAGTCCGGTTGGACCGGTATGGCGGAGCTCGAGGTCGAGACGCACGTCGTCGACGACCTGTACGAGAACGGCTCGGTCGAACTGACGGAGGCCGGTGAGTTCCCGACCCACACCGGGCTGGTGATGTTGTCCGACCGGGGCAGCGCGCTCGGCCGGGTGATGCCGGACAAGCGGATCCGGCTGGTGCGGGGCGACCGGGAGGCGTTCGGGATCCGCGGTCGTTCCGCCGAGCAGCGGGTCGCGCTCGATCTGCTGCTGGATCCTGACGTCGGGATCATCTCGCTCGGCGGCCGGGCCGGTACGGGTAAGTCCGCGCTCGCGCTGTGCGCCGGCCTCGAATCGGTGATGGAACGCCGTCAGCACAAGAAGGTGGTCGTTTTCCGGCCTTTGTTCGCGGTCGGCGGCCAGGAGCTCGGGTACCTGCCGGGTAGCGAGTCGGAGAAGATGCAGCCGTGGGCCCAGGCCGTGTACGACACGCTCGGCGCGCTGACCAGCGGTGACGTGATCGACGAGGTCATCGACCGGGGCATGCTCGAGGTCCTGCCGCTGACCCACATCCGCGGGCGGTCGCTGCACGACGCGTTCGTGATCGTCGACGAGGCGCAGTCGCTGGAGCGGAACGTGCTGCTCACGGTGCTGTCCCGGGTCGGCGCCAACTCGCGGGTGGTGCTCACCCATGACGTGGCGCAGCGGGACAACCTGCGGGTCGGCCGGCACGACGGTGTGGTCGCGGTGGTCGAGCAGTTGAAGGGGCACCCGCTGTTCGCGCACGTCACGCTGACCCGCTCGGAGCGGTCGCCGATCGCGGCGCTGGTCACCGAGATGCTCGATGACCTGCAGTTGTAAGGAGCGTTCGTACAGTTAGGTAATAAACGTCTGTAAAGCAGAGGTAAGAACAGTGCGGTCGCCACGCGGCGGCCGCACTGTTCGTTCGTGACCTGCTTGTGATCACGGACGGTTTACGTCAGAGTATGTTCTCGTTGCAGCCGACGGGGGTCGGGTTTTCTCGGAAGGACAGATGAAAGCGAAGCGCTCCGTCGCGATTCTCGCAGTGACCGGAATCGCCGTGGTTTCCGTTGTCGCCGGTATCGACCTCTTCAGCTCTCCTGGGAGCAGTAGTGCGTCGGAGAAGGTGTCCGGGCGGGCCGAGATGGCCGTGCTGAACAGTGGGAAGGCGATCCCTTCCGCGACCACGCCGTCGGCCAATCCGCAGTCGGCCGCCGAGCTCGCCGCCGAGGCGGTCCGGATGCGGAACCAGGTCGAGGCCATCGAGCAGCAGCGCACCGCCCTGCAGGACGCGGCCGCGGTGAAGATGAAGGCCAAGAACGCCGCCTTGAAGCGCTATGAGGCACTTCGGGAGGCCCAGCGCTCGTCGAGCGAGGAGCGGGCCAGCCGGGACGCCGAGCGGAAGAAGTACGAGGGCACGCCGAAGGAGGTCGCGATGAACCTCCTCCCCGACCACGGCTGGAGCCAGAGCCAGTTCAGCTGCCTGGAGAAGCTCTGGAACAAGGAGTCCCGCTGGAAGGTCAGCGCCGACAATCCGACGTCCACGGCCTACGGCATCCCGCAGGCGCTCCCCGGCAACCGTATGGCGGCGTACGGCAAGGACTGGCGGACCAACCCGGTCACCCAGATCAAGTGGGGCCTGGACTACATCGAAGCCACCTACGGCTCGCCCTGCAGCGCTTGGGGCCACTCCCAGGCCAAGGGCTGGTACTGACCCGTCACCCGACGCGGAAGACCGGACCGTAGCTCCCGTCACCGGCCCTCTTCAGCAGGGTGCCCTGACCGGCTGGTGCCAGCGTGATCGGGTCGCCGCCCAGACGTACTGCCTGACCGCTCAGCCGGACGTCCTTGATGACGACGTCCCCCTTCGGACGGCCCAGTACGACGGCGTACACCGTCTCGCCCTTCTGGGTGAACATCACCTGGTCTCCGGCGGTAGTGGTCGCCGACGAGCGCGTCCACGGCCGGGTGCCGTCCAGTGCCTCCCGGTTGACCTTCAGCCAGGCTCCGATGTCGGTGAGTCTGCTCAGCTGCTCCGGGACGATCGCACCGTCGCCGCCGCTCGGTCCGACGTTCAGCAGCAGTGCACCGTTATTGGCTGCCGCCTTGGCGAGTGAAGCGATCAGATCGGTCGACTTGGCGTAGTCCTGGTCGTTCTCCTCGCGGTTGTAGCCGAACGAGCCGCCGATACCGCGGTCCTGCTGCCAGAACTTGTCCTGGACGGTGTCGAAGTCCGTGTACTCCGGTGTCCGGAAGTCACTGTGCGGAGCGGGCTTCTGGGTGTTGATGCTGTCCGCCACACCGGGCAGTTTGAACAGGCCCTTCATGAGCTGGTCGAACCCCCAGCGCATCGGCTTCGGACCCATCACCTGCCGCCCGAACGACGCCGTACTCCAGCGATCGTCGACGACCCCCTCCGGGACGGTGTTGTAGTAGTCCGCCAGCACCGAGTAGAGCCGTTTGGAGCCGGTCGGCCAGGCGATGTCGTTCCACAGGATGTCCGGCTTGTACCGCGTGATCAGCTCGCGTACCTGCGCCACGGCGTACTCGCGGTAGTCCTCGCCGTAATGCAGGTAGGCGTAGTCGCCCAGCGTCTTCACGGTCTTGCGCTGGAACGTCCAGTCGACCCCACCGGAGTAGTAGACGCCGAACCTGAGGCCCTGCTTGCGGACGGCCGCGGCCAGCTCACCCATCAGATCCCGCTGGGCGTGGAAGTCCGGTGCGTGCGGGTTGCGGACCTTCGTGGGCCACAGGGAGTACCCGTCGGCGTACTTGGCCGTCACCACGATGTACGACGCTCCGGCCGCCTTGAACTGCGCCGCCCACCGGTCCGGGTTCCAGTTGGCCAGACCGGCGTCGAACTGCATGGTGAAGTCGCTGTACGGCGCGTCGCCGTAGTGCTCGCGGTGATAGCTCGCGGTCGGCGACTTCGGGTCCTTCATCGCGTTCGCGTAGTCCTCGGCGTACGGGTTGTGGGTCATCGCGTGCCCGTACTGCGTCTCGAGCAGCTTGCTGAACGTGGTGCCCTTCGGCGCGAAGCCCGGGACCGAGTAGAGGCCCCAGTGGATCATGATCCCGAACTTCGCGTCGGCGAACCACTTCGGCAGCGGATGCTTGTTCAGCGACTCCACGGTGGCCTCGTACGGCCCGTCGGTCGTCATCTCGGCCTTGCGGTCGTCCTGCCACCTCCAGACCACGGAACCGCCGGCGAAGACCAGTACCAGTACGACGACCACCACGGCGAACCGCAGCAGGAACCTGCCGATCCCGCGAAAGGTGCGTTTGGCAAAGATCATGTCTGCGATCCTGCCGTCGTACGGCGATCCCGCGGATCAGCCCGCCGTACGTCGTTGCCGTCGTTCGGGGGACCTGCGCCTCCACCGAAAGTATCGCCGCACTGGGCTGTTCACGCGCTACGGTCGGTCAAGTGGACACGGGGATCGTCGCCGCGCTGATCGCGCCCGGATCGCGGAGTGCGCCGGGCTGCGGGCGGTTGACCCCGCGGGACCGGGTTGTGGACTTCGCCTGCGTGCTGATCGCCTTCCTGCTCGGGCTGATCGCGGTGGGGGATGTGGAGCCGCCGCCCCGGATCGGTCCGCTGCCACACTGGCTGGACGTGTCGCTGTGCATCGCCGGTGCGCTGTCACTGCTGCTCCGTAGGCGCTGGCCGACCGGTCTGGCCGTGCTGATGATCCCGGCGTCCACTCTGGTGCCGTCAGTGGGTGCAGCGGGCGGTCTGGCGCTGTTCAACGCTGCTGTGCACCGTCGGCCTGCTGTCAGCCTCTCGCTGTGTGCGGTGGCGATGGCGTCCTGCATGATTCAGTTCTGGCTCTATCCGGTTGCTGACGTCCCCAATGGCTACTGGATCGCTGTGACGCTCACAGCGCTCGCCTGTCTGGTGCTGGTCGCCTGGGGGATCGTGATTCGGACCAGGCGGCAGCTGATGGCGTCACTGACCGAGCGTGCGGTCCGGGCCGAGTCGGAGCAGCAGTTGCGCGTCGAGCAGGGGCAGCGGCGGGAGCGGGAGCGGATCGCCCGGGAGATGCATGACGCGCTCGGGCATCGCTTGTCGTTGCTGAGCATGCATGCCGGTGCGCTGGAGTTCCGGCCGGACATGCCGTCCGCTGAGCTGTCACGTGCCGCTGGCGTGATCCGGTCCAGTGCACGCGACTGCGTGGACGACCTGCGCGAGATTGTCGGCGTACTGCGGTCTCAGCACACCGGTGACTGGTCGGGACGAGGCATAGCCGAGCTGGACGAACTAGTGGCCGAGTCACGGGCTGCCGGCACGCAGATCGAGCTAGAGATGGCGGCTGAGCTCACTGCGGTGCCGGACTCGATCGGGCGGCACGCGTACCGGATCATCCAGGAAGGGCTGACGAATGCGCGGAAACACGCTCCTCACCAGCCGGTTCGAGTGGTGGTGAGCGGTGCGGTCGGCGCCGGCCTGTCGGTGGAGGTCTCGAACCGGTTGGAGCCCGGCCCGGCGGGTCCCGGTTCGCGCGTGGGGTTGATTGGGCTGGCCGAGCGGGCGTCCCTGGCAGGTGGGCGGTTCGAGCACGGTCCGACGTCGGACGGTGAGTTCCGGCTCGCGTGCTGGTTGCCGTGGGTGGCCTACGATGACGGGCGTGAGTGAACCGGTCCGACTGCTCTTGGTCGACGACGATCCACTCGTGCGGGCAGGGCTGTCCAGCATGCTGTCCGGTGCCCCGGAGCTGGAGCTGGTCGGTGCGGCCTCCGACGGGCAGCAGGCGGTCGATGCGGTGCGTGACCTGCGGCCGGACGTCGTACTGATGGACATCGGGATGCCGGTGCTGGACGGGGTTGCTGCGACTGCTGCGATCCGTAGGCGGGCCGGGGCGCCGGAGGTGGTCATGCTGACCACGTTCGGGTCGGATCAGGCTCTGGTGCGCGCGCTGCGTGCCGGTGCGTCGGGCTACCTGCTCAAGGACGCTGCACCGGCTGAGATCGTTGCCGCTGTGGTGAAGGCGGCATCTGGTGAGTCTGTACTGTCACCACAGTCCACGCGACAGCTGATGGACCACGTAGGTGCGGTCGACCAGGACAACCGCCGTACGACGGCTCTCGCAGCTCTGGCGCAGTTGACGGAGCGGGAGCGGGACGTCGTACTGGCCGTGGCTCAGGGCAGGAGTAATGCGGAAGCGGCTGCTGCTCTGGAGGTCGGGGTCGCGACGGTGAAGACGCATCTGACGAACTCGCTCGCGAAGCTCCAGCTCACCAACCGCGTGCAGCTCGCGCTGATGGCTCACGACGCCGGGCTGGTGTGACGGTGGAGCTGGCACGGGCAGTGAGTGAGCGGGGCGAACTGGTGCTGCGCCGGCGCGACGACGGGGCGTTGGAGTTGCGGGTCAACGGGGTCTTCGTGATGGACGATCAGGAGACGTCGAGCGAGGAGCTGCTGGCGTCGGCTGCGCTGGAGGCGGTGCGGCACCCGGATCGGGTGCTTGTCGGTGGGCTCGGACTTGGGTACACGGTCCGCGCGCTGCTGGCCGATTCCCGGCTCGGACAGGTGATCGTCGCGGAGATCGAGCCGGATGTGGTGTTCTGGATGCGCTCTGGCCTGGTCCCGTCGGTGCTCGACGACCCTCGCGTGGCTGTGGTGGTCGGTGACGTGCGAGCTGTCGTCGCGGATCTCTCCGACGCCTCCGTCGACGCCATCCTGCTCGACGTCGACAACGGCCCGGACTTCCTTGTCTACAACGAGAATTCGGCTATCTACTCAGCTGACTTCTTCAGCACCTGTCGCGCGAAGCTGCGTGCCGACGGCGTACTGACCGTCTGGTCCTCGTCGTCCTCGGAGGCGCTCGAGTCCGCCGTCGCCTCGGTGTTCGGTGCCTGTGTCGTCAAACCGGTGCCCGTCGAGCTCCAGGGCCGGGCCGAGACGTACTTCGTCTATCAGGGCTGTGGCGTTGTCCACAGGTAGAGGATCGGCCTGATCCGGCAACGCTCAGCGACGTACTCTTTTTGGTATGGGTGACGACGTGGAATTCAGGATCGAGCACGACACGATGGGCGAGGTCAAGGTGCCTCGCGACGCGTTGTGGCGGGCGCAGACGCAGCGTGCGGTGGAGAACTTCCCGATCTCCGGGCGGCCGCTGGCGCCGGCCCTCGTGCACGCGCTCGCGCAGATCAAGGCCTCGGCCGCGGTCGTGAACGCCTCGCTCGGAGTGCTCGACGCGGAGCGGTCGGCGGCGATCGTGGCCGCCGCGGACCAGGTGGCGGCGGGGGAGTTCGACGCGGAGTTCCCGATCGACGTCTTCCAGACCGGTTCGGGTACGTCGACCAACATGAACGCCAACGAGGTCCTGGCCACTCTCGCCACCCGCTCGCTCGGCGCGGACGTGCACCCGAACGATCACGTCAACGCGTCGCAGTCCAGCAACGACACCTTCCCGTCGGCCATCCATGTCGCGGCCACGGCCGGCGTCGTACAGGACCTGCTGCCGGCGTTGGAGCACCTCGCGGATTCCCTGTCCCGTAAGGGATCCGAGTTCGCCGAGGTGGTGAAGTCCGGGCGGACGCACCTGATGGACGCGACCCCGGTGACGCTCGGCCAGGAGTTCAACGGCTACGCGCAGCAGATCAGGCGCGGTGCCGCGCGGGTCCGGGCGACGCTCCCGAGGGTCGCCGAGTTGCCGCTCGGCGGGACGGCGGTCGGGACCGGGATCAACACGCCGCCCGGGTTCGCTGCCGCGGTGATCACCGAGCTGAACCGCCGGACCGGGCTGGAGCTGACCGAGGCCGAAGACCACTTCGAGGCCCAGGGTGCTCGGGACGGGCTGGTCGAGTTGTCCGGGCAGCTGAAGACGATCGCGGTCAGCCTGACGAAGATCTGCAACGATCTGCGCTGGATGGGTTCCGGGCCGCGCGCCGGGCTCGGCGAGATCGCGCTGCCGGACCTGCAACCCGGGTCGAGCATCATGCCCGGCAAGGTGAACCCGGTGATCTGCGAGGCGACGCTGATGGTCGCCGCCCAGGTGATCGGCAACGACGCCACGATCACCGTGGCCGGTGCCGGAGGCAACTTCGAGCTGAACGTGATGCTGCCGGTGATCGCGCGCAACCTGCTCGAGTCCATCAGCCTGCTGGCGAACAGCTCGCGGCTGCTCGCCGATCGCTGCGTCGACGGCATCACGGCGAACGTCGACCACGCCCGCGCCCTGGCCGAGTCGTCGCCCTCGATCGTGACGCCGCTGAACCGCTACATCGGGTACGAGAACGCGGCTGCCGTCGCCAAGAGTGCTTTGAAACAAGGGAAAACGATCCGCGAGGTCGTGATCGAGAACGGTCACGTCGAGAAGGGAGACCTGACCGAGGAGCAGCTGGACGCGGCCCTCGACGTACTGTCCATGACCCGGCCGGCGCAGTCGTGACAGAAGGCGTGAGCGATGGCGTGACCGATGGCCTGGTGCGGTACTGGGAGCCGGGTACGACGATCGAGTGGGTGTACGAGGGCACCGGGAAGCATGCGGACAAGCCGAACGTGCGGCCCATGACAGTGGTGCGTGACGACGCGGACGGGCTGGTCGCCTGGCTCGCGCCGGGTACGCCGCTGCTCAGACCGGTGCTCACCGACGGACGCGAGATGCGGCACGCCGGACCGGTGGCGATGTTCACCGCGGACCGGGCGCTGAAGCTCGACGTCTGGCGCGGGACCGGGATCCTCAAGGTGTCGCCGCCCGGGAAGCCGTGGTCGGTCTGGTATTTCTGGGGCGCCGACGGGACGTTCCACGGGTGGTACGTGAACCTCGAGCGGGAGCATGTGCGCGACTGGGCTTCCCGCCGTACCAGGACTGTCGATCATGTGCTCGACCTCTGGATCAACCCGGACCGCAGCATCGAGTGGAAGGACGAGGACGAGCTGGAGGGCGCCGTCACGGCCGGGCGCTTCACCGCCGCTGAGGCGGAGCAGATCGTCGCCGACGCGCACGCGGCGATCCGCGACATCGAGGCCTGGACGTCGCCGTTCTCCGACGACTGGCAGTCCTGGTCCGCGCCGCCGGACTGGCGACTGCCCGTCGCGCCGACGACCCACCAGCCCGACCTGATCGCGGAGGAGCTCCACAGCGGCTGACAACACAGGTGGGTCACGAGCGGTTGCAACTCACCGGTTTGGTCTTAGCTTGGAAGTATGTACACCATCGAGTTGCAGGCAGAGGAGCTCCAGCTACTGCGATCCGCACTCAGGAGCTACCTCCAGGCCTTCGGCCACAACGAAGCCGATCTCGTCCAGGCCGCGAAGACGCTGATGCTCAAACTGCCTGAAGTCGTCGACAGCAAGGCCGGCTGAGACACCGGCCGGGGGCGGTGAGGACCAGCCACATCAAGTGGCAGATGCCCCCTGAGCTGGAGGGTTACCCACTCAAAATCTCAGGGGGTAACCCTGCATTTCAGCAGGCAACCCACCGATTCACCTGCGCGAGCGCACCGTCAGCGGGACGGGTTTCTGGTGCGCTTACCAACCGCTGTTTTTCAGCTGCGCGGGCGTACCGTCAGGGGGATGGGTTTCTGGTGCGCTCGCCCACCGCTGTTTTTCAGCTGCGTGGGCGTACTGTCAGCGGGACGGGCTTCTTGGTGTCGGTGAAGAAGTCGTTGCCTTTGTCGTCGACGACGATGAAGGCCGGGAAGTCCTCGACCTGGATCTTCCAGATCGCCTCCATGCCGAGCTCCGGGTACTCGATCACGTCGACCGACTTGATGCAGTCCTGCGCCAGCCGCGCCGCCGGCCCGCCGATCGACCCGAGGTAGAACCCGCCGTGCTCCTTGCACGCCGCCGTCACCTTCGCCGACCGGTTGCCCTTGGCAAGCATCACGAACGATCCGCCCGCCGCCTGGAACTGATCGACGTACGCATCCATCCGCCCCGCGGTCGTCGGCCCGAACGATCCGGACGCATAACCCTCGGGCGTCTTCGCCGGCCCCGCGTAGTACACCGCGTGGTCCCGCAGGTACGACGGCATCGGTTCGCCCGCGTCCAGCCGCTCCTTGATCTTCGCGTGCGCGATGTCCCGCGCCACCACCAGCGGACCGGTCAGCGACAGCCGCGTCTTCACCGGCAGCTTGGACAGCTCGTCGCGGATCTCGCTCATCGGCCGGTTCAGATCGATGCGCACGACCTCGGCATCGTCGGCGAGGTGCTCGTCGGTGGTGTCCGGAAGGAATCGCGCCGGGTCGCGCTCGAGCTGCTCCAGGAACACACCCTCCGGCGTGATCTTCGCCAGCGCCTGCCGGTCCGCCGAGCAGGACACCGCGATCGCGACCGGGCAGGACGCGCCGTGTCGCGGCAGGCGGATCACCCGGACGTCGTGGCAGAAGTACTTCCCGCCGAACTGCGCCCCGATCCCGAACTCCTGCGTGAGCTTGAAGACCTCCTCCTCCAGCTCCACGTCCCGGAACCCGTGCCCGACAGGCGATCCCGCGGTCGGCAGCGTGTCGAGGTAGTGCGCGGAGGCGTACTTCGCGGTCTTCAGCGCGAACTCGGCCGACGTGCCGCCGACCACGACCGCCAGGTGGTACGGCGGGCAGGCGGCCGTACCCAACGACCTGATCTTCTCGTCCAGGAACTCCATCATCCGCGACGGGTTCAGGACCGCCTTCGTCTCCTGGTAGAGGAACGACTTGTTCGCGGAGCCGCCGCCCTTGGCCATGAACAGGAACTTGTACGCCGGGTCGCCCTTGGCCGGCGTGGAGTAGAGCTCGATCTGCGCCGGGAGGTTGGAGCCGGTGTTCTTCTCGTCCCACATGGTCAGCGGGGCCATCTGCGAGTAGCGCAGGTTCAGCTTGGTGTAGGCGTCGTACACGCCGCGGCTGATCCACTCCTCGTCGACCGCGCCGGTGAGGACGCCCTCGGACTTCTTGCCCATCACGATCGCGGTGCCGGTGTCCTGGCACATCGGGAGTACGCCGCCGGCCGAGATGTTCGCGTTCTTCAGCAGGTCGAGCGCGACGAACCGGTCGTTCCCGGACGCCTCCGGGTCGTCGATGATCCGCCGCAGTTGCGCGAGGTGCGCGGTCCGCAGGTAGTGCGAGATGTCGTGCATCGCCTCCGCGGTCAGCGCCTGCAGCACGTCCGGCTGCACCTGCAGGAACGTCCGGTCACCCGCGGTGAAGGTGCTGACACCCTCCGTCGTCAGCAGCCGGTACTCCGTCTCGTCGGCACCCAACGGCAACAGATCGGAGTAGTTGAAGTCGGCAGACACCGGGCATACCTCCACACAAGCTGGACTGGACCCTCAAAGCCTAGTTCTCCCCACCGCGCCCGCCGACGCGACCTCCGTCTCATCGCGGCGGGGAAAGAAATCGTCGCCCGGCGACGAATAGTTTCCCAGCAATCACCCCCGCACGACCCGCCAGTTCCCACCAGGTCCCTCCCGAGCGTCAGCCGGTTCCAGGCGACCCCCTCGCATCCATGCGCATCCCACCCCAGTTCATTGGCGAGCGGTATGTGGGTCAGGGGCAGGATCAGGGGCGAATCGGGGGAGAAACCTGGCGGCGGGTGGAGCGGGCCGCGCGTATGGTTTTGGGGTGGCTCAGGATGACGTTCCCCAGGAGAACCGCCCGCAGGATGTCGTGCCCGCGCAGGGCGGTGACGATCCGGTGCTGCGGCGCCGGGTGTCCGATCTCGAGCGGGAGGAGGTCGCCGACATCCTCCGTGACGCCGCGGGCGAGGGCCGGCTGTCGTACACCGAGCTCGAGGACAGGCTCGAGACGCTGTACAGCTCCAAGACGTACGGCGAACTGGTCGAGCTGACCGCTGACCTGCCGAACGGCCCGCGCGCGCAGAGCGTGCCGACCAGCACCCCGCAGTACGGCGGCGCACTGGTGGAATCCGGGCCGGTGATCAACGTGTTCCTGTCCGACTCCAAGCGGATGGGCAACTGGCTGGTCCCGCAGCGCCAGGAGGTGAACGCGGTCCTCGGCGACGTCACGCTCGACTACACCGAGGCGCAGATCCCGTTCGACGAGATCACGATCGACGTGAAGTCGATCCTCGCCGACGTGAAGATCCGGGTCCCGCAGAACGCGATCGTCCTCCTGGACAGCAACCCGATCCTCGGCTCCGTCTCCGAACAGGAAACCGGCCTCAAAGCCGTCCCTGACCCGAACGCCCAGCCCGCCGCCGCCAAACGGTTCCACATCCGAGGCACCGCCATCCTCGGCGAAATCAAAATCAAACGAGGCCCCCGCCTCTCCAAACGCCTCGGCCTCACCTGACCCATCGCTGTAACGGACAGTAGTGAGGTTGTTATAGCATCCTTGCTATGCCCTGGGGTACAGTTGAACTCGAGTCCGAGGTGCGCACCTGGCTCGAAGCTCTACCGACCGATCTGTTCGCACGCGTCGCTTTCTACGTGGACCTGCTTGCTGAGCGCGGTCCGCTGGTGGGGGAGCCGTACGCCAAGCAGATCGAGGGAAGCTGCGCGAGTTGCGCCGCTGGCTCGAGCAGGATGCGATGCGGATTACCTACTGGATCGCGAGCGACCGGCGGATCGTTCTGCTGACCGTGTCCAGGAAGAGCCGGATGCGGGAGGTGCGGGAGATCGACAGAGCGGTGCGGGCGTACCGAAAATGTGTACGGGAAGCGCACGTGGTCCCAGCGACGGAGGAGGACTGAGGTGACTGACCGGACCGGATGGGATGGTCTGCGGGAGCGCCGGATGGCCGAGCCTGGCGCGCTGGACGCGTACGACGCCACGCGCCGTGCGTTCGAACTGGGGGCGAGTGTTCGGACGATGCGCGAGCAGCGCGGCTGGACGCAGACGAGGCTGGCTGAGGCTGCTGGGATGACGCAGTCCGCGCTCGCTCGTTTCGAGGCCGGCGGGACGGTGCCCACCCTCGCACTGTTGGAGCGCATCGCCCAAGCGTTCCATGCGCAGCTCGTGGTGCGCTTCGACGAGACCACGCCTGCGGCCTAGCTGTTGTCGCTTGTCTCGCGGTGGTTCGTCAGCAGTTCGGTGAGCCAGGTTTGGAAGGTTTGTAGGTCGTTGAGGTGGTGCTGGGTGAGGATGAGGTGCTTGGCCCAGATGTTCTTCGGGTAGACGTGGAGTTGGCGGGCCATTTTGGGGCCGGAGACGGGGCCGATGGAGCCGATCTCGTCCCAGGGCATGAAGCGGCGGCGGCCTTGGTGGATGCCGCGGTGGTCGACGACGAGGATCGGGCGCTGGGTGACGAGCTGCCAGACGAGCATGGCGACAATGCCGACATACGCCGCGATCTGCAGATAGGCGAGGAAGCGCCAGCCGCCGTCGTCGAGCATGCTCGGTAGCTGGCTGGTCGTCATCAAAGCCCCGGGCACCACGAACCAAAACCCCGGGTACTGCATGAACGACCAGCGGCGTAGCGGGAACTCGACGCGGCTGTTGCGATGCCACTCGACCATCCAGGCCTCGGGCAGTCGCTCGCCCATGACGGTCATGTCGCCCCCAGCTCTCACAACTCCACCCCGGAGCAAGAGACACTGTAGTGCACCACACTTGGCGCATGCGGCGGATTCGCGTGGTGCTCAGTTGGGCGTTCGTACGCGGTCCGGCCGCGGCGTACGCGCTGGCCGACTCCGGCTCGTCGCTGTTCGGGATCGGGTCCGTGCTCGTCCTGGTTGTGGTCGCCGCGCTCGGCTCCGGCATCGGTGCTTTGGTCGGCCTCATCGCTCACCGTCCGGTCGGAGACGCGGTCTTCGTCGGTGGGATGATCGGGATCGGCGCGGTGATGGCCTACCTGGTGCTGATGCTGGTTGTCGTGGCTGTTCTCTGGGTCCGCGGCCTCAGTCCGTCCGACGCGGCGAGCGGCGAGAAGCTGCCCGGGCGGCACGCCGCCCGGGGTTACGGATGGCGGCGGCCCGGCGAACCACTGGTGCCGGGAAGTCTCGTGCTGTTCTTTGCACTGATGACCTTGGCGTTCGGCAGTCTCGGGGTGCACGCGCGACAGGTGTCGAGACCCTGGGACGGGCCGACGGCGACGACCAACGGGACGGTTGTCGCCGTGCACGAGCCGGCGTGGTTCGAGAAGGGCAGTGGGACGGTGGACATCCGGTACACCGTCGCGGGAGTGGAGCACGTGATCGAGACCGGAAGGGATCCCGGCGAGCACGTGCTCGCGCTCGGCGAGGTCGTACCCGTCGAGTACGACGTCGCCGAGCCGGCGAAGGCCCGTAGTACCTGGGCTGTCGAGTCCGCGCGGTCGGACGCCACGTTCTGGTTGTGGCTCGGCGGCGGGTGCGGCGTACTGGGACTGCTCAGCGGTGTCGGTTACCTCGTCGGGCGGTTGCGGTCCAGCGGCCGGCGTGGCGGTTGATCTCGATCGGATGGTCGAACGTCGCCGAGATCAGTTCGGTGGTGATCACGTCGTCGACCGGGCCGGCGGACAGCACGCGGCCCTCGCGGAGGAGGGCGGCGTGCGTGGTACAGGTGGGGAGCTCCTCGAGGTGATGGGTGACGAGGACCCACGCCAGGTGCGAGTGGCTCAGGTGGATCTGGTCGAGCGTCTCGAGTAGTTGCTCGCGCGCCGCGACGTCCAGTCCGGTCGACGGCTCGTCCAGCAGTAGCAGTTGCGGGTCCGAGATCAGCGCCCGCGCGATCAGCGCGCGACCACGTTCGCCCTGGGACAGCGTGGTCCAGTGCGCGCCGGCCAGCCCGCCGATCCCGAGCATGTCGATCAGCTCGAGAGCACGAGCCTCCTCTGCGGGAGTCGGCTCCCAGCGCGGCATGCGCTCGATCGTCCCGGTGAGACCGGTCAGTACGACGTCCCGGATGCTCAACGGCGACCGCAGCGGGTGCCGCGGGTTCACGTGCCCGATGGACTCCCGCAGGGTGCGAATGTCGACCGTACCGAGCCGGCGTCCGAGGATCTCGACCGTACCGCGGGTGGGATGCGTGACCGCGCCGCACAACCCGAGCAAGGTGCTCTTCCCGGCGCCGTTCGGCCCGAGCAGCGCCCACCGCTCACCTTCGCCCGCGGTCAGCGACACCCCGGACAGCAACGCCTTGCCGTCCCGGACGAAGTCGACGTCCTTCAGTTCGAGCACCCGTAAACCTCCTCGTACAACGCCTTCAACTCCTCCGCACTCGCTTCCCGCCCGGTCGCGTCCGTATGCCGCTGCACGTGCCCCGCGAACTCGCGCTCCTGCTCCGGAGCGAGCCGAATGCCGTACACAGACTCCAGCACATGTGCGATCCCGCCCTTACCGGACTGGCTGTTCACCCGTACGACGGCCTCGTACCCGCGCCCGACGTCCGCCGGATCGATCGGCAGATAAGGCACTTCCCAGACACCGGGCCGCTGTACGGCGAACCCCTTGCGGATCGCGTCCTGATGGGTTCCCGAGAAGGCGGTGTAGACGAGCTCACCGACGTACGGATGCCGTGGATGGATCGGCATCCGCGTGCAGTACTCGACCACTTCGCGGATCCCGTCGATGTCCGAGAAGTCGATCATCGGGTCGACGCCCTGCGCGTGCAGGTTGAGCGCGAGGGTGGCGATGTCGACGTTGCCGGTGCGTTCGCCGTTGCCGAAGACGCAGCCCTCGACCCGCTGCGCTCCCGCTAGCACTGCTAGCTCCGCGCAGGCGACGCCCGTACCGCGGTCGTTGTGCGGATGCACCGACAGGATGACGCCGTCGCGACGCGGCAGGTTCTGGTGCATGTACTCGATCTGGTCGGCGTACACGTTCGGCGTGGCGGCCTCGATCGTCGCGGGGAGGTTCAGGATCACCGGCCGCTCCGGCGTCGCGTCCCACTGCTTGGTGAGGTGATCCGCCAGCTCGAGTACGTAGTCCGGCTCGGTCAGGTTGTAGACCTCGGGCGAGAACTGGAACCGCACCGAGTCCCCGGCCAGCCGTTGGATCTCCTCGGAGCCGGCATAGATCATCGACGCCAGTTCGTCACGGGTACGACGCAGTACGACGTCCCGCCAGACCGGCGCGGTCGCGGCGTACATGTGGATCACCACATCGCCGCGCATCCCCGCCACCGACTCCACGGTCCGCTCGATCAGGTCGCGGCGGGCCGGTGTGAACACCACGATCGTGACGTCGTCCGGCACGAGGTCGGACGTGGCCAGCAGTCTCACGAAGTCGAAGTCGGTCTGGGACGCGGACGGGTAGCCGACCTCGATCTCTTTGTAGCCGATGGCAACCATCAGCTCGAAGAACCGGCGCTTGCGTTCGGGGTCCATCGGGTCGGCCAGCGCCTGGTTGCCGTCCCGGAGGTCGACCGGCACCCAGAGCGGCGCCTGCGTGATCCGGCGATCCGGCCAGGTGCGGTCGACGGGTGCGACCGGGACCCTGGCGAAGATGTCGCGGTAGCGGTGGCTCGGCATGGGGGAGGGCTGCTGACGATTCATGACTGGTCCTTCCGGGGAGCGGGGGAGGACCGGCGGACGACTGCACTCCACGGAGGGAGCGCCGGTCGAATCAGCTCCCGCCGTGGCGGCCAAGAAGGAGGAGACCCGGGAGCTTGCGCATGCCGAGCACCGTATCAACTCCTCAGACAAGCTGACAACCTGACCACCTCTAGACTGTCCTCCATGATTCGCCGTCATCCGCTCGCCGAGCAGGCAGCCGAGGAGTTGCTGCGCCGGATCGGGAGCGGTGAATGGCCGCTCGGCGCCAAGCTTCCCGGTGAGACCACGCTGGCCGCGCAGCTCGGCGTCGGCCGGTCCACGATCCGCGAGGCCGTGCGCGAGCTGGCCGGCCGGCGGGTGCTGGAGAGCCGTCAGGGCGCGGGCGTGTTCGTGATCGCGCTACAGGCCGCCGAGGACTGGGACAAGGTGCTGCGGAAGGCCGACATCACCGACGTACTGGAAGGCCGGCTGGCGATCGAGACCGAGGGCGCCCGGCTGGCGGCGACCCGTCGTACGCCGGCGGACCTGAAGAACTTCCGCTACACGCTCGCGGACCGGCAGCGGGCCGCCGCGAAGGCGCCCGACGACTGGTACATCGAGGCCGATCTCGCGTTCCACCGCGCGGTGGTGACGGCCGCGCACAACGCCGTACTCACGGAGTTGTTCGACACGTTCGTGCCGCGGATCCGGCGGGCGATGATCGACATGCTCAAGCTCGACGAGGAGCACCGGCATCGCCACGACCAGGCCGCCCACGAGG
This sequence comes from Kribbella sp. VKM Ac-2571, assembly GCF_004362255.1. NCBI lineage: Bacteria > Bacillati > Actinomycetota > Actinomycetes > Propionibacteriales > Kribbellaceae > Kribbella > Kribbella sp. VKM Ac-2571. The sequence goes on from NZ_SNWS01000002.1 coordinate 556,125, forward strand.
CGATCGCGGACGCCATCCGCGCCAAGGACCCGGACCTGGCCGCAGCGCGCTCCCGAGAGCACCTCAGCGCAGTCCGCAGTTCAGTGAACTAGTCGCGGTGCTGTTCGTGGAGTGAGCGCAGCCAGGGGGCGAGGGCGTCCAGGTCCCCGACGTGGTCCTGCGGAATCGAGATCGGTCGGGTACGGCGGTCTGCCGGGTTGATCTGCACCGCGCGAGCCAGCGGCCAGCCGGCCGGCTCGTCGATGCTGGTGATGCCCGACCACCGCAGGCTGCGGCCCCGGGTCACGCCCTCGGCGTCCACCGTGATGACCGGGCGGTTCGTGATCAGCTGCCACGCGGTCCAGCCGGTCCCGTAGACGAACGCCGCGAGGGCTGTCAGCCGCAGTACGCCGAGAGCGCCCGAGATCCCGTCCGTGCGCAGATGCTCGACGTTGGTCCAGGCCGACAACAGCATCAGCAGACCGAACCCGGCCAGCCGTACCGCGAGCCTGCTGCGGCGCGGCCGGAAGTTCACGCTGCCGTTGGACTCCAGTTCGGAGGTCCACGTCTCGGCAGACACTCTCAAGAACCCCATTTCTCCGTGTGCTCGGCCGCGGTCGGCGGGTCGGCGCCGTGCCGCGTGCAGGTGATCGCCGCCGCCTTCACCGCGTAGTCCACGGCGTCCCGCAGGTCCTCGGCCGTGAGTCCGGCCAGCCGCCGCTCACCGAGCAACCCGCGCGCCAGCAGCCCCGCGATCAGCGCCGCCATCAGCGAGTCGCCGGCCCCCACGGTGTCGACCACCTCGATCGCCGGCGCCGGAACCTCTACCCGGACGCCCCGGCCGACGCCGAGCGCGCCGTGTCCCCCGCGTGTGATCACCACGCACTGCGTCCGGTCGGCGGTCAGCAGCTCCTCCGCGATGTCGTCGAGCGACACTCCGGGCCGGAAGAATTCGCAGTCCTCGTCGCTCAACTTCACCAGGTCCGCCCACGCGGCAAGCTCTCGAACCGCGGACCACGCCACCACCGGATCGGGGGTGATCGCCGGACGCGCGTTCGGGTCGAGCGTGACCGTCACCGGCTGGTCGGCCACTGACTTCAGGAACTCGCGGATCGCGGTCGCCCCGGGCTCGAGCATCATCGCGATCGACCCGGTATGGATCGCCGGGCAGCCCCGGGGCAGCGACAGCTCCGGCGGATCCCAGGTCATGTCGAACTTGTACGTCGCGACCCCGTCGGAATCCAGGGTCGCGGTGGCGGTGCTGGTCCGGAACCCCGGGTCCACCGTCCCGGGCGCGAGCTGGACGCCGTTCCCGAACAGGTGCGACCCGAGGAGGTCGCCGTACGGATCGGTGCCGAAACGGGCCACCAGTTCTGTCGGCACACCCATCCGGGCGAGGCCGACCGCGACGTTGGCGGCGAACCCGCCCGGGATCGCCTTGGCCTTGCCGTTGCCGTTGCGGGCCGTCTTCGCCGCCGGGCCGACGATGTCCACGAGAGCCTCGCCGATGACGAGGACAGGTGCACTCATCGGGCGTGCTCGAAGTCGATGGCGGAGTACGCGCGGAGCTTCTTCAGCTGGTGGACGCTCTCGATGGAGCGGATCGTGCCGCTGCGGGAGCGCATGACGAGCGAGTGGGTGCGGGCCGTGGAGCGGCCGTAGCGGACCCCGCGGAGCAGTTCGCCGTCGGTGATGCCGGTCGCGACGAAGAAGCAGTCGTCACCGCTCACCAGGTCGTCGGTGTCGAGCACCTGGTCCAGATCATGGCCGGCGTCGAGCGCCTTCTGCCGCTCCGCGTCGTCCCGCGGCCAGAGCTTGCCCTGGATCTTCCCGCCCAGGCACTTCATCGCACAGGCGGCGATGATGCCCTCCGGCGTACCGCCGATGCCGAGCAACATGTCCAGACCGGTGTCCGGGCGGGCAGCCTCGACCGCGCCCGCCACGTCGCCGTCGGAGATGAACTTGATCCGCGCGCCGGTGGCCCGGATCTGGGTGGCGAGCTCGTCGTGCCGCGGCCGGTCCAGCAGTACGACGGTGACGTCGTCGACCGAGCTGCCCTTCGCCTTCGCGACGCGGCGGATGTTCTCCGCGACCGGGAGCCGGATGTCGACCACCTCGGCCGCCTCCGGGCCGACGACGAGCTTCTCCATGTAGAAGACCGCGGACGGGTCGTACATCGCGTTCCGGGCGGAGACGGCCATCACCGCGATGCCGTTGTTCATGCCTTTCGCGACCAGCGTCGTACCGTCGACCGGGTCGACCGCGACGTCACACTCCGGGCCCTCGCCGGAGCCGACCTGCTCGCCGTTGTACAGCATCGGGGCGTTGTCCTTCTCGCCCTCGCCGATCACCACCACGCCGTCCATGCCGACGGTGCCGATCAGCGTCCGCATCGCGTTCACCGCCGCGCCGTCGGCGCCGTTCTTGTCGCCGCGGCCGACCCAGCGGCCCGCCGCCATCGCCGCGGCCTCGGTGACCCGGACCAGTTCGAGGGCGAGGTTCCGGTCGGGCGCGTGCGCATCGACCTCGAGATGGGCAGGTGGCGTGGTCGGGTCCGTCATGCCAACGGATCGTAGCCAACGGCCTTGGCCGCTGTTCGGGCGGATTGCACCTCGCGAGACACTGTGGTCATGAGTTCCACAGGTCAGGACGCTTCCGGCGACGCCGCCGCCCAGGAGAAGGCGGACGTGACGGCCCAGGAGAAGGCACAGGAGAGGGCCCAGGAGCGGGCGCGGGAGCGGGCGCAGGTTCAGGCGGAGGCGAACGAGTACCGGCAGGCGTACCGGCGGGACAAGCGCAAGTCGCAGACCGTCGGGAACATGGTGTTCGCGCTGGTGATCTGCCTGGCCGTGGTCGCGTTCCTGATCACCGTCACGTGGCGCCCGAAGAAGGAGGCGCAGCCCAACCCGGTCGAGTACACCGCCCAGTTGCAGGACGCCCGGAAGGCCGCCGCCTGGGTCCGCGGGCCGGAGCCGATGCCGTCCGGGTGGACCGCGACCAGCGTGGAATTCCGCGCCCCGCAGCAGGAGCCGATCACCTGGCATCTCGGCGTCGTGACGAACGAGAAGAAATACGTCGGCCTCGAGCAGTCCAATGTCACCGGCGGGAAATACGTCGCCGAGAAGCTCGGCCGGACCTCGGACGACGGTACGGCGTCGGTCGCCGGCGTGACCTGGCAACGCAAGGTGCTGCTCGACCGGAAGAACGAGAACGCCTTGCTGCTGGTGGGTTCCGGGGTGACGACGATCGTCGCCGGAAATGCCGGATATCCGGCGCTTGAAGCGTTCGCTTCGGTGCTGCGCTGACATTTGTGCTGACCTGCGGTCACCGCCGGACTGCCCATTTTCCGGTCAATTCCGACCACTTTCCGGACGGTCGTTGACACCTGCCCGCGGCTAGGGGTTCGATCGAGGCTCGGCTTGCGTACGCTCGGGGACCAGCAGAAGGGTCGTCGAATGGTCGCGCCGTCCCGGGCAGGGAGTTGACCGGCAAATGTTCATCACGGGGCTGTTGCTGGGCGCGGACAGTTCGCCGCATCTCGGCTCTCCTTGGCAGTTGCTGGACTATCGGGGCGGCACATTGCTCGGCGCCGCGCTGGAGAGCGCGCGGGAATGCTCGTTCGACCAGTTGGTCGTGACGCTCGGCAGCGCGTCGGAGCAGGTCCACGACCGGATCGATCTCGACGGGGTGCGGGTGGTCGAGTCGCCGCACTCCGACACCGGTAGTTCGTCGGTCGTGCCGGCCCTGGACGCGGTCGACCGGCGGGCCGACGGGATCGTCGTACTGCTCGGTGATCAGCCCGGGATCACGTCGGCCACCGTCTGGTCGCTGGTAGCCGAGGCCTCGACCCCGATCGGTGTCAGCCGGTACGACGACGGCGAGAGCTACCCGTGCTGGTTCGGCCGCGAGCTCTTCGGCGAACTCCGCGGCCTCCGCAGCGACGCCGACCTGTGGGACCCGATCCGCGAAGGCACCTACCCCGTCACCCGGGTAGATGCCATCGGCAACATCCCGCCCCGGGCCACCACCTGGTCCGCCTACCACCAGCTCCTGGCCGGCGACCCCGCCGCCCACGACCTCCCCCTGGGCACCCACCTCCCCACCGGCCCCCACGCCCGCCGACGCCGCACCCCCACCTGATCAAGACGGCGGCGTACGGCGGTCGACCGTCGCCGTGGAGGGGCACCGCACCTGCAGGGGGTCCGAACGGTGGTGTGCCGCGCGACGGTCGACCACGCAATCACCCAAGCACGCGCGTCGAGCGCCGCGGCATCCGTCGAACGGCAGAGTGTCAGCGCCCCGCGATGCCGGCCGCTCCCGGAGCAAGCGTGTGCCGGTCGATCCTGATCTACCGATCGACCGATGGTGTGCGGCGCCGCTCGGGCTGGATCCTGAGCAGGCTATGGCAGACAACGAAAACCAGGTCCGCATCCCGTTGCGCGACGAGCCCGACCGGCGTACTCCTCGAGCGGCGACGGTGCCGTACTCGCTCGTCGCGGCGATTCTCGGCATCGCCTACGCCACCGCTCATCTCATCTGGTCGCTGGCGGGCCTGCCTTCTTTCGTCCGGTCCGAGTCGTTGTTCGGCCCGGTGTGGCTCGGCGCGATCCCGGCAGCCGTCGCCGTCGCCGGCTACTTCTTCCTCCAGCACCGACGGACAGGCGTTCGGATGGTCGCGGTGTGCGCGACGAGCCTGGGATGCACTGCCCTCGGGGCTTACTGCCTCCTGCTCTGGCCCGGTCTCGCGCAGCTTCTGACGGTGCCGTTCGGTGAGCCGATCAGCAGTAGCGAGGTCGGGGCGATCGCTCTCCGAGGAATCGGTACGGCGAGCGCACTGGGCATGGCGACCGCAGTAGTCCCGGTCACCCGCGGCCTCCGACACGTCTGCGTGGACTGCGGTCGCAACCACGCCGTACCGGACGACGCCGAGGCGTGGCGGTGGGGTCGCGTCGGGGCATACTTCGCGCTCACCTGCTTCGCCATCCGGATGGTGCCGGCTGTGCACGACTGGATCGTGGACGGCGGCCGCGGCGATCCGGCAGGCTTCCCGGTGTTCGTGGCGCTGATGGTCGCGGCGGGAACCATTCTCCCGCTGGCGTTGACCCATCGTTGGGGAGAGTACTGGCCGCGGTGGCTCGGCCCGATCGCACGCCGCCCCGTGCCGCGCTGGATGCTTCTGGTCCCCGGCTGGATGATGAGCATCGGACTCGGGCTGTACTTCGGGATCGGGGGCCTCACCGCGCTTCTACTGGGCAAGACCGGCGGTGCGCTGGAGATCCTGGCCTACACCGGCTGGGGCGTCGGCCTCGCCGCAGCGTGTGCGGCGTATGCCCACCGGACCCGGCCTGCGTGTCCCACCCCGCTCATCGGCGAACCGTGACGCCGACGGCTGGGCCTCTGACCGAGGAGCTCGGGCTGCGCGTTCCGGGGAGACGGACAAGCTCCAGGCGTGGGGGCAGCCGCTCGAGGGCTGGTTAGCGGCAGTCGTTGGGATCGGCGATGCCGTGCTCCCATGCCCAGGCAGCGATGCCGACGCGGTTGCGGACCTTGAGCTTGGCGGCGATGTTGGCCAGGTGGGTCTTGACGGTCCCCGCCGAGATGAAGAGTTCCGCAGCGATCTCGCTGTTGGTCTGCCCTTGTGCGACATGCCGGGCGATCTCGGCTTCACGGGGGCTCAGCACCTCCGAGCCCGGTAGCCGGGCGGAGCCGGAGCGTTCGTTCAGATGGCTCAGCAGGCGGACGGTGACCTGCGGGCTGATCAGCATGTCACCACTCGCCGCGGCCCGGATGCTCTCGATCAGCAGTGCCGGCCCGGACCGTTTGAGGAGGAATCCGCAGGCGCCCAAGGTCAGCGCCTTCCCGACGTACTCGTCGAGGTCGAAGGTCGTTACCACGATGATCCGGATGCCGGCCGTCCGCGGATCGCCCAGCAGCCGCTCGGTCACCTCGAGGCCGTCCAGGCGGGGCATCCTGATGTCCATCAACATGACGTCAGGGCACAGGTGCCGCGCCACCTCCAGCGCCGCCGCGCCGTCGGCCGCCTCACCGGCCACCACGATGTCGGGTTGCGAGTCGAGGATCATCCGGAACGCGCTGCGGATGTCCGCCTGGTCGTCGGCGACCACCACGCGAATCTTGCCGTCAGCCACACGAACACCGGATCGGCGCGGTCATCTGTGCCTCGTCAGCACGAGCATCCGGTTCACTCCTCGCTGCAGCTCGTACGGGCCAGCCAACACCCCTCGCGCCCGGCGCGCCATCACCCGTACGGGGGATTTCTGCTCCGATCGTCAGCCCGAACCGGTTCGACCGTCAGGTGTCAGCGGCAACTCACAGTGCAGGATCCAGCCTCCGCTGTCGTCCGAGCGACCCTCGAGGCGGCCACCGAGATGCCGGACCCGTTCTCCGAGGGCGGCCAGGCCGGTTCCGCCGGTGGTTCGTCGCGTGAGCAGTGGCCGCCCACGCCCCGGCCGATCGTTCGCCACGTCGATCCGGAGCAGATCGGCCGGACCCGGTTCGACGGTGACCCTGACCAGCCGGGCGCTCGCGGCGTGACGCCGTACGTTGGTCAGGCCCTCGATGATGACGCGGGTCGCGGCCAACTGGACCTCAGGGGCGAGTCTGCTCAGCACCGACTCGTCCGCAGCCAGGATCACCGACCGGTCGGGGCTCTCGCGCCGGAAGCTGTCGACGACGGCGGACAGCCCTTTCGGCCCGACCGCGCGGACACCGAGCTCTGGGTCCGCGTCGTCGCGCAGCATGTCCAGGATCGTGTCCATCGCGGTCAGCGCTTCCTGGCCCGTCGTCTCGATCCGCTCCAGCGCGGTTCGCATCGCGGCCGGATCGTCCGCCGCCGCGAAGCGAGCCGCCTGTGCCTGCGCGACCATCCCGGTGACGTCGTGGGCGATGTAGTCGTGCAAGGCGTGCGCCAGTTGCAGTCGTTGGCTGTTCCGCGCCGAGGTCACGGACTGCCGGAGCTTGGCCGCGGCCAGCCGGGGATAGCTGCCCGCGATCATCGCGACGACCGCACCCAGAGACCACATGAACGCCCCGCCGACAGTGGTCAGCAGGTCGGCCTTCGGCATGAACCGCAGAATCCAGACCGTCTCGGCGGCAGCCAGCGCGGTCGACACCAGTACGGCGGTCAGCGGCCGCGCCCACCGAGCCACCAGACCGAGAAGCACCAGGAGTCCAGCCACCTCGACCGCCGCGATTCCGGCCTCTCCAGGCCGCGGTCCGTACGTCGCGAGGATCCACCCGGACGCGACCAAGGACGTCACGGCCGCGAGCGCCCCGGGCCATGCGATCCAGGTGCGTGCCGCGGGCCAACTCACGACGACGGCGAGGGCAAGACATCCGGCAACGGCTGTTGGAGCAGCGTTCGCGAAGCCGAGTTCGGGCGTCAGCAGCCAGGCGACCGGCGCCGCCGCTCCAGCGACTACGATCCCCAGAACCCGGCGTACCCGCATAGCTGCCAAGGTACGCCGAACCCGGGCTCCGGGTCCGGACCGTTCGCCCGACGATCAGCCGAACGGGTGATATCAGGAGAGCCCGGCGTTTGGTTCACTGATGCGCGGCCGATCGATCGCACCGGCCCCGGCACGGAAGGAGCTCCCCGCAGATGGACAAGACGCCACGGAGCGTGGCGAGCGTCCTGCTCGGAGGGATCCTCGTTTCCGTGCTCGCTGCCGGTGCGGCGCTCCTGGCTGTGGCCCTGAACGGCCCGTGGCCGGTGGCGGTCTGCGTGGCGGGTGTCACCGTGCTGGCGTTACCTGCGCTGGTGACCGTCCTTCGCGGCCGGCGAGCGCGAATCCGCAACGCGCGGTACCGGCGTCCGGTGATGACGTCCGCGGTCGGGCTGCTTGTCAGTCTGACCTGGATCTGGCCGCACTCGGCCACGGTGACGCCGCCGACCGTCCCGGGCTCGACGATCCTCACATCGGCTGATGGAACCCGGCTGACTCTGCACGTGACCCGGGCGCCGTCGGCGACGAAGCCCCCTCTGGTCGTCGTGCACGGTGGTCCCGGTGTCTCCGATCTCAGTCACGACGTCGCGGCGCTGGCCGGCCTCGCGACCGATCGCGACGTGTACGTCTACGACCAGCTTGGCAGCGGAAGCTCCAGCCGGCTCGACGATCCCCTCGGCTACACCGACCGTCGCGCGCTCGACGACCTCGAGCGGGTTGTCGCGGAGACCCGGGCGCCGAAGGTGACACTGCTCGGTCATTCCTGGGGCGCCCGGATCGTCACGAAGTACGCCGTCGCGCACCCGGACCGGCTGTCCGCGGTGATTCTCAGCGCTCCAGGGTTCCCGGCGGGCACGAGTCCGGGCCCGCAGAAGATCGGTGATCCCGGCCGGCGCCTCGACACCGCGCAACGCCTGCGTCTCTACGGTTACCTGATGCGACCGCGGAACCTCTTCACGTACGCACTCAGCAGCATCGACCTGCGGGTGGCGCACGACACCGCCGGTGACCGGGAGATGGATGCCCGCTTCTCGGACATCTACCAGCGCACGACGCCTGGACTTTTCTGTGACCCGCACCTCGCGGACCGTCTCGGGGTGACAGGCGTCGGGTACTACGCCCACCAGGCGCTCGCCGCGGACACGTCGCCACTGGCCGATGGGACCGTCCCGGCGCGAATATCGGCACCGACCCTCATCATCAAGCCTGCCTGCGACTACCTGCCGTGGAGCGCCGTCACCGAGAACGCCGGTCTTGCCCCGCGGGCGCAGGTGGTCGTCCTCCCGGACACCGGGCACCAGGCCTACATCGAGAAGCCCGACGCGTACGCCGAACTCGTCGCCGCGTTCCTGAACCATCGGCCGCTCCCGTTCCCGGTCGTGGGGGCCGCCGACCCGCCCACGTCGTACCGCGGTGTGCGCTGAAGCGAAGCTCCCCCCTTCGGCAGATACCCGCCCCCCGGCGGCCGCTGGTTGGCTGATGTACATCATGAGGAATCCCATCTCCGCATCGGTCGGCAGTAGGCCGGCCTGGCGACCCGCTGCTCTCCTGGCCACTGTCTGCGCGGCTGCCATCGGGACGCTGTGGCTGAGCCGTCCCGACCTGTATCCCTTCGGCTCCCAGGACCGCGTCACGGTCTCCGTGACCCACCGCATCGAACACTCGACGGCCGGTACCCTGCTCGTCGTCTCCGCGATGCTCGGAGCACTCGCCCTCGCCGGTGCATCGATCCGGAGGACGCCGCTCGCCGACCGATTGGCCCTCGTCGCCGCGCTGGTACAGACGTTGTTCTTCGGGCTCGTCATGACCGACGCCTCCGTCATGAGTCTGCTCGGATACGCCGTCGCCTTCGCCGGACCGGCCATCGTGGTCACGGCCGTGATCGCCGCCTGCCTCCGCCGTAATGTCGCCGGCTACCTGATCGCCGGCACAGCCGTTGCCGTCGGCATCATCGGCGTGACGACCGGTCTCATCGAGCCCGAGGTGGTGACGACCTTCTGGTCCAACGTGTCGCACAGCTTCGAGTCGTTCGGCACCCGTCTGGGCTGGAGTGTGCTGATGGCCGGCATGGCTGTGACCTGGGGATGGGCCACCGCGCGGCTGGTCGGCTGGAGTCGCTGGTCGCAGTCGCAGGTCTTCACCAGCCCGGCCAAGATTCGCCGATGGGGCCGGGCTGTCACCTTTGCCGCCGCCCTCTGTCCCCTGCCGTACGCCGGTCTGCGGCTGCTGTGGCTGACGCCGTGGCCTGTCGATCTGCGCGCCGACATGGACCGCCCGGAGGTCAGGATGCAGGGCGCCTTCCTGGGCGTCGCCGCTCTGGTCGGCTGCACTCTGACGTTAGGACTGATCAGCCGATGGGGTGAGGTCTTCCCACGGTGGCTGCCGTTCCTCGGCGGGAGGGCCGTGCCGCCCGCCCTGGCCGTGGTCCCGGGAGGCCTGGTCGCCGCCGCAGCCACGATGGCCGGCCCCGGTCTGTTGCTGTCCGGCATCGAGAGCAACGGGGCCGGCCACGGCGTCGCGGGCGTCGCGCTGACTGTCCTGATCTTTCCCTTTCCGATCTGGGGTCCGCTGCTGGGCGCCGCCGTGCTCGCCTACCATCTGCGTCGGCGCGCGGACTCCGGCCGCGTCCGGCCCGTCGTCAGTCCGCGCCGGCCAGGCGGAGCCCCACTACGCCTGTGACAATCAAAGCGATGCAGGCGAGGCGGATCGGGGTGATCGGCTCGTCGAACAGGATGATTCCGAGGATGACCACGCCCACCGAGCCGATGCCGGTCCAGATTGCGTACGCCGTACCGACCGGGAGGCGATCGAGTGTCTTTGCGAGCAGGGCGACCGAGATCACCCCGAACACCAGTACGCCGAGCGTCGGCCACAGCCGGCTGAAGCCTTCGCTCGGTTTCAGGCTGAGCGCGAACGCGATCTCGAACGCCGCCGCGGCGAGCAGGATGAGCCATGCCATCAGGCCGCCAGTGCTCCTCTCAGGTGCCGGTGCGTGACGGTCGCGACCCGCGCGCCGAGCGCGGCGGCGGTCCGCAGGTCGGTGGCCGGCGGCGCCTTCTCCGCGGACAGGTCAGCGTCGGACTGCGCCATCGCGCCGAGCCAGCTGCCGAGCCGGTTGAGGTCCTCGATGCTCGCCGTACTGTCCGCCCAGCCCGGGTAGATGTCCAGGCCGACCCAGATCATCCCGTGCTGCGCGGCGAACACGGCCAGGTCGACCAGGCTGTTCAGCTTGTCGCCGGACATCGCCTTCGAGTTGGTGAACCCGGCGGCGATCTTGTCCCGCCAGCCGAGGTCGGCCGCCCAGATCCGCACGCTCTCCTCAGCGAACTTCTTGAACACCCAACTCGGGCTCCCCATGTACGTCGGTGCGCCGAAGATGATCGCGTCGGCGGCGGTCAGCCGCTCCCACACGTCCTCGGTCAGCTCGTCCAGCGGCACCAGATCGGTCGTCGTCTCCGGTACCGACGCGGCGCCCGCGGCCACGGCCTCGGCTTGCTTCGCGGTGTGCCCGTAGCCCGAGTGGTAGGCGATCGCGATCCGAGCGTTGCTCATGTCTTTCTTCCTCCAGAGTCTTTAGCGGACTACAGTCCGTCTTATGAACGACAGTACCGGACCGCGGTCCGCTTTACAACGGAATCTTCCGGTCGTGGGGGAGCCGCGGCCGGAGCGGGCGGATGCGCGACGCAATCGGCTCCGGGTGCTGGAAGCTGCCGAGCGGCTGTTCACCGAGCGCGGCGTGAAGAACGTGTCGCTGGATGCGATCGCCGCGGAGGCGGGTGTGGGGAAGGGGACCGTGTTCCGGCGGTTCGGCGATCGGGCCGGCCTGGCGGTCGCGCTGCTCGACGAGCGTGAGCAGGAACTGCAGGCGAAGATCATCGGCGGGCCGCCGCCGCTCGGGCCGGGCGCGCCGCCCGACGTACGGGTGCTGGCGTTCCTTGACGCGTACCTCGACCTACTCGATCGGCACGTCGCGCTGTTCATGGACAGCGAGAACGCCTCGGACGGCGCGCGCTACCGCATCGGCTCGTATCACCTCTGGCACCGCCACCTGTCCCACCTGATCGAAGCCGCGCGCCCCGATCTGGACGCGGATTACACGGCCCACGTGCTACTAGCGCCGCTGGCAGCCGACCTGCACAACGCCCTCCGCGAACAGGGCTACGACCTCAACCGCATGAAATCCGGCCTCCGAGCAGTAGCCACAAGCCTCCTGACCGCGTAACCCGATGCACGGGTTGTGCAGAAGAACGGGTAGTGCACCGGCGAGACGCCGTACGCGCGGAGCTCTCCACGCTCAGGTGCACTAGGGCAGGCGCCACTACCTCCTGTTCTTACGTACACCTGCGGCGCTGTCCGGTCAGGGTGTCGGCTTTGCGGGACCCTCACGCCAGGGGTGCGGTCAGCCTGATTTCGGGGAGGTTGCCGAGCGAGGAGTGGGTGCGGTCGGGCGTTTCGGTGAAGCCGTAGCGCGTGTAGAAGCCGCGCGCGCGGATGTTTGCCTCGAGCACCCAAAGGCGGACTGTGGTGCAGCCGGCGTCGCGGAGGTCGGTGCAGGCGGCGTCGGTCAGGGCGCGGCCGGCGCCGGTTCCCCAGTGGGCGGGGTGGACGAAGAGCGCGTACAGCTCGCCCGCGTTCGGTGGTGCTTCGGCGTCACGCTCCGGGCCTACCCCGGCGTACCCGATCACGTGCTCACCCGCGATTGCGACGTACAGACGGGACCGTCCGGCTGCGATGCTGTCCGCCCAGGAGGTGGCGATCGAGGCCGGGTCCATGGAGTCCAGGAAGTCCTGCGGGACGAGGCCGGTGAACGCAGCTCGCCAGCTGGCGACCCGGGCTTCGGCGGCCCCGAGCAGATCCTCCGGCCGCGCCGCTCGAATCGCGAGGCCGCCGGGCGGGGCGAGCGGCCCGGACGTCCCAGGCGGCCCGGGCTGGACGGGCGGCGGGGGCATCGGTTCCGCGGTGGTCAGTTGGGCTTTTCCTCGTGGGCGGCCTGGGCCTTGGCGAGGCGTTCGCGGGCGCCGTCGAGCCAGCGTTGGCAGGTGCCGGCGAGTTCTTCGCCGCGTTCCCACAGGGCGAGGGATTCCTCGAGGCTGGTGCCGCCGGCCTCGAGTTTGCGGACCACGTCGACGAGCTCCTCGCGGGCCTGCTCGTAGGTCATCTCGGGTCGGTCGCCGCTCACTTGTCCTCCTCGGACTTGACTTCGACCGCGAAGCGGCCGTCACTGACCCGCGCCTGCAGCAGGTTACCCGGCGCCACCTGCGCCACTTCCCGTACGGCGGTGCCGTCGGCCAACTGGAGTACGGAGTACCCGCGCTCGAGCGTCGCCTTCGGGGACAACGCCCGTACGCTCGCCAACCGGTGCGCGAGGTCGTCGCTCGCCCGGTCGAGCCGATGCGTGAGCGTCCGCCGGCTGCGCTCGACCAGCGCCGTGATCTCGTCGGACCGCCGCTGCAGGTCCGACACCGGCGCCGCCAAGGCCGGCCGCGAACGGATCGCCGCCAGCGCGTGCGCCTCGCGATCCAGCCAGGACCGGATCGCCCGCAGGCCGCGCTCGCGCAACTGCCGCACGCCGTCCAGCTCTTCGCGAACGTCCGGCACGATCCGCTTCGCCGCGTCGGTCGGTGTCGACGCCCGGAGGTCCGCGACCAGGTCGAGCAGCGGCGAGTCCGGCTCGTGCCCGATCGCGCTCACCACCGGCGTACCCGTCTTCGACACCGCCCGGATCAGGCCCTCGTCGGAGAACGGCAGCAGATCCTCCAGCGACCCGCCGCCGCGCGCGATCACGATCACCTCGACCGTGTCGTCGGCGTCCAGCTTCCGCAGCGCGGTCATCACCTCACCGGCCGCCGACGGGCCCTGCACCGACGCGTACTCGATCCGGAACGCGACCGCCGGCCAGCGCCGCTTCGCGTTCTCGAGTACGTCGCGCTCGGCCGCGGAGTCGCGTCCGCAGATCAGCCCGATCGTGTGCGGGAGGAACGGCAACTTCTTCTTCCGGTACGGCTCGAAGAGGCCCTCGGCCGCGAGCAGCTGCTTCAGCCGCTCGATCCGGGCCAGCAGCTCGCCGATCCCGACGTGGCGGATCTCGTTGACCGCGAGCGCGAGCGTGCCGCGGCGGGCGAAGAAGTTCGGCTTGGCGTGCACCAGCACCCGCGAGCCGTCGCGGACCTCGACCGCCTCGAACACCCGCCGATTGCACGTGAACCGCAACGAGATGTCCGCGTCCGTGTCGCGTAGGGTCCCGAAGACCGTCGTCGTACCGCGTCCGATCGAGACGTCCGTCAGTTGCCCCTCGACCCACACGGCACCGAGCTGGTTGATCCAGCTCGCGATCCCGTTCGCGATCGTCCGCACGGCCGCAGGCGCTTCCGGCGAGGTCTCCAAAGCCACGCCCCAGACCCTACGACCCCACACCGACATTCCCTAACGTTGAGTAATGCAAGTGCTCCTGCTGCCGCTGCTCGGGCTGTCTGAGCTGCCGACGATCCTTTGGCCGGATCGCGCGCCGGTACGGCGGGGTTCTTGGAAAGCGCCGTACGTCGCGGACTGGGTCGGGGATCGCCCGTTCGCATGGGTGGACGACGAGGTGGGGGAGGCCGAGCGGACCCGGTTCCCCGGTGCGCATCAGCTGATTCATCCGGTCGACGCGCGGGTCGGTCTCACCGCCGCGGATTTCGGGACGCTGCGGGCGTGGGCGTCCGGAAAACCCTTTGCGCACAAGGCGTTTCCGGGCGATTCTTGACGTGCTGGTAACACCTCCCACGGAGGAGCCGTCCGGACAGGGCGGGCGGCTCCCCGATGTGCGTTCGCCGTGACATGGCTCACGGCGCTGGATCCGGGCGTGTCCACGGCGGCCCGTACCATGGGGACCGTGACCTCTCAGCCTGACGACACCGGTGCGACGACCGCGACGAAGACGAAGCGGGTGCTGCTTGCGGCGCCCCGTGGGTACTGCGCGGGTGTCGACCGGGCCGTGGTGGCGGTCGAGAAGGCGCTCGACCTGTACGGGCCGCCGGTGTACGTGCGCAAGGAGATCGTGCACAACAAGTACGTCGTACAGACGCTGCAGAAGCGTGGTGCGATCTTCGTCGACGAGACCGACGAAGTACCCGAGGGCGAGACGGTCATCTTCTCCGCGCACGGCGTCGCCCCGGTGGTGCACGAGGAGGCGGCCGCGCGGCAACTGAAGACCATCGACGCGACCTGCCCGCTGGTCACCAAGGTGCACCACGAAGCGAAGCGGTTCGCCGCGACCGACTACGACATCCTCCTGATCGGCCACGAGGGCCACGAAGAGGTCGTCGGCACCTCCGGCGAAGCCCCGGAGCACGTCACGCTCGTCGACGGTCCGGACGACGTACCGAACGTCACCGTCCGCGACCCCGAAAAGGTCGTCTGGCTGTCCCAGACCACGCTGTCGGTCGACGAGACGATGGAGACGGTACGGCGGCTGCGCGAGCGGTTCCCGCACCTGCAGGACCCGCCGAGCGACGACATCTGCTACGCCACCCAGAACCGCCAGGCCGCGGTCAAGAAGCTTGCCCCGGAAGCGGACCTGATGCTCGTGGTCGGCTCCCGGAACTCGTCGAACTCGGTGCGCCTGGTCGAGGTCGCGATCGAGCACGGCGCGAAGGCCGGCTACCTGGTCGACTACGCCGACGAGATCGACGAAGCCTGGCTGGACGGCGTCGAGTCGGTCGGTGTCAGCAGTGGCGCGAGTGTGCCGGAGGTGCTGGTCCGCGACGTCCTGCGCTGGCTGGCCGAGCGCGGGTACGGCGACGTCCAGGAGGTCACGACCGCGGAGGAGAGCCTGACGTTCGCCCTCCCGCGCGACCTCCGCACCGATCTGAAGGCAGCCGGCCTCCCCACCACCGGCACCTCCGACCACGCCTGGACTATTTGACCGTCACCTTCACGGTCTTGGTGGTCGTGAACGCGCTGTTCTTGGCGTTGCAGTACCGCACTTCATAGCGCAGTGTGTACGTGCCCGGCTGCGCGTAGGTGTGCGTCTCGATCGAGTACGTCTCGCGACCGGTCTTCCGCGTCGTTCCCCCACACCCCGCCGAACCGCCGTCCGAACCGCCCTGCGCGCCGTCGCCCCAGTAGTAGTTCGTTCCGCCGGAGAGGTTGAGGAACGACGTGTCGGCGGGCAGGTTCTTTCCGTCGACCGTGGGAACGATGACGGTGCCCGAGACCGTCACCTTCACCGAGACCGTGCGGCCGGTGATGGTGGGCTTGAGAACCACGTCGACCTGGATCGGGTGCGCCGGCGGCTGAACCGGCGGCGGCGTCTTGGTGGTGGCGGACCCGGTGGTCGTCGTACCGGTCGGCCGCTCGGAGCCTGTGGGTGTGCCCGGCGTACCGGTCGTCGTCGTATGCGTGCTCCCGGTCGTGGTCGAGCCGGTCGTCGTACCGGTCGTGGTCGAACCGGTCGTGGTCGGTGCGGTCGTCGACGGCGTGCCGGTCGGTGGGCCGGTGACGATCGTGACGGGTGCGCTCGGGGTGTTGGTGATCGGCGGACCGCTGTTGACGTCCGCGAGGTTGCCAGCGGCAACAGCGACGGCGACCACCGCGGCCGCGGCCAGGGTCAGTGCGCCGGCCGTACGACGGCGCCGGGCGGTCCGGACCCGGGCGAACACGGACTCGCTCGGCATCGCGGTGGGCGGCGGCGGGTCGGCGACCAGTCGCTCGAACTGCTGCTTGAGATCGTCGGTCATTGGTCAGCCCTCCTTCTGGGCCGGAGCGGAAACGGCGGCGACCAGGTGGTGTTCGCGGAGCTTGGCCAGTCCGCGGGAGACGTTCGACTTCACGGTGCCGACCGAGCAGCCCATGATCTGGGCGATCTCGGCCTCCGGAAGGTCCTCGAAGTACCGCAGGACCAGCGTCGCGCGCGTCCTGCGGGGGAGTCCGGCGAGTGCCCGCAGCAACAGGTCACGGTCGTCGACCGAGCCGTACTGCTCGCGTGCCTGCGGCTCCGGCAACTGCTCGGTCGGCGTTTCCCCGCGCCACTTGCGGCGCCACCACTGCGTGCTGGTGTTCACCATCACCGTCCGGGTGTAGCTCTCCAGTGCGCTGCTGCTGCGCAACGAGTTCCGGTGGAACCACACCTTCGTCAGTGCGGTTTGCACCAGGTCCTCGGCCAGGTGCCATTCACCGGTCAGCAGGTAGCCGAACCTCTGCAGTGCGGTGAATCGCCCGTCCACGAACTCGGCGAATTCGTGGTCGCGTCCTGGATCCATTCCAACCCCCATCTCACTCAACTCGGTCAGCCTTGAGATGGCGTGACCCGAAGGAAAGGTTGAGCGGTGAGCTGGATGATCTCAGGCGAGTTCGTCGTACGCCGCTTGGGCCTTGGTGATCGCGGGTACGTGGGTTTCTGCCCAGTCGGTGATCACGCTGATGGGCTCGATCAGGGACGCGCCCATCGGGGTCAGGGTGTAGACGACCCGTGGCGGGATCTCCGGGTAGACCTCGCGGGTGATCAGGCCGTCGCGCTCCATCCGGCGCAGGGTCTGGGTGAGGACCTTGGGCGCGACCCGGCCGATGCCGTCGCGGAGCTCGGTGAAGCGGAGCGGGCCGTTGCGCAGGCTCAGGACGACGAGCACCGTCCACTTGTCGCCGATCCGGTCCAGGATCGTGCGGGTCGGGCAGTTCGGGTCGAACGCGTTGCCTTTGGTTACCACAAGGTACTTATAGCACGTTGAAGTAGCCAGTTACCAATGGATACCGTCGAGGTCACGTCAACAGAATTGGAGCAGAGATGAAGATCGCGGTGTTCGGCGCGAGTGGGATGGTCGGCAGCCGAGTGGCGGCCGAGGCGGTCAGCCGCGGGCACAAGGTGGTCGGCGTGACCCGCTCCGGCGGCGAGCTGCCGGACGGCGTCCGCCCGGTGCGGGGGAGCGCGAACGACGCCGCGGCGGTCAAGGAGCTGGCGGCGGATTCGGACGTGCTGGTCGCGGCGATCGGGCCGAGCCGGACCGGCGGCGACCACCAGGACTACCTGGACGCGGTCGACAACCTGATCGGCGCCGTGCGAGGGACGGCGACCCGGCTGTTCGTGGTCGGCGGCGCCGGCAGCCTCGTTGTCAACGGCAACCGGGTGGTGGACGGCCCGGACTTCCCGGCCGAGTACAAGGACGAGTCGCTGACCGTGTCGCAGGCGCTCGAGAACCTGCGCGCGAGCGACGTGAACTGGACCATGCTGTCCCCGGCCTTCGTGATCGCCCCCGGCGAGCGCACCGGCGTCTTCCGCCTCGGCCTGGACGAGCCGGTCGGCGACCACATCTCCGCCGAGGACTACGCGGTAGCCCTGATCAACGAGGCCGAAACCCCCGCCCACAACCGCCGCCGCTTCACGCTCGGCTACTAACTGGGGATGGGCCTCGGGGACTGGGAACAGGCTGATGCCTATGCCCAGTCCCCGCCGGGTGTCCCCGCTTCAGGCCCGCATCAACTATCGGGCGTGTTCGACGTACTTGCCCAGCACGTAGTCCCAACCCGTGTCGTAGCTGAGGCGGGCTCGGGCGCCGTCGCCGCTGCGCTCCCAGCCGGAGTGCACGAGCTGGACCTGTGTGCCGCCGTCGGTGGCGTCGAATGTCACCGTGACCTGCCCGGCTTCCGACGGATCCTGGCCGGGGTGCCAGCTGAAGCTCAGCGACCTCGGCGGATCCCACTCCGACAGGGTGCCCCAGGTGGCGATCTCGCCGTCTGCGCCGTACTCGACGATGCGCCCGCCGACGGCGCCCTCCAGCCGCACCTCGTTCGCCGCCGCCGCGCCGACCGAGTGGCTGAACAGCGGCCACCACGCCGACGTCTCCGCGGTGAACGCCTCGAACGCCCTGTCGACCCCGACCGGTACGACGACTGTCTTCACCAACGGCGAGATGTCTTGTTCCACAGTCATTTCCGCTCCTCCTCGGTCCGCTGGACGGTCCGCTGAACGTGGTCGGCGTACGCCTCCAGCGCGTCGCCCCAGAACTGGTCGAGCCAGCTGCGCAGCTCGCCGAGACCCGCCTGATGAACCCGGTAGATGTTCCGGGTCCCGCGCGACTCGTGCTGCACCAGACCGACCGCGCCGAGCACCTTCAGGTGCTGCGAGATCGCGGGCCGGCTGACGGGCATGCGCTCGGCCAGTACGCCGACCGAGCACGGCCCGTCGGTGCGCAGTGTCTCGAGGATCACCCGGCGCGTTGGGTCGCCGAGCGCGTCCAGCACCGGTCCGGCGGCTTCGAGTGATCCGTAAGTTCCCACGAACGGTAAGTTGCCACTAACCAAGGCGGGAGTCAAGCCTCAGTCGAAGGGATCGAGGATCAATCCGGCCGCCTGCGGATTCCCGTCGTGGACGAGTGCCTCGTGGTTGCCGACGTCGTCGAAGGCGAACCCGTACGCGTGACCGTCGGCCATCTGGGAGTGGATGATCTTCGAGTACTGGTTGGTGACCGCGTCCTGGTAGAAGTTCGCGTCGCTCGGGTCCGGCTGGTTGGGGTTCGTCAGCAGCGTGGAGCGGTTGTACCCGGCGCACAGGGTCCGGGAGATCGGGCCGCGGACCTGGTCGTTCGGTGCGTCGAGCAACTTGAAGCAGCCGAACACGCTGGCCGAGTCGGGCTTCTGGAACGACGTGACGACAGCGCCGGAGCTGTTCGTGAAGTTCATGACGCCGCCGGACACGCGACCGAAGTACTTGGTGTCGGGCTGGTCGCCGAACGGCGTGACCGTCAGGGTCTCCGAGCTGTACTTCGACCAGACGCGGTTGATGTAGTCGTCCATCGCGCTCGCCGGAATCCCCCCGGTCTCCACGCCGAACAGCGGGGAGAGCGCGCGGAGGACAGAGCCGTCCGGCGCCGTCTGGATCAGGCCGCCCCAACCGCCGGGGGCATTCCGGAGGCCGTTGTAGACAGCGTTGTAGCCGCCGGACTTGAGGTGACCGGTGGTCTTCGTGGACCCGTCCGCGGCCTTCACGCTGACGGCGTACGGCGCGGAAACCATGTCGACCTGCGTGCTGTTGATCCACAGGCCGCCGTCGTTGAGCGTGTACTCCGACCAGTGGAACAAGATGTTCCGGTTGGGGTCGCTCGGGTTCTGTACGGCGGGTTGCACGAGGCCGCCCGTGGTGAGTTTGAAGACGAGCTTCTGGCCGTAGGAGAAGTACACGCGGCCGGAGAACTTCGGCATCTGGATCGTGACGGACTGCCCGTTGGCGGGTCCGGCGATGGACGCGTCCGGCGCCGGGGTCGGCGGATTGCCGCCGGCCGGCCAGGCGTGGAACGTGCCCGAGGCGTCGGCCCAGCCCTGCTGCCCGGTCGCCAGGTTCGTGCCCAGGTTGTAGAGGTAGACCGGGTCGCCGCGGCCCGAGTTGTTGGTGATCGTCAGCGGAATCGTCGCCGGTACGGCCGCGTCGGCCGGCCGGTCCGGGGTCGCCGACAGTACGCCGGCCACAGCCACGGCGGCCGCGACGACACCCAGGACTCTGGTTCTGAAGCGCATAATCTTCTCCTCACGTACGCCTGAGAGAGCGCTCTCATCGTTGCGTGAGAAGGACACTGACTGTCAACACCTCACTACTGTCGGCTTTCCGACAGCTACTGCGGTGCGCCTTCGCCGGTGAGGCCGTCGATGGATTCGCGGATCAGGTCGGCGTGGCCGGTGTGGCGGGCGTACTCTTCGATCAGGTCGACGAGGATGTAGCGCAGGCTGGGGGAGTCGCCGTTGCGACCTTTGTATTGAGCCAGTTGGTCGACGCCGCCGGTCGCGAGGACCTCGGCGCACGCGGCGCGCGAGCGGTCGACCGCCGCCTGCCACAGGTCCATCAGTTCTTCGGGCGAGTCGCCCTCCGCGCTGTGCCACTCCCAGTCGGGGTCCGCGTCCCAGTCGACCGCGTCCCAGGGAGCGCCGAGTTCCTTGCCGAGGAGCCGGCGGATGAAGTACTCGTCCTCGACCAGCGCCAGGTGCTTGAGCAGCCCGCCGAGCGTCACGGTCGACGGCGGGTGCTGCTTGTTCAGGCCGGCCGCGTCCAGGCCGCCGCACTTCCAGGCGAACGTACGCCGGTTGCGCTCGAGCGCCCCCAGCAATGTGTCGGCCTCGGTCCGGGCGATCGGCGGCTCGGTGAGCGGTGCGTTGTCCATGGCAAGGACAGTAGCGGGGGTTCCGGACGATCACCTTCCGGAACTTCAGCCAGCTTGTGACGGCGGCCAGCGTCTCGTGGTCGGCGACTCGTCCAGCGCGACGAACTCGGGTGCCGTGAGCGGGCGCACGGACGCTTCGATCGACTCCATCGCGGTCAGCTCGGACTCGGTGACATGCAGATCGCGGAGCTTGCGCGCGGTGATGAACACCCGGCGCTCGAACGACCCGACCGTCCCGTTGTAGGCCTCCACCGCCGACGTGAGCGACCGCCCGACGCGGCCGAGATGATCGCCCATCGTGCCGAGCCGCTCGTACAGCTCCCGGCCGAGCTCGAAGACCTGTTGCGCGGACTCGGTCAACGCCGACTGGTTCCACGCGTACGCCGCGGCGCGCAACGTGGCGATCAGCGTGGTCGGCGTGGCGAGGATCACCCGGCGTTCAGCGGCGTACTCGAGCAGGGAAGGCTCGACGTCGAGCGCCGCCGACAGGAAGGACTCGCCCGGCACGAAGAGGATGACGAACTCCGGCGAGGGGGACAGCCGCGTCCAGTACGCCTTCGCCGCCAACTGATCCACATGGGTCCGCAGATGGCGCGCGTGCGCCCGCAACCGGTCCTCGCGGTACTCCGCGTCGTCGGACTCGCTCGCGTCGAGGAACGCGGCCAACGGCACCTTCGAGTCGACGACGATGTTCTTGCCCTCGGCAAGCCTCACCACGAGGTCCGGCCGCAGTACGCCGTCCTCGGCGACCGTGGTCGTCTGCTCGGTGAAGTCGCAGTGGGCCACCATTCCGGCGAGCTCGACCGTGCGACGCAGATGCAGCTCGCCCCACCGGCCGCGCACCTGCGGCTTGCGCAATGCGGTCGACAGCGAAGCCGTCTCGCGACGCAACGCCTCGCCGCTCATCCGCACCTCGTTCACCTGCTGATGCAGCTGGCTCTGCCACGCCGCGCGGCCCTGCTCGAGCTGATTCAGCTGCGCGTGCAGGCGATCCAGCGCTTCCTTGACGACGGCTTGCCCGCCCATCTGCTGACCGACGCTCGTGCGCTCCTGCGTCAGCTCGACCACCCGGTCCTCGGCCGCGTCCCGCTCGGCCGTGATCCGCGCCAGCGCGGCACCGTCCCGTCCACGGACCCACAGCACGCCGAACACAGCGCCCAGCAACAGCCCCACCACGAGGAAGAGCAGGATCAGCAATACCGTCGTACCGGTCATGTCACAGATAGTGCCGAACCCCACCGACAGTTTCCGGCAGATCGCGCGAGAGTTCCCGGAAAGTGCGAGAGGAAGTCCGATTCGGTTCCGGATCGCGGCCGTCAGCGCGCGGCGGCCTCGATCACGAACGTCGTACTCGCGGTGGCGACCGTGTCCACGAGCTCGAGGTCGGCGGCGGCGAGCAGCGTGCGGTACTCGTCCGTCGTACGCTCCCGTCCGCCGGTCATGATCAGCATGTTGAGGTCGGAGAACGCCGTCCGCACCGGATCGGGCGACAGATCGAGCAACTGCTCCACGAGCAGGACGCGACCGCCCGGGCGCAGGGCCTGGCGGCAGTTCCGGAGGATCGCGATCGACTCGGCGTCCGCCCAGTCGTGGATCACCGACTTCAGCACCAGCGCGTCACCGCCCGGGACGCTGTCGAAGAAGTCGCCTCCGACCACCTGAAACCGATCGGCCGAAGCGCCCGCGACCACGTCGGCCTGGTCGAAGAGCACGCCCTTGACCGTCGGGTAGCGCTCGAGGATCCCGAGCAGCAACCGTCCGTGCCCGCCCCCGACGTCCACCACGGTTCCGTAGCGGCTGAAGTCGTACGCCGCGACCACGGCGCTGGACACCGCATCAGCCATCGATGTCATGGCCGCGTCGAACGCGTCCTGTTCATCGGGATGCCTGGCGCGGTACTCCCACACCGGTTCGCCGTGCAGGATCGAGAACGCCGTGTCGCCGGTGCGGATGCTCTGCTCCAGGGCGGCGTACGTCTGCCAGTACGACCCCGTGCCGATGAAGCGCGCCCAGCCGGCGGCCGAGCGCGGCGCGTCGGCCCGCAAGGCCGCGCCGAGCTCGGTGTTCGCGAAGGTCCCGCCGTCCGCGGTGTAGAGGCCCAAGGTTGTGAGTGCCCGCATGAGCCGGGCCAGCGCTTGGATATCGGTCCCGGTCGCCGCGGCGAGTTCGTCCAAGGACATCGGGCTGGTGGCCAGTACGTCGCTGATCCGCAGGCGAGCGGCAGCGGAGATCGCCTGCGACACCTGGTACCCGCCGATCAGACGGAACAGTTCCCGGGAAGCATCCATGGCCCATAGTGCTCCCGGGAACGTCAGCAGTCCATCGCGGGGAACGAGTAGCCCTGGGCCTTCAGCAGCGGGAGGATCTTGTCGAGCGCGGCGACGGTCTGGGCCCGGTTGCCGCCGCCGTCGTGCATCAGGATGATGTTGTGGTTGTGCGCGTGGGTGAGGACGTTGTGCACGATCGCGTTCGTCCCCGGTCGGGCCCAGTCGCGCGGGTCGACGTCCCACAGCACCTGGACCATGCCGGCCGCCTTGATGTCGGCGCGCACCTTCGGGTTCGAGGCGCCGTACGGCGGGCGGAAGCAGGTCGAGTCGGGTCCGTCGAAGATCTCGTGGTGCCGCTTCGCCGGTGAGATCGCGGTCAGCTGCGGGTGCGTGATCGAGTGGCTGCCGATCGTGTGGCCGGCGGCAAGCACCTGCTCGCGCAGCCCGGGGTGCGCGGTCTGCATCGCTCCCAGCTCGAAGAACGTCGCGTGCGCGCCGTACTTCTTCAGGACCTGCAGGACCTTCGGCGTCCAGTACGGGTCCGGCCCGTCGTCGAAGCTGAAGAACAGGACCTTTTTGTTGCCGGAGGCAAGTGCTGCGGTCGGGTTTGGGGCCGGCTTGCGCGGTGTCGACGGCGGTGCGTTCAGCGTCGGTGTCTCGGTGGGCGTCGGGCTCGGCGTCTGCGTGCTGGACGTCGTCTGCGTGGTGGCGGCGGCCGGTCGTGGTTGCCGTTCGTGCCCAAGCGCCAGGACCAGCAACGAACCGACGACGACGGCCAGCGCCACCCCGGTCGCGACGACAGCGGCAAACTTTCGGGACATGACTTTCCCCTTGCAGCTAAGGCGGTTCCCCAAATGCGCCCCCTCAGGCGCCCTCACACTTCTGAAGACGCCTTACATGTCAGCTTGGTTGGCGTGGCCGTGTTGCGGTGAGATCTCGACTGTTGCGGTTCCGCCGCGGTGGTACAGCCGGCCCTCCAGCGACTTCACGCTTGCGACCAGCACGAAACTCATGCTCACCAGCAATGACCACGCGCCGAACTTCGCCGGGTGCACGAGGCGCCAGACACTCACCTGGTCCGGGTAGTTCCACGCGTCGAGGAACGTGCCGAAGTTCTCCGCGATCCACAGGAAGAACCCGATCAACGCGAACGACAACGCCAGCGGCATCCGGTAGCGCCGTACGCCGACCGTGAAGAAGACCCAGGTACGGCGCAACACGACGAGCAGACCGAGCGCGATCGGGATCCGCAGGTCGGGGATCCACTGATGGGTGAAGAAGTTCGCGTAGATCAGCACCGCGAAGACCGTGGTCAGGATCGGCCGGTAGTTGCTGACGCGGAGGTCGAACCGGCGCCAGGCCTGGCACAGGTAACTGCCGACGGCGGCGTACATGAACCCGGCGAACAGCGGCACCCCGGCGAACTTCGTCACCGCGTCGCCCGGGTACTGCCAGGAACCGACCCGGACCTTGAACAGCTCGAGCCCGAGCCCGACCAGGTGGAACCCGAAGATCACCGCGACCTCACGCCAGGTCTCCAGCCGCACCACCCAGAACAGTAGCGTCAGACCGAGGCAGTAGATCAGCAGGGCGTCGTACCGGGCGATCGGCAGGTCGACGTACTTCGAGATCGCCAGGCCCGCGAACAGGAACCCCGGGAACAGGCACGACACCACCTCCAGCCACCCGAAACGCAGGAACTGCAGGCATCCGAACACGAAGCGTGAGGGAATCCCGATCCGATCCGTCCAAGTGGTCACAGGATGGAGACGTTGCTTGCGATCACCTGGTTCGCGGAAATAGGAACAGCCTTGGGAGGTGGGGAGCATGGTGGTTTTCGAGACCGACCGGCTCGTGGTGCGCGACTGGGCGGACCCCGACGGCGACCGTGTCTTCGACATCTACCGGCGCTGGGAGGTGTCGCGCTGGCTGGGCGCGGAGCCCCGGGTGATGCCCGATCGCGGTGCCGCGTCGAAGGCGATCATGCGGTGGAACGAGCGCAGCCGCGAGGCGCCGTACGGCGTCTGGGCCGTGGAGGAGCGCGCCACCGGGACGATCGCGGGCACCGTATTACTGACCCCGCTGCCCGACCCGACGGACGGTACCGCGGGCCGCGGTGAGGTCGAGGTCGGCTGGCATTTCCACCCGGACGCGTGGGGGCGGGGCCTGGCGACCGAGTCGGCGCGGGCGGCGATCGAGCACGGGTTCAGGGCCGGGATCGGGCAGATCTACGCGGTCGTCCGCCCGGACAACGTCGCGTCGCTGGCCGTCTGCCACCGCCTCGGCATGCGCTCGATCGGTCGCACCACCCGCTGGTACGACGCCGAACTCGAGGCCTTCCTGATCTGACGATTGGGGTACTTCGGTGTTGGCCGCGTAACCTTGACGCCCGTGGCACTCACCATCGGAATCGTCGGGCTCCCGAACGCGGGCAAGTCCACCCTGTTCAACGCGCTGACCAAGAACGACGTACTCGCCGCGAACTACCCGTTCGCGACCATCGAGCCGAACGTCGGAGTGGTCGGCGTGCCGGACCCGCGGCTGGGCAAGCTCGCCGAGCTGTTCAGCTCGCAGAAGGTGATTCCCGCCACCGTGCAGTTCGTCGACATCGCCGGCATCGTCCGCGGCGCGTCGGAGGGTGAGGGCCTGGGCAACAAGTTCCTCAGCCACATCCGTGAGTCGGACGCGATCTGCCAGGTCACCCGGGTGTTCCGCGACGACGACGTGACGCACGTCGACGGCAAGGTCTCGCCGGCCGACGACATCTCCACCATCCAGACCGAGCTGATCCTCGCCGACCTGCAGACCGTCGAGAAGGCGATCCCGCGGCTGGAGAAGGAAGCCCGGCTGAAGAAGGAGTCGGCGGTCGTCCTGGAGGCGGTGCGGGAGGCGCAGAAGCACCTCGAGGCGGGTACGCCGATCATCGCCACCGGCGTGGACCGGGACGCGATCCGCGAGCTGATGCTGATGACCGCCAAGCCGTACCTGTACGTCTTCAACTGCGACTCCGACGAACTCGCCGATGAGGACCTCAAGCAGAAGATGCGGGACCTGGTCGCGCCGGCCGAGGCGATCTTCCTGGACGCCAAGTTCGAGGCCGAGCTGGTCGAGCTCGGCGACGAGGACGAGGCTCGCGAGATGCTCGCCGAGATGGGCATCGACCAGCCCGGTCTCGACGTACTGGCGCGCGTCGGCTTCGACACGCTCGGGTTGCAGACGTACCTGACGGCCGGCCCGAAGGAGTCCCGCGCCTGGACGATCAAGCGCGGCGCCACCGCCCCCGAGGCCGCCGGCGTCATCCACACCGACTTCCAGCGCGGCTTCATCAAGGCCGAGATCGTCTCCTTCGACGACCTGATGGAAGCCGGCTCCATGAACGCCGCCCGCTCCGCCGGCAAGGTCCGCATGGAAGGCAAGGACTACGTGATGCAAGACGGCGACGTAGTGGAGTTCCGCTTCAACGTCTAAATCGGTGCGTTTCCGCGGAGTCGTCGATGGAGCAGATGATGCGCATCCAGTCGGACCCGGTGGACCTGACTGATGCTGTGTCCTACGCACGGTCGCAAGTCTCGGGTCATGCGGACAAGTTCGACGCGCTCGCTGCGTTCGCGACGCTCGCACCGCCAATGGACGAAGCCAGTACGCGCGACACCGCCGCGAAGATGCTAGATGGCACCATCAGTCACATCTTCGGGTCCTCGACGTTCTCCTCCGACTTCCGGAAGATCGCAGCGAGTCCGGGGTCTTCTGGTCAGGCCGACGAGAACGCGGTCTGGGCCGAGATGGTCCGCACGGTGTTCTTTCACTCCCAGTTGCTCGGCAAGGGCGTTATCCAGCCTGCGCAGGAGGTTCTGACGACCGAGCACCGGTTCAGTAGGCAGTATATGGTCTCGTTGTGCTTGGAGTCGCCGACGGTGCCCGAGGGGCACGCCACGTTGTGGGGCGACGGACTGGCGCTCGGCTTGGGCGGCAACTACGGCGCTGCCGTCTCTGTGCTGGTCCCGCAGTTGGAGCAGGTCGTGCGGATCATGTTGAGACGGCACAACGTGCACACGTTGTTCGTCGATGAGCACGGCGTGGAGAGCGAAAAGAGCTTGAACGCGCTTCTCGACATGACCGAGACCGAGGACATCTTCGGGGCAGGGATGGTCATGGAAATGAAGGCGATGCTGGTCGTCCAAGGTGGACCGAACCTCCGCAACGACGTCGCGCACGGCCTTCTCAACGACGACACGGCGTGGAGCTACTCGGCGCTCTACATGTGGTGGTTCTGCCTGCGGTTGGTGACGTGGCCGGTCATCGAGATCATGGACCGCGGGCGTCCGCAGACCGCGAAGCCCGGCGCAGACTCCACGGCAACGATCGACGAAACGGGCACCCAACCGGGCGTCGAGACTACAGATGGCGTCACACAGGGAGTGACGGAGGATCTGGATGAAGGCGAGTAGGCAGGATTCAAGCTAAGGGCGGCCTTTCGATTGACGCCCTGTTGGCACCACCACGACCCCAGGTGCGTGCGGCTCGAGGTGAACTCGATGCTGTTGCGGACGCAGGTGACAACCCGGAAGCCATGCTGGTCGGCCTCGCCCTCACCGAGGAGGGCGACGTGCTCGTCGACTCTTACAGCGCGACGCGCAAGGCCGACTGTCCGCGAGGGTGCGCGATCCCGCGAAATGTGCGAGATAGATTCTTCCCTATGCGCCTCGCTCAGGTCCTGACAGGATCTCCGCGGCTTCTCGATCGTCCGCATCGTCCCTGACTAGCTGCGCCACTACGACACCCGCCCCCATCCTCGTGACGGAAGGTAATACCCGGTGGGCGCTCTTCCTTGTTCGGTTAAAGGCTGACGCGGTCTTCATTAAGTCCTATAATGACGCGCAGAGTAGCCATTAAGGTGATGAGGTTGCCATGACCAAGGGTCCCGAGCCGGCCAGAACTCGATTGAGCGCTCAGCGTATCGGTGCGCACCTGGCCACCTGGCGGAAGCTCCAGAGCTTGACCGCCGAGCAAGTCGCAGATCGGGCCGGGGTCTCGAGAGATACCCTGCGCCGTCTGGAAAGAGGCGAGACGACTGTGGGGATCGCTGTGTTCCTCAACGTCGCGCGTGTCCTTGGCACGCTCGATCGCGTTGTGGAGGCACTTGACCCGTACGAGACGGACCTCGGCCGCGCCCGCGCCGACGTTTCCCTGCCGAAGAGGGTCAGGCCTTGAGCGATCCGGTCTTCGTGAGCGTCGAGATAGGCGGCGAGACGGTCGAGGTGGGGACCGCCTACTTCACGCGCCGGAACGCTGTTGTCTCGACGTCGTTCCGCTACGCAGAGGACTATCTGGCTCGGCCCGGTGCTTACGCGATCGATCCCGGCATGCCACTACTGAAAGGCAATTACGCTCTGGCCGGGCTCCCTGGCGCATTCACTGATTGCTCACCTGACAGGTGGGGCAAGAATCTGATCTCGAAGACGGTGCGAGCGAAGGCGCTGCGTGACGGTCGGACAGCTCCGTCGGTCGGTGACGTCGACTACCTCCTGGGTGTCAGTGATCTGACCCGGCAAGGTGCGCTGCGCTTCCGCCAGCAACCCGAGGGACAGTTCCTTCATCCTGGCCTGACCGTCCCAAAACTCATTGAGCTACCGAGGCTGCTGCGCGCGGCGGATGGCGTGGCTCGTGACTCGGACGACATGTCAGCCATCAAGGATCTTCTCGATGCCGGCTCGGGTTCGCTGGGAGGAGCCCGGCCGAAGGCTTCGGTCCGGGATGGAGAGCGGCTGCTCATCGCCAAGTTTCCTCACCACAGTGACGAATGGGATGTGATGGCCTGGGAGAAGACCGCCTTGGATCTGGCCGAACGCGCAGGAATCGAGGCCCCGCGTCGCGAGACCACCTCGGTTAATGGCAAGACGGTTCTACTTCTTGATCGCTTCGATCGAAACGGTAGCCATCGGGTCGGGTATATGAGTGCCATGACCATGGTCCAGGGACGCGACGGCGGCCCTGGTGAGTACCTCGAGGTCGCCGAGACTCTGAGCGAGTTCAGTTCACGAACCAGCGACGACCTACAGCAGTTGTGGCGCCGGATTGCCTTCTCGATCGCGATCCACAACACGGACGATCACCTGCGAAACCATGGCTTCTTGCGAGACGGCCCTGCCGGTTGGCGCCTCTCACCCGTCTTTGACGTGAACCCGAATCCCGATGCGGGCGTGCAACGCGTCACAGGCATCGGCGGTGCGTATCGGCGCGAGGACGAACTCGAAGGCCTCATGACGTACGCCGAATCGTTTCGTGTCACGCCCAAGGATGCACGGCAGATCATCCGAGACGTGCTCCACTCCACCGTCGACTGGCAACGCGTAGCCACCAGCAATGGGATACCGAAGAGCGAACTGTCTCGTTTCGAGGATGCCTTTGAAGGTCTCCGGAAACCACTGAAGGAGCTCGTCCGATGAATCCGAGCAGGATGCGGCATGACCTTTGTCGAGCGCTAGGAGACCAGTCTCTTCGGTTCGGGTTGGTTGATCTCGGTCCACAAAGTGTCGAGGGAGAGGCCGAGGGTGTCGGCTATGGCGGCGATGGTGGGGAAGGCAGGGGTGGCTACGCGGCCGGACTCGATTTTGCGGAGGGTTTCGGGGGAGACGCCGGCATCGAGCGCGGTCTGGAGCATGGAGCGGTCGCCGCGGGCGCGGCGGAGGAGGGTGCCGAGGCGCTCTCCGCGCTCGACCTCGGCGGGGGTGAGCGGCAGCCTGACCATGTACCGATGATAGTACCGGGATAGTTTGGCCGGTATAGTTATTGCATGATCGAGATCTTGGACGCCCGGCAGCTGGCTCAAGCGAAGGAGACCGGAGCGCTGGTGGGCGGGATCCTGCAGACGCTGAAGAGCCGGACCGCGGTCGGCACGAATCTGCTGGACATCGACCAGTGGACGAAGGCGCTGATCGCCGAGGCCGGTGCGCAGTCCTGTTACGTCGACTACGAGGCGTCGTTCGGGCGTGGGCCGTTCGGTCACTACATCTGTACGGCGGTCAACGACGCCGTACTGCACGGGAAGCCGTCCGACTACCAGCTCGCCGACGGGGACCTGCTGACGCTCGATCTCGCAGTCTCCCTGGGAGGGATCGCGGCGGACGCGGCGATCAGCTTCATCGTGGGCGAGTCCAAGGCGCCCGAGGACGTCGCGATGATCAGCGCGACCGAACGCGCACTGGCCGAAGGGATCGCGGCCGCCGTTCCCGGGGCCCGGATCGGCGACATCTCGCGGGCGATCGGGACCGTGCTCAGCGCGGCCGGGTACCCGATCAACACCGAGTTCGGCGGTCACGGCATCGGTTCGACGATGCACCAGGACCCGCACGTCTCGAACACGGGCCGCCCCGGCCGCGGCTACAAGCTCCGCCCCGGCCTGCTTCTGGCCCTCGAGCCGTGGGTCATGCAGGACACCGCCGAACTCGTCACCGACGACGACGGCTGGACCCTCCGCAGCATCACCGGCTGCCGCACCGCCCACACCGAACACACCATCGCCATCACCGAGAACGGCCCCGAAATCCTCACCCTTCCTTCGTCGCTCTGACATCGGCCTGGTGCGCTGCGGCGACTTCCTGGGCGGCGTCGTGGACCAGAGTGATCAGTTCGGGTGGGGCGATGACCTGGGCGGCGCCGGCTTGGGCGAGGACGGCGGCTTGGGCTTCGTAGCGGTTCTCGAGGTCGGTGTGGATGATCCACCAGTCGTTGTCCGCGGGGAGCATCGGGGCGGTTGGGCGGAAGCGGCGGACGGCGTGGTCGCGGACCTTCAGGACGATCGGGTACGACGGACGCGAGGCCTGGAACTCGCGCTGGGACTGGGCCCAGTACGCGGCCAGGTCGAAGTCGGCGGGTCTGGTGAAGACGTCGTTGGTGAGTTCGGCCGAGGTCAGGCGGGACAGGCGATAGGTGCGGAGGCGGCCGTCGGTGCGGGCGGCGACCAGGTACCAGGTCCGCGCCTTGGCGACCAGTCCCAGAGGTGAGATCGCGAACGGCCCACGCCGCCGGCCGTCGTCGCCGTCAGGCCCGGTGCGATCTCCTTCGGTGGTCTCGCCGTACGTGATTTCGAGGCGGCGTTCTTCCCAGAGCGCTTGGCGGCAGAGGTCGAGCCAGCGTGGGGTTTCACGGCGGTCGTCCCAGCCGGCGTGGTCGATCAGGAGGCGTTGGCGGGCGTACTCGGCTTCGCGTCGAGTGCCTTCGGGAAGTGATGCGATCAGCTTGGTGACAGCGAGTTCGCTGGAGGCGTCGAGGCCGAGGTCGGCGAGTACGTGGGCCGTCGCGCCGACGAACACCGACATGACCTCCGACGGCGTCAGCCCGGTCAGCCGGCTGCGGTAGTCCGGCAGCAGTGTCCACCCGCCGGCCCGCCCGCGGATCGAGTACACCGGGACGCCGGCAAGGCTCAGTGCATCCAGGTCGCGCTGGATCGTGCGCGGTGACACGTCCAGCGCAGCGGACAGTTGCGCGACCGTCGACTGACCGCGGGTCTGCAGGTGCAGCAGCAGTCGGAGAAGCCGTTCGGCGCGCATCCTCCGACTATCCCAGGAAAACAAGCCAGAAGCTGGCGTCTTTTCCTGGGATGGTCGCCACCATGAGTGCAGTTGAGGTGGAAAACCTCTCGATGTCCTACAAGGCTCCGGTCCGCAAAGGCGGGTTGCGGGCGGCGTTCGGTTCGCTGGTACGCCGGGAGTACAAGACGGTCCAGGCCCTCGACGAGGTGTCGTTCACGATCGCCCCGGGCGAGGTCGCGGGGTTCATCGGCCCGAACGGCGCCGGCAAGACCACGACGATGAAGATCCTCTCCGGGATCCTGCACCCCACCAGCGGCGCGGTCCAGGTCCTCGACGCGGTCCCGTGGCAACGTCGCTCCGCCTTCCTCAAACGGATCGCGTTCGTGCGGGGAAGCCAACCGGTCGGCGGTTCGCAGGAGCTGACCGTGATGGACTCCCTCGAGTACCAGCGCCTGCTGTACGACGTCCCCCGCGCCACCTTCCGCCGTACCCTGGCCGACCTCGAAGCGCTCCTCGAGCTCGACCCGCTGTTCGAGCGCCAACTCCGCGCTCTCAGCCTCGGCGAGCGGATGCGGGTCGGGCTCGCGATGGCGCTGATCTACCGCCCCGAGGTGCTGTTCCTCGACGAGCCGACGATCGGTCTCGACGTCACCGCCGCGAGCCAGATCCGCCAGTTCGTGCGGGAGTACGTCGAGCAGACCGGCGCGACCGTACTCCTGACCAGCCACTACATGGCCGACGTCGAGTCCCTCTGTCCGCGCCTGATCCTGATCGACAAGGGCAAGGTCCAGTACGACGGTCCGCTCGCGGAGCTGTCCGCACGGTTGTCGCCGTACAAACTGATCCGGATCTCCACGCAAGGCGATCCTTCGCCGTTCGGTGAGGTGGTCGACAAGCCGGACGGGCAGTGGGTGCTGAGGGTGCCGCGGGACGAGGTCGCGGGTATGACGGGCCGCTTGCTGCAGGCGTTGGAGGTCGTGGACCTTGCGGTGGAGGAGCCGCCGTTGGAGAAGGTCATCGACCAGGCGTACCGCGAGGGGCTGCGATGAGAACCGCCGTACTGCTCGGATTCCGGCTCCGTCAGGAGGTGCTGGAATGGTCCGGGGCGTGGTGGTTCCTGCTCACGCTCGTGGTGCAGGCCGTGGTCGCGCCGCTGATCGGGTTGTTCGTGTGGTCCGCGGTCTATCCGGACGATCCGGCGATCGCGCGGTACTACGTCGCGGTCATCCTGGTGACGCTGATGACCGAGTCGTTCGAGCAGCACACGTTTTCCGAACGGATCTACAACGGGACGCTCAGCCACGAGTTGCTCCGCCCGCAGCCGGTGGTGGTCGGCGTGATCGGCATGAATCTCGCGATCCGCGCCTGGTTGACGTTGCTCGGGGCACCGATCGTGCTGCTCACCGGGATCGCGTTGCAGGTCGGGTTCGACTGGTGGGCGGTGGCGCGGAGCACGCCGTACCTCGTGCTCGCCGCCGTGCTCGTTTTCCTGTGGACATTTCTGTTGTCGCTGACGGCGTTCTGGACGGATCGGGTGCATGCGGTGGTGGGATTCGGTAGCCAGCTGGTGTTTCTGTTCGGCGGTACGGCGGCGCCGATCGGCTTGCTGCCCGACGGGTTGCGCCGGGTTGCGGAGGTGCTGCCGTTCTACGGGATGAGCGGTCTGCCGGCCGAGATCGCCGCCGGGACGCGTGGCGGTGGAGCGCTCGGTTATCAGTTGGTGTGGGTTGTCGTGCTGGTCGGCGTGGTCGTGGTCCTGTGGAGAGCCGGCGTCCGTCGGTACACGGCGGTGGGCTCGTGAAGCTCCTTCGTCTGTTGGCGGCAGGCTTCTCGATGTCTCTGCGCCGGAGCGTGGCCTTCCGCGTCAACCTGGTCTTCGACGTACTGCTCGCGTTCACCGGTCTGGGTACGGCGATCGCGGCCGTGCTGATCGTGTTCACCCGGGCCGACACATTGGCGGGCTGGTCGAAGGCGGAGTTCCTGGTCCTGATCGGCACGTATCAGCTGATCACCGGGCTGCGGACGACGTTCATCGATCCGAACCTGTCGTGGTTCCCCGAGACCGGGATCCGCCAGGGGAAGCTGGACGGCTACCTGTTGCAGCCGGCTCCGAGCTTGTTCCTGTCCAGCTTGTCGTTGTCGTCGCCGCTGCAGCTGATCCAGGTTGCCCTCGGGGTCGGCGTGCTGGCCTGGGGGATCGGGGTCGCTGATCGGTCGCCCGGTGCCGCTGGCGTGCTGAGTTGGTTGGTGCTGGTTGTCGCGGGGACGGTGGTGACGTGGGCGTTGAGTGTGCTGCTGGCGTGCTTGGCGTTCTGGGCGCCGAAGCTGCAGTTGGACGTCTTCTACCACTCGGCCTGGCAACTCGGCCGCTACCCGACGGATGTCTTCGCCCGCCCGCTCCGCATCCTCCTCACGTACGTCTTCCCGATGGCGCTCATCGCCAGCGTCCCGTCAACCGCACTCCTCCGCGGCCCTCAACTCGGCGTACTACTCGCCGGCGTCACAGCAGCAGCCGGCGCGGCGACGCTAGCAGCGCTAGCTTGGCGGGCCGGGTTGCGGCGCTACACCGGCGCGACCTCGTGAGTGTGCGCTAAGGACAGGAGGTGTTCCTTATTTGAGGGCGATCCACCGTCCGGGCAGGCGTGCGGACCGCTATACGTAGACATGTACGTCCTGTTCTTAGCGCCAAAAACAGTGGCTGGACCGAGGGCAGCGGGTTACGGTCGCGGGCATGGTTGATGCCTTGTTCGGGGAATCTCGGTTGGCTGCGGTTTATGACGCGCTGGATCCGGATCGGGGCGATCTGGAGCACTACGTGGCGATCGTGAAGGAGTTCGGCGCCACCAAGGTGCTGGATGTGGGGTGCGGGACGGGCGAGTTGGCCTGTCTGCTCGCCAAGGGCGGAGTGGACGTCGTCGGGGTGGATCCGGCGGAGGCTTCCCTGGAGGTTGC
The DNA here is from genome assembly GCF_004362255.1 of Kribbella sp. VKM Ac-2571. Taxonomy (NCBI): domain Bacteria; kingdom Bacillati; phylum Actinomycetota; class Actinomycetes; order Propionibacteriales; family Kribbellaceae; genus Kribbella; species Kribbella sp. VKM Ac-2571. Next base: position 590,441 of record NZ_SNWS01000002.1, read on the forward strand.
TCGAGGCAAGGAGTTTGCGGATCGGGTGCGGTGGATCCACGGGGATGCGACGACGTTGCCGCCGTTGCGGGTGGACCTTGCGCTGATGACGGGGAACGTGGCGCAGGTGTTCCTGACGGACGAGGAGTGGTCGGCGACGTTGCGTGGGGTGCATGCCGCATTGGAACCACAAGGCCGGTTCGTGTTCGAGACGCGGGATCCGGCGCGGCGCCAGTGGGAGGAGTGGACCCGCGAGCGCACCCATCAGGTGCGGCAGGTTACGGGCGGTGAGACGGTGGAGGCGTGGAGCGATCTGCTCTCGGTGGAGCTGCCGTTCGTTTCCTTCCAGGGCACGTACGTGTTCTCGTCGGACGGCGCCGTACTCACCTCGCAGTCCACCCTGCGGTTCCGCGAGCGGGACGAGGTCGAGGAGTCGCTCGTCGCGGCCGGGTTCGTGGTCGACGACGTACGGGAAGCTCCGGATCGGCCCGGGAAGGAATGGGTATTCGTCGCTAGGGCGACGTGAGCAGTGCGGTCAGGGTGTGGTGCGCGGTGCGGGACATGACCGGGTTGGTTTCGACGTAGTACCACAGGCAGCCGATGGCCTGGGCGAACGACCAGCCCATGCCGCGACGCCACTCCGCGTCGTCGCTGCCGAGCGCGGTGCGGAACGCCTCGCGGGCGGTGGGGTCTAGGAGGTTCCACGCCGGCTGCAGATCCATCGCGGGGTCCGAGACCGTGAAGGTGCCGACGTCGATGATGCCGGCGAGGCGGCCGTCCTTCGCGAGGAGGTTGCCCGGCATCAGGTCGCGATGCGTCCAGGCGTCCGGTTCGGTACGCGGCGTCGTCCGCAGGTCGGCCCACAACCGGGCGAGCTCGTCCACGTCGATCATCCCGCGGCTGCGCTCCAGGCCGTCCGCGACGTACTCGTCCTGCGACGTCAGCACCCCGCCGCGCCACGAGCCCGTGAACACCCGCCCCTCGGTCGGCTGCGCTCGCAGCGCCAGCACGAACCGCGCGAGATCCTCGGCGAAGCCGGTCGACCCGGCGACGTCGGCGTCGTACGCGATCGTCCCGTCCACCCAGGTCTGCACAGCCCACGGCAGCGGATAACCCGAGGCCGGCGCACCGATCGCGATCGGCTGCGGAGTCGGGTACGGCGACATTGTGTGCAACCGTCGTGCGGCATCCGCCTCGTCCCCGAGCTCCTGCTGCACCGTCGCCGCATCACCCGGCAGAATCGGGAACCGGGCGACCAGTCCATCGCCGATCCGGAACAGGGCGTTGACAGTTCCGTGCGACGGTACGGCGCGGACAGCGAGCCCGCTCCACTCCGGGAACTGCTCCTTGACGAGCCCTTCGACCAGCTCGACCGTCACATCCAGTTGCCCCTCATGCATCACGCCCAGAAGTATCCGGGAGTGTTCAGGGCGCCCGCACACGATTTAGACGAGCACTGCAGGGGCTACCCGTGCTGAGCCGATCCCGCGGTCGGGCTTGCCCAGCCGGAAGCGGACCTTGCCCTTCAGCACCGTCCCGGACTCGGCCTGCCCGTCGGGGCGTCCTCGGCGCGTTGCCAGTCGAACGTGTCGAGCAGGTACTCGCGGGTGATCGCGGGCAGGCCGCGGTCGCGGACGAGGGTGGCGACGGGCGCGGTGGTCCAGGCGGTGACGAGCCGATCGAGGGACGCGGCAACGAAGTCGTTCATCCCGGACGACGCTAGTCGGCGGGTCGGACAGTTCTCAGTGGGTTGCGAGTGGGCGGGCGCGGTCGGTGGCGAGGCGGATGGCGAAGACTGCCAGGGCGGTGCCGGTGAGGTAGCGGTGGATGCGCATCCAGGTCGGGCGGCGGGCGAGGAACACGGCGACCGAGCCGGCGGTGATCACGAAGACGGCGTTCATGGCCACGCCCACCGTGAGTTGGCCCAGACCGAGGATCAGGCTCTGCAGGCCGAGGTGACCGCGGGACGGGTCCAGGAACTGGGGGAGCAGCGAGATGTAGAGGATCGCGATCTTCGGGTTCAGCAGGCAGGTGAGCAGGCCCATGCCGAACAGTTTGCGCGGGCGGTCCGGCTCGAGCTCCTGGGTGGCGAAGACCGACGTACCACCGGGTCGGAACGCGTTCCAGGCGAGCCAGAGCAGGTACGCCGCGCCGGCCAGCTTCAGTGCGACGTAGATCTCGGGGACCAGCGCGAACAGGGTCGCGAGGCCGGCGCTTGCCGCGAGCAAGTAGGTGAGGAAGCCGAGCCCGACGCCGGCCAGCGAGATCAGGCCCGCACGGCGGCCCTGGGCGATCGAGCGGGAGATCAGGTAGATCATGTTCGGTCCCGGCACGATCACGAGGCCCAGTTCGACCAGAGCAATCCCGAGTAGTGCCTCGTTGCTGACCAGCATTCCGTGTCCCTCCCTCGACGTACTCCGAACCTAACAGCGCCGCCTGATCCGCCGCGGGGATTCCCGCGAGCTGGAATCCATTCGCCGGTAACACTCACCCTCGGTTAGCGTGGGTGCGTACGCCTACGGTTTGAAGGAGACGGTATGAGCGACAAGTCCAGCGAGCCGGCGGACGATCTGCAGAAGAAGTTTCGGGAAGCGCTCGAGAAGAAGAACGCCGGGAAGCACTCGCATCCGGGATCCGGAGTGCGGGGGCAGGGCGTCGGCGACGCGCACAACGACAAGCAGAAGCGCCAGTTCCGGCGCAAGTCCGGCAGCTGAGTTCCGCCAAACTGTCCATCCATCCGCATGAGCCCCGGGTTACCGCCCGGGGCTCGACCTTTGCCCGAACTGTTTGGGGCCGCCGTCAGCCTCGGTCGGCTGCGGGGTCGGGCCGGCGTGCGTTGAGCAGCTCGACCAGGCGGAGCACCACCGGATCCCAGCCCATCCGGTGGTTCGCGGCGTCCTCGGGGTTCGCGAAGCCGGTGTGGCTGAGCAGCATCCGGGTGCCGTCGAGCGTCTCGGTCAGCTCGACCTCGACCCGCGTCGGCGCGTCCTCGGTGCCGTCCCATTTCCAGCTGAACACGAGGCGGTGCGGCGGGTCGACTTCCAGGTACGTGCCGCGGACCACGTGCGGCCCCATCTCCACGACATAGGAACCACCGGTGCGCACGTCGGCCTGCACCTTCAGCTCGAGCTCGGGGTTCGGGCAGTACCACTGGGCCAGTAGATCGGCCCCGCCGCGACGGAGTCGCGGCATTCAACACAGTCCAGGCGTCGTACACGCGACCGATCGTTGCCGGGAGCACCCTTTCGATCCGGATCTCAGTGTCCATCGCCGTCCCCTCGCAGGAGCTCTTCCAACCGGTCCACGGTGCTGTTCCAGTACGTCGTGAGGTCGCCGAGCCACTGCTCCACCTCGGAGAACGCCTCCGGCCGGAGCGAGCACACGACGGTGCGGCCGACCCGCCGCCGGCTCACGAGACCGGCGTCGACCAGCACCGTGACGTGCTTGGTCATCGCCGGTGGCGTGATCCGGTGCGGCTCGGCCAACTCGCCCATCGTCGCGTCGCCCCGACTCAGCCGGCCCACAACAGCCAGCCGAGTCGGGTCCGCGAGCGCTCCGAAGACCGTTGTCAGCACACGCGATACTTCACCAGTTGGTGAACTGTTGTGTCAAGGGCGGACCTCGAACACCAGGTTGAACGGCGTCTGCGCGACCGTGCGGAACCTGCTGAACCCGGCCGCCGTGGTGACGTCCTGGATCCGAGCCGGACCGGCCTGGGTACCAAGAGCGAGACCCACCGGCTGGGACAACGAGGCCGGCGTGCACAGCAGGGTTGAGAAGCCGTAGTACGCGCGTCCGACCGGGTTGAGGTTGTCCTCGACGTGGTCGCCGGCCATCGGCTCGACGAGCAGCCAGGTGCCGTCGGGAGCGAGCGCTTCGCGTATGTGCCGGGCCGCGCCGACCGGATCACCCATGTCGTGCAGGGCGTCGAAGGTTGTCACCAGGTCGTACCCGGACCCGCTGAACTGGTTGGCCGCCGCGACCTCGAAGGTCACCCGCTCGCCGAGGCCCGCGGCCCGCTGCCGGGCGGTCTCGATCGATGCCTGGTGGTAGTCCCAGCCGGTGAACCGGGACTTCGGGAACGCCTCGGCCATCAGGATCGTGGACGCGCCGTGCCCGCAGCCGATGTCGGCCACCTTCGCGCCGCGCTCCAGTTTGGCCACCACGCCGTCCAGCGCGGGCAGCCAGCTGGACAGCAGGTTCGCGTTGTACGACGGCCGGAAGAACCGCTCGCACCCGACGTGCACGTCGGACGTGTGCTCGTGCCACCCGACCCCGGCACCGCTCCGCGCGGCCTCGATCGTCTCGGTGGTGTGCTGCACCGTGCCGAGCGCGATCTGGAAGAAGCCGGGCAGGTACGCCGGGCTGTTCGGATCGGTCATCGCCACGGTCTGCTCGGGCGGCAACGTGTAGCGCCCGGTACTCGCGTCGTACTCGACGAATCCGCCCGCGGCCTGCGCGTTCAGCCACTCCCGTGTGTAGTGCTGATCGGTGCTGGTCCGCTCGGCGAGCTCGGCCGGCGTGCTCGGGCCGTGGTCGGCAAGCGCCTGGTAGAAGCCGAGCCGGTCGCCCATCACGACCAGTGCCGCATTGAGCGTCGCCCCCACCTCGTCGACCGCCTTGAAGACGAAGCCCATCAGTTTGTCGCTGTCGATTGCAACAGTCATTCGCTTTCTCCCCCTTGCGATGTGGTACGGCGAACCTAGGAAGAGGAGCCGCACCATCGCATCAGGTGGGCCACCTAGGGTCCTGTCTGGTAATCCATCGCCTACTGCGGGGCACTCGGCACGGCACCTCGCCGCACGGGTGCAAAGGCCACGATGCTCCGCATCGAGACCTTCGCCCCCGCACGCCGATGCACCGCACCGAGCACCTCCTCGCTACGGCGCTGGATTACCAGACAGGACCCGTGCACACTGCGAGACATGCTCATCGGGCGGGAGGCGGAGCGCCAGGTGATCGAGCAACTGATCGCGGGGGCGCGGGTCGGAGCCGCAGGCGTGCTGCTCATCACCGGCGAGCCTGGCATCGGCAAGACGACGCTGCTGGACGAGGCCGCTGCCCTGGCCGGCGGACTCCAGGTTCTGAGAGCACGCGGTACCGACGCCGAACGGGAGCTGCCGTTCGCGGCCCTGCTCCAACTGCTGCGACCTGTCCTCGCCGGCCTCGACCGTATCCCCGGACCGCAACGGACAGCGCTCGCATCGGCCCTCGCGCTCGGATCGGGACCCGAGGTTGCCGGCCCGGCGGACCGCTTCGCGGTCGGCGCCGCAACACTCAGCCTGATCTGCCGGTACGCCGAGAACACGCCGCTCGCAGTGATCATCGACGACGCGCACCTGCTGGACCGTCCGTCCGCAGAGGCGCTGTTGTTCGCGGCCCGGCGCCTGGTGGCCGACCCGATCGTCATGCTGATTGCGGCGCGTGTCGACGAACCGCATCCGTTCGAGGCCGACCTGCCCCGACTGCAACTGGAGGGCATCACGCTGGAGGCCGCACGGCAGGTCGTGCAGCATCTGCCGAACGATCTGGTCGAGCAGCTGCACCAGACCGTGGCAGGTAACCCGCTGGCGCTGCTGGAGCTCGCTGATGATCCAGCCCGCTTGCACCGGATGCCACCAGGCGTACCGTTCCCAGTCCCCGCGATGCTCGCAGAAGCCTTTGCCAGCAGGGCAAACCGGCTGAGCTCCGACGCACGCACCGCACTGCTTGTAGCGGCCTTAGACGGTGACCTCGGAGCGGTGTCTCGAGTGTGCGCTGAGCTCGGCGTGGACGTCGCTGCGCTGGAGGAGGGCGAGGCAGCCGGTCTGATCGCCATTCGTGACAATGAGGTCCAGTGGCGACATCCGCTGGTCCGCTCAGCGATCTACACGAGTGCTGACCCGGCAGCACGTCGTACGGCGCATCGCGCGGTGGCTCTGGCCACACCGGACCGGGACCGGCGGGCGTGGCACCTGTCAGAGGCAGTCCTGGGCGCTGACGACGAGGTGGCAGCCGGATTGGTGCTTGCAGCGGAGCATGCGGCTGCTCGTGGAGCACATGCCGTCGCAGCAACGGCGTACGAGCGTGCTGGGCGGCTTAGCCAGGGTCTGCCGGACCGTGCGGTCAGATTGGTCGCCGCGGGTGAGGCGGCGTGGTCGGCGGGACTGGCGGAGCGGGCAGAGGCCTTGCTGGATGATGCGCTGACCCTGCAGCCGCCGTTGCCGGTGCGGATCCGCGCGCAGGAGATTCGTGGCGACATCGAGGTGAAGTGCGGGTCGCCGCGGCGCGCCCGCGACATCCTGGTCGCGGCCGCGGCGGAGTCCACGGACCCGGCCATCGCCACTGGTCTGCTCGCGGATGCGGTCGCGGCCTGTTTCCGGCTGTGCGACGCCGCGGGCGCGCTGGAGGTGGCGTACGACCTCGACAGCCTGCTGCCGGCAGTCGATCGGCCTGGCCCGCGCATCATCGGCATGCTGGCGAGCGGCGTCGCCAAGGTGCTCGCCGGGAACGGTGGGACGGACCAGATCCGTGCAGCGATCGCGCTGGCACCTTCCGACGAGCTGGACCGGGACCGCCGCCGCCAGGTGTGGATGGTGCTGGCCGCGTTGTTCCTCAGGGAGACAGGTACCGGCCGGGCCCTGCTACAGCAGGCCATGCTCGAGAGACGCGAGCAGGTCGCTCTCGGGACGCTGCCGGGCCTCTTGTTCGTGCTGGCCCGCGACGACGCGACAACCGATCGGTGGCCCGATGCGGAGACGTCGTACGACGAGGGGATCCGGCTGTCGCGGGAAACCGGTCAAACGACTGAACTGGCGATGAACCTTGCCGGACTGGCCTGGCTGATGTCCCACCAGGGCAGACCGGAGTGCCAGGAGCTTGCTGTCGAGTCTCTGCGGATCTGTGCGGAGCATGAGATCCGCCTCGGCACGGTGTGGTCGCTGTTCGCGCTGGGAGACCTCGAGCTGGGACGTGGCGATCCGGCGGCAGCGCTACCGCAGTACGAGCGGTTGGTCGGCGTACTGGCTGAGTACGGGCTGAAGGATCCGGACCTGTCGCCGGCACCGGAGCTGGTCGAGGTCTACCTGCGGTTGGGGCGGTCGGGCGATGCGAAGCGCGTAGTCAGCGAACACTCGGCATTGGCAGAGGCGAAAGGCCAGCCGTGGTCGCTGGCGCGAGCAGCACGCGCGCGGGGTGTCGCCGGTGAGAGCGAGTCGGACTTCGCTCTGGCGCTTGGCTGGCACGAGGAGACGCTGGACGCGTTTGAGCTTGCCCGGACTCGGCTGGCGTACGGCGCTTGGTTGCGACGGGCACGGCGGCGTGTGGATGCGCGTACGCAGTTGCGGCTCGCCGTGGAGGGTTTCGACACGCTGGGCGCACTCGGGTGGGCGGACCAGGCGGCAGCGGAGCTCAAGGCGACCGGTGAGACCGCACGGCGTCGTGTGCCGAGTACTGCGGACGACCTGACGCCACAGGAGCGGCAGATCGCCGTACTGCTCGCGGACGGGAACAGCATCCGCGAGGCCGCAGCGCGGCTGTTCCTGAGCCCGAAGACCGTCGAGTACCACCTCCGCAAGGTCTACGTGAAGCTCGGCATCCATTCGCGCACCGAACTGGCCGAGCACCTCGGAACGTAGGCTGGCCGCATGAGGCAGCCGTTCACGGAGGTCAGCGGAATCGCTCGGCATTGGGGCTTCGAAGACCTCGCATCCACGGGCCCGGTGCAGCGCCTCACGCTGTTCACCGGCGTACCCGTCCAGCTCGTCACCGGGTACGCCGAGACGCGCGAGCTGCTCGCCCATCCCGACGTGGTCCGCTCGCCGATGGACGGGCCGCACCGCGACAGCGTCATGGACGACCTGATCGCGCGCACCGAACAGCACATGCTGGGTGCGAACCCGCCGGACCACACCCGGCTGCGCAAACTCGTCGCGGCCGCGTTCACCCGCCGCCGGATCGATGCGCTCGAGCCGCGGATCCGGGAGATCGCCACGGGCCTGCTCGACGAGATGGCCAGCGCGGACGAGCCGGTCGACCTCGTGAACGCCTACAGCTACCCGCTCCCGATCACGGTGATCTGCGAGCTGATCGGCATCCCGGCGGTACGGCGGGACGACTTCCGCCGCTGGTCGTCGGTATTCGTCAACGCCGCCGTGTACACCGCAGACGAGTACATCGAGGCAACGACCGCGATGCTCGCGTTCGTCCATGAGCTGATCCTGCAGAAGCAGCAGGCGCCGACCGACGACCTGCTGTCCGCCCTGATCGCCACGCGCGACGGCAGCGACCGCCTCAGCGAGGACGAGCTCACCTCGATGGTCTTCCTGCTGCTCGCGGCCGGCCACGAGACGACGGTCAGCTTGATCACCAACGGAGTACACGCTCTGCTCAGGCACCCCGACCAGCTCGAGCTGCTGAGGAACGAGCCGGAGCGGCTGCCCACCGCCGTCGAGGAGATCCTTCGGTACGACGGTCCGCTGCAGGCCGCGATCCCGTACGTCGCCCGCGCGCCGATCGACATCGCCGGGCGCCGGATCGAGGCCGGCGAGGTGATCGTGTTCGCGCTGCTCCCGGCGAACCGCGACGTACGGAAGGTCGAACGCGCGGACGAGCTGGACATCACCCGCACCGACACCGCGCACCTCGCGTTCGGGCACGGCATCCACCACTGCCTCGGCGCCCCGCTCGCGCGGCTCGAGGGCCGGATCGCGCTCGGCCTGCTGTTCGAGCGGTTCCCGCGGCTGCGGCTCGCCGTACCCGAGCAGGATCCGCCGCGGCATCCGAGCCTGCTGATGAACGCGATCCGCGAACTGCCCGTGCTGCTCTGACCTCAACCGGTCGCATCGGCTGAACATCGGGTGAACACGCCTGAACGACATCGCTGGGATTGCGGCTCGCTTGACAATGGATGACATCCTTTCGGGGTGACGGAGTTGATGGAGGTCGCGCGACACCTGCTCGGCATTGCGATGGCCTCGCATTGGCTGCTGCTCATCCTGTTCGCCGCCGCGGCGATCGACGCGGTGTTCCCGGTGGTGCCCAGCGAGGGCATGGTGATCACCGCCGGCATGGCCGCGGCCGCCGGTCACCAGAACCTGCTGCTCGTCATCACGGCCGCGATGGCCGGCTCGGTCATCGGCGAGTCCGTCTGCTACTTCCTGGGCCGCGGCTCCGGCCCGGCACTGCACCGGTGGATGAAGCGCCAGGAGCGCCGTCAGCGGCTCTACGAGAAGGTCTCGGCCGCGCTGCACTCCCGCGGTGGGCTGATCCTGATGACGGTCCGCTACATCCCGGGCGCCCGGATGGTCGCGACGCTGACGGCGGGCGCGACGCGGTACTCGTTCAAGAAGTTCATCGTCTTCACCTTCGCCGGTGTGACGGTGGCCTACACGTACGTCGCTCTGCTCGGGTACCTCGGCGGTGACGCGTTCGCGCACGACCAACTGAAAGGCCTCGCGTTCAGCCTGAGCCTCGCCGCAGTGATCGGTCTCGTCGTCGAGACGTCCCGGCGGATCGTCGTGAAGCGGCGCACGGCGAAGGTCACGGCCGCTTAACGATCCCCGCCCGGGTTTCCGCGCGAGCGCGTGTCTCGCGCCAACCTTTGCGGGCGTTCGTGCGTCAGTAGACCTGTGGTGAGGCCTGGGGCGAACCTCGTGGCCGTTGCGGTGGTCTTCGCGGCGGTCCTGGCCGGATGTGCCGACGTACCGCTGGAAGGCGCTCCGAGCCCCGCCGCCCCTCCCAAATCGACCGGTAAGCCGACGCCTGAACCCAGCACCCCGGCGCAAACCCCGAAGCCGCCAACACCTTCGACGCCTCCTCCGACGAAGCCATCGACACCGCCTCCGGGGAAACTTCCGGCGGCAGCTCCGGTACTGCGGTCTTTCCCGGGACGGCTGCCCAACGGCAAACCACCGCTGTTCGTCGTCGTGTCCTTCGACGGCGCGGGCGATCTCGCGCTGTGGGCCCACTGGCGTGCCGTCGCGAAGCAGGTCAACGCGAGGATGACGTTCTTCCTCTCCGGCCCGTACCTCTACCCGGGCGACCGGCGTACCGACTACAAACCGCCGTACAAGAAACCCGGCGCCTCCGACATCGGCTGGGGCGACACGGCCAACATCCTCGCCCGGACGAAGGTCCTGCGGGCGGCGATCGCCGAGGGTCACGAGATCGGCACCCACGCGAACGGGCACTTCTGCGGCCCGACCGGCATCGGCCGCTGGACGACCGCGCAGTGGACCGCCGAACTGGGCGCGTTCGACCGGATGGTGCGGACCGGCCCGGCACTGGCGGCGGGCAGAGCCGTCGAGCCGCCGTTCGACCCGGCCACCGTGAAGGGCATGCGGACACCGTGCCTCGAGGGCAACCGCCCCGCGTACCGGCTCGCGATGGCGCAGCGCGGCATGCTGTACGACGCCTCCGCGCCCGGGTACATCGCCTGGCCGAAGAAGGCCGACGGCCTGTGGAACTTCCCGCTCGAATCGGTGACGCTGGCCGGCACCGCCAAGAAGACGCTGACGATGGACTACAACCTGTGGTTCGCGCAGACCCAGGCGCGCAAGGCGCCGATCGCCCAAGCGCCCGCGCTGAAGGCCCAGGTTCTCGCGACCTACCGGCAGGCGCTCGCGAAGTCGCGCGCGAGCGGCAACCCGCCGCTGTTCCTCGGCAACCACTTCAACCGCTGGAACAACAGCGTGTACTCCGACGCGCTGACCGCCTTCGTGACGGAGACGTGCAAGCAGCCCGACGTACGGTGCGTGTCCAACATGGAGTTGGCCAGCTGGCTCGCGAAGTACGGCGTACCTAGCGGTCAGAACCGCCCGTCATAGCTCGAGGTAGCCGTACGCGCTCTGCCAGGTGCCGCCGTCCTTGATCCGGCCGACGACGAGCCGCTGCAGACGGGTGTCCTGCGGGAGCTCGTCGAGGTGGTCGGTGCCGTGGGTGCGGAACGTGAAGAAGATCGCGCTGTCCTGGCTGTCGTTCGGCGTCCCGTACGGCGTGAATCGGCGGCCGAACTTCACCATGTTCGAGTCCTGCGGCAGGTTGTCGAGCAGGTAAGGATCGAGCAACCAGGACCACAGGTTCGCCGTCCGCACGGAGTACTCCGGGAAGTACCGCGGGAAGAACTCGCGGGCCTGCTGGAGGCTGTCGTCGACCAGCTCCGGCGTCAACGGGCCGGTCTCCGGGATGTGGACGCCGATGATCCACTCACCGGGCTCGGTGCCGGGGACCGGCTTGTCCTCCGGGACCTGGTGCAGCAGGTACTGCAACCGGCCGAGCGCGTAGATCTGGCCGGTCCAGTGGATCGTCATCCACCAGTGCGTCTCGAGGCCGTAGTCGCCGTGGGTACGCCGGTTCACCTTGATCTGCTGCCCGAGGTCGGCGAGCGTCGCCCAGCTGATGTCGTCCGGGATCCCGCGCTCCGTGTGGAACCGGCGGATGTCCGGGACCGTGTCGAGGAACGCCTGGATCGAGTTCCGCGGGTCCTCCGGCATCCGGAACTCCGGCTCCTTGCCGAGCTTGCCGATCGCACCGCGGATCTGGTCCGCGAGCTCCTTCACCACTGCCTGGTCCGGCACGAACGCCTCGGCCGCCTCCCGGTCGACATCGGCGAACCCCAGCAGGCGATATTCCTCGACACTCGTCACTCATCAACGGTAACCGATCCCCGCGAGCCAGAGACTTACGAGTCCGGACGGTTTCGTGGACAGGGTGATGTGCGTCGGCGGCCGTCGGTTAGCGTAGCTGCGTGCATTGGTTCAGGGGGCGGTCCCCGCGCAGCGAGAGTGCGGCACGGGAGAAGCTGTCGAAGTTGGCGGACACCTTGGCGACGGCGGGGCTGACGGCGGGGCTGGCGATCCCGGCCGTCGGGGCGCAGATCGACCAACATGCGGCCGCGGTTCGCGACATCCTCGCGTTCGGCGTCACCGGGGCCGGCGTGGTTGCCGGGGTGGTGCTGCTGGCCGGGTACGCCGACGGCGTCCTGGACGAAGCGGCCGACGCCGGGTGGTCACTGCCGGAGCAGGTCGACTGGACGCGCGCCGACTGGACCGCGCTGAGACTCGCCGCGGTGGCCGGGCTGGCCACGCCGGTTCGGGTCGGCGGCGGCCTGCCCGACCCGGGCCCCGGATCACGTCTGTGACCCGGGGCTGGTACGGCTTGCGTCACCGTTCTTCGGCGAGGCCCAGGTAGAGGATCTTCGGGTTGGCGGGGTTGAAGGCGAGGGACGGGATGCCGTCGAAGGTGTTGTGGTTCTTGGTGAGGGCGCCGGTGGAGGGGACGAAGCGGTAGAGGTCGGCGCCGAAGTTCATGAAGGACGTGCCGTAGCTGAAGTAGAGCAGGTCCGCGTCGACCGGTGAGGCCCACATCTTGTTGCCGTTGATCAGGTCGGCCCGGCTCTGGTCCAGCACCTCGCCGAACTTCTGCCCGCCGTCGGTCGACTCCCAGATGAACCGGGTCGACCGGTCCCGGTCGTACCCCTCCATCCAGACCTTCGACGGGTCGGCCGGCGACATCGCCAGGCTGAACGCGTTCACCCGCTCGACCGGCCGCGACCGGGTCCACGTCCGCCCGCCGTCGAACGTCACGTACACGCCGTCCGACATCACGCCGGCCACCACGTGATCCGGGTTCCGCGGATCCACCACGGCGTCGTACAGGAAGAGATCAGGAGCCGCCGGTACGCCGACGCGCTGCCAGCTCGTGCCGTCGTCGACGGAGTCGTAGAGCTGCCCGTCGCCCGCGACGGCCCGCAGTCGTCCAGGTCGCGCGTCCAACGCCGCCAGACCGCCGCCGGCGACCGGCCCGAGGACCGTGGTGACCTGCGAACCGTGCACGCGATGGATGGGCTGGTCGTTGACGCTGTAGACATACGCCGAGTCGCCCGGACCCGGCTGTATGTCGTACGTGCTCAGGTCGTCCGGTGTCTTGTCGAGCAGCTGCCAGCTGCAGCCGGCGTCATTCGAGCGCTGGATCGTCTGCTGGCCGATGCCGATGAGGGTGTTCGGTTCCTGCAGCGCGGCGACCTTCGCGTAGGTGACGGCGCGCAGTGTGCCCGTCGTACCCGCGAGAACCTGGCCGTCGGTCTCGGTGAACGTCACCGATCCGTCGCCGTACACCTTGCCGCAGTGTGGGCGGTTCCAGGACGGGTCCGGGGTTGCGACGGCAGGTGTGGGGAGAACGCTGAGCAGGGCGACGGTCGCGGTCGCGAGGGCGAAGCGGCGTGGGGTCATGCCCTTAGGTTTAAGGGCTTTGACCGCACGGCCACCAGCGCTTGCCGTGGCCGACAAGCGCCATGACGGAAAGCGGTCAGCCTGCAGCGGTGTCGATGTGCCGCGCGAGGACGAGGTCGTCGTCGGTGATCCCGCCGGCGTCGTGGCTGCTGACCCGGAACGTGATCGTGGTGTAGCGGATGTCGATGTCCGGGTGGTGGTTCATCGACTCCGCCAGCTGCGCGACGGTCGCCACCAGGCGGATGCCGTCCAGGAACGCGTCCCTCTTGACGCTTCGGACCAGTTCGTTGTCCACGACCTTCCACTCCGGGAGGTGGTCGCGCAACGCGAGATCGATCTGGTCGTCCGTCAAGAGCTCAGCCATGCGCTCACTCTAGACCCCCGATGGTGGTCAGGGTGGCGATGACGTCGGTGCGCCAGGCGCGGTAGCGCGCCGGGTCCTCGGTGAACGTGCGCTGGTTGGTCACCACGGCGTCCGCTGTGAGCAGTTCGGCGGCGTGGGCCTTCAGCTGGGCAGGGAGGTCCGGTTTGCTCTGTACGTCGTGTTGCAACTGCCACAGGAGGTTGTAGTCCTCCATTCCGTCGCGGAAGTTCTCCAGCCGGATCGACGCCATCGGCCCGTTCGGTCCCGGGTAGAACATCGACCCGTCACCCGCCGTACCGTTGAACGTCGCTGCCTTCCACGCGGACAGGATGCCGTCGTTCACCAGCAGCTGGTTGGTGTGGTCGGAGCGGAGCCAGCGGTTGGTCGCGTAGTACAGAACGCCTTCCACGCCGGCCTTGTAGGACATTGGTCCGACCAACGTCCGGGCGTCGATCGGCGGGTAGCCGTTGAACCAGTTCGGCAACGGCGAGCCGGTGGCGATGTCCGGGTACCACCAGGCCTGGTCGCCGCGGGCACGGGTTCGCTCGGCGACCGCCTGGTCGTACAGGTCCTGCTGCGGCGCCCAGATGTCGACGAGGCCGGCCAGTCCGGTGTCGACGCCCATCGAGTTGTCTCGCAACGTCGTGAGGATCGGCAGGTCCGGGAACGCCTGCTTCACCGCGGCGAAGGTCTGCTTCGCCGCCTGCAGCAGCGGGCCGTTCGCCTCGTCGAAGCCGTACACATATGCATATTTGTCGACACCGGCCGCGCGGTAGCTGTCCATCGCGGTCCGCAACTGGGCGATCCACGTGTCGATCTGTGCCTGCCAGGTCTCCGGCTTGGACGGGTTGAGCAGACCGGCCCACAGGTAGAACGCGTTGAAGTCACGCAGTCCGTAGTGGTCCCGGATGTAGAGCACGTCCTCGACCGGGGTCGGAACGATCACCGGGTTCGCGTTCGAGGGGATGCACGCACAGGTGTAGAGCTGGTCCGGCTCGATCTTGTAGTCGTGCAGGAAGGACCAGTACTGGTGCTTGGCAGCCTCCTGCGCCGCCGGGTCGGTGATCCCGTAGAGGTCGTTCACGATCGCGGGCGTGAACTGGAACGTGGTGTTGAGCTTCGGTGCGTCGGGCACCGTCACGGGCCAGACCTTGGCGGCCACGGTCATGGTGCGGGTCCGCTTGCCGGCCGCGGAGAACGCGACTGTCACGTGGTACGTGCCAGGTGCGGCTGTTGCTGCTGCTTTCAGGCGGATCCAGTACGGCTGGAACGTGTCCGCGGGTACGGCGACCGACGTCAGATCGTCACGGATCGGGTCGGGCGTCCAACCGGCGTACGTGGGTCGGTGGTACACGTTCGTCGGCGTCACGTTCAGCGAACCGACCGGAGCGACAGCGGCCTGCACTGCGCCCTTGCCGGATACGGACGTCACTCGGGCCTGTACGCCGGTCAGCGGCTCGGCGAACGGCAGTACGACGGCCTGAACGTTCTCGTACTCACCACGGGTCAGCGACACCGTCGGCGCCGTACCGGTCGAGGTGAACGGCAGGTCCTTCGGGTACACCAGCGCCATCGAGTCGGCGGACTCCACACCGAAGTCGGCGCCGCGGTCGTGCGCCCGTGCCTGGATGGTGTTCGACAATCGCGGCACGGTCCGCTGCAAGGCGGTGACGCCCGCGTTGAACGGCTGGTACTGCGCATACGTCATCGGACCCCCGGCGAGCTTCGCGCGCAGGTCCGCGCACTGCGCCTCCGCAACCCGCACCTGAGCCTTGAGTCGCTCGTCCGCTGCCTCATGCCCTAACGACCGGTCGAGTTCCTTGATCTGATCCGCAAGCCTCGTCAGTACGCCGTTGAAGTCGACCAGCCGCAGTAGCTGGGCGGCCGCCATGTCGCCGTACGGCGTTTGGTCGTACGGGTAGCTGTCGACGAGCCGGAAGGCGTCGTAGTGACCGATGACGGGCGTCGTGGATCGCGGTATCGAGAAGCCGATGTAGGCGATCCGGGTGATGTCGACACCGGCGGCCGCGATCGTGCTCATCCGCAGCGTGATCGGCGTCCAGTCACGGGCCCGGATGGGATAGTCCATGCCCCACGCCTTGTTCGACTGGTCCCGGACGGTGATCCGGCCGACGGTCGTGTAGTCCTGCTCGGTGAAGAAGTCGAAGCCCAGCACGATGTGGCCGGACCAGTCCGGCACCGGGAGGCTCGGCGTTCCGGCGTACAGGTTGATGCCGGACGACGCACTGGCTCCCGGAGTGTTGGACGGCCCAACGGTGAACTTCAGGCCGGAGCTGCCGTGCGTCGGGTCGGCGGTGCGCTCGATCCTGTCGATCTGCGGCAGGGTGACGGTCGCGCCTTGCAGGTCGGTGTCGGACTCGAAGTCCTGGAACACGCCGGCGGGCGCGGCGGCCTGGGCCGTGCCCGCCTGAATCAGACTCGCAAGCACAGTGATTGCTACGAGCAACGAACCGGTCTTCCTCACGAGCTGCCCCTCTCGCCGGAATTACGGTCCTCACCGTAAAGCTGGAGGATGAGCGCGTCAAGGTGTCGAGTGCTGGAAAATGACCGATTGGCTGCAGCTGTACGCAGCTTCGATCATCGCGGAGCTGACGGTGATGACCGGGAGCGACGGACGCGGCCGGCGCCGAGGAAGCCGAGGAGGGCGAGGGCGGCGCCGGCGGTGACAATCGTGCCGAAGACCCAGGGCCGGGGGTCGTCGGCGTTGAAGGCGAGCAGTGTGCCGCTGACGGCCAGTGCGGTCGCGATGCTGATCGTCGCTGCCATCTGACCAGCACTGCTGTTGCGGCCGGTGTTGCTCTGGTCGGACAGGTCGAGGGTCAGCACCGACAGGCTGGACGAGCTGAGTCCCATGCCGATGCCCGCGACTCCCCAGCCGGCGAAGCCGATCCAGGTCGTCGCCCCGGTCCACGCGAGCAGCGAGGTCACCAGGATGCCGACGGTCATCAGGGCCAGCCCGGTCCGCAGTACGGTGACCCGCTCGATCCTGTGCTCACGGCCCTGCAACCACGATCCGAACGCCCAGCACACCCCGGTGATCGACAACGTCACCCCCGCGCGCGACGGACTGAAGTCGTGCTGCAGCGTCAGCAGCAGCGGAAGGTAGGCGCTGACCCCGCCGAACGCGGCCCCACCCAGCGCGCGGACGGCGACCACCGCGGGGAAGCCGCGCCGCGCGGTGAACGTGCCCGCCGGCATCACCCGGACGGCGGCCAGCCCGAGCACCACGAGCGCGACGAGGACCGTCGTACCGCCGAGCACCGGATGCGCCTCGAGGTGGTCACCGGCCACAGTCATCGAGAACAACGCGACGGATGCCGCTAGGGCCCAGGGGAGTGCGGCACGCGATGCCGCCAGCTCGGTCGCGTCCTCGGCAGTGCGCTCCGGCGCAGGGGCATCGGCCGATTGGCGCATCGCCGGGCGGAGTAGCAGCCAGCTCGGGATCAGCAGGACCAGCGCGCCGAGGAAGACCCAGCGCCACCCGAACTGCTCCGTCACTACGCCGGTCAGCACCGGTCCGAGAACCGAAGGCAGGATCCACATCGCGGCGAACAACGAGAACATCCGCGGCCGCAGTACGGCAGGCAGCGCGCGGGCGACGAGCACCATCAACGAGACGTCGAGCAGGCCTTCGGCCAGACCGCTCAGCAGCCGTCCCGCGATCACCATCGGCATCGCGGTGGCCGTACCGACCAGGAGCTGGGCGAGGGTGAACGAGATCGCGCCCGCACGCAGGGTGGGGATCGGCCCGCGGCGGTCCGACCAGAGGCCGGCGATCGCGAGCGAGATCAGGTAGCTCGCGGTCGGCGCCGCGTTCGCGAGCCCGAAGCTGCCGAGCGCGTCGAACTCACGCACCATCGTGGGCAACGCCGTACCGACCGCGCGATTCTCGAACGCGCCGAGCGTGACGAGGCCGATCACGCCGAGCACCAGTGGCAGATGCTGTCCGGTGAACAGCTTGGGGCGGGCCTCAGTGATGGTCATGCCCGCTATCGTCGAAGTTCAAGTTAAGTTGAAGTCAAGGCGAGCGGGTTCCCGGTAGTCGGAAGATCAGGACCAGGACGCGGAGCACGAGCACTGCGCAGATCACCAGCAGGTTGTAGCCGAACAGCTGGAACAACGTCATCGAGTCGGTGACCTTCGGGCCGCCCGGCGTACCGAGCAGCAGGACCGCCATGATGCCCGCGGTCGCACCTAGCACTGCTAGCAGCGCCTGGTGGAGCAGTCCGGTGAAGTGCCGGCGGTCGCGTTCGTCGGCGAACAGGCGGACGTTCACGCCGAGCCGACCGCTCTCCGCCGCGGCCGCGATCCGGTCGATCCGGCGCGGCAGGCGGCGCAACATCGGGAGCAGCGTGGCGAGTTCCTCGGTCGCCGTACGGCGGAGTGCCTCGGGCGCGAGCCGGTCGGTCACGTGCGCGCCGGCGAACTGGCGGGACGCCGCGACCAGGTCGAAGCTGGGGGAGATCCGGGAGATGGTGCCTTCGATCGTGGCGAGCGCGCGGAACACGGCGGCGACCTCGGGCGGTACGCCGAGCTCGTGCGACGTGATGATCTTGAACAGGTCGTTGAACATCGCCGGGCCGAGCGTCACGCCGGCCGCGAGGTGTCTGGTCATGAACTGGCCGACGGAGCGCTCCAGTGCGCGTTCGTCGATGACGTCCGGGCGGTAGACGATCTCCAGCAGGGCATCGGTGGCCGACACCGGGTCGCCGTGGTCGACGGCGAGCAGGAAGCGTTGCAGGGCCTCGCGGGTCGCGGGGTCGAGGCGGCCGACCGAGCCGAGGTCGAGCATGCCGATCCGGCCGTCGGTCAGCAGCAGGAAGTTGCCCGGGTGCGGGTCGGCGTGGAAGACGCCGTCGATCGCCACCTGGCCGAGCAGGCACTCGAACAGCGCGCGGCCGAGGCGGACCGGGTCGAGGCCGCGGTCGGCGATCGCCTCGACGGCATTGCCGAGGCCGATGCCGTCGAGCCGTTCCATGGTGAGGACGCGGCGGGTGCAGCGCTCCGGATACAGCCGCGGTACGACGAGGTCATTGCTGGCAGCAACGGACTTGCCGGCGGCCACCGTGGTCATGTTCCCCGCCTCGACGGTGAAATCGAGCTCCTCGCGCATCGCGTCCGCGAACCCGTCGGCGAGCGCCCGCACTCCCATCGAGCGCCCCCAGTCGGTGTTGCGGTCCAGCAGCCTGGCGAGCCTCCGGACGATGTCGAGGTCCCGGTCGACAAGCCCGGCGATCCCAGGCCGCTGAACCTTCACCACCACGTCCGTGCCGTTGGTGAGGCGGGCGGTGTAGACCTGGGCGACCGAGGCCGCGGCGAGCGGTTCGGTGTCGAAGGCGGCGTACAGCTCGGACGGCGGGGCGCCGAGTTCTTCGGTGAGGATCTCCTCGATCTGTGGCCAGGGCGCCGGCGTGACCTGATCCTGGAGACGGCTGAGCTCGGTGGCGACCGACTGGGGGATGACGTCGCTGCGCGTGGACAGCACCTGGCCGAGCTTGACGAACGTGACACCGGCCTCGTCGAGGGCGAGCCGCAGGGACCTGGCCAGCTCGGCCTGGCCCGCGACGTTCTCCCGGCCGGGACGGCGGCGGCCGCGCAGGTACGGGCCGAGCCCGTGCTTGATCGCGATCCGCAGGATCTGCAGGTACCGCCGGGTGCGCGCGATCCGCCCGCTCAGGTCCCGCCGCAGATCACGGGCCCGCGGCAACGACCCGGTAGGCACCAGCGCCTCGGCCAGGACCAGGAACACCAGGCCGGCGAGCATCGAGCAGAGCGCGATCAGCGCCATGAACGCGATCGCGGCGCCGTTCGATCCGGTCCACGGCGGCGTACCGATCATCGCGATCGCCAGCGGCCCGGAGATGCTCAGCGTGATCAACGCCCCGACCGCGAGGCGCCCGAGCCCGAACCGCACCCCGAGCAACCGCTGCGAGATCGGCACGAAAACCATCATGAAAAGGACCAGATTCACCAGCCGCAGCACCACAACGTCCATGTCCGGCACCCTAAGCGCCCAACACCCCCACCCGACTCACCCACGCGAGTGACCCACCCCCGAAACCGCCTCCCCATTTTTGGTGGGTCCACCCACGAGAGGCTGGGTTCGCGCCCGCAATACGAGGTGCCAACCCAGCATCTGGTGGGTCAACCCCGAAAAGGCGGGGCGGGGTGACATGCGCGAGCCCCCTGGCACCGGGTGGGGCCAGGGGGCTCGGGATGCTGCGAGTGCGGGCCTGTCGTACTGCGGTCCGCGGGCTCGTCGTACCGCGGTCAGGCGGGGCGGCGGCGGATCTTGTTGCCGAGCCAGACCAGCGGGTCGTACTTGCGGTCGACGACGCGTTCCTTCATCGGGATCAGCGCGTTGTCGGTGATCTTGATGTGCTCGGGGCACACCTCGGTGCAGCACTTGGTGATGTTGCAGAAGCCCAGACCGTGCTGCTCCTGCGCGGCGTGCTGCCGGTCGGCGGCGTCGAGCGGGTGCATGTCCAGCTCGGCGATCCGCATCAGGAACCGCGGACCGGAGAACGACTCCTTGTTCTCCTCGTGGTCACGGATCACGTGGCAGGTGTCCTGGCACAGGAAGCACTCGATGCACTTGCGGAACTCCTGCGAGCGCTCCACGTCCTGCTGCTGCATCCGGTACTCGCCCGGCTTCAGGTCCGCCGGCGGCTTGAAGGCCGGCACCTCGCGCGCCTTCTGGTAGTTGAACGAGACGTCCGTGACCAGGTCCCGGATCACCGGGAAGGTGCGCATCGGCGTGACCGTGACGACCTCGTCCTCGGCGAACGTGTTCATCCGGCACATGCACATCAGCTTCGGCATGCCGTTGATCTCGGCGCTGCACGAGCCGCACTTGCCGGCCTTGCAGTTCCACCGGACCGCCATGTCGGGGGTCTGGGTGGCCTGCAGCCGGTGGATGACGTCGAGGACGACCTCGCCCTCGTTCACCTCGACCTCGTAGTCCTTGAGCTCCCCGCCCTCGGAGTCCCCGCGCCAGACGCGGAATTTGCCCTTGTAACTCATCGACGTCCTCGCTTCGCTCCGGGCGCCGATGAGGCACGAAACACGCTGTGCTGTTTGATGCCCTCGCTTCGCTCGGTCATGTGGCCGGCAGCTCCTCGTCTGTCAGGTACTTCTTCAGCTCGTCGAGCTCGAACAGCTCCAGCAGGTCCTCGCGCATCGGGATCTGCTCCTTCTCGGTGACGTTGACGACGCCGTCGGCGTCCAGCGCGCACACCAGCAGCTTCTTGCGCCACTCGGGGTTCATCCCTGGGAAGTCGTCGCGCGTGTGCCCGCCACGCGACTCCTGCCGCATCAGCGCCGCCCCGGCCACGCACTCCGACACGGTCAGCATGTTGCGCAGGTCGAGCGCGAGGTGCCAGCCCGGGTTGAACTGCCGGTGACCCTCCACCGTCATCTTCGCGATCCGGCTGCGGAACTCGGACAGGCGGCCGAGCGCCTGCTCCATCTCTTCTTCCTTGCGGATGATGCCGACCAGGTCGTTCATCGACTGCTGCAGTTCCTGGTGGATCGTGTACGGGTTCTCGCCGCCCTCGAGCTCGAACGGCGCCAGCGCGTCCGCGGCCGCCGCGTCGACGTCGGCCTCGTCGATCTTCGGGCGCTCCTGCAGCCCGTCGACGTACATCGCGGCCCCCATCCCGGCCCGCCGCCCGAAGACCAGCAGGTCGGACAGCGAGTTGCCGCCGAGCCGGTTCGAGCCGTGCATGCCGCCGGCAACCTCACCCGCGGCGAACAGGCCCGGTACGACGGACGACGCGGTGTCCGGGTCGACCTCGACGCCGCCCATCACGTAATGGCAGGTCGGACCGACCTCCATCGGCTCCGCGGTGATGTCGACGTCGGCCAGCTCCTTGAACTGGTGGTGCATCGACGGCAGCCGCCGGGTGATCTCCTCGGCCGGGAGCCGAGAGGACACGTCCAGGAAGACGCCGCCGTGCGGCGTACCGCGGCCGGCCTTCACCTCGGAGTTGATCGCGCGGGCGACCTCGTCGCGGGGCAGCAGCTCCGGTGGGCGCCGGTTGTTGTCCGGGTCCTTGTACCAGCGGTCCGCCTCGTCCTCGGTCTCGGCGTACTGCGCCCGGAACACGTCCGGCACGTACTCGAACATGAACCGCTTGCCCTCGGAGTTCTTCAGTACGCCGCCGTCGCCGCGGACCGACTCCGTGACCAGGATGCCCTTCACCGACGGCGGCCAGACCATGCCGGTCGGGTGGAACTGGATGAACTCCATGTTGATCAGCGTCGCGCCGGCCCGCATCGCCAGCGCGTGCCCGTCACCGGTGTACTCCCAGGAGTTCGAGGTAACCTTGAAGGACTTGCCGACGCCACCGGTCGCCAGTACGACGGCCGGCGCGTCGAACAGGATGAACCGCCCGGACTCACGCCAGTACCCGAAGGCGCCGGAGATCGCGTCCCCGTCCTTCATCAACTCGGTGATCGTGCACTCGGCGTACACCTTGAGGTTCGCCTCGTAGTCGCCGGTGGCCTCGAAGTCCTCCTGCTGCAGCGAGACGATCTTCTGCTGCAGGGTGCGGATCAGCTCCAGGCCGGTGCGGTCGCCGACGTGCGCGAGCCGCGGGTAGGTGTGACCGCCGAAGTTGCGCTGGCTGATCCGGCCGTCGGGCGTTCGGTCGAAGAGCGCGCCGTACGTCTCCAGCTCCCACACCCGGTCGGGGGCCTCCTGCGCGTGCAGTTCGGCCATCCGCCAGTTGTTCAGGAACTTCCCGCCGCGCATCGTGTCGCGGTAGTGGACCTGCCAGTTGTCGTTGGAGTTCGCGTTGCCCATCGCGGCCGCGCAGCCGCCCTCGGCCATCACCGTGTGCGCCTTGCCGAACAGCGACTTGCAGATGATCGCGGTCTTCTTGCCCTGCTCACGGGCCTCGATCGCCGCGCGCAGGCCGGCGCCGCCGGCCCCGATCACGACGACGTCGTAGGAGTGTCGTTCCAGCTCAGTCATGAAATCCTCAATTGATGATGCGCAGGTCGGAGAACCACCCGGCGGAGACCGCCATGATGTAGAAGTCGGTCAGGATCACGGTGAACAGCGACGTCATCGCGAAGGTGCCGTGCTTCGGGTTCAGCTTGGACACGAAGGTCCAGTACCGGTAGCGCATCGGGTGCTTGGAGAAGTTCTTCAGGCGGCCGCCGACGATGTGCCGGCAGGCGTGGCAGGACAGCGTGTACAGCCACAGCATCACCAGGTTGATCCAGATGATCACCGTGCCGAGACCGATCCCGAAGCCGCCGCCGTCACCGTGGAAGGCCTGGACGCCGTCGTAGATGTTCAGCACACCGAAGACCAGGGCGCCGTAGAAGAAGTATCGGTGCAGGTTCAGCGCGATCAGCGGGAACTTCCGCTCACCGGTGTAGTTCTTGTGCGGCTCGGGGACCGCGCAGGCGGCCGGCGCGAAGAACAGCGACCGGTACCCCGCCTTGCGGTAGTAGTAGCAGGTGCCGCGGAAGCCGGCCAGGACCACGAACGTGATCAGGCTGAACGGCAGGAAGCGCGGGAAGTTCCCGAACCAGGTGCCGAGATGGCTGGAACCCTCGACACAGCTGCTGGTCAGACAGGGCGAGTACAGCGGCGTGAGGTAGTGGTACGCGTCGACCCAGTACCACTTGTTCATGAAGATCCGGATCGTCGCGTAGACGACGAAGAAGAGCAGGATCACGCCGATACGCAACGGCGCGAGCCACCATCGATCCGTTCTTGCAGTCTTGAGGCCTACTTGAGCGCGGCCCGGCGCACTAACTCCCGTGGCCATCAGAACCGTCCTCGCTTCGCTGCGGGCGGTTCTGCTGTCCACAGGGCGCTGTATTTGATGGTTCGCTCGCTTCGCTCGTTCACGGGGCGTGCCTGTCCGGCGCGCCGAAGCCTTCGTGTTCCGCGTCGGTCCACATGGACGCGTCATATTCCACGTCGGGAATCTCCTCGAGTTCCTCCGGAACGGGTCCGGGCCTGTGCCTGGGGTCGGGCGGGCCGAGCTCTGCGAGATCGTCGCTCAGCCGGGCCACATCGGACACCAGGCGGCGGATGCCGAGGGTGTCACCGTACTCCTGGCTGAGTTTGCCGACTCCTGCGTGCAACACCTCGAGAGCGCGCTGCACGGCTGCCACGGTGTTGTCCATGCCGACTCCAGTGATGGTTATGTAGCTGTCAGTATGGGCACACTTTGCCCCTGCCGAGCGCCCAACGGAAGACCCCTCGGTACGGCGTGTTTCCAGTTAGGCTTGCCTCAGTTGCGAGTGCGCCGACGGGTGGAGTAATGGGGCGAATCCGGCCTGTAGGACAACGAGATTCGCGGGCGGCGTGAGGACCTCGACCTCGCGCAGACCGGGCGGCCGCAGCGCCTCGCCGTACCCCTCCCACGACCACGGCAGCACCTGCTGATCGAGCACCAGCGCGGGTCTGCCGTCGAACCGCACCATGGCGCCGTCGGGCAGTCCGGAGAAGTCCTGGACGGTCGTTCGCTGCCGCCTGGTGCGTGACTCGACGCGCTCATGGTGCAGTACGGCGTCCAGCTCGGCGGCCCGTGGGCGTTCGGACAGGCCGCGGCCGCTCGCCCACGCACCGGCGTACAGCAGGAAATCCCTGCGGCGGCAGTAATGACAGGGCCGATGGCCGGCGGCGAGCGCGACCGCTTCGTCGAAGAAGAACAGTGCGGTCCAGCGGCCGGGCGGCATCGGATCGCGGCGGATCCCTTTCCAGTCGAGGACACAGCAGATCCACGCCTTCGACCGCCAGCGGGTCGTGCCGAGGCGGCGGTCGGGGCCGTGCAGGCTGCCGCGATTGCCCATCAGCAGGCCGCGGCCGGGGTCGGCGACGATCTCCTGGGTGGGCAGAACCCTGTTCTGCAACGGCATACCGGGATGATGTCTGACGGGACGGACAGTTTCTGGCAGAGTCGCCCTGGCCGGGGCGGAGGGGTGGTGGGAGGAATCAACGCAGTGCAGCAGATCGTGGTGGGTGTCGCGGTGGTACGGGACGGCCTGGTGCTGGCGGCGTACCGGCCGGGGCCGGACGGCGGCTGGGAGTTCCCGGGCGGCAAGGTCGAGCCGGGGGAGACCGACGAGCAGGCCGCGGTCCGGGAGATCCGCGAGGAGCTCGAGCTGGAGATCAAGGTCGGCGAGTCGCTGGGACCCGGCGTGGACATCTCGGCTGCGTACCGGCTGCACGTCTACCGGGCGGTGATCGTCGCGGGCGACCCGGTACTGCGTGAGCACTCGGAGCTGCGGTGGTTCGCGCCGGAGGACCTCGACGAGAGTGACTGGTTGGTAGCCGATCGTCCCTTCGTCCGGGCGCTCCGAACCCGCCGGTAGTGGCGGAAGTCACACCGGTCACGATTCGGTGACTAGCGTCGGCTTCCCATGGCGTCCACACTGCGAGATACGTAGGGTTCCCGGCAACCCGGCGAGCTCGGGTCAAAGGTGCGGGGTGCATCACCATGAAGGACGGGTGACGGCGATGACGCTGGGGGTATCGGAGACGCAGTCTCCCGATGAGGGGCTGCCGACAGATGCTCTGGTCGAGACTGCCGAGGCGAAGGAGATCGAAGGCCGCTCGCCCGGCGAGATCGCCTGGACACGGCTGCGGCGTGACAAGATCGCGATCATCAGCGCGATCGTGATCCTGTTGATCATCCTGGTGGCGCTGTTCGCGCCGCTGATCGTGAAGCTGAACGGGTTCCCGCCCGATCAGTTCAACAAGGTCGACGCGCACGGGAACCCGTTGCTGAACACGCGCGACGGCGGCATCCCGATCGGCGGGTTGTGGGGCAGCGGCACGAGCTCCGAGCACTGGCTCGGCATCGAGCCGCAGAACGGCCGCGACATCTTCTCCCGGCTGGTCTACGGCACCCGGGTCTCGCTGCTCGTCGCGCTCGGCGGCACCATCATCGCGGTCGTGCTCGGCACGGTGATCGGGATGGTGTCCGGGTACTTCGGCGGCTGGGTCGACACGCTGCTCAGCCGGCTGATGGACATCATGCTGAGCTTCCCGTCGCTGCTGTTCGTGATGGCGCTGACTCCGGTGGTCGCCTCGCGCGCCCAGGATCTGTTCGGCATCCCTGACAACAACACGCTGCGCATGGGCGTGCTGATGTTCGTCCTCGGCTTCTTCGGCTGGGCGTACCTGGCGCGCATCGTCCGTGGTCAGACACTTTCGCTCCGTGAGCGCGAGTTCGTGGAGGCCGCCAGATCACTGGGCGCCGGCCCGAACTACGTGCTCTTCCGGCAGATCCTGCCGAACATGGTGCCGACGCTGCTGGTGTACACGACCCTGCTGCTCCCGACCAACATCACCGCCGAGGCGGCGCTGTCCTTCCTGGGTGTCGGCATCAAGGAGCCGACCTCCTCGTGGGGCCGGATGATCTCCGACGCGTCGAACTGGATCGAGGGCAACCCGCTGTACCTGTTCTTCCCGGGGATGGCGCTGTTCATCACCGTGCTGGCGTTCAACCTGCTCGGCGACTCGGTCCGGGACGCCCTCGATCCGCGCGCCGGAAGGAGCTGACCCCGGTGGGCCGTTATCTCATCCGCCGTCTGATCCAGGCGGTGTTCGTCCTGATCGTGATCAGCGCGATCACGTTCTTCCTGTTCTGGGCCACGCCGGCGAACCCCGCGTTGCTCATCTGCGGCAAGAACTGCAACGCGGAGACAGTCGCACAGGTCAACGCGACGTACGGCTTCGACAAGCCGCTGGTCGTGCAGTACGGCCAGTACATGCAGGGCCTGGTGAGCCCGGGCGGCCGGACGATCGGATCCGAGGGCAACGAGCGCAACTGCCCGTGGCCTTGCTTCGGTGAGTCGTACCAGAACGGCATCCCGGTCTGGAACTCGATCAAGGACGCGTTCCCGTCGACACTGTGGCTGGCCCTCGGAGCCGCCGTCCTCTGGCTGTTGTCGGGCGTGATGCTCGGCCTGATAGCGGCGCTGCGCAAGGGCAAGTTCATCGACAAGTTCAGCGTCGGCCTGGCCTTGTTCGGGGTGTCCTTCCCGACGATCGTGTTCGGCTACCTGCTGCTGTTCCTGTTCATCGTCAAACTGAAGTGGGTCCCGTTCCCGGACACGGCGAACGCCGCCTTGTTCACGGTCGGTCCGGTGAAGTGGCTGCAGTTCTACATCCTGCCCTGGATCACGCTCGCGCTGGTGTTCGCGGCGCTCTACACCCGGATCACCAGGGCCAACATGATCGACACCATGAACGAGGACTACATCCGGACGGCCCGGGCCAAGGGCCTGACCGAGCGGACCGTGGTCTTCAAGCACGGGCTGCGGTCCGCGCTGACCCCGATCGTGACCATCTTCGGCCTGGACGTCGGCGGCCTGCTCGGCGGCGCGGTGATCACCGAACAGATCTTCAGCATCACCGGCCTCGGCAAGTTCTCCATCGACTCCGTGCTCAGCAACGACCTGCCCGCGATCATGGGCGTGGTGCTGTTCGCGGCGATCTTCGTGGTGCTCGCGAACATCGTCGTCGACGTCCTGTACGCCGTCATCGACCCGCGCGTGCGGCTGTCCTGATCAGGTGAGGTGAGATGACCGAATCCGTGACCAGTGCGTCGCCGGCGGGAACCCGCGCCGGAAAGCCGTTCCTGGAGGTCAAGGACCTGCAGGTGCACTTCCCGACCGACGACGGGCTGGTGAAGGCCGTCAACGGCCTGAACTTCACCCTCGAGCGGGGCAAGACGCTCGGCATCGTCGGCGAGTCCGGCTCCGGCAAGAGCGTGTCCAGCCTGGCCATCATGGGCCTGCACAAGGGCAGCAAGGCCAGGGTGAGCGGCGAGATCTGGCTGGACGGCGCCGAACTGGTGGGGATGTCGGTGCCCGAGATGCGGGCGCTGCGCGGCCAGCAGGTCGCGATGATCTTCCAGGACCCGTTGTCGGCGATGCACCCGTTCTTCCGGGTCGGTGACCAGCTCACCGAGGCCTTCCTCGTGCACAACGACACGCCGAAGTCGGTGGCGAAGAAGCGCGCCATCGACCTGCTCGACCGGGTCGGCATTCCGTCGCCGGACAAGCGGTTCTACGACTACCCGCATCAGTTCTCCGGCGGTATGCGGCAGCGCGCGATGATCGCGATGGCGCTGATGTGCGATCCCGCGCTGCTGATCGCCGACGAGCCGACCACCGCACTCGACGTCACCGTCCAGGCCCAGATCCTGGACCTGATGAAGGATCTGCAGAAGGAGTTCAACTCCGCGATCATCCTGATCACCCACGACCTCGGTGTGGTTGCCAAGATGACCGAGAACGTCGTGGTGATGTACGGCGGCCGCGTGGTCGAGTCCGGCAGCGTCCGGGACATCTTCTACCGGCCCGAGATGCCGTACACCTGGGGTTTGCTGGGCTCGATCCCGCGCGTGAACCGCAGCGGCGACGGGCGGCTCAAGTCGATCCGGGGTACTCCGCCGTCGCTGATCAACCTGCCCAAGGGCTGCCCGTTCCAGCCGCGCTGCGACTACCAGGACCATGTCGAGGGAGCGAACTGCTCCACCGAGCTCCCGGAACTGCTGCAGATCGACCAGGAACAGCATCGGGTGCGGTGCCACATCAGGTCGGAGCAGCGCAAGCAGCTGTTCACC
Source organism: Kribbella sp. VKM Ac-2571 (assembly GCF_004362255.1). Classification (NCBI taxonomy): domain Bacteria; kingdom Bacillati; phylum Actinomycetota; class Actinomycetes; order Propionibacteriales; family Kribbellaceae; genus Kribbella; species Kribbella sp. VKM Ac-2571. The sequence goes on from NZ_SNWS01000002.1 coordinate 618,616, forward strand.
GAGCAGATCAAGCCGAGCCTCTGATGGCGGGGGAGTGCTGGTGAGTACGACGACATCTGCCGAGCAGACGGCCGGCAAGCAGCCCGAGCGCGGCGAACTGCTGCTCGAGACGCGCGGGCTGCAACGCTATTTCCCGGTGACGCAGGGGATCATCCTCCAGCGGCAGACCGGTGCGGTGAAGGCGGTCGACGGCGTCGACCTCACCATCCACGCCGGCGAGACGCTCGGCGTGGTCGGTGAGTCCGGCTGCGGGAAGACCACCACCGGCCGGCTGGTGACGAGGCTGGACGAGCCGACCGGCGGCTCGATCTCGTTCATGGGCTCGGACATCACCCACCTGAACCGGGCCCGGATGCGCCCGTTCCGGCGGGAGGTCCAGATGATCTTCCAGGACCCGTTCTCGTCGCTGAACCCGCGGCAGACCGTCGGCACCATCATCGCGGCGCCGTTCGACATCCAGAAGGTGAAGAGCGAGAGCGGGACGAAGAAGGCGGTTCAGACCCTGATGGAACGGGTCGGGCTGAATCCCGAGCACTACAACCGCTATCCGCACGAGTTCTCCGGCGGCCAGCGACAGCGGATCGGCGTCGCCCGGGCGCTCGCGCTGCGGCCGAAGCTGATCGTCTGCGACGAGCCGGTGTCCGCGCTCGACGTGTCGATCCAGGCGCAGATCGTCAACCTGCTCGAGGATCTGCAGGACGAGTTCGGCCTCGCCTACCTGTTCATCGCGCACGACCTGTCGGTGATCCGGCACATCTCCGACCGGGTCGCGGTGATGTACCTCGGCAAGATCGTCGAGACCGCCGACCGCGACGAGCTCTACAACCACGCCCGGCACCCGTACACGCACGCGCTGCTGTCCGCGGTGCCGGAGGCCGACCCGGACGCCGAGGAAGCGCGCGAGCGGATCCGGCTGACGGGCGACGTACCGAGCCCACTGAACCCGCCCTCGGGGTGCCGATTCCGGACCAGGTGCTGGAAGGCACAGGAGATCTGCGCCGCGGAAGAGCCGCCGCTGCTGCAGATCGGAGCCCCGGGCCATCAAGCGGCTTGCCACTTCCCCGAGGAACGGGACGTGGTCTGACGACTACACAGAGCGTTGGTCTGGTGTACCGACGGCATTGAAGGGATCACGATCCGGTCAAGCGGCCCAAACCTCATTGCGCAGTTTGTGAACACGTGAGTTGATGACCGCCACACGACGTAGATCACTTTCTTCGAGCCGCCGCGACCCGGCGACAAGTGTCAACACAAGGAAGGAAACACTGGCCATGGATCACCTCAAACGAACCGGAGTGGCAATCGCCGTTGGGTTCGGACTGAGCCTGACCGCGGTTGCCTGCGGCGGGGGAAACAGCAATACGCCGAGCGGGCAGGCAACGGCTGGTGCCAAGGGGGGCACCGTCACCGTCTACGCCGTCAACGACGTCGAGCACCTCGACCCGGCGCGGAACTTCGTCACCGACTCGCAGATGATCGGCAAGCTGATCACCCGGACGCTGACGGACTACCGCTACGACGCCAAGGCGAAGAAGATCATCCTCGAGAAGGACCTCGCGGAGAGCTACGAGGCGAGCCCGGACTTCAAGACCTGGACCTTCAAGCTGAAGGACGGGCTGAAGTACGAGGACGGCACGCCGATCGTGGCCGCCGACATCAAGTACAACGCGGAGCGGTCGTTCGCCGCGGACATGGCCGAGGGTGCGCCGTACGCGCACGAGTACCTCGACTGCAAGGGCTACAAGGGCCCGTACGTCGCGGACAACAACGGCGGCAAGGGCTGTACCGCGATCGAGGTTCCGGACGAGAAGACGATCACGTTCAAGCTGAACCGCCCGGTCGCGTCGTTCGACGGTACGGCGAGCATGAAGGTCTTCGCGCCGGTGCCGAAGGCGAAGGACACCAAGACGCAGTACGACAACCACCCGGTGTCGAGCGGCCCGTACAAGATCGAGTCGTACACCCGCAAGAAGCAGCTGGTGCTGGTCCGCAACACCAACTGGGACCAGAAGACCGACCCGCTGCGCGACGCGCGGCCGGACAAGTTCATCTTCAAGTTCGGTGACGCCGAGGCGACCGTCGACCAGCGGCTGATCGCGAACGGCGCGGCGGACCAGAGCTCGCTGAGCTTCGCCGGTGTGCAGCCGGAGAACATCGCCAAGACGAACCAGCCGAACGTGAAGGACCGCGTGGTCGAGGGCACCGATATCTGCCGCAGGTACATCGCGTTCAACCAGCAGAAGCCGTTGCTGAAGAACCAGAAGCTGCGCGAGGCCCTGTACTACGGTCTGGACCGGACGAGCTACCGGGACGGCCGTGGTGGCGAGCGCCTGGCCAAGGTGGTCGACTCGATCATTCCGCAGGACATGGAGGGCTACAAGCCGGAGGAGAACTTCAAGGCTCCGGAGCAGGGCGACCCGGCGAAGGCCAAGCAGTTGCTGACCGAGGCCGGCTACAAGGGCGAGAAGCTCGTCCTGGGTACGGCGGACTCGGGTCTGGCCGTCAAGGCCGCCGAGGCTGCCCAGGCGTCCTGGAAGGCCATCGGGGTCAACGTCGAGATCCAGAAGATCCCGGGTGACAACTACTACTCGACGCAGCAGCAGGACTCCGCGGCGACCGACCTGATCACCGCCGGCTGGTGCTACGACTGGGCGAGCCTGACGACGATCGTGCCGTCCGTCTTCGGCCCGGACACCAGCGCGCCGAACAAGCCCGCGCAGAACAACTACGCGCGCAGCCAGGCCGGCTGGGACAAGATGAAGGCTCTGCAGTCCGAGACCGACAAGAACAAGATCGAGTCCGGTCTGTCCGACCTGTACGTCGAGATCATGAAGACGGCTCCGATCGTGCCGACCGTCCAGGACCTCAACGTGTACGTCGTGGGCTCGAACCTCGACAACGTGGTGACCGACCCGAACACCGGTGGGTTCCCCGACCTGACGCAGATCGGTGTGAAGAAAGTGAGCTGATCGCAGCACACTTCTGAGAAGGGCGGTGCCTGACGGCGCCGCCCTTCTCGCTGTTCAGGCACCGCAACTGTATGGGTGGTTTGTACGGGTTGTACCTGGCACGTGGTCCGGCCCGGGGACGAGAATCCTTTCCTGAACTCTTGGGGAGGAGTGACGCATGTCGGTGTATCCGGCAGTTGAGGCGGTGCGGTTGGAAGACGTCGCACCAGAGGTCGTCTGTGAGGTCTACGAGCTCGGATCGCACCGGCGGACTCCCGCCGCGGTGAAGGAGCTGACCAGCCGCCAGGTGACGATCGGCCGGATGATGTCGACCGGTGCGAAGGACGCCGCGATCGCGCGCGACCTCGGACTGTCGCTGCGGACCGTACGCTCCGAGATCAGCGCGCTGATCGCCGGGCTCGGCGCCAAATCGCGGTTCCAGGCCGGCTGTCTGCTGGTCCGCCGCTTCGGCTGAGCCCGCTGCCGGGAGAACTGCCAGATGAACTGTCGGCGGGTCGACGTAGGCTTTCGGCATGGTTGAGCTTGCTGAGCGCCGGCTGCTGCTGGTGCACGCCCACCCGGACGACGAAACCATCAACAACGGTGTGACGATGGCGCGCTACGTCGCGGAGGGCGCCCACGTCACCCTGATCACCTGCACCCTCGGCGAGGAGGGCGAGGTCCTCGTCCCCGCGCTGGCCCACCTGGCCGCCGACCAGGAAGACGGCCTCGGCGAGCACCGGATCGGTGAGCTCGCGAACGCGATGGCCGAGCTCGGTGTCACCGACCACCGGTTCCTCGGCGGCGCGGGGAAGTACCGCGACACCGGGATGATCTACAACGCCGAGGGCAACGCGGACGTCCCGCCGGAGACCCGCAAGGACAGTTTCTGGCAGGCCGACCTGCTGACCGCGGCCGACGACCTGGTCCCGGTCATCCGTGAGGTCCGCCCTCAGGTGCTCGTGACCTACGACCAGTACGGCAACTACGGGCATCCCGACCACATCAAGGCCCACCGGGTGGCGACGTACGCCGCTGACCTTGCCGCCTCCCGGTCGTACCGCGAGGATCTCGGACCGGCGTGGGACATCCCGAAGATCTACTGGACCGCGATGGCCGAGTCACGGATGCGGCAGCAGCTCCGGCTGCTGCGTGAATCCGGTGACACGACCACCTTCGAGGGCATGGACCCCGAAGGTCCGCTCGGTCCGTTCGTCACGCCGGACCGGCTGATCGACTGCGTGATCGAGGGGGAGGAGTTCATTGACCGGAAGATGAACGCGATGAAGGCGCACGCCACCCAGATCACCGTCGACGGCCCGTTCTTCGCGCTGTCGAACAACCTCGGCAACCAGATCTGGAGCTCCGAGCCGTACCGCCTGGTCAAGGGCACCCCGGCCCCCGGCCCGGACGGCCTGGAGCACGACCTGTTCGCAGGCCTATAGGTCCTGTCTGGTGATCCATCGCCTACTGCGGGGCACTCGGCACGGCACCTCGCCGCACGGGTGCAAAGGCCACGATGCTCCGCATCGAGACCTTCGCCCCCGCACGCCGAGCCACCGCACCGAGCACCTCCTCGCTACGGCGCTGGATCACCAGGCAGGACCTAGACGATTCAGCCGGGCAACCTGTGAGGTGACCGTTCCCACACGCTCGGTTGAGGCGTCAACCTATCAGTAGGCATAACCTGCTGAGGTGTCCTCAACCGAGTCGAGTGGGAGCGTTCCGCCTGCGGAGTTCCGTGCTGCGCTCGGGCAGTTCGCGTCGGGGATCACGATCATGAGCACGCTGCAGGACGGCGTCGCGCATGCGATGACCGCGAACGCGTTCACATCGGTCTCGCTGGATCCGCCGCTGGTGCTGGTCTGCGTCGACAAGGGCGTCCGGATGCACTCCGCCGTACTGGACTGCGGCTACTGGGCCGTATCGGTGCTGTCCGGGGCGCAGCGGGCGATCGCGGAGCGGTTCGCGCGGTCCGGGCGCGACCTGTACAGCCAGTTCGACGGCATCGGTACGACGGCCGGCCCGAAAACCGGCTGCCCGACCGTCGACGGCGCCCTGTCGTGGCTCGAGTGCCGGACCTGGGCGACGTACGACGGGGGCGACCACACGATCGTGGTGGGCGAGGTGCTCAGCCTCGGGACGGGCGATCCGAGCGACCCGAGCGCGTTGATCTACCATTCCAGTAACTACCGGGAACTGCCCGAAAACTGATCGTTACTGCCGGGGCATGACGGGGCAGCCCCGACGGTCGGTGAGGCCTGTCCGGTCCCGTAAGATGTGCGCTTGTGCCCTGACCAAGCGCTCGAGCGGGAGGACTCTGTCCGGTGGGGAGAAAGCAGCTCGCGGGGATCATCGCCGCCGCGGGGCTCGGTGTTGTCGTCGTGGGGTACGGCGCGGCGTTCGCCTTCGCCGGAGCCAAGATCCCGACGGACACGACCGTGCTCGGCATCCCGATCGGCGGCCTGTCCGAGGACGACGCGAAGACCAAGCTGACCGCGGGCCTCCAGGACCGCATCGCCGCTCCGATCGCGCTGCAGGCGGGCGACGCCAAGTTCCAGGTGCTGCCGGCCGACGCCGGACTCTCGGTGGACGTGGACAAGACTGTCGCCGCCGCCGGCGCGGGCCGCAGCCTGGCCCCCGGCCGGATCTGGCACGCGCTGACCGGCGGGGACGCCGTCGAGCCGGTCGTCAGCAAGGACGACGCGAAGCTGAAGGCCGCCGTCGAGAAGCTGGCCGGCCAGGTGAATCGCAAGGCGACCGAGGGCACGATCACCTTCAAGGGCACGCAGCCGGTGAAGCACGACCCGGCCGACGGCCTGCAGCTGGACACAGCGAAGGCGGTCGACGCGGTGTTCGCGGCGTACCCGTCGGACGGGACCCCGAAGGAACTGCCGGCCGGCGTGACCAAGCCGCAGGCCGCCGGCGAGGCGATCGACAAGGCGTTGAAGGAGTTCGCCGAGCCCGCGATGTCGGGTCCGATCCGGCTGACCGTCGGGTCGAAGTCGGTCGAGCTGGAGCCGGCCGAGCTCGCGCCGGCGCTGTCCGTGAGCGTGCAGGAGGGCAAGGTCATCCCGGCGCTGAACACCAAGTCGCTGGAGCCGCTGTTCGTGCAGCGGTTCAAGTCGCTGGAGACGCTGCCGAAGGACGCGACGGTGCAGATCGTCGGCGCCGGCCCGAAGGTGATCCCGGCGGTCAACGGCCTGGTCGTGGACCGGGCGAAGGTCGGCGCGGCGATCCTGGCGATCCTGCCGAAGCCGACCGGTGAGCGGCGCGCCGACGTGCCGCTGACGCCGACCCCGGCGAAGTTCACCACCGCGCAGGCGGCCGCGCTCGGGATCACGCAGAACATCGGCGACTTCAAGACCGAGTTCCCGCACGCGCCGTACCGCAACACCAACATCGGGACGGCGGCGGCCAAGATCAACGGCACGCTGCTGAAGCCGAACGAAGTGTTCAGCCTGAACAAGATCGTCGGTGAGCGGACCAAGGAGAACGGGTTCGCCGAGGGCTACATCATCAGCGGCGGCAAGTTCGAGAAGGACTTCGGCGGCGGTGTCTCGCAGTCGGCGACCACCACCTTCAACGCGGCGTTCTTCGCCGGACTGAAGATCGTCGAGCACAAGGCGCACAGCGTCTACATCAGCCGCTACCCGGTCGGGCGTGAGGCGACCGTGGCCTGGCCGAACGTGGACCTGAAGTTCCTGAACGACTCCGGGCACGGCCTGCTGGTGCAGACGATCTTCAAGGCGTCGACGCCCGGTAGCAAGGGCAGCATCCGGGTGATCGTCTGGGGCACCAAGTTCGTCGACATCACTGCCGGGCAGTCGGAGAAGACGAACTTCCGCCAGCCGGGCCTGGTGTACAACACGGCCGCGAAGTGCGAGCCGCAGGCGCCGACGCCGGGCTTCGACATCACGATCTACCGGTACTTCGCGAAGAACGGCGTACGGCAGAAGACCGAGTCGTTCACCACGAAGTACAACGCGGCCGACGACATCCGCTGCGGGCCGAAGCCGGGCACCACGGTCACGCCTCCGCCGGGCGGGATCACCACCCCACCCGGCCGGAAGCCGGGTGTCACCACGACGACCCGTCCGCCGAGCTGATCCTTCAGCCGCGATGGAGGTCGTGCAGGCCGGCCGCCACCTGATCGAAGATCGCTTTCTCGATCGCGGCGCCTTCGCGGCGGACCTGGTGCGGGTCGATGCGGAGGACCCGGTCCAGGCGGACCTCGCTGGGCCGGGCGTTCTTGTCCCAGGGCCCACTGCCGATGTCCAGCCAGACCCGGCCCCAGCGCGCCTCGTCGGCGGCGTCGCGGTCGTGGTCCTTGCTGGTGAGGATCAGCGCCAGCAGGAACGGCTCGTCCCAGCCGACGACCAGCACCGGGCGGTCCTTGCCGCGGCTGAAGTCCTCCTCGAACGGCACCCAGGTCCAGACGATCTCGCCGGGATCCGCGACCCCGTCGTCCGGGTGCGGCGTGTACTCCACCCGCACCGTGCCCTCGAAGTCCCCCGCGTACTCCGGCCGCTCGACCACATGATCCGCCATGCCACCGGAGCGTAGCGCCCTCACATCTCTGCCACCTCACACCGTTCCAGTGACGTGCTCACCTCGCAGACAAGAACCGTCCGTCGCGGCGCGATCCTGGCCGTCCTGCTCACCGGTCAGTTCATGGCCAACATCGACACCGCGGTCGCCAACATCGCCGGTCCGTCGATCGGCGCCGACCTGCACGCCTCCGAGGGCGCCGTCGGTCTGGTCGTGTCCGGGTACGTCGTCGCGTTCGCCGTACTGCTGATCACCGGCGCCCGCCTCGGCTCGGCGCTCGGGTACCGGCGGACGTTCCTGCTCGGCCTGACCGTCTTCACGGCGGCATCCCTCGCCTGTGGCCTCGCCCCCGGAACCGCCACCTTGGTCGTGGCCCGGTTCGTCCAGGGTGCCGGTGCCGCGCTGATGGTCCCGCAGGTGCTCAGCGGCATCCAGATGCACTTCCAGGGTCGCGACCGGCTCAAGGCGCTCGGCTACTTCTCGATCGCGCTGTCCGGCGGTGCGGTGGCCGGCCAACTGCTCGGCGGCGTCCTCATCTCCGCAGATCTCTTCGGCACCGGCTGGCGCCCGATCTTCCTCGTCAACGTGCCGATCGGCATCGTCCTCGCCCTGGCCGGCCGTCGCCTGCTACCCGCCGACCCGCCCGGACGCCGTGACCGCCTGGATCTCGGCGGCGTACTCGCCTTGTCCACCACGGTTCTGCTCGTCATCGTCCCGCTCCTGCTCGGCTCCGAACGCGGCTGGCCCACCTGGTCCTGGCTGTGCCTCCTCCTCAGCCTCCCGGCGCTGGCTCTCTTCGAGTACGGCGAACGTCGCGCAGCCGCCCGGGGTGGTCGCCCACTGATCGCACGTCCGGTCCTTGCCAATCCGTCCGTCCGCGCCGGCCTCCTCGCCCACGGCTGTACGTCGGGCACCTACTTCGCCCTGCTCTTCGTGATCGCCCTCTACCTCCAAGGCGGTCTGCACAAGGGTCCGGCGTACTCCGGCTTCGCGATGGTCGTTTGGGTCGCCACGTTCGGTCTGGCCGGACCGATCCTGCCCCGACTGCGACGGGGAGTGCGGTGGATGCCCCTCATCGGCTGCCTGCTCCTGGCGGCCGGCTATCTGGCCGTGCTGACGTACCTGCTGCTTGGTGGCAGCACAGGGCCGCTTCTGTTCGCGCTACTCGGCATAGGCGGGCTGGGGCTCGGAATCACCTCCAACACCCTCATCGGCGCCGTCACGTCCAGCATGTCGTCGCAGTACGTCGCTGACCTGTCCGGAGTGCTCGCAACGAACGTGCAGCTGGCTGGAGCGCTGGGTGTCGCGATAGCCGGTTCTACGTACGCTGCGCTGGCTGAGGACCCCAGTCGTGCGTTGGGGGTCGTACTAGCGGGATTCATCGTCCTGACGCTTGTCGGCGCGCGTGCGGCTCACCGACTGGTCAGGTAGCGGTAGCGATAGGCCTCGCGGTATCCAAGACGGGTGTACGTCGCCATTGCAGCAGTGTTCTCGACGAGCACCTCCAGATAGGTACGCCGGCCGCCGTGCGGTCCCGCCCAGCGCGCCAGCCCCTGCAGGATCGCCGTACCGAGTCCCCGGCGGCGGTAGCCGTCCGCCACGCGGATCGCGTCCACACCGAGCCAGTGCCCGGTCATGGATCCCCGCCCGACGGCGACCACGGCGTCGTCCAGCACGATCGACGCGAACGCCGTCTTCGGGGCACCTTCGAGGACTTTCGGTGCCACATCCGGCACCGGGCCGTCGAAAGCAGTCCCGTACCACGCGTCGTTCGGGGCGTCGGCGAGCTGTACGTCGTACTCCGGAGAGCCGTTCACGTGATCGAGGGTGGTGTGCAGGACGAGTACGTCGGACTGCTCCGGGCGGGCGTCGACCCAGCCGCAGGCGCGAATCTCCTCGTCGTACGGGCTGCCGACGCGCACCAGGGCCTGCGGCGGGAGGCCGTGCTGGTCGTAGAACGCGATCGCCTGCTGGAGCGCGTCCGCAACCGGCATACCAGGGTCGCCCGCGGGCAGGAGCGAGTTGCCGCGGCCCGTCCAGCCGGACGATGCTCGCAGCAACCAGTGGCCGACGTACGCCGTCTCGACGGCCGGGCGGCCAAGTGCTGTGGTGAGGAAGAGTTGGTCGACGTCCACCGGGCGGAGCGGCATCTCGGGGATCGTCTTGGCGGCGGTCACGTCGGCGGCCGGGATCTCGTGGATCGCGCTGTCGGCGTGGCGGACAGTGACGAGTTCGGGGGTCCACGCCTGCAGAACGCCGATGACGTCGGTGAGACCGCCCGGTATCCGGTGCCGAACGACGATACGGTGGCCGATATCACGGGTATCCAGGCCTGACACGATCCGGACTCCTGGCACAGTGGGCGACGTACTACCGTGATACTAGAGACACCGTGCACCACCGCATCGCAGCACCCCGGAATCCCGCTGCGCTTGCCTGCCATAGGAGGAGTAGCAGTGACCTACGTCATCGCGCAGCCGTGTGTTGACCTGAAGGACCTCGCCTGTGTCGAGGAGTGCCCCGTCGACTGCATCTACGAGGGCAACAGGATGCTGTACATCCACCCCGACGAGTGCGTCGACTGCGGAGCCTGCGAGCCGGTCTGCCCGGTAGAGGCGATCTACTACGAGGACGACACCCCGGAGCAGTGGAAGGACTACTACACCGCGAACGTCGACTTCTTCAACGACCTCGGCTCCCCGGGCGGCGCGTCCAAACTCGGCAAGATCGACAAGGACCACCCGTTCATCGCCGCGCTCCCGCCGCAGGAACACGACGAGTAATAGAAGAAAAAGAGCGGTAGTGAGGCGGATCGCCGCCCTGCCGCCGCAGGAACACGATTAGTAAGCAGTCGGTTGCAGTATGGAGCGGGGTGTCCTGTGGGCACCCCGCTTTGCTATTGCTCGAGGACGTCTACGTGGACGTGGTCGAGGTGGCGGAGGATCTTGGGGTCGCCGGAGCGCTCGGGCGGGGTGTAGTCCCGCCAGCCCGAGTCCGACCGGCCGCCGGCGGTCCAGATCTTGTCGCTGAAGATGACCGTCTTGATCTTCAGCAGGTCCGCCCGGGCGACCAGGTACTGCGCCATCGCCCAGCCCTTCGTGGTGTTCGCCGCCGAGATCGGCCGCACGAACACGTCGACCGCCCGCCCGTCGTAGTGCGCCGACCCTTCCATGTGCCCGGTGCTCACCCCGCCTGCGGCATACCCGCCGGTCGACACCTTCCCGAACGTCCGGAGCAGGTCCTTCCGTACGGCGTCCGCACGCGGCGTCAGCCCGTTGCTGCCCGTCGCCTCCTGCGGCACCGCGTCGGTGTTCACAGTGCAACTGAAAACGCTCCTCGACTGCCCGGTGAGCGCCGACGCCAGGACGCGGGCGTCCGCCTCGTGGTCGGCGTACGCGTTCGGGAACGCACTGCGCTGCACCCGGTCGGCCGCGACCGTGATCGCGAGCTTCTGGTAGTTCTTGATCTTCACGAGCGCGTCGTAGAACTTCCCGGCCGCGTAGTGCGGGTCCCGGACCTGTGCCGCCGTACCCCAGCCCTGTGACGGCCGCTGCTGGAACAACCCGAGCGAGTCCCGGTCACCGTGCGCCAGGTTGCGCAGGCCGGATTCCTGGTACGCCGTGGCGAGCGCGATCGTCGCCGCACGAGCCGGCAGACCCCGCCGTACGGCGACGCCCGCGATGATCGCCGCCGACTCGGCCTGCTCGAAGTCGACCACGACCGTCTGCCCGCCGACCGACGCCGTACATTCCTCGGTCGGCGGCAGGAGGTTCCCGACGTGCTTCCCGCCGAGCCAGGCAATGCCGACCCCGACCGTCAGCGCGAGCACGCCGATGCCCCCCACGGCCACGAGGGCACCACGCTTCACCGGCATACTGCTCCCAACGCTCGAGGGCGGGGGACAGGTTCCTGTTCGTGCGTCACGAACTGGTTGACGTGTGCAGCCTCACGATGGTTGGCAAAGTCATACTTTCGGACGGTCAGGCGTTGGCGTGCAAAGCCTCGTTGAGTGTGATGCCTTCGCCCTTGCGCGGACGGGCCTCCACCGCGCCGGTGACCGAGTTGCGGATGAAGAGCAGTCCGGGCTGTCCGGACAGGTCGCGGGCCTTGACCACGCTGCCGTCCGGGAGGGTGACCTTGGTGCCGGCGGTCACGTACAGGCCCGCCTCGACCACGCAGTCGTCGCCGAGCGAGATGCCGGTCCCACCGTTCGCGCCGAGCAGGCAGCGCTTGCCGATCGAGATGACCTGCTTGCCGCCGCCGGACAGCGTGCCCATGATCGACGCGCCCGCGCCGATGTCGCTGCCGTCGTCGACCACCACACCGGCGACGATCCGTCCCTCGACCATCGACGTCCCGAGCGTGCCGGCGTTGAAGTTCACGAAGCCTTCGTGCATGACCGTCGTGCCTTCGGCGAGATGCGCTCCCAGACGGACGCGGTCCGCGTCGCCGATCCGGACCCCGGACGGTACGACGTAGTCCGTCATCCGCGGGAACTTGTCCACGCTCGTGACGCCCAGGTGCTGACCCGCCGCGCGCGCCCGCAGCCGCACGTTCTCGATCTCCTCGACCGGGACCGGGCCGTGCGACGTCCACGCGTTGTTCGGGAGGGCGGCGAAGATGCCGTCCAGGTTCACGCCGTGCGGGCGGACCAGGCGGTGGCTCAGGAGGTGCAGCCGGAGGTAGGCGTCCGCCGTACCGCTCGGGGCCGCGTCCAGCGCGATCTCGGTCGCCACGACCTCACGCCGTACCTGCCGGAGCTCGTCCTTGCCCTCGGCCGCGATCAGCTCGGCCGGGGCCTTCGCGTCGTCCGGCTTCGTCCCGAGCGCGGGCGCCGGATACCAGACATCCAGGACGTTCCCAGCGGTCGTAACGGTGGCGAGGCCGAAGCCCCAGGCGTGCGTGGCGTTCTCCGTCATACCCACACCCTAATTCGGCGGCGCCCGGCGGTCGGACCATGGTCTACTTTTCGGATGCTTCCTGCGTGGCTCGATGTCGTGTCCGATCCGGTTCTGGAAGCCACCAAGGCACCCGCCGTCGTGGAGCTGCACGGGGAGTTGCTCCGGCAGTGGGGATCCTCCGAGGTATGGCGGCTGTCGTTCGGGCTGAACAGCGTGATCGTCAAGCGAGGCACCGACGGGCAGGCCGGCGAGGCAGCGGCGTACGAGCGGTTCGTCGTACCGCTGGAGCTGCCGGCACCCGCACTGCTTCACCAGCATCGGTCCGACGGTGCCGGCATGATCGTGCTGGAGGATGTCGGGCGGGTGACGCTGGAGCAGGAGCCGACCGCCGAAGGGTTCGTGGCGGCCGCGGAGCTGCTCGCGACGATCCGGAGCCGCCCGGTGGACGGGCCGAGCGAGTTCCCGCCGGAGCGGGTCAAGGAGCTGGCGGACCGGATCGGGCGGATCGGGTTCGATCTCGGACCGCTCACCGAGGCGCTGGCCGGGCTGCACCGAGATGCGCCGACCGCGGTCGTGCACGGCGATTACGTGCCGAAGAACCTGGTCACGGACGGCATGCGGTGGACGGCGATCGATTGGCCCGGGGCTTATGCGGCGCCGCATCTGAGTGATCTCTACACGCTGGTCCGCGATGCCGTTGCCCTCGGCCACGACCGTGCGCCGATCGTTGCGCACTACCTTGACGCGGCCGGCGGGAATCCGGCGCTGGTGGAGCGGCAGATGCTCGTCGGTGGTGGCTGTTTCTACCTGGTGGCGCTGCGCTTCATCGTCGAGGAAGGGCTGCGGACGATCCCCGAGTCGGCGGGATGGATCGACGGGCTGCTCGGCGAACTCGAGGACGTCGTCGGAGCGCTGACATGAGGCTGCTTGTGCTCGGCGGCACCAAGAACCTCGGGCGGCATGTCGTGGAGGCGGCGCTCGCGAACGGCCATGAGGTGACGCTGTTCAACCGCGGGCAGACGAATCCCGGGCTCTTCCCGTCCGTACGCCGGATCGTTGGCGACCGCGCCGCGCCCGAGGCCCTTGCCGCCGGCGAATGGGACGGCGTGATCGACATGTCCGGTCTCCTGGTCCGGGACGTCTCGCTCAGCGCGTCCGTGCTCCGCGACCGTTGCGGCCACTACACGTACATGTCCTCGATCGCCGTCTACGCGAGCAAGACCACGCCCGGTATGACGGAGTCCGCGCCGCTGCTGCCGTGGCCCGCCGGCGCCCCCGAGGACCACTTCACGATGGACCTCTACGGCCCCTCGAAGGTCCGTAACGAATCGTTGCTCACCGCCACCTTCGGCGCCCGCACCGCCGCCGTACGCTCCGGCTTCGTCGTCGGCCCCTACAACCCGGACTTCGGCAACTGGGGCTGGGCCCTGGCACACAACCTCCCGATGGAATGCGCCGCCCGCCCCGACCAGCCCATCCAGTACATCGACGCCCGCGACCTGGCCGCCTTCCTCCTGCACCTCACGGTCAACCGCATCTCCGGCCCGTTCAACGCAGTAGGCCCCACCCACACAATGACCCACCTGGCCGACGCCTGGCGCACCGCCGTACCCGATCCACCACCGATGGACTGGTCCCCGGCCGTCGACCGCTTCCACCTGCCCCACGACGGCTCGAACGACAGCACCTTCCGTCTCGACAACAGCCGCGCCCTGTCCGCCGGCCTGCACCTGCGACCCGACGCAGAGACCGCCCGCGACTACATCGCCTGGGTCCACGATGGAAACATCCCGCCCGAGCCGCCGCACTGATTCGTAGGATTGCGGCGTGATGATCGAGAGTGGTGGTGGGCCGGGTGGGCCGACCAGTTCGCGGGGTGGGTTCAGTGGGGTCGACGGGACTCGGTACTCGGGGACCAGTGGTGGGCGGCAGGAGGTTGAGCTGCTGGGGGCCGGGGGATTGGTCTCGGCGGGGGATCGGTTGCGGTACAAGGTCTATCCGGAGCTCGACGCGGGGCTGAGTTACTCGGCGACGTACGTGGCCGTCGAGGTGGTCTTTGCGGATGGGACACGGCTCGACGGGGCCCGGGATCAGTACGGGAAGGCTGCCGACGCCGCGGGGCAGGGCGCCGCGAAGATCCTGTACGCCGACCAGTGGAACGACGTACAGGTCGATCTGACCGCAGCCGCGGGGAAGACGATCGCGCAGGTCGTGCTCGTGGTGGATGCGCCCGAGGCGGGCCACGAGTTCGCCGGCTGGATCGACGACGTCGAGATCGGTCCAGCGCCCGCGGAGCCGGACGGGTCGGACCTGGCGGCGTACGTCGACACGCGCCGCGGAACGAACGCCAGCCACGACTTCTCCCGCGGCAACACGCTGCCGATCACCGCCTGGCCGAACGGGTTCAACTTCCTCACGCCGGTCACGAACGCCTCCACGCACCGCTGGCCGTACGAGTACCACCGCGCCAACAACGCGGACAACCGCCCCGAGCTGCAGGGCCTCACGTTCTCCCATCAGCCGAGCCCGTGGATGGGCGACCGCGATCAGCTGACGATCATGCCGGTCGCCGCCGCCGAGCCGCTGGGCGATCCCGCCGAGCGCGCCGCCGCGTTCAGCCACGACGACGAGACCGCCCGCCCCGACCTGTACGCGGTCGACCTCGCGAGCGGCGTGCGCGCGGAGCTCACGCCGACCGACCACGGCGCGATCTTCCGCTTCACTTTCCCCGCGGACGCGCCCGGACGGCACCTGATCTTCGACACGATCGACGAG
Source organism: Kribbella sp. VKM Ac-2571 (assembly GCF_004362255.1). Taxonomy (NCBI): domain Bacteria; kingdom Bacillati; phylum Actinomycetota; class Actinomycetes; order Propionibacteriales; family Kribbellaceae; genus Kribbella; species Kribbella sp. VKM Ac-2571. The sequence goes on from NZ_SNWS01000002.1 coordinate 633,791, forward strand.
AACGGCGCCTTCGAGTACGACGGGAACGCCCTCACCGGATGGGTCGAGAACGGCTCGGAAACCGGTCGCACCCGCATGTACTGCTACGGCGAATTCTCGACGGCCCCCACCGCCTTCGGCCAAGCGCACGGTGGTCGCGCCAACGCCCGCGCCGCGACATTCGACGTACCCGAAGTGACGTTGCGGATCGCGACCTCCTTTATCGGCGTCGACCAGGCGCGGCACAACCTCGAGCTCGAGCTCCAGGGGCGGTCCTTCGAGGAGATCCAGGCCGCCGCCAACGCGGTGTGGAACGAGCGCCTGCAGGTCATCCGGCCGGAGGGCGCAACGCCGCCGCAGCTGCGGACCGTCTACGGCAACCTGTACCGGCTCAACCTCTACCCGAACTCACACTTCGAGAACGCGGGTACGCCGGAAGCACCGGAGTACCGCTACGCGAGCCCGGTCCTGCCGACGAACGGTACGGCGACCGCACGCGAGACCAATGCGGTCGTGAAGACCGGCAAGATGTACGTGAACAGCGGGTTCTGGGACACGTACCGGACCGCGTGGCCGGCGTACGCGCTCTTCTACCCGGTGCTGACCGCGGACCTGGTCGACGGGTTCGTGCAGCAGTACCGCGACGGCGGCTGGATCGCGCGCTGGTCCTCGCCCGGGTACGCGGACTGCATGACCGGGACGAGTTCGGACGTGTCCTTCGCGGACGCCTACCTCAAGGGTGTGGCGTTGCCCGACCCGTTGGCGACGTACGACGCCGGGCTGCGCAACGCGACCGTCGCGCCGGAGGCGACCGAGGTCGGGCGGAAGGGCGTCGGGACCGGGTTCTTCGCCGGGTACGTGAGCACCGCCACCGAGGAGAGCGTGTCGTGGTCGCTCGAGGCGTACCTGAACGACTTCGCGCTGGCGGAGATGGCCACGCGCCTGGCCGACGACTATCCCGAGCGTCGTGATCAGCTGCTGGAGGAAGCGGAGTACCTGCGGCGCAGGTCGCTGAACTACGTGCTGCTGTTCGACAACGACATCAACTTCTTTCAGGGTCGTCGACCGGACGGGACGTTCGCCAAGGCTGCCGCCGACTTCGACCCTGAGGAGTGGGGCGGCGACTTCACCGAGACCGACGGGTGGAACTTCGCGTTCCACGTCGCGCACGACCCGCGCGGCCTGGCCAACCTGTACGGCGGACCTCGCGGTCTGGAGGCGAAACTCGACGCGTTCTTCGCGACTCCCGAACTCGCGGTGAAGAAGGGCACGTACTCGATCGTCATCCACGAGATGGTCGAGGCCCAGGCCGTCCGGATGGGGCAGTTCGGCTTCTCGAACCAGCCCGCGCACCACATCGCCTGGATGTACAACTACGCCGGTACGCCGGCCAAGACCCAGGCGATCGCCCGCGAGGTCCTCGAGCGGCTGTACGTCGGTGAGCAGATCGGGCAGGGGTACCCGGGCGACGAGGACAACGGCGAGATGTCCGCGTGGTACCTGTTCGCGGCGCTGGGCCTGTACCCGCTCAGGGTCGGTGCACCCGAGTACGCGATCGGCTCGCCGCTCTTCCCGCGGGTACTCGTGTCCCCGCTGGGCGGCCGTCCGCTCACGATCACTGCATCAGGCGCTGAACACCCTTATGTACAAGAGCTCCAGGTCGACGGCAAGCAGTTGTCCGTAGCATCGATCACCCACGCGGACCTGACCGCCGCCGATCGACTCCACTTCACGCTGGGCGCCGAACCGTCCGACTGGGCGACCCTGGAACTCCCACCGGCACTCACCTCCGACGACACTGTCCCCACGCCGCTCGTCGACCTGATCCCGGTCGACCCGAACAACCCGCTCTTCGACGACACCTCCAGCACCGACAGCACCATCGAACGAGCCGTCTGGTCTCTCCCCGCTCCCGGCACCCCGACCATCTACACCCTGACGTCGGGCTCGGGGGAGGCCCCCAGCACCTGGCAACTGGAGGCCTCCACCGACGGCACCACGTGGACCGTCCTCGACGAGCGCACCAGCGAAACCTTCCGCTGGTCCCGCCAAACCCGCCCCTTCACCATCAAGACCCCCGGCGAATACCAGCACTACCGCCTAACCACCCCCACCCCGACAACCCTCGCCCAACTAGAACTCCTCCACTGACGGGTAGATCTTCAGGGCGCGCAGACGCGTGGTTTTGGCCGGTACGTCGTCGGCGACCGGGCGGGTGATGACCAGCCGGACGTAGCGGGCCGTGAAGGGGGACACGGTCCGCTCCGTTGTCGCGGCGGTGTTGCCGGTGACGGTGTCTCGGGTGGTCCAGAGCTTGTCGTTGTCGCTGGACTGGAGCAGGAAGTCGCGGGTGTTCAGGTCCGGCTCACCGGCGTGCTCGACGACGTACCGGCCGATCGTGCGGTCGGTGCCGAGGTCGACGGACAGCCAGGTGACCGCGTGACCTGACGCATTCACCCACAAATCCTCAGCGGGATCCGTCACGTAGTGAGCAGTGCTGTTGACGGCGTCCGCGATCGCCGGTCGATAGCGAGCCAGATCCGGCACCACCGACCCCGCGTCGGCGAAGGCCGCGAACTCCAGGATGCGGGCCGTGGTGTCGTCCGACTGCGTAGGTCGTTGCACGGACAGCCGGAGGTAACGCGCGGTCACCGGGCTCGCGAACCGGCGCTCCGTGAGGTTCTCGATGTTGCCCTTGACAACATCTACCGCGCGCCACGGCCCGGTCGCGCGCTGCGCCGCCTCGACGGTGAAATCCCTGGTGTTGAAGGCGGTCTGCCCGTCGTACCCGGCGTGCTTGAGGCGGTAGCCCGACACCGTGCGCAGCCAACCCAGATCGAGGACGCCCCCGGTTCCATCGCGTACGACGGCGACATCGGTGGTCGCCCGCGGCGCAGCGGGCCGATCCGCCAGACGATGCAGATCGAGCCAGACGAAGCGCGGCCGGTAGATCTCGGTCGTCAACGGATCCGCTCCGAGCCGGTTGACGTTGTAGCTGATCAGCAGCCGCCCGTCCTCGGACAGACTCGGGTGCGCCTTCGCGTTGTAGCAGTACGTGCCACCCTCGGTCTGCGCCTCGTAGACGTACGGCTCGGGGCAGTTGTAGAACCGCACGCCCGCGGAGAACGGTCCGATCGGCGACGACCCGACAGCGTACTCCAAACCGGTCGAATTCACGTTCCGCAGGTACACCAGGAGGTACTTCCCGGCGTACCGCCCGGTCGGGATCGGCGTGACACTGAGCTCGGTCGACACGTCAGGATGCAGTACGGCGGCATCACGCACGCTGACCGTGATGTCCGGGCTCCACGTCGTACCGCTCCAGAACCGCCAGGCCGCGATGTCGGCGAACTCTTCCCGGCGGACCCGGGCGGCGACGAGGTCCTTGTGGCCGTCGGCCAGCGTGTTGCGGTAGCCGTAGACGTACACGTAGCCGTCCGCGGCGGGCGTGATCCCGACGCCGAACATCACGATGTAGCTGCCGTCCCGGACGAGCAGCCCGACGTCCTCGGTCCGGCGTACGGCGGTGTAGTCGGGGACGCCGCCGGTCAGCGGTACGGCGATCAGGTCGACGCGGGCGGCGTTCCAGTTCGCGTCCGGGGCGAACCCGGTCGCATAGAGCGTGTCGCCGATCGCGATCCCGTCGTTCATCCAGAACCCGTTGCCGAAGGCGCCGTTCTCCGGGATCACGAAGGTGGTCCGGCCGGGGTCGGGCCGATTGCCGACCAGCACCGCCGACGAGTTGTTGATGAACCCGCTCTGCCGGTAGGTGAGGTCACGCGGGTCGACCGTGCCGATCCGGGTGTCGCTGAAGATGAACGCGGTCCGCGAGCCGGGCGTCGCGGACGCCAGCCCGTCGCGGCCGTCGAGCGGGACGGAGTAGATCCCGTCCGCGCCGATCCAGCCGGACCGGCGGTCGAACAGTCGGGTCCACTCGTCGGCAGGGGTGGCGCGGAGCGGACGGTCGGCGGGGGAGGGCGACGCCTTTGCCGACAGCGCCGGCAGCGCGGCGGAGACGCTCAGCCCGGTGGCGAGAGCGGCGTTGGTGCGCAGGAAAGTACGGCGGGAAACGGTGGTCACCGCACGGACCTTAGGAAGAAATGTCAACGTTGACAAGGCCATGTCAACGTTGACATCATCAAATTCGCTTCGCACTTGTTGCTGTCACTCAGTGAGGGAGTACCAACCGTGCGTCTATCCCGGATCCCCCTGTTCGCCGCGGCCCTCCTCGTCGGCGCCACCCTGTCGACACCGGCCGGCGCCGGCCCGCCGAGCGTCCCAAGCCCGTCAACCGGGCTGTCAGTTAGCCCGTCAACTAGTCCGTCAGTTGGCCCGTCGGCCGGCCTGCGCCGTGCTTCGAACCTGGTGGTCGAGAGCGCGACCGAGCTCGGACCGATCACCCAGAATCCGCACAACGCCGCCCGCGACAACGGGCAGAGCGTCCGCTACGGCAATCAGTCCGTCTGGTTCTTCGACGACACGATCCTGAAGGACCCGGACGGCTTCCTGACCAGCACCGCCGCGACCACCGGCGACCTGGACGCGAGCGACAACATCACGATGACCTCGGCGAACCCGTTCGACGAGCACTCGACCGGGGTGCCGCCGGAGTTCGTGCCGTTCTCCGCCGCCGAGCTCGCCTTCCAGCAGCAGCACGCGTCCGCCGACTGCACGAACTCCGCCGACGAGTACTGCGGGACCGTGTTCGCGCACTGGCCCGGTCCGGCGGTCGTCGATCAGGCCCGGCACCGGATCCTCGTGTCGTACGGCAAGCTCTGCCGCGGCGGACGCCCCGGCACCCCGTGCGAGTCCGGCTTCGTCGGTCAGGCACAAGGCACCGGGCTGGTGTCGGTCGACATGGACAGCAAGACGGTCACCCGCCTCACCGCGATCAACCGGCCCGCCGACATCCCGAGCCCGGAAGGCACCGACAACACGTTGTTCTTCCCGGTCGGTCAGGACTGGGGCGGCCAGGCGATGGTGCTGGTCGGCGACACGCTCTACGGGTACGGCAAGTGCACGCTCGACGGATGCGCGGTCGCGAAGGTCCCGATCGGCAACGTCACCGACATCTCGCAGTGGCGCTACTACACAGGTGCCGACAGCAACGGCAACCCGCAGTGGTCCACCGATCCGAACACGGCCGTGCAGGTGAAAGCGAACGGCGCCGCCGGGTCCACCGTCTACTGGGACAGCGCGCTCGGCGCCTACGTCAACACGTTCATGCAGTTCCTGGCACAGGACGTGATGTACCAGACCGCACCGCAGCCGTGGGGTCCGTGGAGTACGCCGACCAAGCTCTTCACCGCCGCGAAGACCAGCGGGACCGAGTACGCCGCGTTCGCGCACCCGGAGTACACCAGCGCCGACGGGCTGACGAAGTACTTCACCTACTACACTTCGTCCACCGGCGCGCAGATGCTCGTGAAGGTTCGCTTCGCCCGCGCCCCGAAGGCCCGATGAACTCCAGCAGGCGGCGCCGGGACGCGATCCTCGGGTACTGCTTCATCTCGCCCGCGATCCTCGGGTTGCTGCTGTTCGTCGCGTATCCGATGGTGACGTCGCTCTACCACTCGTTCACCCGGTGGAACGGGCTGACCCCGGCCACCTGGGTCGGCCTGGAGAACTACAGGTTTCTGTTCACCCAAGACCCGACGTTCTGGCCGTCCTTGAAGGTGACCGTGCTGTGGGTGGTCATCTCAGTGCCTGCCACGTTGCTCGCGGGACTTGCGCTCGCCGTGGTGGTGAACCGGTCGATCAAAGGCGTCAAGGTGTTCCGGACGATCTTCTATCTGCCGGTCGTGCTGCCGGCCGTCGCCGTACTGACGTTGTGGAAGTACATCTACGACCCGACGTACGGACTCGCGAACCAGGTGCTGAAGTTCCTGCATCTTCCGACCAGTCTGTGGCTCGGCGACGCGCACGTGGCGTTGCCGGCGATCCTGATCGTCGGGGTCTGGAGCGTCGGCGGCACGATGATGATCTTCCTGGCCGGTCTACAGGCGGTGCCGGACGAGATCCAGGAGGCCGCGAAGGTCGACGGCGCCGGCGCGTTCCGGCGGTTCACCCGGATCACGTTGCCGATGATCGGGCCGATCATGATGCTCCAACTGATGCTGGCCCTGAACGGCGCGTTCCAGACCTTCAACCAGGTCGCGATCCTGACCAAGGGCGGACCCGGGCACTCGACCAACCTGTTGATGTACAAGATCTACAACGACGGGTTCGCCGACTTCATCACCTCACCGCAGCTCGGGTACGCGACCGCCGAGGTGTGGGTGCTGTTCGTGATCGTGATGCTGGTGACCGTCGTGATGCTGCGTCTGACCCGCCACCGCGTCTATCAAGGAGAAGGCTCGTGAGCGCCGCGGCTCTGGTTGTCGCGCGACCCGTGGCGCTGACCCAACGTGTCCCGGTCATGGTCTCGCGGGTCGCCTGGTACGCGTTGTGCGGTCTGCTCGCGGTCTCGATGCTGCTGCCGCTGGTCTGGATGCTCAGCATCGCCCTGAAGGGCAACGGCGACATCAACCAACTCCCGCCGGCGTTCCTGCCCCGCGAGTTCCGGGCCGCGAACTTCGTCGACGGCCCGGCGCAGATCGGTTTCTACCGGTTGCTGCTGAACACCCTGATCGTCACGGTGCTGTCGACGATCGGCGCCGTGGTCAGCTCGATGATCGTCGGGTACGGCATCTCCCGGATCGACTTCCCGGGCCGCCGGCTCTGGTTCGCGCTGATCTCCGGCAGCATCTTCGTGCCCGGGATCGTCGGGCTGATCCCGCTGCAGCACCTCTACATCAGCCTCGGCCTGATCGACACCTGGGTACCGCTGATCCTGCCGGCCTTCTTCGGCAGCCCGATCTTCGTGTACCTGGCGCGGCAGTACTACCAGTCGATCCCGAAGTACCTGGACGAGTCCGCCACCATCGACGGCGCCGGGCACTGGATGATCTTCACCCGGATCATGGTGCCGCTGACCAAGCCGGTCTGGATCACCGTCGCGATCATGTCCTTCCAGCTCTCCTGGAACGACTACCTGAGCCCGTTGGTCTACCTGCAGGACGCGAAGAAGTTCACCCTGCCGTTGGGCATGGCCGCGTTCCTGTCCGACCAGGCGGGCTCTCAGTACAACTACTACATGGCGACGAACCTGCTGTTCGTCGTTCCGCCGCTGGTGCTGTTCTTCCTCGCCCAGCGCTACTTCATGGAGGGCCTCGGCGCCCTCGGAACCATCGCGAAATGAGGAGATCGATCGTGCCCACAACCAGCAGAACCCGCCGGACGGCGGCCCTGCTCGTCGTCGCCGGTCTCGCGCTCGCCGGCTGCGGCGGGGGATCCGGCGACGCGGAGGGCGGCGGCAAGACCGTCAGCTACATGACCTGGGAGTCCGTTGCCACCAACGCGGCCCTGGACAAGAGCATGGCCAAGATGGAGGGCGCCGCGGTGCAGCGCGAGGAGTCGCCGAACGCCGACTACGCGCAGAAACTCGCGTCGTTGATCATGTCCAAGAAGGCGCCGGACTTCTTCTGGTGCTCGAACTCGCAGGAGCAGAACCTCGCGGCGGAAGGGCTCCTCTACGACTGGTCGTCGTACCTGAAGAAGGGGGACGGTCTGCAGGAGGACAAGTTCTCGCCGGGTTCGCTCGACCTGTGGCGGACCACCGACGGCAAGCTGTTCGGGATCCCGACACTCGCGAACACCTACGGCTTCTTCTACAACAAGACCGCTTTCGAGAAGGCCAAGCTGAAGACGCCCGCGATCGGGTGGACCTGGGACGAGCTGTACACCGCGATCGCCGCGCTGAAACGCACCGACGCCAAGACCACGCCACTGGTGAACGCGTGGCCCCTGCTCGAGAGCGTGCAGGGAGTCTCGGCGTACTCGGTCGCGAACGGCGGTGCGCCGATCCTGGACAAACCGATCGGCGCCAAGCAGTTGCAGGCCGACGCGACCTTCCGCGCCGGGGCGCAGCGGCTCGCCAAGGCGATCGCGGCCGGCGAGATCACGAACCCTGACTACGACGGATCGAACGCGGTGGCCAAGTTCGCAGGAGGCGGGATCCCGCTGATGTTCGGCGGTCAGTGGCTGCACCAGTCGATCACGCAGAACAAGCCGAAGTTCGAGTGGGGCTACGCGCCCTGGCCGGCCGGTACGTCGAAGTCCGTGCAGCCGATCGAGACCAACGGCGTGTGCTCGCCGGCCACGCTCAAGGACCCGGACACCACCTGGAAGGTGATCAGCTACATGGAGGTCACCGGCTTCAACGAGACGATGAAGGACCAGCCGATCGCGCCGATCGCTTACGAGCCCGGCTCGAAGGGGTACTACGAGGCGCTGCAGGCCGGCGATGCCGCCGCGAAGAGCATCGCCGCGACCGCGACGTACGAGCTGGGCGTCAAGGACAAGTTCGTGACGCAGTTCCTCGACCCGTGGTCGACACCGGCGGGCGACATCGTGGGGACTTCCTGGAACCCGGCGCTGGCCGGGAAGAAGGACCTCGAGACCGGTATCGACGGCACCGTCGACGGTATCAACAAGCTGATCACCAAATGAGCGCGCCGCCGGTCGACTACCCGTTCGGTCCGTTCGTGCCGCGGCCGGAGAACCCCGTTCTCCGGCCCGGCCGGCACGACTGGGAGTCAAGCTGCGTCTACAACCCGGCCGCGATCGTTGTCGATGGGCGGATCGCCCTGATCTACCGGGCGCACGCCGACGACATCGTGTCGCGTCTCGGGTTGGCGTGGTCCGACGACGGGATCTCGTTCACGACCGAACCGGACCCTGTCCTGGTGCCGGAACACGACTACGAGCGCTACGGCTGTGAGGATCCGCGCGTCGTCTTCGTTGATGGCACCTACTACCTGACCTACACCGGCTGGGACCGGCACACAGCTCGACTGTGGCTCGCGACCTCGACCGATCTGCGCCGGTGGGACAAGCACGGGCCGATGTTCCCCGGCGTCAACACGTTCGCCGGGGTGCGGGAGACGCCGGGGCCGGAGTGGAGCAAGGGCGGTGTGATCCTGCCGGAGCCGATCGACGGCCGGTATCTGATGTGGTTCGGCGAGGGCAACATCCACCTCGCTGTGTCGGACGATCTGCTGCACTGGAAGGCCGATCCGACTCCGGTACTGCGTCCTGAGCCGGGCACGTTCATGGGCGACCTGGTCGAGACGGGTCCACAACCGATCCGGACCCGTACGGGGCATGTGCTGCTGATGCACAACAGCGCCGTACTCCAGCCGGGCGGTGGTGTGTACTACGCGTGCGGTCAGGTGCTGATCGATCCGCGGCGTCCGGACGTCGTCGTCGCCAAGCTGACCGAGCCGTGGCTTGCGCCGAGTACGTACGAGGATCACCACGGGCTGGTCAGCAACGTCACGTTCGTCGAAGGTCTCGTCTTTCATCGCGGGACCTGGTTCGCGTACTACGGCCAGAGCGACACCACGATCGGCGTCGCGACGTTCACCCCGGAGGCCACATGATCGTGCTGGCGGACGGGGCCCGGGTGATGTTCACCGGCGACTCGATCACCGATTGCCATCGGCGGGAGACCGACAATCCGCTCGGGTACGGATATCCGTTGCTGGTCGCCGGACAATGGGGCCTCCGGCAACCGGATCGCGCGCCGGTCTGGTTGAACAGTGGGATCTCGGGTGACACGCTCGCGGGGCTGGGCTCGCGGTGGCAGGCCGACGTACTGGATGCCCGGCCGGACGTGGTGTCGATCCTGATCGGGGTCAACGACACCGGGTACCGGTTCTCGTTCGGGCATCCCGAGGTGACGGCGGATTCCTTCCGCACCGGGTATCGGCAGCTGCTGGAGCCGCTGGCCGGCGTACGACTCGTGCTGATCGAGCCGTTCCTGCTGCCGGTGAAGGAGGAGCAGTGGGCCTGGCGGGCCGACCTCGACGCCAAGATCCAGGTCGTGCGGGAACTGTCCCGCGAGTTCGGCGCGACCCTGGTCGCCGCCGACGGGATGTTCGCGGAACTTGCCGCAGGCAACAGTCCCGAACACTGGCTCTCCGACGGCGTCCACCCGACTCCGGCCGGCCACCAGGCGCTCGCCGAGGCCTGGCTGCGTCAAGTCCGCTAACGACAGGAGGTCTGCCGCCGGCCGAGCGCTGGTCACGCTCGCCGCGGTCCGCCCGCCGGCGGAACTCGGCACTACCTCCTGTCCTTGGCGCTAGTAGGTCGGGGTGTCGTTGACGACCAGGCGGGCGGGAACCTCGAGGCGTTGGGGGGCGCGGGTGGGGTCGGTGAGGCGGTCGAAGAGGAGTTGGGCGCCGGCGCGGCCGACGTCGTACGGATCGCTGTCGATGACCGAGACACCGAACGCGGCGGCCAGCTCGAAACGGTCGAAGCAGACCGTGTCGATCCGGCGGTTCGCGAACGCCTTCGACTGCAGCAGTCCCGTGCAGAGCCGGTTGTTGTCGACGAAGACGGCGTCCGGTGCGGCGGTCGGGAGCAGGTCCTCGGCGGCCCGGCGGGCGTCGTCCTCGCTGACCAGGTTGTCACGCACCAGTCCTGGGTCGACCGCGATACCAGCGGCCTCGAGCGCGGCGACGTACCCTGCCCAGCGTTCCTCGGCGCCGCTGCCGCTGCGCGGGTGGCCGAGATACGCGATCCGCCGGCGGCCCTTCGCGAGCAGGTGCTCGATCCCGGACCGGGTGCTGGCCGCGTTGGTGGTGGTGACCGAGTCCATCGACTCGCCGAGGCCCGGAGGAGGGGAGTCGACGAACACGATCGCGGAACCGAAGCGGGCCTCGTTGGCCAGATAGCCGAGGTCGTTGCCGACCGGCGCGATGATCAGCCCCGCGACCCGGTGCGCGAAGAACGACCGGATGGCGCGGTGCTCGAGCTCCGGATCGTTCTGCGCGTCGGCGGTCAGCACCAGGTACCCGCGCTCGGACGCGACCGAGTGGATCCCGCGCAGCATCGGCGCGAAGAACGGGTTCGTGCAGTCGCCCAGCGTGACACCGATCGACGTCATCGCCTGGTTCTTCCGCCGCAGCCCCGCGGCCACGTCGTTCAGCTGGACGCCGAGCCGATCCGCCTCCGCCACGATCCGCTGCCGCGTCGATTCCCGCACCTTCGGATCCCCGCGCAACGCCCGCGACACCGTCTTGATACTCACACCCGTAGTAGCCGCCACATCCTCGAGCCGCGGCCGCCGCGCAGGTTCACTCTCCATACGCCAAGTGTAATGTCAACGTTGACATTATCTCCCCATCCTTCGCTGCGTACGGCTACTTCTTGGGGGCGGAGGTGGCTCGGATGTGGAGTTCGGTGCGGAGGGTGACGGTGGAGGGTGGGCGGCCGGGGGCGGCGGTGCGGTCCTTGAGCAGCATGCCGGCGGTCCGGCCCAGCTCATAGGTGGGTTGGGCGACCGTGGTGAGGCTGGGGATGACGAGGTCCGCCCACGGGATGTCGTCGAAGCCCACGATCGCGATGTCGTCGGGGGCCCGGAGGCCCTTCTTCGCCAGGCATTCCAGGGCGCCGACGGTCATCAGGTTGTTGGTGGCGAACAGCGCCTCGGGCGGATCGGGGAGCTCGAGCAGGCTTTCCATCGCGGCGTACCCGCCGGCCTCGCGGAAGTCGGCGTGCCGGACCAGGTCCTTGTCGTACCGGATCCCGCCGGCCCGCAGCGCCGACCGGTACCCGGCCAGCCGGTCCATCGCCGTCGATACCTTGCGCGGCCCGGTGATGCAGGCGATCCGCCGGTACCCGCCGTCGATCAGGTGCTTGACGCCCTCGAAGGCGCCGTGCTCGTTGTCCACCAGCACGGTGTCGGCCTCGACGCCCTCGACCCGCCGGTCGATCATCACGAGCGGGATCTTCGCGTTCGCGAGCAGGTGGACGCCCTCGGCCGTCGACGTCGGGGAGATCACCACGCCGGCCATCTGGTCGGTCAGGACCGCCGACGCGTACGCCGCTTCCTTCGCGGAGTCCTCGTCGGAGTTGCAGAGTACGACGTGGTACCCCTCGGTCTGCGCGACGTCCTCGAGCCCGCGGACGAGCGAGGTGAAGAACGGGTTCTCGATGTCCGAGATGACGACTGCCCAGAGGTTCGTCGAGGACTTGCGCAGGTTCCGCGCGACCCCGTTCGGCCGGTACCCGAGCTCCGCGACCGCGGCCCGGACCTTCTCGGACAATTCGGGATCGACGTTCCGGCGGCCGCTCAGCACGCGTGACACCGTGGCCGGTGACACTCCCGACCTACGCGCTACGTCGTAGATCGTCGTCATACCCGCTCCCCGCTGGAGATCCGATGGTCGTCTGGATCGCACTCTAACTCCGATCCCGACCAAAGGATCTCATGATGCCGACGTCGCGCCTTGCAGTAGTGCCAGGGCCGCGGCCTGTGAAGGAGCGGAGTCGGCGGCGCCGTTGACGGTGGTCGAGAGGGCGCCCGCCGCGTTCGCCAGTCGTACGGCGTCCACCAGGTCGGCCCCGTCTGCGAGCGACGCGGCCAGCGAACCGCAGAACGCATCCCCGGCGCCGACCGTATCGACGGTGTCCACCTCGTGTGCGCTGATCCGCTCCTCGAACCCGCCGACCCGGTCCAAGACATAGGCACCCCGGGACCCGAGCGTCACCACGCAGGCCCGCAGGTCCCAGTCCTCCGCGAGTTTGCGCGCGATCATCGGCACCTGCGACTCGTCGTCGCAGTCCAGCCCGGTGAGCGCCGCCGCCTCCACCTCGTTCGGCACCAGAATGTCGACGTACGTCGCCAGCGTCGGATCGACCGGTCCGACCGGGGCCGGTGTGAGGATCGTGGTGACGCCCGCGGTCGAGGCGAGCCGGAGGGCGGTGTGGCTCGCCTCGACCGGGAGCTCGAGCTGCACGCTCAGCACCTTGCTCGCGGTCAGGACGTCGGTCGCGGCCTCGACGTCCTGCGCGGTGATCGCCGCGTTCGCGCGGGAGACGATGATGATCGAGTTCCCGCCGTCCGGCAGTACCAGCGGCAGTCCTACCCCGGTGCCGAGCGACGGGTGCCGCACGACCCACGAGGTGTCGACCCCGTTCGCAGACAGCAGTTCCAGGAACTCCTCGCCGTACCGGTCCTCGCCGATGGTCCCGATGATCGCCGTCCGCGCACCCATCCGGGCCGCCGCGATCGCCTGGTTCACGCCCTTGCCGCCGAGGAACTCCGCGAACCCGGTGCCGTGCAGCGTCTCACCCGGCAACGGCCGCCGCTCCGCCGACGCGACCAGGTCCTTCATGAACGATCCGAGAACACATACATCGGTCATGGCTGGTCCCCCGACAGACGCTTGCCGAGGGCACCGGACGGGTGGAACTGCGCGAAGTCGTGATGGCTGAACTCCCGCAGTACGACGAGTGCGCACGCCAACGCGTCGCCCATCGCCAGAGAGGCGGTCGTCGACGCGGTCGGCGCCAGGTTCAGCGGATCCGCCTCGCGAAGAACCATCGTGTCCAGCGTGTACGTCGCCAATTGGGCCAGTGTCGAGTCCTCGCGACCGGTCATCGCGATCACGGGGATCTGGCGGTCCCGCAACATCCGGGCGAACGCGCACACCTCGGCGGTCTCTCCGGATGCGGACAGTGCCAGGACGAGATCGCGGGGCGTCACGGCGCCGGAGTCCCCGTGCAACGCGTCGGCGGAGTGGATGAAGGTGGCCGGCGTACCTGTGCTCGCGAGCGTCGCCGCGATCTTGCGTCCGACCAGGCCGGACTTGCCGAGGCCGGTCACCACGAGATGACCTTCGCAGCGGGCGACCGCGGTCAGGACCTCGAGGAAGACCCCGTCCAGGCGGTCGGCCAGCGCCGACACAGCGGCGGCCTCGGTCTCGATGGCGTCCCGCGCCGCCTGCAGCCCCCGCGCCACCAGATCCCTGGACAGCTCGTCGGCCGTGCGGTGGGCGGACGCACGGTTCGGCACAACTGGCATCCCAGCGCCTCTCGCTCAGAAATCGATTTCCGCAGGTTAGGCAGTGGGGTCGGGTGGTGTCAACGGCTGCGCGCAGGTCAAAACCCTTGTGTATACGCGGGAATTGCGCAGATCGCTCACATCGTCACCTCCTCGCCCCTTGACCGCCCTGATCGGCGCTCGTACATTTGCTGGAAATCGATTGCCCCTCGAAGGGATCGCCCATGAAGCGTGGGGCCTTGCTCGCTGTCCTGCCGCTGGTCTTCGGAACGGCGACCCTCCTGACCCAGTCCTCGAATCCCCAGGAGGCCGCCACCGTGAACGCGATCGGCACCGCCCAGGTGGAGTCCAAGGGCATGCCCAGCCAGAGCGACGGCGACCTGTGGCCGTCGTGCTGGGCCGGTAACGACAAGCTGTACGCCGCGAACGGCGACGGCAAGGGGTTCAGCCTCGACGGCGACTTCGCCGACATCGCGGTCAGCGAGATCACCGGTACGCCGGGAAACTTGTCCGGGGCAACGATCTCTCGCGGGGATCAGGTCGGATCGATCTGGAGCGGCGCAGGGTACAACCGGAAGCCGACGGGGATGGTGTGCGTCGGCGACACGCTGTATCTCGCCGTCCAGGACCTCGCGCTCGACTTCAACGACGTACCTGCGGCGACGATCCTCAAGTCGACCGACCACGGGCGGACGTGGACGTGGGACAAGTCGAAGCCGATGTTCTCGGACCACGTGTTCACGACGATCTGGTTCGCGGACTTCGGCAAGGGCGGCGTCGCGGCGCCCGACGGGTATATGTACGCCTACGGTCTCGACGGGAACTGGCGGGATTCGTTCGACGACACGGTCCCCGATCCGCAATCGGTGTTCCTGGCGCGGGTGCCCAAGCGTGAGGTGCAGGACAGGAGCGCGTGGAAGTTCTACACCGGGTCGGGATGGTCGGGGAAGATCGCCGATCGCAAGCCGGTGCTCAACGACCAGCGGCGGCTGTACGCGCAGACGTACGGGACGAACGCGTCCAACCTGAGCGTGATCAGTCAGGGTGGCGTGACTTATCTGGCCCAGCAGAAGCGGTACGTGTACACGTCGTGGACGGAGTACACGTTCGAGTTCTACGAGTCGCCGACACCGTGGGGGCCGTGGAAGCACTTCCTCTCCAAGGACTTCGGCGGGTATCCGTGGTCGACGTCGAAGTACGGCGGGTACGGCGTGACGATCCCGTCGAAGTTCGTGCAGCCGGACGGCAAGACGATGTACCTGCAGGCGAACGTGTGCCCGTGCGGTGGAGGCGGGATCGGTACGTCGGTCTACAACTTCAACCTGCGCAAGCTCGTTCTCACTCCGTCCGTTGATACGCCGGCGTCGAACCTCCCCGGATCGGACGACCTCGCTGCTGCTTCGACCGGTGCGGTTGCGATCTCGAAGTCGACGCAGTCGGGCAGTCTCGCGTTGCTGAACGACGGCTCGAGGACGGGCAGCGAGTCCGACTTCGACGACGAGGTGAAGGGCGCGTCGTGGTGGGGGTACGAGTGGCCCGCGCGGCACAAGGTGAACAACGTGGAGTTCACGTCCGGCGCAGTGTCGGCCGAGGGCGGGTACTTCACGGGGCGGCCGCGGGTCCAGGTACGCCAGAACGAGCAGTGGGTCGAGGTCGGATCGCAGACCGTGTCGCCGACGTACCCGGGCGATGCGACGGCCGGCGCGAACACGACGTACACAATCACCTTCCCGGTGCAGGAGACGGACGGGGTCCGGGTGATCGGTCTGCCCGGTGGGACGCGTTCGTACTCGACCGTTTCCGAGCTTGCTGTTCGGTACGTGTCGCAGCTCGCCGACGGCGGCTTCGAGGGCACCGGCAGCGGTAAGCCGGCGTGGCTCTTCGAAGGTACGGCGGCCCACGGCGTCGACCGCGGCCTCGGCTTCGCACACTCGGGCGCCAACAACGGGTGGATCCGCTGCACGTGTACGGGCTGGAGCGCGCTCTACCAGAACGTCCCCGTTGTCCCCGGTACGACGTACACCTTCGGCTCCTGGATCAACGCATCAACAAACCTCCCCACCGACCAGGGCCGCTTCGGCGTCCGCACCGGCACAACCGATCTCGCAACCACCACCTTCGGCGCCAGCCTCGGCTACGCCCACCACGAGGTCACACTGAAAGTCCCAGCAGGCGTCCACGAACTAACCATCTACGCCGGCTTCAACGCCCCCAACAAAGACACCTGGATCCAGGCAGACGACTTCACCGTCAGCTGACCGCCTTTCCGGAAAGAAATCGCCACCCAGCGCAAACTTCTTTCCGGAAAGCCAACCTCACCTGCGATGTCGTCGAGATTCGGTCGTGGACGGGGTCGAGGGATCAGTGCGTACCTCAGGCACTCACCAACGGTTGTGGGGTGGGCGGTTGTGCGCTCGGTGGGGGCTCCCTGGGGTTGTCTGCGGACCGGGTTGGTGAGTGCTGCAGGTGCGGGCTACGGCCAGGGGAGGAGGGGTGGGGTCGGGCCCTTGATGGGGGCTGGGGTTGGGCGGCCGGCATACCAGGCGGTTAGGTCGGTGAAGGTGCCTTCGAGGGTTATGTCTGTGCCGGTGCCGTTGTCCCAGATGTGGGTGGGCGACTTGAGGATCAGGTGGGTGTTGTCGGGGGTGCGGGGCCGGAGGAAGTCCAGCAGGTGGAGGCAGAAGTCGTCCGACCAGGTGGTGGGGGTGATGCCTAGGTCGAGGTCTGTGGTGTGGATGGTGAGTTCGCGCCACGTGGCCTGCAGGCCGGCGGAGAGGTTGCTGTTGCGGTGCAGGATCGGGAGCGGCCAGTCGGTGGGGCCCACCTTGTCCCAGGAGGCGAGCAACGTGGTGACGGCCTGCGTCAGGTGGGACCGGAGTTCGGCGGCGGGGCGGTCCGCACCGGCCTCGATCGCGGCATCGCGTGCCGGGCGGCCACCGTCGTACACCTCGACGAGCCGACCCTGCAGCGCTTCGTCGACCTGACGCGTCATCGCCTCGGAGAAGTTCGCGATGTGGGTGATCACGTGACCACGTGACCACCCGGGCAGGGCGGAGCCGCCACGTGCGGTGGCGTCGTCGAGATCTGCCGTCACGGCGAGCAGTTGGTCCGCGATCGCACGCACTTCGTTCAGGGCCACAGCAGCTCCTTCATTCACATGCCATCAATCGAATGTCCCATTAGTATCATCACATGACCACGCTCGCCTTCGCTTTGGCTGCCACCATCAAGCACGACGGGCATGGTGGCATCGCGGACCTGCTCTCCACCCAGGAGGAGGCAGCCGCCTGGCTGATCGAGCACGACCAGTTGATCGCTCAGGTGTTGGGGGCCGACTTGGGGAGGTTTGTGCTCCCGAATCGGGCAGAAACCCTCCCCAACCTGCGGGAGGACCTGGTGCGAATTCGGGGTGCGGTGCGGGCGTTGTTTGCTCGGGCGGTTGCGCCTGGGGAACCTAGTACGGCGGATGCTGCGCGGTTGATGAGCCTTCAGGATGCGCTGCGGATGGTGAATCGGGCGGCGGATCGGCTGGGTACGACGCACCTCGAGTGGGCGGATGAGCCGGTAAAGCGGTGGGCGTATCGGACCGAGGATCCGATCGAGTTGCTCGTAGGCGCGGTTGGGCGGTCGGCGATCGACTTCCTGGTGAGCCCGGACCGGGCGCGGCTGCGCGCCTGCCCGGCGGCGCGGTGTGTGAAGTATTTCCTGCAGGACGACCCGCGGCAGACGTGGTGCTCGCCGGCCTGCGGGAATCGCGAGCGGGTGAACCGCCACTACCGGAAACGGACCTCCGGATAATCTGTGCGCCATGAGCGAGCGTAGCGAGGTCATCATTCAACACAGGGTGTCTCGTGCCTCGTCCGCGCCCGGAGCGAAGCGAGGACGCGGATGAGTATCGCGCGGTTCAAGGACCTGTGTGTGGACGTGGCGAGCCCGAGCGAGATGGCTGCCTTCTGGGGACGGACGATCGGGCTGACCCCGCCGGCCGACAACCCGAACGTGCTCGTCGGTGACGTCCCGGAGAAGACCATCTGGATGTGCACGGTCCCGGAGCCGAAGACGGTGAAGAACCGCGTGCACCTCGACGTGATCACCGGTGAGATCGCGGACCTCGAACGCTCGGGGGCCACGGTCATGTCGCCGGAGACCGAGTCGCAGCAGTGGACAGTCATGGCCGACCCGGAGGGCGGCGAGTTCTGCGGGTTCGTCCGCGAGACGGTTCCGGCGTACCGGCTGATGGAACTCGTCGTCGACTCGGCGGACCCGGAGGCGCAGGCGCGGTGGTGGGCGGGCGTGATCGGCGGCGACTTCTCGAGTCGGCCCGGCAGGCCGTACTACTGGCTCGAGAACGTGCCGGGTCTGCCGTTCAAGTACTGGGTCTTCAACCCGGTCCCGGAGCCGAAGACGGTCAAGAACCGCGTGCACTGGGACGTGACCGCACCGGCCCTGCAGCCGATCCTCGAGGCGGGTGCGACACTGCTGCGGCCCAAGGACGACGAGATCGGCTGGAACGTCTGCGCCGACCCCGAAGGCAACGAATTCTGCGTCTTTCTGCCACCGGAGGCCCCATGACTCTACCGATGCCACGCCTCCGGCGCGGCGGGTCATGGGGCTGTAACTCCCGTCCTTCCCTCGTCGCTACGGTCGCTTCGCTCCCTCCGCTCCTCAGTCCAGGCCGGGAGGCCCCATGACACTCCCTGTGTCAACCTCAGGCAGCGACGGGCTTGTTGAGCGCTGCTGCGGCACCGTGTTTGGCGGGGTCGTAGGGGACGCCATCGTGC